>NZ_CP026106.1:653960-1307921 GCF_002902965.1 Paraburkholderia hospita | reverse complement strand
ACTCCACAGCACCAGTTCAAACCGGATGTACGCGAGCCATATCGCGAGAAGGAACAACATGGTGGCGAAGCGCAACAGTCGCATCAGGTGCGGCGCCCGGCGCTGCACGCGCGAGTCCTTACGACGCGTCAGATGCAGCAGCAACGCAGACACGAACAGCGTGAGAACAAGAAACAGCGCGCTGAGAAGAGACGGTTGCAGGACGTTCCCCTCCTCACCGCGCCCGTCAATGATTGCGACGACGGATGCGATCGCGATCAGCAGGATCGGGATATGCCACAGTGACGCGAGAATATCGAGCGCTTCCGTGGCGAACTTGTGATCGCGCCTGCGCGAATAGGCGCGGTTGCTTATCAGGTGCGTGACGGGCCGCCGGTAAGCGAGCGCAAAGTAACCGATCAAAATGGCCGCCACCATATTGGCGAAGCTCGACACGAGCCCGGCTAAATTCACGCCGAGCAGGCGTATCACCTCCGGATTGGCCGTTGCGTCGCCAAGCGCGCCACATGCTCCGATTGCAAAGAGCGGCCAAAGACCCTGCGTAAGCAACTGCTGGACGGCGACGCGCCGATGTGCCGTACCGAACACGGAGAACACGATCATGCAGATCGCCGAGAAGATCGATCCCACGACGATCGCATAGGCAATCACAAGCCCAAGGGTTCGGCCGAGCGCATCGGGCATTGCCTGCACGAACAGCAGCACTGCCACGAACGCGACGATCCAGGGTCCGGTCTGCCGCAAAGCGAAGCCCAGCATGTCGAGCGACGTCGGATTCGGCGCGAGTGCGACATGCCAGCCATAACGCGCACAGATGCGTCGCTGCAAATAGACCAGCAAGCCTGCGCAACCGCCCCATCCCGCAAGCGTCACAGCCATGCCGATCAGAAGTTTGCCGAATGATTCCCCACGCGAACCTGTGAGGATCGCTCGCAGTTCGCTGGCTGCCCCGCTGAAACGGGTCGCCCAGAAACGCAGTGGTGTGCGACCTTCGTTCAGATTCGTCTCGACGGATGCGAGGCCGGACGCGATCGCGCCGAGCAGATCGCCTTTAGCTGGTGCAGGCGCTGCGGGCGCACCATGCTGGCTGGCGTCTCGTAGCCCTTTTAGCTGGGTAACGAGCGCATTGCGTTTTGTGTCGTTGTCGAGCGTATCGATCAAGGTGTCCAGCGAGCGCGCAAGCTCAGCCTCGCTGGCAGGGGAAGATGCAGATGCGGGTTGCGATGCCGGGACTGGCGATGCGGCTCCCGTCGCGGTGTTGACGATACTTTGCAGCGCGGCGGGCAGAGGCGCGGCATCGGCCGGAATGATGCAAGCGCCAAGCGCGATCAGGAAGCAGGCTACCACTGGCCACGTGCGGAAGGACGGCACACCCCTCCCCACGCCAGCGCTTGACGCGCCTACGCGAACCGATACGCGCGTGCGTTCGCTGGCGAAGTGCTGAACACGAATGAACTGACGCCGCGTGAATGGGTTCATCGAGAACGCTTCCGGACGGTCCTCCTTTTGAGGGTATGGTGGCCTGGAGACTTATTCAATCTAGGCGCTCTATCCCAAGGGCGTTATTGGACTTTAGTCTCATTCCGTGCGGCAGTCGCTGACAGCCTCGCCCGATTCCTTGATGCCGGTGACGTGGTTTGAACGCCACTGAAAGCTCAGATGAGGGTTGCGCCGATGCACTTAAAAGCTCACGGCAAATCCGAACGACACGCCATGCACGTTGTGTCCAAAAACATATCTCACGAGGGCTCGCGTGCGGGTGATGACGATCGGATATTTGCTGCTGTCGAGTTCGAGTCCAACGCCCAACGACGTGAGATCGTTGAAACCGAGCACCCCGGCGCTGTCGCCGAAGTAATGCGAGTAGGCCAGTTCCAGCACATAGCGGATGGGCCGGTCGAGTGCGTGCCAGCCTGTCGGCGCACGCCAGCGCGTCCACAGGCTCACTTGCTGCGCCATGGCCGAACCCTGAACGGCCTCCGACGAGCTACCGAAGCTGCGCAGGTAGATATCCGTCGCGCGCAATTCAGCGTCAATCTCATAGTTTGCGCGGTAGTGTTCGTAGTCGAGCACGAGCGAGCCGCCATAGCCATATGCATCGAGCGATCCATTCTCCAGGAACTGGAGGTTGCTGTCTGTCACATGGTTGACGACCGACTGCCCGAGTTTCAGATCGCTCGATACGCGTCCAATCGTACCGTTGAGAATCGGGCGGAATACGAGTTCATCCGTGATCCGGAAATCCCAGCCGATACCGACCGTGCTGCTGAAAGTGTTCCATCGGGTTGGCAATGCACGCTGCTGGGCACCGTCCGTGGCGACGAACGTCGGGTCGTAGCGGCTATAGGCGAGCGTGCCCTCTACATACAACGGGAAGGACTTGCTGATCGTAAACCCGCCCCCCAGTTGCGACTGACCGAAGCCAGGATTTCCGGAAGTGCCATTGTTGATCGAAAGCGAACTGGTCGTGACATCGGGGACCGTCGTGTAGCTCATCACAGCGAGCACCGCGTCGGCGTGCTGCTTCACGTTGCCGCCGATAACGGTGCGGTTCGATAGTTGTTGACCCGATGTTTGCTGGGCGTGTGCCGGAAGCGACAGCAAGGCGACGATCAGGCCCGCGCACATCGCCAGGAATAACGTGCAACGCGGCCGTGGCCGCCGGAAGATGGCCGTCTCCAGTGTGCCTTGGCGATCGTCTCCGAGACTGCAAGCTGACTCAATGGTGCGAAACCGCATCAAGCCCCCCTGTCAATTGACGCGTCAGGTTGCTTTCCTTTAGTGGCGACCAGTCTCCGCCCGTTGACGCGGCACGGCCAGGCTATCGCCCGGCGGCCGTGCGCGGCTCTGGAAACACGCCGGGTTGCTGAAGCCGCGGCTCATTCTTTATATCGTGGTTGTTCAAATCCGCTTCGTCAATCTGTCGACATGGGATCCGGCCAACGGATGCTGCCAACGGATGCTGCCAACCGATGCGGGCAAAACATTAGCGAAAGGCGTAAGCAATGCCGACTCCATAGGTGAGCTGGTTCCGCGTACCCCGCTGCGTGACGATCGGGCTGCCGGCTGCGTCCCCGCTGATGCGCTGGTAGTAAATCATCGCGCCTGCATACCAGCTCGGATTGATCTGATAGATCGCGGCAAGCCAGCCGGTCACCTGATTCAGTCCTCCGCCCGGCGTATACACGGGCAGTCCGCTTCTGGCGGCGTCCTCTGCCGTTACGCCGTAATAGGTTTCGTTGAAGCCTGCACTCACCCAGGTTGCCCCCAGTCCGCCTCCGACGAACATCCGCTGATGGATCGGGAACCACGCGCTGGTGTTCAGCGAGATGCGCGCGCCTGAATAGACCGCGTCTGCATTCGTGACTACCGTGACCTCTCCACGCAGGCGATACGGGATATCGCCAACGTGACTGTATTCGTATCCGACGAAGCCGCCGCCTTCCAGCGTCGTGTCCACGCTGTGAACCTGCGAAACCACGGGGTCGTCGACGTTTCGCCGGCCCAGTCGCAACGCCAAGGCAGGGCCCCACTGGAAGCCCGCCAGGTCGCCGAAGTTATATTGTGCGTAGGTTCCATACCATTCCAGCAAGTGACCACCACTGGTCACATAGCGCATGCCCGGCACGACACCGACTATCCGGTCCTTGCCACCCGCATACTCCGTCGTCGACCCGATACCGCCTCCGATAAAATTCGGCAAAGCGTTCGACAAGTCAATGGGGCTGGCTTCTACACTCCGAATCGCAGCGCATAAAGCGACCGCACCGAGAATCTCGCCACGCATCGTCTTCATCCGTCTCATCCTGTGATGGGCAGGCACATCGATTCAGTCACCGCCACGCGCTGCCGACCTGTATGTAGAACGCGTTCTGATCCTTGCTATGTGCTACGTCGATGCCTACCGCGAGGCCGAGCTTGCGTGCGATCAGATAGCGCACGCCCGCGCCGACGCTCTGTACATTCTGCGATTCAGAAAAGCTGTGCCATCGTCCATATGCCTTCCCCACGCCTGTAAAGCCGAGCAATGACCACCGGGGAACGAGATCCCATCTCAGTTCAATTTCGGCCGTCACGGCATTTCTGTCCTGGTACCGGCCCTTCTGAACGCCACGCAGATCGACATACGGTTGTGCGTAAAACGGAATGTCACCGCTGGAAAATCTGCTGTCCACGCGCAGGCCAAGTATCAGCGTATGCGTCAACGGTTGCCATGTGTAGCCGCGCGCAGCGTAGATATCGTAGTTTTGCGTGCCGCCGAAAGCCGTCCTGGCGGCCTGCGCCTCGATCTCGAGGAAACTGCCTTCGCCCGGGTAGAAAATATTGTCTCGGGAATCATAGTCCACCACGATACTGCCGGCGCTGATGCGCTGATCTTTTTGCACGCTGCCCAGTTCTCCCGGTGCTTCGCCAGAACCGAACGTGGACGACGAATCGAAAAAGATATAGCGCAAACCCGCATACCAGCGGCTGTTGCCGATACGCATCAGCATTTGCTGGATCAACGCAACACCTTGGAGCGTATAGGATCTCGGCTGACTCGAAAGGCCAAAGTAGTCCAGATGTGCGTCCACTTTGGCAATCGCACCAATGTATCGGTATCTGTCATCGTCCCAGGTGTGGAAGTGACCCGCGGCGGCGGCCCATGTACCGTTCTGGGTGTACAGGCCGCCCAGTGCCGTGACGTTCGGCGGCACGCGCTCCTTGCTATCGCGGGGAGGACCCGCCCCGGCGTCAGAGTCCGGATCGGAAAAGAACAATAGTCCGAGTCCAAGGCCGTAGCCGACAGCGGGCTCGGTGATCAGGATGGGTACGGGTAACGCGCCTTTGTGTTTGAGCAGGAAGTCGCTTACGTCGAATTGCCCGTCATCCGGGTCCGTGAAACTGAGGGTTTCATCACCCGCGCGCGCATCAACCGACGTGAAGACGATAGCCGAAAAAATCGCTGCAACCCACGTTGCCCGGAACAACCCGTTACGACGAGGACGCCTTTGTCTTGTCAAACGCTTCGCAGAGCCACTGCGAATTCCCGTCCGCATGGTGGTAACCCTGTGCGCGCGATGGACATCGCTGCCAGATTCCGGATTCCCACGGACGAACGAAATGAACATGGCATTCACTACCCGAAACAGGCATCACGATCAATGCGAAAAGCGAATCCATTGGCCGGATTGTTTCAGTAAAGATGGTTGCGTGAACTCATGTGGGATCGAAGGCAGCGCACACTATGCTCGTCGTGTCGACGCGCCGCATGGCTTTTCTCCTCTCGATGACTCTAATTGAATGCCGCTCTTGCGCCAACTTCCCGATGGAGTACTTTGTGCGAACCGTCATTTTTCTGACTTTCAGTATTCGATCACACTGCATCTAACTGTACCGATCGTGCATCGAGTACTAATCTAGTGAGTGATAAACCATCGAATCGTAGTGCAGCGTCGCGTCAATCTATCAATCAGCGAATTCATCCGCCTGCTCATGCGGCCTTGTGCGGTCGACGCCCTGGAACGTTTCGCTGCCTGACGAAGAAACAGGGGTGGCCATGTCCATAAGGATTGCACGACTGTTGAGCACCAGCCTCGTCGTCCTGTTGGCGGGCTGCCCATCGAAACAACAGGATCAGCAGGCTCAGACCCAGCCCGCTTCGGCGCCGGCTTCTGTGCCGGCTTCCGCGCCAGCCGTAGCCTCTGTCGCGGCCCCAGCGTCGGTCCCACTCCCGGCCTCGACGCCCGAGCCTCAGGCCCGGCAATTTCCGCCGGAAGAAATCGAGGCGCTAGTCGCACCGATTGCGCTCTATCCCGACTCGCTGCTATCGCAAGTCCTGATGGCATCGACGTATCCGCTTGAGATCGTGCGCGCTGCCCGCTGGGTGAAAACGCACAAGGACCTGAAGGGCGAAGCCGCCGTGCAAGCAGTGCAAGACCAGCCGTGGGACGTCAGCGTGAAGTCTCTGGTGGCTTTTCCGCAGGTGCTGGAACCGATGAATGACAAGCTCGACTGGACCCAAAGCCTTGGCGATGCGTTCCTCGCAAATGAAAAGGACGTGCTTGACGCTGTGCAGCGATTGAGGATGCGTGCGCAAAAGGCCGGACATCTGGCGTCTAACGAACAACAGAAGGTCATTGTCGAAGTACCAGCGCCGAGTGCGGGCGGCCAGCCCGCTCCCGCGCAGCAAACCATCGTGCGCATCGAGCCGTCCAATCCTCAGGTCGTCTACGTGCCAGCCTACAACCCGACCGTCGTCTACGGCGGCTGGAGCGCACCCGCCTACCCGCCCACCTACTGGCCGCCGCCTCCCGCCTATTACCCCGGCGCAGCGCTTGCAAGCGGGTTCGCGTGGGGGCTTGGCATCGCCGCAGCGGGCGCAATCTTCAGCAACTGCAACTGGGGCGGCGGCGACGTCAACATCAACGTGAACAAGGCCACCAACATCGACCGCAATTTCGACCGTACCAAGGTGGAGGGTGGCAAATGGAAACACGATGCGGGGCATCGTCAGGGCGTCGCGTATCGTGACAATGCGACTCGCAACAAGTACGCAAACGGTACACAGGGCGCCGACGGGCGACGCGACTATCGCGGCCGCACCGGCGGCGCCACAGAGCGCGCGGGGGTCGCCAATCGGGCGGAAGCCGGGAATCGAACAGGTCGTCAGAACAATGTGAGTACCGCCGACCGCGCTGGCCGAAGCGCGGGTGCCAACAATCGGTCCGACAAATCGGCTCGAGGTGCTACAGCCGGCAACCGGGCACAGACGTCCAACCGGACTGCTGGCGTCAACAATCGCGCAGAGTCGCCCAACCGCAATGCCGCAGCCGGCAATCGCGCACAGACGTCCAATCGAAGTGCGACCGCGGGCAATCGCGCGCAAACGCCCACCCGCGTGGGCTCGTCAAACGCACAAGCCGGTCACGGAGGCGCGGGCGGGTACGCGGGCGGCGGCCGCGACTCGGCATTCCAGGGTGTCGGCGGGGGCGCGGCGACGACGCAGCGGGACTTCAATCGCGGACAAGCGAGCGCACAGTCTTCGAACTTCAACCGTGGGAGCGGCGCAGCCCGTGGCGGCGGCGGAGGAGGCGGCGGAGGAGGCGCACGCGGCGGCGGCCGGCGCTAGTTCGTAGCGTGACGGACCCTTCCGGCAGCGCCTCAACGTAAGAAGCGGGTCAAAGCGAGCACGTACAAAGCGGACACGGCAAGCTGCGCCAGCGTAATGGGCAACCCGTACCGAAGGAATGTGCCAAACGTGATGGGTCTTCCTTGACGCGCGCAAATGCCCGCCGCAACGATGTTGGCCGCTGCGCCGACGAGCGTCGCATTGCCACCGAGGGTTGCGCCGAACATCATGCCGATAAATACCGGCACGGAAACGGGGGGCCATTGGGAAAAGCCCGCCGAAAGCGCGGTTTCAGGCACGACCTCGGCCATCACGAGATAACCCTTGACCATCACGATCGACGCGGCGGCGACGGGTACATTGGCAAGCAGGCTCGACAGCAGCCCAATTCCAGCGAGCAGCGTCAGAGCAACGAGCGTCAACTGCCCGCCAAATACCTGATAGAGCTTGAGTGCCAGGATCTGGAGCAGTCCTGTCTTCGCCATCGCTTGTACCAGACAGAAAATGCTCGCAAGGAACACCAGGGTTTTCCAGTCCACGTCGCGCAACACGTTATCGGTGGGTTCGACTTTGGCGGCAAAGCCCACCAGTAACGCCAGGGCGCTTGCGATCAGCGCGACGGCAGGCGGCACGATACGCGTCGGCAAGTTTTCGCCGAATACGAATAACACGATCATGAAAAGGAGTACGGAGCCAGCGAGCGTCGCATACACCGGCCGTTCAATCCGTTTCGCCGGGCCGCGGGGCGGCAAGGCGCGCTTCAGGTCCCACAGATCCCGCATCAGAACGGGCAGAAGCGGCACGATGACGAGCACCGCGATCAGCCCTCCGAGCGACACATGGCGCAGGTATTCTCCAAACGTCATTCCGATCGCGCTGCCTACGAGGAAGGTTGCTGGATCGCCCACTATCGTGAGCAATCCAGCCGAGTTGCTGATGATCGCTGTCAGCACCATAGGCCTGACGTAGTCAGCGTCGAGCGCGATGCACACGCGAACAATAATTGGCGCAAGAAGAATGACCGTCGTGGCGTTGGGCAATACAGCGCATATTGGCGCGACGAGCGCAATCAGCATCAGCAGAAAGCGTGTTCCGCTTCCGCCTGTCGCGCGGAGATAGGCGTCTCCGATGATGTCGAACAGGCCTGTGGTTGCGAGGACGCGTGCCACGACCATGCCGCCGAACAGCAAGCCAAGCGGCCCGGCAGCCGTGCGGGCCGCTTCCACGAGGTCCCGCTCGTCCAGTATGCCGAGCGCGATCAGGATGCATGCGCCCGTCAGTGCCGCGACAGCCATGTCGATCACGTTGAAGGCGATCAGTAGAATGACGGCCGCGAATACGGCAACCGTGATATAGATCTGCACCTGGTTCATGTCACCATCCAGATCTTTTAACGGAAAGGCGGCGCGTACATCAAGCCGCCTTGCGTCCACAGCCGGTTCAGGCCGCGGTCCAGTTTCAGCGATGTACGAGGTCCGAGATTCCGATCGAACATTTCCCCGTAGTTGCCGACACTTTGTACGGCGCGAACCCGCCACCCTCTTTCGACGCCCAGACTGCGATCGCTTTCGTCGCCATCGGCAAGGGCGCGCCTGATTGCCGCTTCGCTCAGCCGTGATTGCAGGTTATCGCGCGTGACACCCAACTCTTCGGCCGCCACAAGCGCGAAGAGCACCCAGCGTACGAGCGTCAACCAGCTTTGATCGCCACCGCGAACGGCCGGGCTGAGCGGTTCTTTGGCAATCCGCTCCGGCAGGATCTGCACGGATTGCGGCCCATCGGGCGCCTCGATGCGCACTGCGGCGAGCTGTGCCGAATCGGCAGCATACGCGCTGCAACGCCCGGCGAAAAAGGCCCGCCGCGCTTCGATGGCGGAGTCGATCTCCAACGGCATGATCTCCAGCCGGTTGTCGGCGGAGTAGTCGCGCAAATGCACCAGTGTGGAGGTCTCTTTTTCCACGCACACTGTTGCACCCTTCAGCTCGGCAGCCGTCTGGATGCCGCCCGGGCGGCGCACGAGAAATCCCTGCGTGTCATAAAAGAGAACCCCCGCAAACTGCACCTTGAGCGCCGCTTCGCGGCGCAGCGTCCACGTGGTGTTGCGGGCGAGAAGATCGATCATGCCTTCCATGAGTGCCGGGAAGCGCGCAGAAGCTCTGAGCGGCACATAAGCCACTTTGGACGGATCGCCCAACGCTGCGGCCGCCACCGCGCGGCAGAAGTCCACATCGATTCCGCTCCAGAGCCCGGATCGGTCTTTGATGGAAAACCCCTGGACGCCCTCGCTGACACCGCATCTCACCACACCGCGTGCTCGAACCTGCGCGAGCGTGTCACCGTCGGCCGCGCACGCACTGGTTGAAACCGCTACGAGCACGAGGCAGACCGCCAGGACTGCCGCGCCGCATTGTGCGAGACGTACCATGGTCAACTCCCGGACCGGCGTCGGCTATGCTGAACGGCTGCCGTCGAAGATCATCATTGAAGCCAGCCGTTGATATTCGCCCTCCGCAAACGACGACTCACACGCAGCGCGCCTTTTAATGCCACTCATCGATCTGGGAAAGGCGGATTGCGGTACGAGGCTAAAAACGTGCAGCTACCTGGGTTCACGAGAGGCGAGCCGTTGCACTCCGCTCCTGATTGAATGCGATGAAGAATGAGCCGGTCACAATGCAGAGATGTAAAAGCACTCTAGCAGCCGTCATCAATCATCGCCACCCGACTTACCCTGCGCCGAAAGCACTGGCTATTTGCATCGCAAGCGCCGATAGATGTTCTAACATCATATTGAGAAGACGCCGTAATATCCCGCAAGCCATTCTGCAATCTGCCGTCAGTCGCAACAGGACCGATTCATCGAGGTTCCTGTCATCCAGTCTGAAGGAGCGGCCATGTCCTCGTGGAACCTACGACGGGCCAAAGCCACATGTCTTTGGCTGCTTGTCGTGCTGACGCTCGGCGTGGGCTCCGCGCGCGCCCAGGAAGCCCAGGTCGCGCAGCCTGCGCCAGCCGAATCATTCAAGCCGGAAGAAATCGAGGCGCTGGTCGCGCCGATCGCGCTGTATCCCGATTCCGTGCTGTCGCAGGTTTTGATGGCGTCGACCTATCCGCTGGAGATCGTGCACGCGGCACGCTGGGTCAAGGCCAATCCCAACGTCAAGGGTGACGCTGCCGTGAAGGCCGTCGAAAACCAGCCGTGGGATGTCAGCGTGAAATCGCTCGTTGCGTTCCCACAAATTCTCGAGCCGATGAATGACAAACTCGATTGGACCCAGAAGCTCGGCGACGCTTTCCTTTCGCAGCAAAAGGAGGTGTTCGCCGCTGTGCAGCGACTGCGCGCCCGCGCGAAAGACTCGGGCAATCTCAAGTCGAACGAACAGCAGAACGTGGTCGTCGAGCCTGCACCTGCGGGTGGGCAAACCATCGTGAAGATCGAGCCTGCGAATCCGCAAGTGATCTATGTGCCCGCATACAACCCGACGGTGGTCTATGGCGCCTGGAGTTATCCCGCCTATCCGCCGACCTACTGGCCGCCCTATCCGGCCTACTATCCGGGCGCGGCGCTGATGACGGGATTCGCGTGGGGAATCGGGCTCGCTGCGGCAGGCGCGATCTTCAGCAACTGCAACTGGGGCGGCGGCGACGTCAACATCAACGTCAACAAGGCCGCGAACATCGATCGCAACTTCGACCGCACCAAGGTGGAGGGTGGACGCTGGCAGCACGACGGCAGCCATCGCCAGGGCGTGGCGTACCGCGACAATGCAACCCGCGACAAGTATTCGCGCAATGTCGGCGGCGCCGAGGGACGCAATGATTTCCGCGGGCGTGACGCGGGCGCGGGTGGACGCGCCAATACAGCCGACCGGGGGAACGCAGGCAATCGCGCATCCGTCGCGGACAGGTCGAATATGGGCGATCGGGGTGGCGATCGGGCGGGTGGCGCGGGTGTCGCTGACAGATCCGCTGGCGGTAATGTCGGCGGCGGGTCGAACCGCGCGGGCACCAGCGACTTTTCGCGTGCCAGCGATCGAGCAGGCGGCGGTGGCGGCGTCAGTGGCGGGCGCGACAACGCATTTCAGGGCGTAGGCGCCGGCGGCGCCACGCAACGCAGCCATGACCGGGGACGCTCCAGCATGCAGGGCTCAGGCTTCAGCCGACCAAGCGGCGGCGGCATGCGTGGGGGCGGCGGGCGCGGCGGCGGAAGACGCTAGGGAGACACGAGCATGACATCCACCTCAAGATTTGGTTCGGGACGGCTTACGGGCATCGTGCGCATCTTTGCCGTGGGATGCGTACTGTGTTTTGGCGCATTGCCTGCGGCGCACGCCGAGAAGGACTTCAGTACGCCCGATGCCGCGATGAATGCATTCGGCGAAGCCGTCACGAACAACAACGAGGCGACACTGCAATCCATCTTCGGACGCGACTTTCGCAACCTGATTCCTCCCGTCGGCGCCGACATCCGCAGCCGCTTCCTCGACGAATGGGCCAAGGCGCATCAGGTCGAGCAGATGGGCGACAAGCATGCCCGTATTACCGTCGGCAACGACGGATGGACTTTTCCCATTCCGCTCACGAAGAGCGCGAAAGGGTGGCACTTCGATATGCAGGCGGGCGTTGAGGAAATGCGCCTGCGTCGCATCGGCCGAAACGAACTCGCTGTCATTCAGACGATGCTCGCGGTCTACGACGCGCAGCGCGAATATGCCCTCACCGATCACGATGGCGTCGGCCTGCTCAGGTATGCGTCGAAACTGTCGAGTTCACCGGGAAAGCACGACGGCCTGTATTGGCCGACAGAACCCGACGCGCCTCCTAGCCCGCTCGGCCCGGCTTTCATGCAGGCCACCACTCGCAATGCCGGGGACGCCGGATACCACGGCTACCACTACAAGCTGCTGACGTCGCAAGGTCCGCATGCGCCGGGTGGTGCCTACGACTATGTCGCGCATGGCAAGCTGTTCGGTGGCTTCGCCGTGCTCGCGTGGCCTGTGCGCTACGGGGACACGGGCATCAAGAGCTTCATGGTCAGCCATGCGGGCCAGGTCTATGAACGCGATCTCGGCCCCGATAGCGCAGCGAAGGCGAAGGCGATTTCCTCGTTCGATCCTGGACCCGGCTGGGCGAAGGTGCAGCCTTGAAGTCAAGACTCAGGCTATACGATTGGTCTGCCGCGTAAGCCCGTGACAAAAACGGACACTCACGACAAGACAGCCCGCGTCTTCTTTCATCCCGACTTTCAGGGCTAACACACGCGTAAAGCGGCTCGATGCAGGGAGGCAACATGAGACATTCCGGCTCTTGTATCGCCTTGCTGATCTTCGCACTGGCGGCCACGACGTTGGCTGGCGCCGCGATACGCCGCGATCCCGGGTTTGACTCGCTGACCGACGATCCCACCTTCTCCGCTGCTCCGACGGATACACAGCAGGTCGATCTGGAAAGCCTCCTACTGAGGGCAGGCATCGATCCGAACTCTAACAAGGCTCACATCATTCGCGCGTGGGTCGAGAAGATCCGGCACGACCCCGACATCGCAACGGGCACCAACGGCGACACACGGCGGGTCGATCAGATCTTTCTCGATCCGGCCGCGCGTGAACAATACATGTCGAACGGGCTGACCCATCTCACGCCTTCGGACCGGCTCAAGTATGTGACATTGCTGACCCGATTCCTCGACGAACTGGTTCCCGTCAACTGCTTCGGTCTGTCCGACATGCGCGCGGTGATGAATCGCATCTCGTTGCGTGAGATGACGGATTCCGACGTCGACCTGTACTTCTCGCTGCTGTTCAAGGTGCTGGTCATCGAGGCATCGAATGCGCCCGTTGCAACGGGAACGCCACAACAGTATGCAGCCGCCGATCAGCAACTCTCGCGCACGCTCATCGCGGAACTGCACGGCGACGAGATGAACATGGAGCGATATGCGTTCTACGCGTCCAATCCGTCGAAGGCAACGGCATCGGATGTTTGCTGGATGACGAGAGTGACCTTGCACGCGATCATCGCGATGCCCGATCCTGAACGGGATTTCATCCTGCTTCGGACCATGGCGCCACACGGTGGGCAAGACACATCGTCCGAAGGACAATTGAGCGTGCCGCGCACTGCCGATCCTTCGCCCGCCTCGTCGAATCCCGGCGGTGCCGACGCGCCGTAGCGTGTCGCCGGCAACGCTACGCTCAACTCGCTCACGCAGCAATTGAAGCAACCGTTGCCGCATGCGTGCACCTCTCCCTGCGCCAGGCAGGCGGATAGAAACCGACCCCGGGCGCGTGCAGACCGATCCGCGTACCAGCCCTGCCCCGTGATCGCGACGATATCCGGCAGCGCGCCGATCACGACGTCCTTGCCCGTATTGCGCGCGAACTCGATGGCGGCCTGCACTTCGAGCCGCATCGACCCCGACACGGGACCCAGCATTCCGGGTCGTCTGGATGCGCCTCGGCGATGGCCTTTTGCGTCGGCTTCCCCATTCGACGCAAGCTGCGTTGATATGGGTTGATACGCCTCGCAGCATGTTATTTCCGTTGCAGCACGCCGGGATTCCGCACCTCGCGAATGACGGTACCACACACGGTTTTCTGGCCTACCCTCGAATACACCGGGTGGATCGCCTTGGTCGCGCGATACAGATTGAAAATCTGTATCGCGATATTTTCGCGACAATGCAACGACTATATTGAAGGACTTCAAAATATAAAAATGTAAGCCTGCTGGTTATTGGTTTGTCCCATATCGCGCGGCGGCGATAGCTGCATCACGCTCTTTCTTGGCCTCCGCCTTTTTGTGGTCATAGATCTTCTTCGCGGCCGCCACCCTCTTTTCATAAGCGCGATTAGCGGCAGCTTCCTGCTGACGCATCTTCACGATCGCATCGTTGCTGCCACCCTGCGCCGAAGGTGCGGCTGCCGGGGAAGACGCAGCCTCGTTTTGTGCCGTAGCAATCGAGGCGAACGTGACAATCGCACCAGTCAATATGAGTCTGATGATCTTCATAGTCTTCTCTCCGGTCTATGGTATCCAGATTCACGCGATTGTCGTCATGCGTATTGAGAGTACGCGGCAGCACGTGAATAAATGGCACGAAAGCGCACGCATAGCGGGAAAAGAGGCGATGCAAGCACAATCGTTCGATAATAGAAATATGCCTTCGGACCGAGTACGTAAAGGTCTGTCGGCTGTTATAGGCGACATCTTGCGCTATCGCAAGCGGATGTGACTTATCTAACAAGGCTCCACAACGCGAATGCGAACCAGATTGCAACTTCTTATCAAATGGTGAGGTTAGTGTACCGTCGCGCGAGTTATTCCCGACATTCCTTTCGGCGAATCGTGCTGCGCACGTCAAATCTTACAGGATTGAACTCATTTAGGGTTTCTAAACTGTATTATTGAAAAATTCGCATTGAATAATAAGTTCGCAAATTGCAGGAATGATTTATAGATTTCCATGGCCCGTCGCGCAGAGGAAAGACGCTCAACGCCCCATACGCCGATCGTAGCTGCGCGAGATGCGATTGAGCAGTGTGGGGTCGCGCGCGTCTACCGAGTTGAACTGCACGACCACGCTGCCATCAGCTTGCTGGCGTACGCTCGCCGTCACTGTGCTGCCCTCGAACGTGCCGACAACGTTGCCGCTGGCCGGATCCTGGACAGTGATGACCAGACCCTCGTCATGCATTGCGCCGGACGCAGCGGCGAAGGACCGATCGAAACTGGCTGGTGTCGTGACGACGGCTCCGGCTGGCACCGCGTAATATGGACATCCCGCCAACGGCAACAAGCACGCGCAGATGCTGATGAGCAGGGCGCACTTTACGGTTAGACATCCGCTTTTTCCGGACCTGGTTCGAATGACAATTCCCAGGACCGCGTGAAATTGCCGTTTGCTCCACAGAGTCATCGTAGTTCCCCTGGACTGACTTGACATCGACATTCAGACGGCTTCACCCGCAAGTAAAGCATAGTCTTCTCCCGCAGATTGCCGACGGGGATCGGAGGTTTTCGCAAACCCATCCGTGTAGCGGATGCACGATGCAGTTGCATTGAAAATAGCGCGAGCCACTCCAATACCACGGGGTGCGACAGTCAATGAATTCAGCGTACCGAACGTGTTTCTTCGAAACGGCACAGGTATGGATGCATTGAAAAAATAGCGTCAGATACTATGATTTACGCTGACATCATGATGCCGCGCGTTCGATCGCGATCGGACGGCAGCGTGTCATGCGCGTTCTCCTCCGCGGTTGTCCACAACAGGACTTGCCAGATGATCAAGCGACTGTCGATCGTTTCGGCTTCCATCGCGCTTGGCTGCCTTGCTTCCCTTGCGCCAGTATTGACCAGCGTCTATATCGCGGAAGAAGACGCCGAGCGTCGGGAACAGGATGATCTGCGGGAATTCGCAGCGAAAGCCGTCATGCGTGCGGAGCTCGTTTCCTATCAGGCACTGGCCGCCATCGCCGACATGGAGGCGACGCCCGGCGCGCCCTGCTCGTCCGCCCACATCGCGCAACTTGCCCGTGTGATCTTCAACTACCGATACGTGCAGGACGCGGGCGCTTACGGCGGCGGCCAATATTTGTGTTCACCGCTTTTAGGCGACGTACGGGCACGTCATCTGACGATGCCTGAGCCTGACCGGCGCAGCAACGATGGCTTTCTGATCTGGTACAGGCATAAAAACCCGCTCAGCAACGCGCGCCAGGATATTCAGGTGGGTCGTAACGGCAATTACGTTTCGATCGACAGCCAGTCTTACGTCGATCTGATCGATCCTGCCCGAAGGCCGATCGCCGTGTTCAGCAGCGACACCAACGCGCTTCTGGCGTTGTCGACCGGTGCAGATTCGGCCGATATGCTCAACGCCTGGAAGCAGGCGGGAAACGTCAGCAGCGACCAGTGGCACTATGCGATTGGCCGTTCGGCAACCCTGCCTCTCGCCGTGGTAGTCAAATCCCCGCGTCGTAGCCTGCTCGGCAACTGGACGGGATTGCTTGGCATGTGGCTCTCGATTGGCGTTGTCGTGGGTGGCCTGTTCGGCTGGCTTTCGTTCAGGAAGATCTCACGACAACTCTCCTTCCCGTCGACGCTCGAATGGGCAATTGCACACAAGCGGATCGACGTGTGTTTTCAGCCCATCGTCAGGCTCGTGGACGGCGAATGCGTCGGCGTCGAAGCGCTGGTCCGATGGAAGTTGAACGGCCGTAACATCTCGCCCGAAATCTTCGTTGCAGTGGCCGAGCAAAACGGCCTTATTCAGCCATTGACGGATCTCGTACTGGACAAAACGATTGACGAACTAACGACACTCCTGCGTTCGCGCCCGTCGTTCTACGTTTCCATCAACGTGAGCAGTGAAGATTTGCAAACGAGTCGCTTCCTGGATGTTCTCACCGCTCGACTGAGAGGAACAGATATCCGTCCCGCGCAGATCAGAATCGAATTGACGGAGCGCATCTTCCTGGACGCCGACACGACGCGACATACAATAGCGGCGTTCAGACGTGCCGGTCACCCGGTGTATATCGACGACTTCGGAACCGGATATTCCAGCCTGTCGTACCTGCAAACCTTCAAAATCGACGTCCTCAAAATAGACAAGTCGTTTATCGACACCATTGCACAGGATGCGGCATCGAGCATCGTCGCGCCTCATATCATCAGGATGGCACACGAGCTAGGAGTGGAAATACTGGCGGAGGGCGTGGAGCACGATGCCCAGGTCGACTATCTGGTAGAGAGGGGCGTGCAGTACGGACAGGGCTGGCTGTTCGCAAAGGCGATGCGCAGCAAGGAACTCATCGCCTGGCTCGGCGAACCCAGAACGCAGCTTGAGCCGATGAAACAGTGCGACGATCGTTGAAATGCGGTGAATGCGGGCCCCTGACTTTGGCGAACTATGCTGCGATCATTCAACACGACTGTTAGCTGGTCGCTTAATCCCGTCATGCGCAAGTCGTGGCTGCGGAAAGCGTTGCCCGTATTTGCCGTGCTGGTTGCTTCAAATATCGTGGTCAATACCTACCAGTCCTTGCATGACTTTCGGGCGGCCGATCAACAGGCCGCACAGCGTCTGGATGTACAGACTTCTCTTATCCAACGGCTGGTCGAAGACCGCCTCCGGGATCTCAATGGGATGATGGCTGTCACGCGAACCCTGATCGACGCAGACAACCTCACCGATAAATCTCTCCACGATGTAACTGACACGCTAAAGGAGTCGCTAGGCGATGCGTCGATTGCCGTGTTTGACGGGAGTGCGCGCCTTATCGCTGGATCTCGCACCGGCATCCGCAACGAAATATCGAACTTCACTACCATCCTGGACACGGTACGCGCCGCCCCCGCTACCCATCTCTGGCTACCTGTTGTGTGGAGGCAAAGCGGCGCGCTGGTCGTAGCAGAAGGCCATCGCAACCGGGCGGGGAAATTCGATGCCATCGCGGTCTATCTGATTCCCCTCGAACAGCACCTGCTCGAAGGCGTGAAGCTGGTGAATGGCACCGCGATCATATTGAGCGACAGCGAGCATCGTGTTATCGCGCGCTATCCCCGCTATTCCGGATTGGCAATCGGGCATGAACTCGTTGAAGACAATGCTGCTCGCCAAGGACCAATCCCGGGCACTCACTATGCGCGCTGGAGTTTTGACCCGACCGAGCGCCTCGTCGCGACGCGCAGGATAGTGTTGGGACCGGCCGCCGGTTACTGGACACTGGACGTCGGTTACGCCGTCAGCGGCTACCGCGACAGTCTGCGGAACAGCATGTACATCAATCTCGCCGGGACTACCCTGCTCCTTCTGATGTTGGCGGGCGGCGTGCTGCTTATCCAGCGTGAGCACCGCCTGCACGATCGAATCGAGGGATTTGCGGGCACGGTATTGACCATCGTGCAAAACATGCCGACACCCGTCACGATCGTCGACATCAAAACGGAGAATATCGTGCTGGCCAATGAAGCGCTGCTTGCGCTGTTTGGCGCCGTAGCCGGTAAGGGCCAACCGTTTTCCCGGCTCTTTGTCGACGCCGGCAGTTGGACGCGAGTGCGTGAAGTCGTTACGGACGAGCCCGTTCCTCTTCTCACGCGTGACGGAATCCGGCACATGCTCGTGCATTGCACCCGGCTTCGAACAGGTGATAAAGGAGATGAACCGGATTCACTACTCGTCACACTGGTGGATATCACCCATCAACATCAATTGCTTAAACAACTTCGGACAGAAGCCGACTTCGATGCGCTGACCGGGCTCGCCAATCGCCGGTATTTCGCAAAGGCAGCCGAAAAAGCAGTCGAACACGCGCGACGTCATCACCGGCCGCTATCCGTTCTGGCATTGGACCTGGATTTCTTCAAACGCGTCAACGACACGTGGGGACATGCGGCCGGCGATCGCGTGCTTCAGGTGACCGCCCGGTCGTTCGAGAATGCACTTCGCGAAGACGATCTGGCGGCCAGGCTTGGAGGCGAAGAATTTGCCGCGATCCTGCTGGATACCGATCTCGAACAGGCGCGAACGATCGCCGAACGCATTCGTATCGCCGTGCAGGACACGCCTATATCGCTCGAATCCGGAGCTACGGTTTCGCAAACGCTCAGCATCGGCATCGCCCTGTACGATGAGAAAGAAAGCGATCTCAGCGCAACACAGGAACGCGCCGACGCAGCGTTGTACGCAGCCAAGAATCACGGACGCAACTGTGTTCAGATCTGGGTGCCTGACACAACCTCGCCCTTGAATGAACGGTAGTTTCTGCGCCTCTGCCCGGAACCGGAAACGTCGATCGCGAAAGCCTTTTATCCGCCTGTTTCAAACGGCTCGGCTTGAAGCAAGAGGCGAAGAGGACTTTAGTTACGATTGCGGCCCGCTACTCCGACTCACACATCGTCACCGCCACCGACCAAGACCGCCTACATCCCGCCGAGAGGCTTCTTCACAGCCAGTTTGTTAGTCACCGAAGTCACGCCCGGAACGCCTTTCGCGAGCTCCACGACCTTGTCGATCTGCGATGCATCGGTAACCGAGCCATACAACGTTATCGCGCCGTCTTTCGCGGTGACGCCGATATCCCCGGCACTGATCTCCTTTTGCTTTCCAATGGCCGCATACACTTTCCGACGCAGCGCTCTATCTGCTTTCCTTCCGGTAGCCGGTGCGGCTGCGCCGGACGCCGTCATCGCGGATGCGCCCGGTACACTGGCAGGCCCACTTGCTGGCTGACCCGACTGGGGCCATGCATTCATGGACGCTGCGACGAACAATAGCGCGACGGCCAGTTCAACTATGTGATTGTCTTTCATCGAATACTCCCGTTGATCTTCGTGGTGAACTCAGAACGCATGGCGAATGCCGACCATTGCCGCAGTGGTGGACTCTCCCGGCGCAACCGGCGCGCCGTAGATGATCGTCTGGTTCATGGTCCCCTTGTTGTCGACATAGCCGACCTGCGCGTAGGCCTTGGTCCGTTTGGACAGGTTGTATTCCGCGCCCACTGCGAATTCGCTCGAGTGGTTCGCTGAATTGTTCCGGTCCTTCAGGTAGTAGTAGCCGGACGTAACCTTGAAGCTAGGGTTGAACTGGTAGCCAAGGCCGCCCGATATCATTTCGAAATCGGCAGTATTGCTTTTTGCCGGATTCTTGCCGATGCCGTAAGACGCGGATATCGAAAACCCGCTGATCGTGTACATCGCGCCAAAATAGTAGAAACGGTTGTTGGCGAGACCTGTCGCGGGCACGGCGGGAGCGGCCGGATACGTCAGCGGGAACGGATTGGTATCGTGTCCGTTGTAGTACACGGCAGACAGATTCAGACCGTAGTTCGAATATTTGAGCACGGCGGATTCACGCGTACCGCCCTGGAACTGACCCGCGACGCCGCCCGGCGCGTACTCGAGTGCAAGCGAAGCACCATAAAATTTCGGCGAGTTGTAGACGAGCGCATTGCTGTCATACAGGGCGCCGATCGGCGCGTTGGTGCTGGTGCCGGGCCAGCCGGCCGCCTGATTGATGCCAAGCCATGCAGTCAGGATACTGCCGAAATACTGCGCGCCGCGCACGTCGGTTTCGGCCATCGCGTAGATCATCGGGATGATCTGCCGTCCGGCGTCGAATGTTCCGAATGGCCCGGATACCCCGACCGTCGCAAACTGGTTGAAGATCGCGGTCGTGCCGGGCGTATCGGCGAGACCGAACTTGCCGTTCGTGGAGTTGAATACGCCCTGCAGCTTGAAGTTGATCTTGTAGCCGCCGCCGATATCCTCGCTTCCCTTGAGCCCCCAGAAGCTGGCGTAGATACCGCCGTCCTTGAGCTGGTAAACGTGGCCGAGGTTAGGCGCATGCGGCTGGAACGTTGCCGCCGACGTGCTCTGATACAGCATCCCGGTGTCGATGACGCCATACAGCGTGACCGACGATTGCGCATGGGCCACCGTGGCGAAAATCGCCAGCGCAGCAGCGCAGCATAACTTCAGTTTCATCTTGTCTCCTCTGGTTCTATAAGTGCCGGGATGTTCCCGGTCGTTGTTTGATCAAATGAACGCGTGCCTCTCAGGTTCGCGTGTCAGGCCGTCAGGTAGTAGTCGCCGAATTGATCTCTCAACTGGTTCTTGAGCACCTTGCCGGTTGCGCCGATAGGAACGGTATCGACGAACACCACGGCGTCGGGTTTCCACCATCGGGCAATGCGTCCGTCGAGGAAAGCCAGCACTCCGTTCGCGTCCAGCCCGCTTCCCGGCTTCTTCACGATCAGCAGCAACGGCCGTTCGTCCCACTTCGCATGCCGCGCGGCAATGCAGACGGCAGTCGTCACGTCGGGGTGCAGGCACGCGACGTTTTCGATGTCGGTCGAACTGATCCATTCTCCGCCCGACTTGATGACGTCCTTGCTGCGATCGGTGATCTGCATGAAACCATCAGCGTCGATCCTTGCGATGTCGCCCGTCGGAAACCAGCCGTCGCGCAGCGGCGACTGGCCTTCGCTGCCAAAGTACTCCCTCGCGACCCACGGACCGCGCACCAGCAGATCGCCCGCCGCAATGCCGTCCCACGGCAACGCGTTGCCATCCGCATCGACGATCTTCATGTCGATGCCGAACACCCCGCGCCCCTGCTTCGCCTGGACCGCGTAACGCTCGCTGACAGGCAGCGAAAGCTGATGCGCCTTGAGACTACAGACCGTGCCGACCGGGCTCAATTCCGTCATTCCCCAGGCGTGCAGGACCTCGACGCGATGAGACTCCCTGAATGCGGCCGTCATCGCAGTCGGACACGCTGCGCCGCCGACGATCGTGCGCCTCATATGCGAGAACGCACCCTTGATCGCGTCGACGTGTGCGAGCAGTCCCTGCCAGACCGTCGGCACACCCGCCGACAAGGTGACCTGCTCTGCTTCGATCAGTTCGTAGAGGGATTTACCGTCGAGCGCCGGCCCCGGAAACACCAGCTTTGCGCCGACCATACACGCGATATACGGCAATCCCCATGCGTTCACATGGAACATCGGCACGACGGGGAGAATTGCATCGCGCGCCGAACAGTTGAGCGAATCGGGCAACGCTGCCGCATAGGTGTGCAGCACGGTCGAGCGGTGGCTGTACAGCACGCCCTTCGGATTGCCCGTGGTGCCCGACGTGTAGCACAGCGACGAGGCGCTGTTTTCGTCGAGCAGCGGCCATTCGAATACATCATGGTGAAGATCGATGAGATCCTCATAGCACATCAGCATCGAGGACAGGCCATGCGTTGTCGGCATGTGCGCCCGATCGGTCATCGCGACGAAAATCTTCGGGCTTTTCACGCGCGACGCGACGCTCTCGATCAACGGCAGGAACGTGAGGTCGAAGAACACGATGCGATCCTGCGCGTGCTCGATGATGTACGCGAGCTGATCGACATGCAGCCGTGGGTTGAGCGTATGCAACACGGCGCCGGAACCCGACACGGCAAAGTAAAGCTCCATATGGCGGTAGCCATTCCATGCGAGCGTCCCTACCCGCTCGCCTTGCTCGATGCCGAGGGCGGCAAGCGCATTGGCCATGCCGCGTGCGCGTTGCGCGAGGTCCCGGTACGAATAGCGGTGAATATCCCCTTCGACGCGTCGCGACACGATTTCCTGCCCACCGTGATGACGTTCCGCATGCGTGAGCAGCGACGCGACCAGCAGCGGCTGCTGCATCATCAAACCTTGCATTGTTGCTTCTCCTGTCTGGTCGCGCACTGCCGCGCTTCCGGTTGTCCTGCTGCATTGCCGCCTGTCACGTTCGTCAGCACTGTGTTCTGTTCGTCGAGATTCAGGACCAGCTTCGAATCGACTGTCTCAACGGCGAACCTGATGAGGCTCAAGCCGCCCGTTCCGGGCGTGCATCCCGTGCGCAGATCGAAACGCAGGCCGTGTGCGGGACAGCGCAGTACGCACCCTTCCAGCTGACCATTCCCGAGCGACGCGCCGTTGTGCGGGCACGAGTCGTCGATCGCGTAAATCGCACCATCGACGTTGAAAACCACGATGCATCGACCGTCGACGAATACCCGCTTGCGCTGGCCCGGTTCGATTTCGCCGGCAACACCGATCCCTACCTGACGTGACATCGCAGGCTCCTTTTCTTGCCAAATGAGGTAACAGTCAGCTCAGAGCAACTCGCGGATCAGCGTCGTCGCCATCGGCCATTCGCCAAAGCCCGCAGCGGGATTGAGGTGACCGACTTCGCCGAGATCGACGAGACGGCTGCCCCAGTCATGCGCCATCGCTTCCACACGCTCGAACTTCCCGAGCGGATCGTTGCGGCTCGCGCCCACGATGCTCGGAAACGGCAGCCGTTCGCGCGGAATGGGATGCCAGCCATTCACTGCGAGCGCATCGAAAGTCGGATAGCCAGCCGGCAGCGGCGTTTCGAGGTCGGCAGGCGCTGCGAGCAGCGCACCGTGAATCTTGCGGTCGTGCTGCCTCGCCCAATGCACCGTGATCATCACGCCCGCGCTATGCGCCACCAGAATCACCGGGCCGTCGATTTTCGCGAGCGCCGCATCGAGTGCCGCGACACGCGCCGCGCAACTGAGCCCGTCGTATTCGAGCGGCGGCACGGAAGCCGCGTTCGGCAACGTCTGCTCCAGCAGCGTTTGCCAATGCCCGGCGACGTGATCGCGCAAGCCCGGCACGATCAGAATGGTGGGTGTGATACCGAGAGTCATGACGACGTTGCCTTTCCCATCAATACGGCTTGTCGCCGATAATCCCGGCGCGCTCCATCTTGCGATGGCACGGCGCGTAGTCCATCACCGCATAGTGTTGCGTGCTGCGGTTGTCCCATATCGCGATGCTGTTCGGCTTCCAGCGCCAGCGCACCTGGTACTCGGGTAGGTAAGCCTGGCTGACCAGATAGCGCAGCAGATCGCCCGCACCCGGATTCGCGTCCTGCCCGAAGCGCACTCGTGCCGGCGTGTGATAGTTGGTGAAATGCGTGGTGAAAGCATTCACGAACAACACCTTCTCGCCTGTTTCAGGGTGCGTGCGCACCACCGGGTGCTCCGCGTCCGGGAATTGCGCCTTCAGTGCGAGGCGTTTCTCGATGGGCATCGCGGCGCCGAAACTCGCCTCGATACTGTGGCGGGCACGCAAGTCCGCGATTTGCGTCTTGATGTGCTCCGGCAGGTTCTCGTAGGCGAGGACCATATTCGCCCACATCGTGTCGCCGCCCACGGGCGGACACTCCACGCAACGCAGCACCGCGCCGAACTGCGGCGCTTCCCGCCAGGTGGCGTCGGCGTGCCAAGCGTTTTCGTAGCGGTCGTTGGGCTGGTCCGGATTCTTGTAGATGCGCACGAGGCCCGGATGATCCGGATCGCTGCCTGCGACGGGATGATCTTCCAGTTCTCCGAACCGGCGCGCAAACGCAACATGCTCGGTGCGCGTGATCTCCTGGTCGCGCAGGAACACCACGCGGTGTTTCAGCAGCGCCGCACGGATTTCCGCAAACAGGCCGTCATCGTGGATCGCATCGGCGAGATGCACGCCCGTCAGTTCGGCGCCGATCGTACACGTCAAGGGTTCG
The DNA here is from genome assembly GCF_002902965.1 of Paraburkholderia hospita. Lineage (GTDB taxonomy): Bacteria > Pseudomonadota > Gammaproteobacteria > Burkholderiales > Burkholderiaceae > Paraburkholderia > Paraburkholderia hospita. Next base: position 1,283,746 of record NZ_CP026106.1, on the reverse strand, counting down.
ACTTGCATGGCATGTTCCTCAGATGACGAAGACCGATGAGCCGGTCGTCTTGCGCGCTTCCAGGTCGCGGTGCGCTTGCGCCGCATCCTCGAGCGCGTAGCGCTGGTTGAGCTCGATCTTGATGCGGCCCGCGGCGATATGCCCGAAGATTTCGCCTGCCAGTTCGTTCTTTTCGACGGGGTCGGCGATATAGTCGGCCAGCGCCGGGCGAGTCATATACAGCGAGCCTTTCACCGCCAGCATCTGCGGATTGAACGGCGGGATCGGACCCGACGCCGTGCCTACGCAGACCATCAGACCGCGACGCTTGAGCGAATCGAGTGAAGCCTCAAAGGTATCCTTGCCGACGCTGTCGAACACCACGTTCACGCCGACGCCATCCGTCAGTTCACGCACGCGCTTCGCAACGTTCTCCCGGCCGTAGTAGACGACGTGGTCGCAGCCATGCGCGCGGGCAATCTCGCCCTTGGCTTCCGTCGAAACCGTGCCGATCACGGTCAGACCCAGCAGCTTCGCCCATTGCGACACGATCAGCCCAACGCCACCCGCAGCGGCATGCAGCAGAATGACGTCGCCCGCCTTGAAGTCATGGATACGGCGCATCAGATACGACGCGGTCAGGCCGCGCATGGTCATGCCAGCAGCCGTTTCGCTGGAGATCGCATCGGGCAGCTTGATGAGCGGACCCGCTGGAACCAGGCGTTCGGTGCTATAGGCGCCGAGCGTATTGACGAAACCCGTGTAAGTCACGCGATCGCCCACCGCGACGTTCGTCACACCCGGGCCAATCGATTCGACCACGCCCGCCGCCTCGACGCCCATGCCTGCAGGCAGTGGGACCGGGTAGAGGCCGCTGCGGAAATACGTGTCGGCGAAATTCAGGCCGACTGCCTCGTGACGCAGGCGGACCTGCCCTGGGCCGGGATCGCCCACTTCAACGTCCTCGTAGCGCAAGACTTCGGGACCACCCGTTTCATGGAAGCGCACTGCCTTTGCCATGTTGAATCTCCTATCCATTACTCAACTGCGAATTAGTTTTGGCCCGCGGCGTAACGCACGCGTTGCCATGGATCAATCAGTGTGCGGCCTCTTCGCGCAGCGTATTCAGGCGATCGAGATCGCTCGCGTAGTTCCGCTTGCCGATAAAGAACGCGATAGCTGCGATGAGCGGTGCAAACGGCACGAGTTGCAATGCGCCGAGCAGTCCGAGCCGGTCGGCAATGACGCCTGTGAGCACGGCAGCGGGTGCCAGACCCAGCAGGTTGTTCGCGAGCGTCAGGGTCGCAAACGCCGATGCATGTATCGACGGCGGCGTGAGGTTGGCCACCATCGCACCCGACGGGCCGCTCGCCCCTGCGCAGAAGAACATGCCAACGCCGATCACCATCAGTTGCAACGGACCCGCTGGCATGCGAAAGCCAATCGCGAGCAGCGTGAAGGACGCCAGGCAGAAGGCGATAGCAGCGCTCCACTTGCGTTCGCGTCCATTCTTGCTGAGCCGGTCGGCGAGACTGCCGCACACCACCATGCCAACGCCCGTCACCAGCACGAACACTGCCGCGCTCGTCGCGGCCTTGCCGATGGGCATGCCGTAGTAGCGATTCAGAAAGCTCGGCATCCACGCCCACACAGCGGCGGGAACCAGCAGATGGATACCGCTGCCGACATAAGCGCACACGACGGACTTCGTCGAGAACAGCCCCTTCATCAGCGCGCGCAGGCTCATCCGCACACCGAGCCCTTCCGCCTTGTTCAGGCTTGCCGGCTGCAGCAGCGCGAGACGCTGTTCGGTAACGACGAGCCGGTAGACGATCACCAGCACGATCCCCAGTGCCGCCATCGCGCCAAACGCCATACGCCAGCCCATCTGGGCCGCGACCGCGCCGCCCAGTGCCATGCCCAGCACTGAGCCGAACGCCCCGCCCGCCATGAACGCGCCCGTCAGCGTGGAGCGCAGCCGTGCGGGGAAAATGCTCAGGACCACTGCGATCCCGACACTGCCGTAGGCAGCTTCGCCGATACCGACGAACGCCCGCGCCAGCAGCATCTCGCCATAGTTCGTCGAGATCGCGCAGCCCAGCGTCGCGAGACTCCACATCGCCGCCATCAGGACGATGCTCTTCACGCGCCCCCAGCGATCGGCAAGCACCGACAGCGGAAAGGTGAGCACGCCGACCATCAGCGCGACCACGCTGCTCAGCGAACCCAGCCGGGTATCGGAAAGGCCCCATGTGGCCTTGAGCAGCGGAAACACGGCGTTCAACACCTGCCGCGACATGTAGTCGGAGAGCAACAGCCCGACCGTCAGGGCAAATACGATCCATGCATAGCCGCGCACGTCCGCTTGTGTGACGGGTACATTGCCCGCCGTGGGTTCGGCATGCTGCATGAGCATGATGTGTCTCCTTCGTCCCGCTTGATAGCGGCCGTCTTTGCCCTCAGGGCACAGCGACCGCTTATGGATATCGCAACTCGCTCCCCGGCGCTAACCGGGGAGTCCCGCCTTTGAAACCGGCGACAACTACCGCCTGGACTGCACGCCCACCATCACGCCGCGCGCAGCGGCAGGTTCCTGACGCCCGTCTCGCGGTTCGGCGCCATGCCGTTGGCCGCGAGCGTCTCATCGGCCGTCTCGTACTGCACGCCGATGCGGTAGATCTCGCGTGCTTCCTTGCCGGTGGCAATTTCGCGCCCGAGTTCGCGCGCGACGCGCACGCACTGCTCGATCTGCTGCACCGACGTGAAGCGATTGCCGTGCTGATCGATGATCGTGTCTTCGATACCGCAGCGAGGATGCAGACCCATCGACATTGCCATCATGTTGAACGGCAACACGTTCTTGAGCAACGACTCAGCAGTCAGCGTGCAGCCGTCCGGCGCGCGATGCACGAAATTGAAGAAATTGAACGGGTTCGGGCCGTCGAAGCCGCCGCCGATGCCGATCCATGTCAGGTTCAGCGGCCCCTTGTAGACGCCCTTGCGCACGAGGCGCTCCAGCGTTTCGAGCGCGTGGATGCCCGTGAGCTGGAAGTGCGGCTGAATGCCCGAGGCCTGCAGGCGGCGCAGATGTTCCTCGACCCATGCCGGACCCGCAGGCACGGTCATTTCGCTGTACGCGGCCATGAACGCCGGATTGGACAGCGAGGTGCCTGCCAGGTACTCCGGATAGAGCAGCTCCATGATGTTCATCTGCGTCGTGTTGATCGCGACCGTCACCTGGTCCGGCTTCGGGTCGAGATCGGCCAGCATGTGACGCGTATCGTCGGAGAGCCACTTCGCGGCCTGTCCGTCGTTTTCCGGTGCAAACGATATCGAACCGCCCACCTGGATAATCATGTCGGGCACGGCGGCGCGCACACCCGCGATCAGTTCGTTGAACTTGGACAGGCGCTTCGAGCCCTTGCCGTCCAGTTCGCGCACGTGCAGGTGAAGCACCGTGGCGCCAGCGTTGTAGCAGTCGACGGCCTTCTGGACCTGCTGGTCCATCGTCACCGGAATGTCTTCCGGGAAGTCAGCCGGCATCCATTCCGGACCGTACGGCGCGGTGGTGATGACAACCTTGTCCTGGTTCTCCGGGTGGAGCGAATCGTCGAGAAACTGCATCTTTTGTCTCCGGTGTGGGGTGAGGATGTTCCGGTGGCGCGTCGCATCAGCGAAAACACCAGAACCGATATCCGCACAGTACGGGAATCACGCGCTACACTTTTGTGATTGGGCGCCATTGTTTTAGCGTTGCATGCCACTCCGTGAAAACACCTAGCCTGTAGCTGGCGCGAGTTGGCGGCCCACACGTTCAAGCGGGAGTAGCGATGGAAACGATGTTGCGGTCGGTGGCGATGGGCGGCTATTTCGATGTGGCACGGCGGCTCGGACTGAACCCGTTCGAGCTCGTGCAGCAGTTCGGGATCGATGCGGCAGCGCTCGCCAATCCCGACGATCGGGTTCCGGCCACCGCATGCTGCCGGCTCATCGAACTGACGGCCGATATGGCGTCTTGCCCGACCTTCGCCCTGCAAATGGCGGAAACCCGTCAGAAGTTCGGGACTGGCGTGGTCAATATCCTGCTCGCCCACAAACGCACATTGCGCGAGGTGCTGCTCGCCGCAGCCGAATACCGGCATCTGCTCAACGAAGCGCTGGCGGTCTACGTCGAGAACGCGGGCGACACGGTCACCATCAGGGAGGAACTCGTCGTCGAACCGGGCACCCCGACAAAGCAGGCGATCGAGCTGGCGGTCGCCGTGCTCGCACGCCATGCCAGCGCCCTGCTCGGCGACCACTGGAAGCCGCGCACTGTCCATTTCACTCACGCCGGACCTGCCGACCTGACGTTTCATCGACGGTTCTTCGGCTGTGCACTGCAGTTCGGAAGCGACTTCAACGGCTTCGTCTGTGCAGCGGCCGATCTCGACTACCCGAATCCTGCCGCTGATCCAGAACTGGTGCGATACGCCGAAAGCCTCGCCACGCCAATGAACGCGGCGAGTGCCGACTCGGCTGCGCTCGAAGTGCGCAAGGCGATTTATTTGCTGCTACCGCTCGAGCAAGCCACGGTCGAGCTGGTTTCGCGGCAGCTGGGTCTGAGCGTACGCACCATGCAGCGTCAGCTCGAATCGGCGGAGACCAGCTTCTCGACGCTGGTCGAGGAAGTCCGGCGCGAACTGGCCGTGCGCTATATGAGCAATCCACGCTATCCGATCGGCCGGGTCTCAGCACTGCTGGGCTACTCGCAACAAGGCTCGTTCACGAAGTGGTTCACTTCGCAATTTCGTGTGACGCCGCGTGACTGGCGAAACAGCCGATTGAAATGACGATACCGCCGACCCGGTCATCACCCGCGTCGGTTTCCACCCGGAGCATTGATCTCGACGCACTGGCGCACGCCAGTGCGCGACGATCCCGCATTGCCCTGATGGCCAGCATGGCCTGCTTTGTCACTGCAACGGCAGGTTTGGACACGGGCATCGACGGACCCTGACAGTACGATATCAGGCACGACAAACCGCTCGGACTAACCGAACGATGCAGATCCATAACGTGCGAGACACGATGAAAGTGGGGAATGCACGCCGGCAACTGGAAAAACGCATGAACGAACTGAACGGTTACGACTACGAAGACCTGCAGCCTGGTATGAGCGCCAGCTTTGCCAAGACCATCACGGAGGCCGACATTCTGTTGTTCGCTGGTGCGTCGGGCGACATGAACGCGGTTCACATCAACGAGCAATTCGCGCAGACGACGCCCTTCAAGGGGCGCATCGCGCACGGGATGCTCACGGCGAGCATCATCTCCGCGACCATTGCCGGCCGGCTGCCGGGTCCGGGCACTGTCTATCTTGGGCAGAACCTTCGCTTCAAAGCCCCCGTACGCCCAGGCGATACGGTGCACGCAGAAGTGACCATCAAGGAACTGATTCCGGAGAAACGCCGCGTGGTGATGTCGACGATCTGCACGGTCGGCGGCAAGGTCGTGATAGAAGGCGACGCGCTCGTCATGCCCACTTCGCGCGACGAGCTGAGCAAGACATCCACGGATCTTTCAGCGAATAAAAGGTAATGGTCGGGACTTGATATGAAGATGTTATTTAGCATGCCGGATGAGTTCGCTACAGGCTGGCTCGATGCCAGCTTCAATTTCTGGCGAGGACTGCCGCTAACCGACGGTCCCGACATGACCGTATTGGACACCGACGGCAACGAGATCCATCCCGTCGCATCCGGCGCTCGAAACATCATGATGCGTGCCAGCACCCGATACTGGCAACAGCAAGCAGGGCTTTGGAACAGCGCCTTGACTCGCGTGCTCGGCGCAAAGCCGGGCGTGAATCCGGTAGTGGAGCCAACGCGTGGCGACCGGCGCTTTCATGCCGAAGAATGGTCCGGAAATGGCTGGTTTGGCTTTCTGAAGGAAAACTATCTGATCAACGCCCAGATGCTCGAAGACATGACCGAGGCGAGCGCGTTGAATGAGAAGGAAAAACAGAAACTCCGTTTTTACATGCGGCAGTTCATCGACCTGGCGAGTCCTTCGAATTTTGCTGCAACCAATCCCGAAGTGATCCGGCGTGCGCTCGAAACCAGCGGTAGCAGTTTGCTGGCGGGCCTCACGCATCTGCTGGAGGATATGAAGCAAGGCACCATTTCGATCACCGATCAGAGCGCGTTCGAAGTGGGCCGCAGCGTCGCGGTGTCCGAAGGGTCGGTGGTATTCGAGAATGATCTGTTCCAGCTGATCCAGTACGCACCGCTCACGCCAACGGTCGCGCAGCGCCCGCTCGTGATCGTCCCGCCTTGCATCAACAAGTTCTACATTCTGGACCTGCAGCCTCAGAACTCCTTTGTGCGCTTTGCCAATGAACAGGGTCTCACCGTGTTCATGGTGTCCTGGCGCAATGCGGACACACAGAAGGCTCATACCAGTTGGGACGATTACCTCGAACATGGCGTGATGACGGCCATCGAAGTGACGCGCGCCATCAGTCGCGCCGATAAGGTCAATGCATTGGGCTGGTGCGTCGGCGGTACGATGCTGTCGTCCGCACTCGCGGTGATGCGTGCCAATGGCGACGAGTCGGTATCCAGTGTGACCTTGCTGACAGCGTTGCTCGACTTCAGCGAACCGGGCGACCTCGGCGTATTCGTCGACGAAGCGGGTGTCTCGATGCGCGAGCAGTCGATCGGCCGCGGTGGGCTGTATCCCGGACGTGAGCTCGGCTTCACCTTTCAAACGCTACGCGCGAACGATCTGATCTGGCCGTACGTCGTGAACAACTACCTGAAAGGCAAAACGCCGGCCGCATTCGATCTGCTGTACTGGAACGCGGACACGACGAATCTTCCCGGGCCGATGTATAGCTGGTATCTGCGTAACATGTATCTCGAGAACAATCTCCGCGTGCCCGGCAAGCTCACGATGTGCGGCACGCCCGTCGATCTCAAGCACATCGACATGCCGGGCTATCTGCTTGCAACGCAGGAGGATCACATCGTTCCATGGCAATCTGCGTGGCGCTCGACACAACTGTTGGGCGGTAAGGTCGAATTCGTGCTGGGCGCTAGCGGGCATATCGCTGGCGTCATCAATCCTGCTTCGAAGAACAAGCGCAGCTATTGGACGAGCGACGAGTCTGCCAGCAACGCCGGAGCATGGCTGGAGTCCGCCGAAGAACAGCCGGGTAGCTGGTGGAACCATTGGATCGTGTGGCTGAAGCAGCATGCGGGCGAGCAGGTGAAAGCGCGCACGCGGCTGGGCAGTACGAAACACCGGCCGATCGAACCGGCGCCTGGCCGGTATGTGAAGGTGCGGGCGGACTAGTGTCGTCGCGCCCCGCCTACGGGGACGATTGCATGAAGTGAGCGGGACGTCGCAGTCAAACGCGTCCCGCTATGCTGGTGTACTTGCGACGATCAGGATGCAGAACGGTTCGCGGCCGGTTGCAGCCGACAACTGCGCAAGTCCGCCTGACCGGCTCACTGAAATCCAACGTGAGCGCGCAAGACGTCACGCTCCACACTCTTCCCGTGCAGTTCGCCAAACTGCAGTGCCGCAAGCTGCGCATAAAGCGGCGAACTCTGCAGAAGCTCTGTGTGACGACCTTGCGCGACAATGCGGCCCTGGTCCAGAACAACGATGCGGTCCGCTTGCTGCACAGTAGCAAGACGATGCGCGATGACAAGCGTAGTGCGGTTCAGCGCGGCGTTGTCCAGCGCCGTTTGCACGAGCCGTTCGCTCGCGGCATCGAGCGCGCTGGTCGCTTCGTCGAGCAGCAGGATGGGCGGGTTCTTGAGAATCGCGCGCGCAATCGCAAGGCGCTGACGCTGACCGCCCGACAGCCGCACACCGCGCTCCCCCAGGAACGTGTCATAACCTTGCGGCAGTTCCGCGATAAAGCCGGCGGCAGCCGCCATCTCGGCGGCGCGCTGCACTTGAGCGAGTGTTGCGTCGGGCATCCCGTAGCGGATGTTGTCGAGCACGCTGCCCGAAAAGATCACCGATTCCTGCAACACGACACCAATCGCCTTGCGCAATGAAGCGAGCGAGACCTGATTCGTCGACACGCCGTTGATCAGTATGTCGCCGGACTGCGGTTCGTAAAAGCGCAAGAGCAGTTGAAACAGCGTTGTCTTTCCCGCGCCAGACGGCCCGACCAGCGCGACATGCTCACCCGGACGCACATCGAGCGAGAAGCCGGAGAGCGCGGCGATGCCGGGACGCGACGGATAAGAGAAGCTGACATCGTGAAAACGGATACCGTCTCCATGCGCGGGCAGCGGCACGGTCGTCCCGGCCTCCTCCACTGGCGAACGCGCGGCCAGTAGTTGCAGTAGCCGTTCCGTTGCGCCGGCAGCCCGCTGCAGATCGCCCCACACTTCGGCGACGGCTCCCACCGCACCCGCCGTGAAAACCGCATAAAGGATGAACTGCGACAGCTGGCCCGCTGTCATCTGTCCAGCGAGTACCGCCTGCGCGCCCAGCCAGAGCACGAACACGACGGCGGCGAAGACGAACACGATCACCACCGCCGTCAGCGACGCGCGCGCACGAATGCGAGTGAGTGCTGTGTCGAAGGCCAGTTCGACAGCGCTACCGAAGCGCTTCGCCTCATAGGTCTCCTGCGTGTACGACTGCACGGTCGGCATTGCATTGAGCACTTCACCCGCCAGCGCGCTGGCGTTCGCGATCTTGTCCTGGCTCGCGCGCGAAAGCCGCCGCACGCGCCGCCCGAAGATCACGATGGGCGCGACCACTACGACCAGCGTCGCGATGATGTAGCCGGACAGCACCGGGCTCGTCGTGACCAGCATCGCAATGCCACCGACAGCCAGCAGCACATTGCGCAGTCCGAGCGACAGGCTCGTGCCAACCACGGTCTGGATCAGCGTCGTGTCGGTGGTGAGCCGCGACAGCACCTCGCCCGTCTGCGTGGTCTCGAAGAACTGCGGGCTCATGCGCATTACGTGGTCGTAGACGGCACGCCGCAAATCGGCCGTGACCCGTTCGCCGAGCCATGACACCCAATAGAAGCGCAGCGCCGTCGCGGCGGCGAGAATCAGCGAGACGATGAACAGCGCGATGAAATAGCGATCGATATGCGTGCGGTCGCCGCTCGCGAAGCCACGGTCGATCAGGTACTTGAACGCGACGGGCAGCGCCAGCGTCGCGCCCGCCGACGTCAGGAGCGCCAGGAACGCGAGCGCCCAGCGCTTCGCATAAGGACGCAAGAACGGCAGCAGGGCAAAAAGCGGAGCGACACGTAGTGTGCGCGCGGCGGTATCGGGCATGGAGATTTCTGGGTGGATGGACGACAGGTGGATTATGTCAGCCCGTCAATTGGAACGTTCGCGGCGCGGTTTGTCGTCGGTTCGTCTCTGTGGCTACAGCAGATTGTCGTCTTCCGTCGTCGGCGCGTCACCATAGCGTTTTCGTTCGAGGCGCGCGGCGGCTTCCAGCAGATGCACGCCGGCGGGCGTCAGCATCGGACGACGCCATCCGCCAACGCGCGGCTCGATAGAGATGAGCCGGTAATCCAGCAGGGTATCGAGTTCGACACGCGTCGTGTCGATCTGATCGGGTGCGCTGCGCACGAGCATCAGCGTAGCCAGTTCATGTGGACTGAGCATGGTCATTGTCTCAACCTTGATGTGGAACGGCTGTTCAGCGCATCCTGACGAGCGTGATGGCGTGCTCCGGACACGCCGACACACAATGCCCGCATGCGCGGCACGCATCCGCACGCGGCGCGTAGGCGACCTTCATCCCATGCACGCGCAGCTTGAACCGTTGTAATGGACGGAGCGTCTGGTAGTCGGTGGCATCGATGCGGCGGATGTCGAATACGTTTTCAGGGCAGACAACCGCGCAATCCGCCTTGCCTTCGCAGCGCGCGAAATCGACCTTTGGGACGATCACGCCGGGCGGCTGTTTGCAGGCCGAAGTGGCATTGCGTGTCATGTGCCCGCTCCCTCGTTCTGGCGCGAAGCCGACGTTGGGTCGTTGCGCAGCCGCTCACGCTCTTGCTGCGTCATCTGTTGCCAGTGACGCCATTGCCGGGCTTTGTAGCAGCCGCCATGTCCCCGGAATCCGCCGAAAAGAATCCGGCACAGCACGAGCAGACCGATCGCGCGCGGATAGTCGATCGCATGCGCATCGATGACGAGGGTCGGGATGATCCAGTTCCATAGCCTCATGACGATCCAGCCGAGCAGCGCAATGATCAGCACGAGCAACAGCGCCTTGGCGAAAATTTTGCGGCGGAGTTTCATTCCATTCTCCTTGGGTTCATATCTCGAAGCCGTCATAGGACGATCGCAGGCGCTCGCGCAGATGCAGCACCGCGTAGCGCTTGCGCGCGAGCAGCGTGTTGATGCCGACGCCCGTCGCGGCCGCCATCTCCTTGAAGCTGCGGCCGTCCAGTTCGTGAGCGATGAACACCTCACGCTGGTTCGCGGGCAACTCGTCGAGCGCGGTGCGCAGTGTGTCGAGCAGCGCCGCGCGTGCGTAAGCGGCCTCGGGTCCGGCGTCGGCCGAGGGCAGCGTCAGGTCCAGGCGGTATTCGTCGTCAGCTTCTTCACCATCGGCGGCATCGGGTAGCGGCGCTTCCTTCTTCTTGCGGAAGCGGTCGATGATCCGGTTTCTCGCGACGCGAAACAGCCACGCGCCGACCTGCTCAACGGGGTCCGGCAGCCGCCAGGCCTCGACGAGTTCTTCGAAAACGTCCTGAAGGATGTCGTCGGCTTCGTCCTGATCGATGACGCGGCGGCGGATGAAATTGCGCAGCCTTGGACGCTCGCGGGCGACCGCATCGGCGATTTCGCGGTCCTGCTCGGTCATCGTGCTCGGGGCGTTTGGCGGTTCCATACCCGTGATGACGATCCGCGAAGAAAAATATTGTGAGGCGAGTGACTGACTCGCGAAATTTTGTCTAGCGAGCGCGCGTGAGCCCGTGTTGGGCTAGTCCATGCCTGAACGGAAGGCTTTCGCAAGCAAAGGCCGAGGGATTTCTGGAGGCAAGTCATCGACATCAATTCGCCCGTTGGTGAGTCTGATAAGACGTCAACGTGCCGGGGATGGTCGAACAGCGACGCTCTGGACGGGACGTAAAAATTCACCGCCTATCGTCACACAAAACATCCAATGCAGCGCTCAACCTGCATCCCGCCAACCGTTTCTCACATCTCACAGAATCGCACTATGATGCGTTGTGTTGCCCGCCACGCGGCATCGCCCAAGACGCCCGCGGCAAGCGCAGTCCAACTGGTCTCCCGGCCTGCATCAATCGGGAAATGCAGCAAGGATGAAAGCATGGTCCGTCTCGCGATGATTCTTCTTGGTGTCGACTATCTCCGCGTCCGCTGGCGCGAACTGTTGATGGTCGGCTGCCTGAGTGTCGTGCTCGGTGTGACGATCTTCTGCGATGCGCTCGACGGCGCACTGTGGTTCCCAATCATGCCGTTTGCCGCCCTGCTGCTGCTCGAGGGCGTCGCGACGGTATGCGTCGCCTGGACGGGCATGGGCGGCCAGCGCACCCTGCGCTACGTGAAAGGGATCACGTTCATTCTGTCCGCGGCCCTCGTGCTGGTCGGCGGGGAACACGGCAACTTTATTCTGTCGATGATCTTCGGCACGCTGTTTCTCGTGGACGGCGCATTGCAAATGATCGCGGCCAGAGTGGTCCGCTACCGGAAGTGGAAAATTGCAGCCGCAGGCGGCGGGCTGGAGGTTGCGATTGCAATCTTCTTCTATCAGCCCTACCCCGATCACTATGCGGGCACCGTTGCGTATTGCGTGGCATTCGGCTTGCTGTTTGGGGGCTGGAACATGATCCTGCTCGCCATGCGCGTACGGCGAATGGCGATCAACCCCGCCGTCGCCGATGAGCAACCCGCTGGGCACGCGACTGCAGCGGCGACGACCGCCACGACGGATACGCCAGCAGGACAAAAGCGCCCGCTGCCGGACTCATTCGACGGTCCGCCCGAACCGCACGAGCATGTGCTGACCGTGCACGTCTGGACGCCCGTTGGGACAGTAAAAGCCGAAGCGCGGCGGCAGCCGATCGTCGACCGCTACATTGCCGCCGTCGACAGGAACGGCTCGATCTCGACGGGGCACGCCGCGCTCGAAACGGCCGAAGGCATCTATATCAGCCTGTACCCGGCGGTTGAAATCGAGCGGTCGCCGGAGGAATTTTCGCGGATCCTGCGCGCGACACGCGACAACGACGTGCCCGGTCTGTTCCAGCCGGACTACGCGACGGAATCGGCAGCATGGTGTCCGTCGACGCGGCAAATCCGCATCCGTAACTATGATCCGGAGCGGCTCGAACGATTCTGGGCCGAGTATCGTCGCGATACGACCTATAACCTCACGTACCGCAATTGTTCGAGCACGGTCGCGAAAGCGCTGGAGGCGGCGATCGAGGGCGCATCGGTGCGTGCCTGGGGAAAGCGCACGGGCTGGAAGCCGTTCCTGCGCGTGGCGACCACGCCCGAACTCTGGGTCGCGGCACAGGTCAGAAAGCGCTCGGCGACGATGGCATGGACGCCCGGACTCACGCTCGACTACGCACGCGCGCTCAGCATGCTGGCCGACCCGCGCCCCTCCGGATGGGTGAAGATGGCACGCCTCGCGCTGCAGACGATGTACGCATCGCGCCAGCGCTGGCGCGCGGAAAAAGCGGCCGCGTCGAATATCTATGACACGGACGCCGCCGACGGCCAGGACCCGGGTTCGGAAGGCAGGTTGGAGCCGCCCTGGCAGCCGGTCACCGATCAGCATTACCCGGCCAAACGCCCTGACGCTTCGTAACACAGCTCCATGCTGTTCGCGCGAATCGCCGTCCTGCTCTGTTACGGGTCGATAACGCCACGCGCAACGCTGCGTTAATCGTGCTTGCGCACGGCCGCGAACAGATCGGTGACCTCCTTCATCGATGCCGCTTCGTTCGTGTACGTGAACGTGCCGCGCCCGAGCATCTCATTGGCGGCGCGCAGCAACGCGCCCAGCGCCGCGCGCGCAAGCGCCCCGCCGACGCTGATCCGCTTCACGCCCATCTGCGCGAGATCGTCGACGGAAAACGGCATGCCCGCCATACCCATCAGCACGTTGACGGGCCGGTCGACGGAACTGACGACGGCGGCAATATCCTCGCGCGTTTTCAGGCCTGGCGCGTAGAGCACGTCGGCGCCTGCTTCCTGGAAAGCCTGCAAGCGGCGGATCGTATCGGCGAGATCGGCGCGGCCGTTCAGATAATTCTCCGCGCGCGCCGTCAGCGTGAACGGAAACGGCAGCGAACGGGCGGCTTCCACGGCGGCGCGCACGCGCTCGACGGCGAGGTCATGTGCATAGATGGGATCGCCCGCGCGGCCCGTCGCGTCCTCGATCGAGCCGCCGACGACGCCCGCCGCAGCCGCCTGGCGAATCGTCTCGGCCGCGTCTTCCGGCGCGTCGCCGAAGCCGTTTTCGAGGTCCGCGCTGACGGGCAGATCCGTCGACGGCGCGAGTTCGGCGAGATGCCGGATCATCTGGTCGCGGCCGACGGCGTTGTCCGGCAAGCCCAGCGTGAAAGCGTAGCCGGCGCTCGTGGTCGCCAGCGCCTTGAAGCCGAGCGCTTCGAGCAGGCGCGCGGAGCCGATATCCCACGGATTGGGAATGATGAACGGCACGCTGGCCTCGTGAAGCGCGCGAAACGCCCGCGCCTTGTCTGCTTGTGTTGTTGTCATGGCGGCTCCAACGGTCGCACAAGTGGATGCGGAATGTTCGGGATGTGCGGAATGGGAAGTTTTGCCCAGCCTGTCTCATGACCGGGCAAAAGCAAAAGATGCGCAATATGCGCCGCTTGCTCAGGTTTCGAGCTTCGCGTCCATCGTGATCGTTGCGTTCAATACCTTCGAGATCGGGCAACCGGCCTTGGCGTCGGCCGTGGCCTTGTCGAACGCGGCCTTGTCGCCGCCCGGAATCTTCACCACGACGTCCAGATGCGAGGCCGTCACCGCGAAGCCGCCGCCGTCCTTGTCGAGCGTGACCGTGGCCGTGGTCGCGATGCGCTCCGGTTTGATGTTCGCCTTGCCGAGTTCCGCCGACAACGCCATCGAAAAGCATCCCGCATGCGCCGCCGCGATCAGTTCTTCGGGGTTCGTGCCGATGCCGTTTTCGAAGCGCGTCGCGAACGAATACTGCGTGTCCTTGAGCACGCCGCTATCGGTGGAGATCGAGCCCTTGCCGTCTTGCAGACCGCCCTGCCAGATTGCTGATGCTTTGCGCTTCATTAGTCGCTCCTGTGTCGCGTTCGCGCTGCCGCGTTCCCAACCACGATGCCGGCCGCGACGGTCCCGCCCGAAATCACGCGCGTCGGCATCGGTCACGCGTGCTGCGCCAAACCCGTGGGCCGTGGGCGTGGACCGAAGCTTCATCATAGGCGGATATCGGTGGCACTGCCGTGAAGCAGCGCGCATGGCCATTATTTCATCCACCGCAAGAATCTTTATCCAATCTGCCGCTTTTTTCATCACCCTGTCGGAAATACACTCTGGTCAACGGTTCGGACATCGGTGTTCAAACCGAACCGATCAACAAATGTTCTCGGAGGTCATCATGAAATCGCTTCTTTCCGCAGTGGTCGTCGCATCCGCTCTGATCGTTCCCGCCGCCGCGTTCGCGCAGCAAGCCAATGGCCCCGTGACGCGCGCGCAAGTCCAGGCTGAACTGGTCGCCGCGCAGCAAAACGGCTCGCTGGACCAGAACGACGTGGCGTATCCGCCCGCCAAGCCGCAATTGGGCGCAACGTCGGGAGCGACGGAAGTCGGCGGCGTCTCGGCTGGCTCGTCGCAGTCGGGCAAGCGTCCGAGCGTCGAACAGCGCATCTTCTCGACGTTCCGCGGCAACTAAGCATTTTTTGCCGTGACGTGACGCGGCGCGTGTGATTCAAGGTTCACGCGCCGCCGTCCAAAGAACGAAGGCCCCGGCTGACTCATGAAGTCCGCCGGGGCCTTTGCTTTTGTCGCGCTGGATTGCGCCGAACCCGCTTACTCGGTGAACGGCAGCGAGTCCTGCCCTTGCGCGCGCATACCGAACACGTTCAGCGTCATCGCGACCAGCGCGTAATAGCCGAGCAGCGCGACCAGATTGATCGCGACCTCGTGACTGAAGCGTTCGACCGTCTTCGCGTAGGTCGCGTCGGACACGCGCTTCGCGTCGTACAGTTCCGTCGCGAATGCGTAGATGAGCGCATCGTCGGCGTCGGCGAACGAAGGCGTCTGGCCCAGGCGGATCGCTTCGGCGTCTTCGGCGCGCACGCCGGCGTCGATGGCGATCGGATAGTGGATGAACCACTCGGCCTGCGCCTGCCAGCGCGAGGCCGTGACGAGAATCGCCAGTTCCGACAGGCGCAGCGGCAAGCCCGTCTTGTAGCGGCAGAATGCGCCGAGGCGCTGGGCGTGCTGCGCGAGTTCGGGGCTATGAATCCAGCCGAGAAACGGCCCGTTCAGATTGCCGCGCGGTCCCGACAGGATTTCGTCGAGCACGGCTTTCTGGTCGGGTGTCGCGTGGCTGGCGTCGAAAGGAGGCAAGCGGTTGGTCATGAATAGCTCTTCGTGCAGGGTTTGTGGTTCGATCAGGCCGCGCCCGATGCCGCGAGCGCGCCTTCGATCGCATCCGTCAAGCGGCTGACGATCTGTTCGATATCGCGCGGCGTGCAGATGAACGGCGGCGCGAGCAGCACATGATCGCCGATCTTGCCGTCGACCGTGCCGCCCATCGGGTACACCATCAGACCACGCTGGAACGCCTCACGCTTGATCGCGGCATGCAGCTTCAGTTTCGCATCGAACGGCGTTTTCGTCGCGCGGTCCTGCACCAGTTCCACGCCGACGAAGAGCCCGCGTCCGCGCACATCGCCGATGTACGGCTGCTGCGCATAGTGTTCGCGCAGCAGCGAACGGAGTTGCTCGCCACGCGCTTTCACGTTGTCGAGCAGATGTTCATCGGCGATCACGCGCTGCACTTCGAGCGCGGCGGCGCAGGCCGTCGCGTGGCCAATATAGGTGTGGCCGTGCTGGAAGAAGCCGGAGCCGCCCGTGATCGCCTGGTAGATTTTGTCGCTCACGAGCGTCGCGCCGATCGGCTGATAACCCGCGCCGAGGCCCTTTGCGATGGTCAGCAGATCAGGCGTGATGCCGTCCTCTTCGCATGCGAACAAGTGGCCCGTGCGGCCCATGCCTGACATGATTTCATCGAGAATCAGCAATACTCCATAGCGGTCGCACACCGCGCGAATCTTGCGGAAATACTCGCGCACGGGCGGCACCGCACCCGCTGTCGCGCCGACCACCGTCTCCGCGACGAACGCGGCGACCGTGTCGGAACCGAGTTCGAGAATCTTCTGCTCCAACTCGTCGGCGAGGCGCTGCGCGAACTGCTCTTCCGTTTCGTCCGGGCGCTGCTCGCGATACGCATAGCACGGGCTCACGTGATGCGCGTCGATCAGCAGCGGAAGGAACGGCTCGCGCCGCCACGCATTGCCGCCGATCGCAAGCGCGCCCAGCGTGTTGCCGTGATAGCTCTGACGGCGCGCGATGATGTGCCGCCGTTGCGGCTGCCCCACTTCGACGAAATATTGACGCGCGAGCTTCAACGCCGCTTCGATCGCCTCCGATCCGCCCGACACGAAATACACGTGCGCGAGACCTTGCGGCGCGCGTTCGACGAGATAGCTGGCGAGTTCCTCGGCGGGCTGCGTCGTGAAGAACGACGTGTGCGCGTATGGCAGTTCCTGCACCTGACGCTTGATCGCATCGATCACGCGCTGGTTGCTGTGGCCGAGGCACGAGACGGCCGCGCCGCCCGATGCATCGATATAACGCTTGCCCGTCGAATCGACGATCTCGATGCCCTCGCCTTTGACGGCCACGGGCAAGGTCTGCTTCGGCATGCGGTGGAATACGGTAGTCATGCGCTTTCCTTGAGTGAGCGGAAGCCAGCGACGTTCAGGCCGCCGTGCGTGCAATGAAGGTTTCGAAAACGACGGCGCGTTGCGCGTGAACACGCAATGCGACACCGTCGTCGTGGAGTTGGAACAGCGCCGTCGCGAGCGTGTTTTCGTCGTCGGAATCGCGGGGGTCGTCGCGGTAGATGGGCAGACCCGTAGGCGCCTTGTCATGCAGCATGTCGACGAGCGCGTCGCCGTCGAGCTGCGCGCCGCGCTGTTCGAGCAGCACGCCGACGCGCGCCTGACGATCGCATGACGAATCGGTGACGATCTGCGCCTCGGCTTCGCAGCCAGCATGAATCATGTGATTGGCGTGGCCCGCAATCCGCTCGACGGGTTCGACCGAACAGCGCATTGCCGTGGCCTCGACGCTGAACACACGGCGATCTCCCGCTGCGCCGAGCGTGTGATGAAAGCCGCTCGCGCGCGGCGTGTCGTGCAGAAGCTGCACGGCTTGATCGAGCGTCGATTGATCGAGCACCGCACGCGCCAGGATCATGCGCGGCACGCCCGTCACGGGCTGACGGATGCGCAGATTGTTGATCGCCTGCGCGAGACCCGCGCGATTCGCCGCGAACGTGTGGCCTGGCAGCGAGCCGGGATAATAGAAGCTGATGAAGCCAGGCTTGCCCTTCGGCTGGATGTCGACGAGCAAACCCTTGCCGAGCAGGAACGGATCGCCGTCTTCGTTGTGCGCGATCAGCGTGTCGCCGCTGCGCACGGCCGCGAAAGTCGTGCAGCCGTCGGGCGTGTTGTGCACCAGTTCGCCGCGGCAGTTCCACAGGAAAATGTCGTCCGCCCGCCAGCCGAGACCCGCCGCCATGCCATCCAGCTCGGCTAGCTGATCCGGACAGTGCGCGCGCGCCGCGTCACGCAGATGTTGCACGAACGCGTGGCCGCGCCACGCCTGCACGTCGCGCCACGCCGCGCTCTGCTGCATGTACGGATCGAACGCCGGCCGCGCCAGTTCGCCAAGCTGACGGCCGATTTCAAACGGCTCGCCCGCTATCCGATGCAACTCCCAACTCTGCTTCGACACACGACACCTCGAACATCAATCAACACGCGATGCACATTTATAGTTCATTACAACATATGTTGTCAATGACGATGCAATGCGCCCGTCTGTTGCGATGAACCTTGCCGTGAGCGTTGCGGGCGCCGGTCAGGGCACGTAGGCGCCCTTCGCGTGCAGCGACTGCTCGGCGAGTTCGAGCTGCTGGACGGCGTCCGTGCCTTCGAGCGCGAGCAGATGCGCGACCAGCGATTCCGCAATCGCCGTCGCCGCCACGAGCGAGGGGAAGAACGACGGGCTTTCGTGCGAGAAGATCAGCACCTTGTCGGCGTTCAGCGCGATGGGCGACACGGCGCTGTCGGTGATCGCAATCAGCTTGCTGCCCTTTTCCAGCGCGGCTTCGGCGACGCGCGCCGCCTCGACGGAATATGGCGCGAAGCTGACGACGACGGTCGCGCTGTCGCGTTCGATGCCGCGCAACTGCATTTCGAGCGTGCCCGCTTCGCCTGACAGCAGCGAGACGGACGAACGAAACAGCCGGTATCCATAGACGAAACCGAACGCGACGGGAAAGCACGACCGGAACCCGGCGACATGCACGTGCGGCGCGCGCCGCAGCAGCTTGGCCGCTTCGACGGTGACGCGCGCGTTGTGCGCGGCCGTGACTTCGAGATTGTGCTGTTGCGCGACGAGCAGATCGTGCGCGAGCGCGTCTTTCGCGTGACCCTTGACGAGCGAGCGGGCGCGGCTCGTCAGCGGCTCGGGCCGGGTGCGCACCCGTGCGACGAACAGATCGCGCAATTCGTTCCAGCCCGGAAAGCCCAGTTGCTGCGACAGCCGCACGAGCGACGCGGGTTGCACCTGCGCGCGCTCGGCGACCTTGCGCATCGACGAGACGGCGACCTCATCGGGATGATCGAGCAGAAACGCCGCGCCCATCTGGAACTGCGGACTGAGTTCGGAGAAGCGTCCACGGATCAGGGCGGCGAGCTGGTCGAAGGTGTCGGGCATACGGTGTACCGGGGGATGAGGATGACAACAAATGTTATCACCCGGTATGGAGGGGGGCCAATGAGGAGTGGCGTGGTGGGCCTGCTGAAGAACCATGATGTTTTGTTCGCTTGCCAACACTTCGAAACACGCAATCACCCTGATTGACCTAACGTAATGCAGTAGCACTCGTCGACGATTTGAAAGCAGATAAATCATCCCGCGTCGCAATTGCGCCCATAACAAGGAGTGAACCGTGGTTACTGGACCTATCGTCAAGGCACCCGCAGATACCCCCGTCCGCTTTGCTCACGAAGACATCCTCGTCGACGGAGCAATCGGCTTTACGTCGACACCGGCTGGTCCGATGTTCAACCCTGCCGCGGACAAGTCGGCAATCAAAGTTCCGACTCTCGTCCGTGTCCGCAGCGCAGACGGAGTACCTGTTGAAGGCCTGATCGCGCGAAATTTCTCGGCCGCTTTCTGGGGCAATGGAGAGCTGGAAACAATAAAGGTTTTGACTTGTGACCCGATGCACACCAAGAAGGGGCCAACATCGGAGGCGGGAATCAGCATTTTGGGGATGTACTCGCTCTATCTGAAAATGCCCGAACTCTGGTGGTGGCAAACGCCCGACAACAAACGAAACATCACCAACCTGGTTTTCATCCTGAACGTTTCGATTCTCGACACGAGAGGGGCAATCATCGTGAGCAAAACAGGCCAGGTCTTTCTGACCACGCCGTGCCTGCATATGCCTCGCGTCTATCGTGAAGAAGACGATACGTAGTTCGTGTGAACGCAATGGCCTTCAAATCCCGCTCGACATGCGTGCGCTTACGACCTGTACTCGAAATCCCACATTGCAAAATCATTGCCCGTGTCACAAAACCGCATGCTGCATGGCATCGTGAAAGCGATGCGCATGGGAAAAACTCGTTTCGCTTTGTGAAATACGATCAGCATCCATTTGATTTTTAAACATTTTTTATCCGTTCGACGCACCACATTCCTACCTCGCGGCGATCTCCCGATTCGGTACTCTCTTATACAAGAGGTGGATACTCGACGACGACCAGCCGACCGATCGGCGAGCCGGTGCGACCCGCCCAGTGTTTTTTTCATACCGCTGGAGAAAATCAAATGTTGCACGTTTATGTCGAACCCGTACCGAAGGGCCGATGGGGGCCGATCGATGGATACACCGTCGAATTCAAGGACGGCACCAAAGTGACCCCGGAGATCTACCGTTCAGAAATGCTCGCTGTCGGCGAGATCAAGTTGCGTGGCTATGTGCCGCTGCTCGCGAAGGTCCGCATCACCGACAAGGCCGTCACCGAGCACTGGCAAACGGCCGGGCAACCGCTGCCGCAAGGCTGACACCGACCCACCGCGCACATTCGCTGCGCGTAACGCGTGCTTCGCGGCCGTCCTCGGGCGAAGCACGCGCCCACCCCGCATGGAACATCACATTCCATCTCGCTGGCGCAACAGCGCTGCTTTACATGCTTCGCGGATAAGCAGGTATCGGTCCGCGCCTCTGTCGATGTGAATATGATCGGTAAAGGTAGCCTGCATTCCGGCCGGGTCGACGAGACACGAGTGGCACTCGGCGAGACGCATCGCAAGCGGTAGTGCCCTGCTCGACAGCATGACCCGGCGCGTGACATCGACCGCGCTCGAATCGGGCATGTGCCAACGTCGCATTGTGTCGACCGCCTGCGACGGCGACAGCCACCATCGTGTTTCGGCATAGACGAGCAGATGCAGCGCGACTATCAACGTAAGCAAAGTGACCTGAGCTTCCACTTCGCTGTCGAATGCGGCTTGAGTCATGCGTGCGTTGCTCATCTTTCGCTCCCCACGAATCGATGAACAGCGCGGAGCATGAAACAGGCCTGACGTCGCGGCAGGTATTACAGTGGAGTCTTCCTCACGTCGCAGCTTCAGTAAAAGCCCGATTGTCGCCCCTGCGTCGCCAAAGCGTTTCCGCAGCAACGGTTTATCCGACGCGCTGCCGTCGTCATACTCGTGCCCATTCTCGGGACATGTCGCCGATCACCGCGTCACGTCCCGATGTGACGCAATCTCCACGGGCGACGAAGATGGTGACCAGACAGATCATTGACTCAGGCGCATACCTGCAACACTTCGAATCGTTGCCGGACCTCTGGACGCTCGAACAGATCGCCGCATCGCTCGAAGCAACGCTGCGGGACAAGCCAGCCGACGCCGGCTCGATATGGGTATTCGCCTATGGCTCGCTCATCTGGAACCCGATGATCGAGTTCGACAAGCGGATGGTCGCGACGCTGCACGGCTGGCAACGCAGCTTCTGCCTGCAGATGACAGCGGGCCGCGCAAGCCCGGACAACCCAGGCAGGATGCTCGCGCTTCGTCCCGGCGGGCACACCCGGGGCATCGCGTTTCGACTACGCGCCGCGACATCGAACGACGAGTTGCGGCTCATCTGGATACGGGAGATGGTGCTCGGGTCGTACCGTCCCACCTGGGCGCCCATCACGCTCGAAGACGGCAGGCAAACGCACGCGATTGCCTTCGTCGCGGATGAATCCCGCGAGCAGTTCCAGCACGATTCGTCCGTGCCCACCGTCGCCCCGCTGATCGGGTGCGCGATGGGCACGTTCGGCACCAATGCCGAGTATCTGTTCAAGCTGCACGCGGCGCTTACGGAATGCGGCGTGAACGATCCTTATGTCGAAGCGATTGTCCACGCAATCGAACGTCCTTCGCACGACTCGCGCGACGTGCCCGTCTGCCGTGGCGAGCATTGAAAGACGCCTCGACACGAAGCACGCAATCATGGACAAACTTCAGGCGATGCAGGTCTTCACGAAGGTCGTGGACTGCAACAGCTTTTCCGGCGCGGCCGACGCGCTGCAGATGACACGTTCGTCGGTGACGACGATCGTCCAGAATCTGGAGGCATACCTCAAGGTGCGTCTGCTGAACCGCACCACGCGACGCATCAGCCTGACGCCCGACGGCGCGGCCTACTACGAGCGATGCGCTCGTATTCTCGCTGAGGTCGAAGACTCCGAAACCTCGCTTTCGACTGCGGCCCTGCCACGCGGAAAACTAAAAGTAGACATGCCCGGCTCGATAAGCCGGCTCGTCGTCGTGCCCGCGCTCGACGACTTCCACGCGCGCTATCCCGACATCGATCTGATGCTCGGCGTCAGCGACAAACCCGTCGACCTCGTGCAGGAAGGCGTCGATTGCGCGATACGCATGGGCCATCTGCCCGACTCGACGCTCGTCGCGCGGCGTATCGGCACATCGGAGTTCGTCACTGTCGCCAGCCCGGACTATCTGTCGCGATTCGGAGAGCCGAAGTCGCTGGCTGAGCTCGACGCTCATGTCGCAGTCAACTATTTCTCCCGCCGCAACGGCCGAATCATGGAGATGAACTTCATCGTCGACGGTGAGCCGGTGGAAGTTCGCATGCGTTCGAAACTCGCCGCCAATGATGGAGACGCCTACCTTCAATGCGGACTGCAGGGGCTCGGGCTGATCCAGGTGCCTCAATTTTTCGCTTCGCGCTATCTGCAAACTGGCGCGCTGATCGAAGTGCTGGGCGAATGGCGCCGCGCGCCCTTACCTGTGTGGGCGGTTTATCCGCACAACCGGCATTTGTCGCCACAAGTCAGAGCGTTTGTCGAGTGGGTGTCCGAGCGGTTCGAAGGCTGTCATCTGCTACGTAAAAGCCTATCCGTAGCAATGAGCCACGACCATCACGGCATCGCACGATCCCAGGAAACGGACCTCGTGCATTCATAGCCGGTTCGCGGACGACTGCGTCGAACGCACGCAACATTGTCGCCCCACAAGCCACAAAGAAACCACTCCCGCCCGCTTTATCCGCCAGATCGCACAGTCCATACTCGCGGCAACGCTGACAGCCCGCGAATGCAACGGGCTCGCGCAGGAAATCAATTCGACCGCTTCTTCAATGATCCATTTACATTGATAAGGATATCTATTCATGTATCCCAACCGAAAACGGATGACCGTCGCGCTCGGTGCTGTCGCCTTCGTTGGCGCTGTCGCCGGGCTTGGCTATCTTCGCGGTCCGCTCAGCGGTCCCGTCGACACCGCCCATGCCGCCGATATGCCGCCAACCGCCGTCGAAGTCGATGTCGCGACGGTCCTGTCTCAGACCATCACGGACTGGCAAAGCTACTCGGGACGGCTCGAAGCCATCGATCGCGTCGACGTACGCCCGCTCGTACCCGGCACGATCGTCGCAGTGCACTTCAAGGACGGCGCACTGGTGAAAAAAGGCGACCCGTTGTTCACGATCGACCCGCGTCCCTATCAGGCGGAAGTCGATCGCGCGGCGGCGCAGCTCGCGGCTGCGAAAGCGCGCGCTTCGTATGCATCGACGGATGCGGCGCGGGCTGACCGCCTGCTCGCCGACAACGCGATCGCAAAACGCGACTACGACGAAAAGCACAACGCGGACCGTGAAGCATCGGCGGCCGTCAAGGCGGCCGAAGCCTCGCTCGAATCCGCGCAGGTGAATCTCGGCTACACGAACGTGACAGCGCCCGTGACGGGCCGCGTGTCGCGCGCGGAACTGACGGCCGGCAACATCGTATCGGCGGGCGCCAACGCTCCGCTGTTGACGACCCTCGTTTCCGTGTCCCCCATCTACGCGTCATTCGAAGTCGACGAACAAACCTATCTGCAGTACCTCGGCCGCGACCGCAATGCAAAGGTGCCCGTCACGATCGGTCTTGCGAACGAGGAAGGCTATTCGCTCAAAGGCACGATCAGTTCGGTGGACAACCGGCTCGACACATCGTCGGCGACCATTCGCGTGCGCGCCACCATCGATAACCGCGACGGCGCGCTCGTCCCCGGCCTTTACGCGCGCGTGCAAGTGGGCGGCGGCGAAGCGCACCCCGCGATCCTCATCGACGACGCCGCCGTCGCCACCGATCAGGCCAAAAAGTACGTGCTCGTCGTCGACGGCGCGAACAAGGTCCACTACCGCGAGGTCAAGCTCGGGGCGCTGCACGACAACCTGCGCGTCGTCGATTCGGGTCTCAAGGCAGGCGAACGCATCGTCGTCAACGGCTCGATGCGCGCCCGTCCGAACGACACCGTGCAGCCTCACGCCGTCGACATGGTCAATGCGGCACGCCAGCCGGCGTAACAAGACGAGAAGAGACGAGAGACTCATCATGAACATCTCAAAGTTTTTCATCGACAGGCCGATTTTCGCGGCCATGCTGTCGGTAGTGATCCTGCTGGCGGGCGTGATCGCGCTGACGAAATTGCCGACGGCGGAATATCCCGAAGTCGTGCCGCCTTCCGTCGTGGTCCGCGCGCAGTATCCAGGCGCGAACCCGAAAGTGATCGCGGAGACCGTCGCGTCGCCCATCGAGGAACAGATCAATGGCGTCGAGAACATGCTGTACATGCAGTCGCAGGCCAACAGCGACGGCAACATGACGACGACGGTAACGTTCAAGCTCGGCACCGACCCGGACAAGGCGCAGCAACTCGTGCAGAACCGGGTATCGCAGGCGATGCCGCGCTTGCCCGAGGACGTTCAGCGGCTAGGCGTGACGACCGTCAAGTCGTCGCCGACGCTCACGATGGGCGTCAATCTCGTCTCGCCGAACGATCGCTACGACCTGACGTATCTGCGCAACTACGCGCTCATCAACATCAAGGACCGCTTCGCGCAGGTGCCGGGCGTCGGCGAAGTCGTGCTATGGGGTTCGGGCGACTATTCGATGCGCGTGTGGCTCGATCCAACCAAGGTGGCGCGCCAGAACCTGACGGCAACCGACGTCGTCAAGGCGATTCGCGAGCAGAACGTGCAGGTCGCGGCGGGCATCGTCGGCGGCGCGCCGATGTCGACCAACATTCCGCTGCAGCTGAGCGTGAACGCGCAAGGCCGCCTGAAAACGGAGGACGAGTTCCGCAGGATCATCCTGAAGACGTCGCCCGATGGCGCGGTCACGCATCTGGGTGACGTCGCGCGCGTCGAGATGGGCGCGTCCGATTACGCGCTGCGCGCGGGTATCGACGGGAAGAAGGCCGTTCAGATCATCCTCTTCCAGCAGCCCAATGCGAACTCACTGCAGATCTCGGACGATATCCGCCGTCTTACAGCCGAAATGCAAAAGGACATGCCCGAAGGCGTCAAGGCGGAGATCGTCTACGACCCGACGCAGTTCGTGCGAGAAAGCATCGATGCCGTGGTGCACACGCTGTTCGAGGCGATTCTCCTCGTGGTGGTCGTGGTCATCGTGTTTCTGCAAACCTGGCGCGCTTCGCTGATTCCACTGCTCGCGGTGCCCGTGTCGATTGTCGGCACGTTCTCGCTGATGCTCGCGTTCGGCTTCACGATCAACGCGTTATCGCTGTTCGGCATGGTGCTGGCTATCGGCATTGTGGTCGACGATGCGATCGTCGTCGTCGAGAACGTCGAGCGCAATATCGCGGCGGGCCTCACACCGCTCGAAGCATCGTATGAGGCGATGCGGGAAGTGAGCGGCCCGATCATCGCGATTGCGCTCACGCTGGTCGCCGTGTTCGTTCCGCTTGCGTTCATGTCGGGGCTCACCGGGCAGTTCTACAAGCAGTTCGCGATGACGATTGCGATTTCGACCGTCATCTCGGCGTTCAACTCGCTCACGCTGTCGCCGGCCCTCTCGGCCCTGCTGCTGAAGGACCATCACGCGCCAAAGGATTGGCTCACGCGCGTTATGGACCGCGTCTTCGGGCCGTTCTTCAACCTGTTCAACAGGCTGTTCAATCGCGGTTCCGACGCGTACGGCAAGGGTGTCGGCGGCATCATCAACCGCAAGCTCGCGATGATGGCCGTGTATGCCGTGCTGCTGGGCGGCACCGTCCTGCTGGGCAAGATCGTGCCCGGCGGCTTCGTCCCCGCGCAGGACAAGGACTATTTCGTGAGCATCCTGCAACTGCCCGCAGGCGCATCGCTCGATCGCACCGAGAAGGTGGTGAACGAAATGGGCGACATCGCGCGCCAGCAGCCGGGTGTCAAGCACACGACGGAATTCCCGGGGCTGTCGGTGACGGGCCTGATGAATTCGTCGAGCAGCGGCCTGGTGTTCTCCGTGACCAACCCGTCGAAGGAGCGCGGCAAAGGCGAAAAGGCGGCCGACATCGTCGGCGGATTGAACACGAAATACGCGGGCATCAAGGACGCGGCCATTGCGACGTTTCCGCCGCCGCCCGTTCAGGGTCTCGGCACGATCGGCGGATTCAAGCTGCAGATCGAGGACCGCGGCGCGCTCGGCTACGAAGCGCTGAACAAGGCCACGCAGGCGTTCCTCGCCGCGGCTGCGAAGGCGCCCGAACTCGGCCCGTCTTTCTCCAGCTATCAGATCAACGTGCCTCAGCTGAACGTCGAACTGGACCGCGAGAAGGCGAAGCAACTCGGCGTGTCCGTGACGGACGTCTTCGACACGATGCAGATCTATCTCGGCTCGCTGTACGTGAACGACTTCAACAAATTCGGCCGTGTGTATCAGGTTCGGGCGCAGGCCGACGCGCCGTTTCGCGCGACGGCGGACAGCATCCTGCAACTGAAGACGCGCAACGACAAAGGCGAGATGGTGCCGCTGTCGTCGCTCGTGAAGGTGACGCCGACTTACGGCCCGGAAATGGTGGTGCGCTACAACGGCTATCTCGCCGCAGACATCAACGGCGGTCCCGCGCCAGGCTACTCGTCGGGTCAGGCGATGGCGGCCGTCGAACGCATCGCCGCGCAGACCTTGCCGCGCGGCATCCGATTCGAGTGGACCGATCTCACGTATCAGCAGATTTTGACGGGCAATACGGCGTTCTGGGTGTTTCCCATCAGCGTGCTGCTGGTGTTCCTCGTACTGGCCGCAATGTATGAAAGCCTCACGCTGCCGCTCGCCATTCTCCTGATCGTGCCGATGAGCATTCTGTCCGCGCTGTTCGGCGTGTGGCTCACGCGTGGCGACAACAACATCTTCACGCAGATCGGCTTGATGGTGCTGGTCGGTCTGTCGGCGAAGAACGCGATTCTGATCGTCGAGTTCGCGCGGGAGCTGGAAATTCAGGGGCGCTCGATCGTGCAGGCCGCGATCGAAGCATGTCGCCTGCGCTTGCGTCCGATTCTGATGACGTCGATCGCTTTCATCATGGGTGTGGTGCCGCTCGTCATCTCGACGGGCGCGGGCTCGGAGATGCGTCGCGCGATGGGCATTGCGGTGTTCTTCGGGATGCTGGGCGTCACGTTCTTCGGGCTGCTGCTGACGCCCGTGTTCTACGTGCTCCTGCGCAAGCTCTCGGGCGGCAAGCGGCTCAGGGACAAGCACGGCCGCCGTCCGCACGTTCATGGTCCGGACGAGCGCGACGGCAACGAACATGGCGCGAGCGGCAGGCCCGCCGCAGCGGATGCGAAGGTCCGCGAACCGGCCTTGCAGGATTAAGGAGCATCATCATGAGAAGCACATTCTGGAAACAGGGTTTTACGGGTTCGCTGCTGCTTGGCGCGCTGCTGGTCGTCGCCGGTTGCTCGCTGGCGCCGACCTACGACGTGCCCGCGACGCCGGGCGTCAGCGGCACGTTCAAGGAAGCGCCGCCCCAACCGCTTGCGGGTGAAGCAGTGGGCGCCTGGAAGGCGGCGCAGCCTTCCGAGGACGTGGCCCGAGGCGAGTGGTGGAAAGTGTTCGCCGATCCGAAGCTCGATGAACTGGAACAGCAGGCGCTCGACGCCAATCAGAATCTGAAGGCGGCCGCGGCGCGCGTGAAGGAAGCGCGTGCACTGAACCAGGCTGCGCGCGCGGGCCTGTTCCCGACGCTCGATGCGGGTTTCGGCCCGACGCGGCAACGCGTGTCGGCGGCATCGCTGTTCGAACCCGACGGCACGAACGTGCCGCAGCAAACCTTCTGGCGCGCGCAGGCTAGCGCATCATACGAGGTCGATCTGTTTGGCCGCGTCGCGTCGAGCGTCGATGCCGCAAAAGCCGATACGCAACAAAGCGAAGCGCTCTATCGTTCGGTGCTGCTGACGCTTCAGGCGGATGTCGCGCAAAACTACTTTGCGTTGCGTGAACTCGATGCCGAAGCGCAGGTGTTCGCGCAGGCCGTATCGTTGCGTGAACAGGCGTTGAAGCTCGTGCAGCGTCGATTTGCGGAAGGCGACATCACGGAACTCGATCTGCAACGCGCACAGGCCGAGCTTGCATCAGCGAAGTCCGACGCGATGACGGTGCAGCGCCTTCGCGCGGCTTCCGAGCACGGCCTCGCGGTTCTGCTCGGCCACGCGCCCGCAGAATTTTCGATGGCGGTCAATCCGCTCGAACCCGTCAACTTTCGGATTCCGCCTGGCCTGCCTTCATCGCTACTGGAGCGCCGTCCGGATATCGCTGCCGCCGAGCGCGGCATGGCGGCCGCCAATGCGCGCATCGGCGTTGCGAAGGCTGCGTTCTTCCCGTCGCTGACGCTGACGGGCACGGGAGGCTTCGAATCGGCAACGCTCGGCGATCTCTTCAAATGGAGCAGCCGCGCGTTTCTGTTAGGTCCGCTGGCGGGCACCGCGCTGAACGTGCCGATCTTCGACGGTGGCCGTCGCAAGGGAAATCTGGCGAATGCGCGCGCCGTCTATGAAGAGGATGTGGCGAAGTATCGCCAGCAGGTGCTCGTCGCGTTTCAGGAAGTCGAAGACAACCTCTCCGACATGCGCATCCTCGAAACCCAGACGCGAACTCAGGAAGAAGCCGTCAACGCCTCGCAGCGCGCCGCCGATCTCTCCCGCAAGCAGTATGTGGAAGGCGCTGTGAACTATCTCGATGTGATCGACGCCGAGCGGACTGTTTTGCAGGCAAGACGCGCGGCCGTGCAATTGCAGGGCGTGCAGACTGCATCGACGGTCAATCTGATTCGCGCGCTTGGCGGTGGATGGGATGATGTCGTTCCGCAGCCGGCCGCGCTGGGTGAAGCGGGGCATCCAACCGCGACGCAAACGACAGTCGCACAGAAGTAAGGCTTGATGGTGACAACTGTGAGCAGGCTTTCGCGTCGTACGCATCACTCCGGACTGGAAAGCAAGGTCGGTGTCGCAAGAGCGCAGACTTGTGTGACGCGACAACCTACACACAGTTTGCCACCTGGGCGGCAGCAACGATTCGCTGCCGCCAGCCTCTCTACGGGTGATTGAAGGAGGTGATGTGACTGGCAAGAGCGTTGGCAGCGGGTCTCAGCAAGAACGCCGCCGCGAACGGGACGCGGCCGTTGGGGGCCCGCAGGCAATAACAAGGATTGGCGGTGTTAGCCGCTTTCTTTTGCCTACTTTTCTTTGCGGCGGCAAAGAAAAGTAGGTGCCGCCCCGCACAGGGGCGACGCTTGCAGCACGTAGGCATAACGCGGATGCCAGCAAAAGCAAAAGCGAAAGCGAAAGACCAACGGCGTCCGCGCAGAACAAAACTCAAACATCCGGCAGCCACACCCCCCCGAAATCCTCAATAAACCCTTTATCGGAGAGATCGAAACACAAGCGCCTAGCGCCCCTCTCGCTGCAACGTCTCCGCGAGATGATTGACGACCGCGCGCGTCTTCGCCGCCATTTTCTGCCCGAGCGAGATAATCGCGTGCACGGGTGGCCCATCGACATCGGCATTCGGCAACAGATGCACGAGCCTTCCCGCCTTCACATACGGAAGCGCCACGCGATCGAGAATCTGCGCGACGCCGAAGCCGGCGACGGCCGCTTCCACGAGCGCCTGTCCGTCGGCGAGCACCAGCACGGGCTGTGGCGAATACTCCCTGACAGCATCGCTATCCTGCAACGTCCATGCGCGCAAACGTCCTGAAGGTCCACGAAAAACGATCGCATCGTGTGCAGCGAGCGCGCCGATATCGTGAATATCGCCGCGCCGTTGAAGGTACTCCGGCGACGCATAGAGCCCGAGGCGCAGGTCGCACAGCTTGCGCACCGTCAGCTCGCTATCATCGGGCAACGCACCAATACGCACGACGACATCCCATCCTTCGCCGATGGGGTCCGACATCCGGTCGGTAAGCGCCACTTCGAGCGTGATCTTTGGATGCTTGTCGCGCAGTTGAATGAAGCTGGGAAGCAGCAGCCGGCCGAACCCCGCAGGCAGATCGATCTTGACGCGCCCCGCCGGCTCCGAGCGTCTCGACGCGAGCTGCTGCTCCGCTTCGCGTAGACCGTCGAGCGCCTGTTGGGCGGCCTGTAGATAGGTCTCGCCATCTTCGGTGAGGCGGACCGCGCGCGTCGTACGCTGGAACAGCTTCGTGCCGAGGCGCGCTTCGAGCCGCTGTACCGCCTTCCCGACATTCGACTTGCTGCTGCCTATTTCTTCGGCCGCGCGGGTGAAGCTGCCGCTCTGCGCGACCGCAACGAAGACCGCGATCTCATTGATCGGTGCATCTGCGCGTTCGTTCATTTGACGATCGATTGGCGTGGAATCGAGGGGTTCGGCCACTTTAGCAGGTCCATTGCAATTACGCGTGAGACAGCCGTGTGGTTCACGCTATGCGTCCACCGTTTCTTTCAACTGCTTTTCTCGTGTCTGCGCGTCGGGTTCGTCATTCTGACCGGGCGTGCGACTGAGGAATGCGAACGTCGCCACGGCGGATAGCAGCGTGATGACGATCAGCACATGCAGAAGGCGCGTGAATGCATCGGCGTAACTCATCGAGAGCGCGTGACGGGTGGCTTCCGGAAGAATCGCCGCCGCATGGATCATGTCGCCGGCAACGACGCGTTGTGCCGCTTCCGCGATTCGCGCGCCGACTCTAGCGTCCGTATCCGGCACCACGTGCATCAGGCTCGTGTGCGCCAACGCCGCAAGAATGGCAGTCGCGATGGCGAGCGCAATCCCTTCACCCGCCACGCGCGTCGTGCTGAATATGCCTGCTGCCATGCCCGCGCGCTCTTTGGGCACGACGCTGACGGACAGGCCATCCATCAAGCCCCACGGCATGCCCGCGCCGATGCCGATCACCAGCATCGGCATCACCAGCGCGGCCTTCGCTCCGCTGAAGTCGACGAGGCTCAGCCAGTAGAGTCCCGCCGCGGCGATCAGAAAGCCGACACCGGACAGCACACCGGCTGATACCCAACGCGTGAACGATGCAACGAGAAGCGGCACCACCAGCATCGGCGCCGACAACGCGATCATCAGCACGCCCGCGTCGATTTCGCTGAGTCCTTCCGCGCCGATGAAGCGCAACGGCAGCATCACGACGAGCACGATATAGCAGTAGCACGTCCCCACCGGCAAGATCTGCACGCCGACGAATCGCGGATAGCGAAACAGACTCAGCTCCAGCATCGGCCGCTTCACGCTGGTCTCGATCACGATGAAGGCAACGAGGAAAACGGCGGAAGCGATCAGCAGCAGGACGACGGGCGCGCTGTCCCATCCGCTCGCCGGCGCCTGAATGACACCGAACGTGAACAGAACGAGCGTCGCCGTAAAGGTGATCGTGCCGGGATAGTCGAGGCCCGTCGCGCCCGGATCGCGCGTCTCGCGCATGCGCGGCACGCCGAACATGAACGCAAGCGTACCGATCGCTGCGATGACCATGAAAATCGAACGCCAGCCGAAGTGCTCGATCAGCACACCCGCCATCAACGGCCCGAATGCGAGGCCGATACCGAAGCTCGTGCCAAGCAGGCTGAACGCGCGGGTGCGCGCATGTCCATCGAACTCCTGAGCAAGCGAAGCAGCGCCGCTCGACAGCGATGCGGCGGCGACCACGCCCTGTGCGCCGCGCAAGATGTCGAGCCATAACACCGACGGCACGAAGCTCATCGCCGCCGACGTCAGCACGAAACCGCCGAGCCCGACAACAAACAGCTTCTTTCGACCGAACTGGTCCGCGAGTGCGCCCGCTGCCATCAGCAAGCTGCCGAACGTCAACATGAACGCATTCGTGATCCAGGTCAGCGACGTGGCCGTCCCGCCAAGATCGCGACCGATTGCAGGAGTCGCGACAGCGCCCCCGGAGAAAGACAGGGGCAAGACTAACGCGGCGAGGCAAACGGCGGCCAGAATCAGCAGCTTGTTGCCCTCCGCGCCGTTAGACGAGGGAGTGCGCATGATCGGGAGAGAGGTAATGACAGGAGAGGAGCCGGGGATGCAACGCTGCATCACGGCTGATAGACAGGGGCCCGATTATGCGGCCCGATACTCTCTCGATAAACAACCGCGCGGTATTCAGTGCGTCTCCCACAACGCGACAATCGAAACACGTTGCGCCCACACAAAACCGCGTGACGTACGCATACCCCCGCCGGATTGTCGCTTGCAAAGCGACTCAGCGACTCCCCTTCCCCCGTTTATCGCGCAACGGAAACTGCCCATACTTTGCTGCAACGGTGCCGACGACGGCGCCCCAACGAAACCCGACCCTGACCGGTCCGCGCTACAAGGAATGTCGACCATGAAGCTCTATATCGCCAAAGCAACCTGCTCGCTCGCCGTCCAGCTCGTCGCCAACGAACTCGGCCTCGCGCCGGAACTCGTGCATTTCGACGTGCTCGGCAAGTCGACGTCGAATGGCTTGGCGTTCGCCGATGTCAATGCGCTGCTGTATGTGCCCGCGCTCGAACTCGACAACGAAAGTCAGGACGTCCTGACGGAAACGGTCGTGATCGCGTCGTACCTGGCGGACCAGCATCCCGGCTCCGATCTGATTCCGCAACGCGGGACGATCGAGCGCGTGCGCATGGATCAACTGCTAACGTTCGTTGCCACCGAGATCGCGCAAAAACACATTCCGCTGATGCGCAAACTGATGACGCCGGAGGGCATCGCATTTCATACGAACAAGCTGCTGTCGGCCTACGCCGCGCTCGACAAACGTCTCGCCGATGGACGCCCGTATCTGACGGGCGAGCAGTTCACGGTCGCCGACGCCTACGTGTGGGCAACGATGTGGCATGAGCGTTCGGGTGTGAAGCTCGACCATCTGAAGAACCTGATGGCCTATGTGGCGCGCGTCGAAGCTCGCCCGTCTGCGCAGAAGGCGCTCAGCGACGAAGCGGCCGTCGTTGCCCGTCATGAAGAGCGGCTCGCGGCGTAATAGCCGTCGCGTATTGCGCGATCAAATGCGCAACAAGCCACGCGGCCCGGAAGTTTTGCTTCCTGGGCCGCGTGGCTTTACTTCGATAGCGGTGTGATCGTCAGTCTCACGCAGCCTGCGTGCCGTCGCTCAGCGTCTTCAGGTCCGTCACCGTGTACGACATCGACAGCCGATAACCCGCGCCGACGCGCACAGGCGCGAGGTCGGAAATCTCTTCACCCTCGGCGACGGGCAAGCTCAGTTGCCCCTCGCCTGCCCACACGTCGGCCATGCGCGGGTCGTCCATGATCGACATCACGAGTTCGTGTACGGCGGGCGTCTCATGCTGCCCGGCAGCCAGTCTCGGGAAGTGACGCAGATTCACGATCGGACGTCCGGCGAGACTGACCGTTGAAGGATCGTCCACCTTGCCCGTCAACTTGACCTCTGCGCGCGCAATGCGCTGGCCCGCCGTCGATGCCGTCGCCGCAAATCGCGCGCCCGGCGCTACCTGCGCAGCAGCGAGGCTGGGTGCCGCGAACGTGCGCGTCTGGTGCACGGCGCCGAGGCGCTTCGGGAAGCCTTGAATCAGGCCGCGCATCATCGCCGAGTCGTTGTCCACGAAAATGTACGGGCAATATGCGACTGGCTGGCCTTCATACAACGCATCGACGAGCAGGAAGAACTCGCGATACTGATAGCGCGCCGGGTCCAGCAGTTCATCGTTTTGGCCCGTGAACTGCCAGTCGACGAACAGCGCCGTTGCGTGACCCGGCGACGACGGATCGACGCTCAGACCCGCCGGCAACGTCGCCGCCACAGCGGCAGGATCGGCCCAGAACTCGACGATCAGAAAGTCGCCCGAATAGTGCCACGGCGGCGGCGGTGCGATGCTCGAGAGGCCACGGGGCGAAAGAGGAACGGCGTATTGCTTCGACATGATTTTTCTCCAGAATCAGATTAGCGTAGGGCGGATGGATGTTTCAGGCGGCAGTGCCGGCGGCTGTCGAGCCGTCCGCTGCCAAAGCTGCGCTTCGTCCGGCGAGTCCGTTTCCTGCCGACCAGTTCTCGCCCGCCACCTCGATGAGGTTGATGAATACATCGGCGGGTTTGACGCCCGGGTTCTTTTCGAGCCGTACAACGAGGTCTTGATAGAAGCGTTGCTTGTCGTCGGCTGAACGGCCCGCTGTCAGCGTGATCTGGACCAGCAGCACGTCGGACGAGCGCGCGAACGGAAAAGTCGTGTTGACGTGAAAGTTCGCGTCCTCGTGTTCGCTGACGGTCATGAAGAACGTCTCGGGATGCACGCCAAGCGACGCGTGCAGCGTTTCGTGGATACCTTCGAGAACAGCGGTGCGGTACGCGGCGGGCTTGCCGCTGCGCATCGAGACATGGGTCATTGGCATTTGAAGCTCCTGAAGTGCGTTTGCTTGAGATGAATCTTAGGGTTGCGCTTCGATAACAACAATTCATCACTAAGTATTTCTGCGATGATTTTCACCAATGATTGAAACCGCACTTTCTTGCTTCGCCCCGCCGTGTGGGTGGCATCGCGCTGCTACTGGGAAAAACCAGGCACTCGTCTATGATTTAGAAACGCGATGACTGGAGCCGCTAACATGAGCACCGATTATCAATCGACGACGCGACGCCTCGATCTCGACGACGTTCAGGCATTCGTGCTGGTCGCCGACCTCAGCAGTTTCACGCGCGCCGCCGAAGTGCTCGACATCACGCAATCGTCGATCAGCCTGAAGATGAAGCGGCTCGAAGAACGACTCGGGCGCCGCCTTCTCGAACGCACGCCGCGGCGCGTGCAACTGCTGCCAGAGGGCGCGGCGTTCCTTGCGGCCGCCCGGGAGTTGCTGAGCGCGCACGACCGCGCGCTGAATCCGACGGTGCAGGCGCAACGCAGCCTGCGGCTGGGCATCATCGACCACACCGCCGCGGACGGGTTGATACCGTTGATTGCGCGCATTTCCGCGCAGGACACCACGTTGCGGGTCGAAGTGAAGATCGGCGCATCGAGCGAAATGCTCGCCGGCTACGACTCCGGCGAGCTCGATGCCGTCTTCGCGCGACGCGACGCCACGCGAAGGGACGCGGAAAAACTGTTCGTCGAACACTGCGGATGGTTTGCCTCGCCGCAATGGACGCACAGTCCCGGCGAGCCGTTGCGGATCGCGTCGCTGTCCGCCCCTTGCGGCGTGCGCGCAAACGCGCTGAAAGCGCTGGATGAAGCCGGCATCAAGTGGACGGAGGTATTTGTCGGCGGCGGCATCGGCACGGTGGGCGCCGCCGTGATGGCAGGTCTCGCGGTCGCGCCCATGACGCGACGGGGATGCCCGCCGCGAGCCGTCGATGTCGGCAGCCGGCTCGGTTTGCCACCGCTCGCGCCGATCGAAATCGCCGTCTATACGCGCGTGCGGGATGCCGGCATGAGAGAAACGATCCGCAGCCTGGGCGCCGCGCTGCGCACGACGAACGCGTCGGCTTGACGCGGCCGCTTAGTGATCCGCTTAGTGATCCGCTTCGCGTCCTGCCTACTTCGACGCACTGCGCCCGTCCTTCTCCACGCCGTCAGCCTGAGGACCATGCGCGGCGCAGGATTGAAGCGCGACGACGGCTTTCCTCGCGACCGCCATCGTTTCGTCACACACGGCGCGTCGCACTGACTTCGGGCAACCACCGTTTGCGGCGATCTCATCGAGTGCGCCCCTGACTTTTCTGAGCGCGGCCTCCGGTGAGCCGGTATCGGCGATCAGCTTGGCGATGTTGAACACGCTGCCCGACGGCAATATCACGAAGTCGGGACAAGTGGACTCGGCGTGGACTGGCGTCGCAAGCAGCAACGCGAATGTCGCGGGAATAAGCCTGGGAACAAGCGCGGAAACACGCCCAATGGAGCGAGAGTGGATCGGCATGACGGGCGACCTCTGAATGGACATCGACGCTGTCGTCGGTTGAATCCGCGAGTCCGGGTCACCCTTTTTTGATCGTTGACTGGCAACGCCGCGCAGATCGCATTTCCATCAAACGTTATAGCTGCGCATCCTTAACGATGGCTTACGCCCGCTGAACTTTTTGCTTTCTGTTTCGTCTGGCGTATTGGTTGACGCGTCCGTCAAAAGTGCGGGTGACATTCGAACGTGAGGTCGGCCTCGTGAGCTTCGAGCGCCCGCACGCCTCTGGACGACTCCGACACGACGCTCGGCACCTCGCCGCGTTGCGCGCAAAAGTTGCTTGCGCTCTGCATGACTGCCTTGTGAGACCTCGCCCACGCCGCGCTGCCGCCCGCCGCCGATGCGTGCAGCGTGTATCGCCCCGCATCGCCCGTCTCGACGACGGGGCTGGAACTCGCGCACGCCTGCATCAGCAAGGGCACCAGCGCGAAAATCGCTGCACCCACGGCCCGCCTTCGCGCCACGACTGCAACGCGTTGCCTGACCAGATTAGTCAGACCTGACAGGACTTGATTGACTTCAAATGTATTCACGACAACCTCTAAGCTGAACGCTCGCACCTGCACGATGCGGTGCGCGACCATCGCGAAGTATGAATTGGCCCCGTCTTTCGATCAGCTATCGAAGTTGCAACACAGTGTTCGCCCGGTGCACGCTCCGCAATTCAGGCTTGACGTTTGATCAAAACGTGCTCAGAGCGCTTCCTGACACAAGGACATCATCCGTTGCACCATCGTGCTCGCTTCGTTCAGTTCCATCTCGCTCGTAAAGAGCGCATTGACGCTGGACAGACGCACGGCTATGCCCGCGTCAAGCAGATCCTTGCTCGCGATCTTCAACGCGAACTGGCCGATCCGGACCCGGTCGAGCCAGTCCATCTTCACCTCGTTCTTCGAGAGCCAGCGGCGGCAGCATTCGACGACATGATCGACGCGCCACTCCTGCGTCAGCGCATACGACGCTGCCGCGGTGGCCACGAGGTAGCAAAGCAGTTCTGGACGCGCGCTGCCCGCGTCATTGAATTCGGGTTTGAGCATGGGTTGTGGACCTCAATTCTGTTCGGCCTGTCTTCAATACGTATGTGCTGTAGCACTGAAAACAACCTGCGCACATGGCAGACGGGGCGACTCGAATGAGCGCCCCGTCGCACCCGGTTCAGCGTGCGTAGCCGAAAGTCTACCCCTTTTTGCGCGCCCGCCAATTTACGGGGGCACCCCTTGCGCAAACACAAACAAACCGCGTGGTCAGCGCAGCGCCTGTCGTATGCCAAGCGCGACGATCACCGCACCGCACGCCCGGTCGATCCATTTCTGTGCGCGGCGATACGCGCCTGAAACGGCCTCATGCGACAGAAACAGCGCAACGCCGCCGTACCAGCACGACGCCACCACACCCACGGTAGCGAGCATCGCGAGGAAGGTCGGTGCGGACACATGCGCAGGCGCCGCTGTTGAAAACACAGCCGCGTAGAACGCGATCGATTTCGGATTGGCAATGTTGGTCGCGACACCTTGCATGAACGCAGAGCCAAAGCCCGACGACGCCGAAGGCTTTTGCACCGCCATCGGACGCGTGCCCGCCGACATGATGAGGCGCAGGCCAAACCAGATCAGATAGCCCGCTCCGGCGAGCTTCACGCCAATGGCTATCCACGGAAAGATAGCAAACACGACGCCGACGCCGAGGATCGCACAGGTGGCCCAGAAGAGATTGACCAATACGATCCCCGCGACGAGCGCAAATGCATCGGGACGTGTTGCCGACACCGACTTGTGCGCGACAGCGACGAAGTTCGGCCCCGGTATCACGACACCGACGATATAAACAGAGAACACGGCCGCCACGGCGGAGAAATCGATCATAGAGCCTCGATGAATATCGACTTGAAGTTGCGAGTCCGGAGAGAGGGCCACTATGCCACAACGCAATCCGCTACGCGGCTGATCTGCATTTCACTGCGAAAGTCCGTTGTAAATCGAATTGCATTTGGATAACAAAGTAGAAATAGTTGCTTCGTGTTTAGTGTTCTCCCTAATAGCATCGGGTTCCTTATTAATTCAGTGACTTCAATAAAAAGGGAATCCAATGAAGCGTGTTGTTCTGGCCAGCGCCGCAAGTCTTGTCGCTGCATCGCCCGCACTCGTGCATGCGCAGAGTGCCGTCACGTTGTATGGACTCGTCGATGCGGGCATCACCTATACCAACAACCAGAAAGGCGCGAGCAACATTCAGCAGACGAGCGGCAAGCTCAACGGCAGCCGCTGGGGCTTGCGCGGCGTCGAAGATCTCGGTGACGGACTGAAGACGGTCTTCACGCTGGAAAGCGGCTTCCGTCCGAACGACGGCACAGCGGGACAAGGCGGACGTCTGTTCGGCCGCCAGGCTTTCGTGGGCGTGCAGAAGACGGGGATCGGCACGGTAGCCGTTGGCCGGCAATACGAGCCTGTGACCGATCTCGTCTCGCAGTATGCAGGCCCGGGCTTCTGGTCGCCGTCGACCCACATCGGCGACAACGACAATCTGAACCAGACCTTCCGCGTGAACAACGCGGTCAAGTTCCGCAGCGACACGATTGCGGGCTTCACCGTCGACGGCCTCTACGCATTCAGCAACCAGGCGAACGGCAGCAACGGCACGGGCTTCAGCAACAACCGCGCATGGGGCGTGGCGGCGAACTACACGAACGGTCCGTTTTCGATCGGCGGCGGCTATAACGTTTTGAATCATCCGAACGCCGCATCGAACACAGGCGGCGCGATCGGCGGCGCATCGACCACGTCCGGCGACGACTACAGCGGCGCGTTCTTCTATGGATTGAATGGCGGCGTCGTGCGTCAGCAGATTGCGGCAGCAGGCACCAGCTACGCGCTCGGCGCAGCGACGTTCGGCTTCGCATGGAGCCACACGCAGCTCGATTACAGCGATGGCTCGTCGCGCAAGTTCAACAACTACGATCTGAACGCGCGCTATCTGTTCACGCCCGCACTGACATTGATCGGCGTGTACACGTACACGGATGGACGCGCGAGCAATCTGCCCGGCACCAATGGCGCGAACCTGAAGCCGCGCTGGCATCAGTTCACGCTTGGCGTCGATTACGCGCTGTCCAAGCGCACCGATCTTTATCTGTCGGCGGCGTATCAACTCGCGGCAGGCGATGCATCGACACGCGTCGGCACGGGTTATCAGAAGATTGCGGCTATTGCCGACGCTGGCACAGCTTCATCGACGAATCGTCAGGTCGCGGTGTTCTCGGGGGTGCGCGTGAAGTTCTAATAGTTCTGGTGTGGGTTCGAATGCGTCATCCGTTATGGGTGACGCAAGTACTCGCGACAACTCACTGCGTCACCGTCTCGCGCGCATAGCGCGAAACAGGCTGCGTCAAACCAAGGTTCTCGCGCAGCGTGCGCCCTTCGTACTCGCTGCGGAACAGCCCACGTCGCCGCAGTTCCGGCAGCACGAGCCGGATGAAATCGTCGAGGCTGTTGGGCAGCAGCGCCGGCATCACGTTGTAGCCGTCCGCGCCATGGTTGACGAAGCGCTCTTCGAGCGCATCGACGATCTGCTCCGGCGTGCCGACCAGTTGCCAGTGCCCACGCGCGCCCGCGATGCGCAGATACAGTTCGCGGATCGTGAGGTTCTCGCGCCGCGCGAGTTCGAGCGCCAGCAACTGGCGGCTCTTGCTGGCGTTGGTTTCCGGCAGTTCCGGGATCGGACCGTCGAGCGGATAACCGGACAGGTCGAAGCCACCCGTCACCGTCGATACCAGCGCAAGCCCCACAGCGGGATCGATCAGCGCCTGAAGCGCGTCGAACTTTTCGCGTGCCTCGGTTTCGGTCGCGCCGACAATCGGCATCACGCCCGGCATGATCTTGAGATCGTCCGGCTCGCGGCCATACGCCGCCATCCGCCCTTTGACGTCCGCATAGAACGCGACGGCATCGTCGAGCGTCTGCTGCGCGGTGAAGATCACTTCCGCCGTGCGCGCGGCCAGTGCCTTGCCCGCCTCGGACGAACCCGCCTGCACGACGACGGGCCTGCCCTGCGGCGAACGCTCGACGTTCAGCGGCCCGCGCACATTGAAGAACTCGCCGCGATGGTCGAGCACATGGCGCTTCGACGGATCGAAATAGCGCCCCGACGCCTTGTCGCGCACAAACGCGTCTTCGTCCCAGCTGTCCCACAGACCTTCGACGACCTCGGCGAATTCAACCGCGCGCTCATAACGCCGCGCATGCGCGAGATGCTCGTCGAAGTTGAAGTTCTTCGCCTCGTGCGAGCTCGACGACGTGACGAGATTCCACCCCGCGCGCCCGCCACTGATGTGATCGAGTGACGCAAATTTGCGCGCGATGTGATACGGCTCGTTGAACGTCGTCGATGCCGTGCCGACCAGACCGATCCGCTCCGTGACAGCGGCGAGTGCCGACAGCAGCGTGAGCGGCTCGAACTGCGCGACATAGCTGTGCGCCGTGCGGCTCAGAAAATCGACGTTGTCGCCGCGCGTGCCCGCGCCGTCCGCGAGAAAGATCAGATCGAATTTCGCGGCCTCCGCGGCCTGCGCAAGCTGGACGTAGTGCCGGAAATTGCGCCCCGCGTCGACCAGCGAGTCGGGATGCCGCCATGCGGCAATGTGATGTCCCGTCGGATAGAGAAAAGCGCCGAGGCGCAGATGACCCTTGCGTGAACTCATGACTGGAGAGAATAGGAGTGGATGGGCGTGGACTCAGGCACTCTTGCGCCATAGCTGCGCATTGTCGGGACGCGCGAGCCCAAGGTGCTCGCGCAGCGTCGCGCCTTCGTAGTCGGTGCGGAAAATGCCGCGCTTCTGCAGGATCGGCACGACGCCGTCCACGAAGTCTTGCAGACCGCTCGGCAACGCATCGGGCATCAGATTGAAGCCGTCGGCTGCACCGCCGTTGAACCAGTGCTCGATATCGTCGGCGATCTGCTCGGGCGTGCCGACGATCACGCGATGCCCCGTTCCGCCCGCCAGCGAGCGGATCAGTTCGCGCACCGTGTAGCCGTGACGACGGCCCTGCGCGATGGTCGCGTGAAAGAAGGTATGGTTGCCGTTGCCGCCGCCGGGCAGCGCGAGATCGTCGGGCAACGGCTGGTCGAGCTTCAGACGCTCCGCGTCGATGCCCAGCGTGCCCGCCAGACGGTTCAGGCTGTAGCGCCAAGGAATCTGATCGACCAGTTCGTCGCGGCGGCGCAGCGCCTCGGCCTCGGTCGCGCCGATGATGGTCGTGAGACCCGCAAGCACCTTCACGCCGGGACGCCCGTATGCCGCCGCGCGCGCGTTGAGGTCGCGCCGGTACGCCACCGATTCCTCGAGCGACTGGGACGCCGAAAACACCGCTTCCGCGTGGCGCGCAGCGAGATCGCGGCCATCCGGCGAGCCGCCCGCCTGCACCACCACGGGATGGCCTTGCGGCGAGCGCGGCAGGTTCAGCGGACCTTGCACATCGAAGTGCCGGCCGCGATGCGCGACGGGATGCACTTTCGAAACATCAATGAAACGGCCGCCCGCCTTGTCGCCGACGAACGCATCGTCTTCCCAGCTGTCCCACAGCGCTTTCACGAGTTCGGTGAACTCGGCGGCGCGCTCGTAACGCTGCGCATGGTCCGGCACGGCATCGCGGCCGAAGTTGCGCGCGGACGGCAGATCGGCCGTCGTCACGACGTTCCATCCCGCGCGTCCGTTGCTCACATGGTCGAGGGTCGCGAAACGCCGCGCGATGTTGTACGGCTCGTTATAGCTCGTCGATGCAGTGCCGATCACACCGATGTGTGTCGTCGCGGCGGCGATGCTCGCGAGCAGCACGGTCGGCTCCAGCGCGGTGATGGGACGGAAATCGATCTGATCGATGATCGCGGCGTTATCCGCGAGAAAAACGGCATCGAGTTTGCCCGCTTCGGCGATCTGTGCGACGCGCACATAGTGATTGACGTCGACGAATGCGCGCGGGTCCGCGTCGGCCAGCCGCCACGCAGAAGGCACAAAGCCCGAGTGCAGGATGTTGACGTTCAGATGCAGGCGGCGCGGCGTGGCCGGTGCCGTGTTACGGCTCATCGAAATTCTCCGCTGTGTCGGGTGCGCTTGCACGCGCACTCACGATGCTTTCACTTATGCGTCAATGCACTTTCGGAAAGCCGTGGCGCTCGGCAAGCAGGTCGAGGATGCGACGCGTGTCGGTAATGAAGCGGCGCTCGCCCAGCGTCTGCGCATCGGCGGGCGCGGGTTGCTCGTCGCCCAGCACGAGCACGGGCAAGCCTTGATGCGCTTCGTCGAGTGCTTCGACGACGGCCTGGCGCGGACGCTCGAACGGCACGCGCCGCACGTCGAGCCCTGCAACGCGCGCCGGGTCGCTGGCGAGCAGCCCTTCGATGGGCGCGCCGTCGGGACAGATGAAACGTTCGCCCGGATAACGGGGATCGGTAAATCCGGGTTCGAGCAACAGAAGAAGATCACGGCTCATCGCGGGAGGCCCCTGATTGGAACGTAACGTTGATATTGTCGAATGCGGCGCTTGCGCGCCGCCACGAAGAAATCGGCACATCGATATGCCGTTGCACGCTATGCGCGTTTGCGCGAGCGGATCGCCCTAGAAAACACGGCCTTCCGTCAGATGCGTCGTCACGCCGTTCAGTTCGTAATCGCCGATCACGCGTGCTTTATGCAATAGCGGGTTGTGGCTGAAGATGGTGCGCAGATTGCGCCAGTGACGATCGAAGTTATGCGCACGCGATGTCGCCGACGCGCCGCCCGCTTCGAACATGCGCTCGGCCGCATACAGCGCGAGCTTGCTGACGATCAGTTGCGTGCGCGCCGTCGCGAGCGCGCCTTCGAGCACACGCGTTTCCGCATCGGGCTCGCCATTGCGAATCGCCTGCGAAGAGCGCTCCAGCACGCGCGCGTTGTCGCGCACCAGCACGTCGATCGTATGGCTGTGTGCCGTCAAATCGCCGATCACCTGCTGGATGAACGCGTCTTCGCGCGCCGACGGCGCGGGACTGTGCAGCGCAGGACGGCCATGCCGCAGCACATAGCCCTTGGCATCGGCGACGACATTGCGCACGATCCCCGCGCCCACTGCGACGAGATGCAACTGCCGCAGCGCGCCGCCGTGACGGCCGGCCAAGGTCGTCTGCACGCGCGGCGTGACCTCGTCTGCGAGCACCAGCAGGTTGTCGAATTCGAGGCTGCCGCTTGCCGTCATCCGTTGGCCCATGCCGTCCCAATCGTCGAGCACGCGAAAGCCTTCGCGTTTGACAGGCACGATAGCGACCACGGGATTGCCGTTCTCATCCTGCAGGTTCAGCCGTGCGAAGTCGGAGAACGCCGTGCCCGTCGCGTAGTATTTGCGGCCGCTCAACCGGTAGTGCTCGCCGTCGCGGCGAAGCTGCGTCGTGATCTCGCCGGGACGGGACGTGCCCAGCTCCGTCGAAGCGCCACCGAAAATCGCGCCCTCGACGACGCGCTCGATCTGCAACGCGTTGAACGCCGTGCGCGGTTGTAGCAGCAACGCCTCGGTCTGGTCGAAATGAATGCGCAGCGCGTGCGCGATGTTGCTTTCCCCGGCAGCGAGCGTGGCGATCACATCGAACACGTCTTCAAGCGAGCCGCCCAGGCCGCCCCATTCGACAGGCAAGCGCAAACGCCCGAGCCCCGATTGCCGGAACAGCGTGAAGCCGTCGTACGGCAACTCGCGCTGCGCCTCGCGCGACGCAGCGCCTTCGCCGATGGCTTTCGCGAGCGCGGGCAAGCCGGCGAGCGTCGTCTGAAGACGTGCACGTGCGGCACGGTCCGTGAGGTCTTGAGCGGGCATTCGTGGTTCCTTGTTCTGGACATGCGGACCGGCATGAGCATGCCGGGGGTCGACGCTTCGCCGACCAATAAGCGTGCCAGTATAGGGACGCGTTCTTTCTCAGTTAACGACCAATTTTCGCTTACGTTATTCGCGTGAGTGCAATGAAGAAACGGCGCGCGTCTTCGTTCGATGCGCAGCGAAGCAAATCACGTCGTGACGCTTAACGATCGCTCGATTCGTTCTTTGACCGCTGGATTGACGCATCGATATATTCGGCAACCCAATCTCACGTCAATCAAGAACGCGTTCATGCGCAGACTCGCCTTATTTGCGCGCCTCGCCACGGCTGCCGCTTGCTCGATGTTCATGTGTTCCGTCAATACAGCGCACGCCGCCGACGATCCAGCAGCGAAAGCGCAGCAAACGCTGCGCATCGGATTCGTGCCGGGTCCGATCAGGACGTGAGTTCCCGAACCGTTTGCTCCGTCGTCAAAAGCGCATGCGCGAGATAACGGAAGTTGATGATCGCGGCCAGATATCCGTCGCCGTCCGGCAGTCGCGGACCTGCCGTAGCGTCACGCACCACGGCAACTTCAAACCCTTGTTCGATCAACTCGCGCAAGTGCGATTCGATACAAAGATTCGCCGCCATGCCGGCGAGAATGATCTGCGAGACGCCCTTCTTGCGAAGTTGCAATGCGAGGTCGTTCGTCTCCGGCCCATACACCTTGTGCGGCGATGCGATGATGGTTTTGCCGTCGAGAATGTACGGCTTGTACTCGTCGAGAAAGTCCGCGCCCGATCCCTCGAAATCCTCAAGCGTGTTCGGCCCTTTGCGATCGAACATGCAGATGTTGTGCA
Organism: Paraburkholderia hospita; assembly: GCF_002902965.1. Classification (GTDB taxonomy): domain Bacteria; phylum Pseudomonadota; class Gammaproteobacteria; order Burkholderiales; family Burkholderiaceae; genus Paraburkholderia; species Paraburkholderia hospita. Next base: position 1,239,040 of record NZ_CP026106.1, on the reverse strand, counting down.
TCACCTTTTCCAGCGGACCGCCAAAATGCCACTCGTGGTCGCACGGATAGTAATAGTGCGGCGAAACCGCCACGGTGAGGCCAACCTGCTTCGCCGTCTTGAACAGCTGCCCCAGATTTGCGACCGTATTGTTCTCGGTGATGCTCGGCCCGAATACCGACCAGCTCGCCCCTGACGGACTCAGGAAATCATTCTGCGGATCGATTACCACCAGTGCCGCCCGCGCGGGATCCAGTTTGAAGCCCGTCGGCGGCAAAGCCGGATTGGCAGGATCGGCGTAGGGGTTTGCGTTCTCTTGCGCTGCCTGGTTCGCGTTACTCATAAAACCCTCCATATAAAGGTCACTACATAAGAAAACCGCAACCGCGCAAAGTATGGACGCACGCCAAACATAGATGACCGGTCGCTTTATAAAAACCGCAAAAAAACTTAACGAAGCAGGCGAGGCAATACGACCTTCTCGAAACGTTCGTAAGCGTTGCCGCTCTGCTCGATCTTGCCGCGCATGGCCGCGCCTTCGTAAGCCTCGATCACGATCGCCGCGAGTTCGTCCGCGTTCTGCTTGCGGTCCAGTTCATTGCGCTCCTGCGCCTCGCGCAAGCAGACTGCAAGCGCCTCTTGCCAGCGCGCGAGCAAGGCCAGAAGTTTCGAGCGCGCCTCGTCGCTGGCGTTCGACAGTTCCAGTGACAGGTTGCCAATCAGACAACCCAGCGCGAAGTCGCTCTTGCTGTGGTCGTCGGTCAATGCGCGGAAGAATTTCGCAATGCGCGCGAGCGGCCTGATTCGCGCGTCGTACAGAATCGGACCATGGCGGTCTTCGATTGACTGCCAGTAGTCGTCGAGAATTTCGGCCGCAAACATTTCCTTGCTTTCGAAGTAGTTGTAGAACGAGCCCTTCGGCACGCCAGCGGCCGTCGTGATGTCCTGCACGCCGCAGCCATTGAAACCACGGTCGTGAACCACATCGCGCCCCACTGACAGCAGACGCGAACGTACTTGAGGATTGGCAGGACGTGGCAACTTCGTGATCTCCGCTGAGTCGATGGATAACAAGATAACCGGTCATCTATTTATTGTCAACCTCGTCTCGGACTTCGGGCGGCCGGATCGCAGAAACCAGTCTGTCCACGACACGCTCGGAGATCGCCCGCATGATCGTCGGATCGACAAACTGCTCGACATAGACCGTGTTCGCGATCAGCCTTCCATCGAGAACTGAAACTGAAACGTTCGGGAATTTCTTCAACCATCCACACGCATACTCAAATCCCGTCACATTCAGCTGTTGCGTTGGCCAATGAAATGTGACCGCCTGCATGTCGGAGATATTGAGCGCAACGGGAGCCTGTTGCGTGCTGCCGAACACCTTCGCATAGTTCGCGTAGTCGCGAAAGATGAGTCCGTTGACGACGCCCTCGTGAATCTCACCGAAGATATGCCTCGCAATCTCGAACAACGGCCGGTCCAGATCAGGAACAGGCGTGATATGTCCCGTGATGGCCGAGAAGACAAGTTCCGCCGAAACGTGCGGCTCAAGCCTGCGGCGCATATCCACGGACGACCGCATCAGAATCCGGCGCGGCTGCTCCTTCGCCACGTCGCCAATCGCGAGCGCAAATGCCGCGAGAAGAAGCGAATGCACGGAAGAACCGTGCGCGTGGGCTGCGGCGCTAATACGTTGCATATCGGCTGCGTTGATCACGGTCTGCTCGAGGCGATGCGTCACTGGCCCACCATCGTATGGCGCGCGCATCGGGATTTCGGCAAATGCCCCTGAATAAGCAGCAGGATCGCCGATACATCCACCCGAAAGCGAAGCGAGGCTTCGATTCACCGCCGCATCGACGGGGACCGGGAAAGGCTGCGGCGCCAACGTCGGGCGTGTACCGCGCACGATGCAATCGCAGATATGAACAAGACATGAATGCAGTTCGACCAGCGACGTTGCGTCCGTCACTGCATGCGAACTCAGCATGAAGATATCGAGTGCATCTTCACCGGCAATTACGTGGACACTATAGATTCTCTTTCCCGTATCCAGTTCGGCATTCAGCAACGTCGCGTATAACGCATCGACGGAACACGCATCGGGAGACAACCACGATTCAACCGCGGACGATTCATCCACCCGCTCCACGAATTGTCCATTCTCGACGACCGAACGAAGAATGCCGTAGCGAGCCTCCAGACATGCGATCGCAGTGTCGAATTGCTCTCTGCTAATGGACCCGGCGATACTGCTGCGACTCACCACGAGCAGGCCCGTCCGGATGTAAGTCATTTCCGTGGGCGACGCCTCGCGATAGATTCGCCTCGCGGCGCGAGCCTGGTCTTGTGAAGGCCGTTCACAAAGCGACTGCATGGCCAGCTCCTGAAAACAAATGGGATGCGTAAATGTCGTGACGAGTCTGGCGATATCGTGTTCAGCGGCGAGCCCGCGACAGCGGGCTATGCCTGTTCGCCAGAGCCGCCGGCAGCATCATTACGAATGCTGGAAGAGCGAAATCTTCTTCGCCTTGATCATGGATCTGACTTTCGACACAAACGGGGTCTGCGGATCTTTGGTGCATGCTTCGGCTACGGTCTCCGCGACGGGATGCGCTGTATCGACGACCATCGTGTCCGTCTCCTTGATACCGAGCTTGTCGACACCGGCGACCCAATAAACGAGAGCCGGTCGATACACCTCATCGACGGAGACATAATCGGCGCAGGTCATTTTTGCGGGGGACACCGTCTTTTCCTGCGCGCTAGCCGCTTGAGCGGCAACCAGACAGACGAGGACCATCAGGATTTTCGAGGGCTTCATAAGACACTCCATGAATAGAGAAAGCTAGAATCGTCGCAAGCGTTGCGACTGCGGGGGCGATTAACCGGCATGTGTCAGCCGGTATGACTGTGCATCGTAAAGACGCAGAATTAGCTCTGCATTACCGGCGAGGACGCACCCCGGACAGCGCTACGCATTTGCGTGCGCAATCGTCCAGCCGAGTCCGCGCACATTGCGAATCAAGGATTGACCGAATTTTTTGCGTACCGAGTGGATCAACACGTCGACAGCATTGCTCTCCACTTCCCTGCCCCATCCATACAGCCGGTCTTCGAGCTGTCCGCGCGACAGGATCGTGCCGCGCTTTTCGAGGAATGCATGCATCAGCGCAAATTCGCGCGCTGAAAGCGATGACGCGATGCCATTGCAATTCAGCGTGCGCTTCTCGAGATCGAGACTGAGCGAGCCGTCCCCGATCGCCGAGGTCGCGTAGCCCGCCCTGCGACGCAATACGGCGCGAATACGCGCGAACAACTCGCGAATGGCAAACGGCTTGAGCACGCAATCGTCCGCACCGGCCTCTAGACTGCACACGCTCGCATCCAGATCGTCTTCCGTGCTGAGAATCACCACAGGTACGCTATTGCCCGCTGCACGCAGTGCGCGCAGCACGTCCAGACCCGTCATGTCCGGCAGGCCGAGGTCGAGAAGCACGATGGCGTAGTAAGCGGCCTCGATGGCGCGCTTGCCTGTCCGGCCGTCGCGGACCCAGTCGACGCTAAATTCCGCCGCCTTCAGCGTGCGACACAAATCGTTTCCCACCTGCACATCGTCTTCAATCAATAACACCCGCATGATGTTTCACCGTTTGATCAAGTGGCTATCCAATACGACTTCGCCGACCAACATCGCCTCGCATGACACCGCGTCGCGAGGTTCGAGATCGTCTGGACCAACTACTGAAGGGAACATGCCAGACGGGCGAATTTCTTCTGTTTGCTGGCTGCGTTATTGCAAACGGGCAAGATCAATGCGCCGTCAGCGGCCAGGACGCCTCGACCCGTTGTGGCTTCGCCGCGCAAACGAGGCAAAACCGCATGGTGCAACCCGCCAGCAGCAGCGCCGGACGGCGGACCCTTCAGGGATTCGGCGTGGGTGAATTGTGTAGAATGCAGAGCAGTATTCCATCCCCCGAACAGGGTATGAAACGCCTTCGTTTTGCAGTCGGAGACTCAAGTGGCCAGGTCCGACGTGTCAGACGTGATCGATCTCATCTATGGCGCCGCGCTCGGCGAAGGCGCGACCTGGCCCGACCTTGGATCGCAGCTGTGCTCGATGTTTCGCGCGCAACGCGTTTCGTTGAGCATTCCCGATGCGCCCGGCGTACTGCGCTACCTGCTCGGTGGCGGCAACGAATACGCCGATGCATACGCCGCCTATTACCACCGTATCGATCCCTTCCGGCAAAGAGCCGAGAGAATCTTTCACGGCCTGAACCGTGCAACTCTGCACGCCGTGATCGGCGAGCAGATCGTCCCCGACGATGTGCTGCTGAAGTCCGAGTTCTATGTCGATTTCGCGCGTGGTGCAGGCGTTCGTCACCTGCTTGGCGGCATGCTGGGCGTTCGCGCGGCCACGCCGATCGGCATTCAGCGCGATGCCCGCTCGGGCCCATTCGATGAGGGCGATCGACAGCTGTTGATGATGCTGCTGCCGCACCTGCAGCGCGCGTTGCAACTGGAAGAGCGTCTTGCTCTCGCGAACCGGACGCAACTGGGTACAGGCGCACTCGATACGCTTGCCATCAGCGTCGTGATCGTCGACGGCACGATGCGCGTCTTGCATGCGAATGCCGCCGCAAACCGACTGATGGACGCCGGCCACTGCGGGCTGGCGATGACACGATCGGGACCTCGCCCCGGCGTGGGCGCCATCACGCTGCTCGCGCGGCACCCAGATGATCATTCGACACTCGGCAAACTCATCGCTTCAGTCGCGATGGGCGGCGCGCTCAGATTGCGCAATACACGCGACGAACCCGCGCAACACGCGTCACTCGCGGTGCTCGTTTCGCCCGCTGTCAGTCATTTTCTGTCCGACGTGCGCGATGCGTGCCGTGTACTGCGGGGCACGGCAACGGTGGTCATACGTCAATTGAACCACGCGCTGCGGCCGCCTCCGGGCCTGATGAGCGAACTCTACGGGCTCACCAAGGCAGAGGCCGATGTCGCTTTGCGCTTTAGCGGCGGCGCGACTGTCGAGGACGTGGCGAGAGTCAGGCAGGTTTCGCTGGAAACGGTCCGTACGCAGGTCAAGACCATCCTGCGCAAAACGAACGCCGCCAGTCTTCGCGACCTCGAACGAATCATCGCGATCAGTTCGGCGCTGGTGCCGACCCAACTCTAGTTTCCTTGCCATGCGCGAGCACGGCGTTGCGAGGCAGTTAATCATTCGCGGCTAATTCTTTCCCTTTATCGTGGCTGTGTACAAAACGCCAAACCAGAAATGACGGCATGTGTGATTTGAGCCCGATAGACGAAAGGAGGCCGTATGAGTGCTCTGACGGATGAACGACTGTGCACGTTGAGTGAAATCGCCGCTGACTGCTTCGATGTGGATTTGCTGGACGCCGACGCACCCGAACAACGCGTGCTGGTAAAGCCTGCCGATATCGTGAGAGCGCTTGAAAGCGCCTATGACGTGGGTCTTGTCGTCGGATATCAATTGACCCGTTCCGGAAGGATTCGCTCCTGACGTGCGCGACATGCCGAAGGCGGGCCGTCAGACCCGCCTTCGAATACTAGGCTGCTTCAGTGCCTCTGGCGTGCGCCACCGTCCAACCGAGACCGCGCACATTGCGGATCAGAGACTGTCCGAATCTTTTGCGCATCGAATGAATCAGCACATCGACTGCGTTGCTCCCGACTTCCCTTCCCCAGCCATAGATGCGGTCTTCGAGCTGGCTGCGCGACAGGATCGTGCCTGGCCTCTCCAGAAAACTGTGCATCAGCGCAAACTCGCGTGCCGAAAGCGCTGTCGCAATGCCGTTGCGATGCAACGTACGCATCTCGAGATCGAGGCTGAGTGATTCGTCGCCGATGCGTGACGTCGCATACCCCGCCCTACGCCGCAATACCGCGCGCAGACGTGCAAGCAGTTCACGAAGGTCGACGGGTTTGAGCAGGCAATCGTCGGCGCCGACGTCGAGGCTGTGCACGCGTGCATCGAGGTCGTCGCATTCGCTGAGGATCAACACCGGGACCGCGTTTCCGGCACCACGCAGTGCCTTGAGAAGATCGACTCCGCCGATGTCCGGCAGCCCCAGGTCGAGCAGCACGGCAGCGTAGCTGGTGGATTCGAGTGCCAGGCGAGCAGCTTTGCCATCCCGGATCCAGTCGACGGTATAGTGCGCGTCCTTCAATGCGCGAAAAAGGCTTTGTCCAACCTGTACATCGTCTTCAACCAATAAGACTCGCATTTATTCCCTCTGTACATGGCCGCAAGCATCCGTTCCAGACGGATCCGGACGCTATTGGGATCGATGACCTCCCCGGTTCATTCTGGATAACGAATTAGATGTTCTATCAGACATCCAAAGGCAGGACCCGGCACCTTTTGTTCTGATCGTGATCGCGGTGCGCAAAGGGTTGTCCGTGCTGCGTTACAGAAAGCGAAACGCCGGCGGCTGACAGAGTGCTTCTGTAGTAACAGTACAGCGTTACTAAGAAGTGAGCGAATTCTAGTTCACATGTTTTGACCGGCAATGAGGAGAAACCCTGGTTCGGACGACAAGGGTCTGCGGAACGACTGGAAACACTTCCACCTGCACGCGCGACGCATCGTAGGATTCGTTAAACATCACGTTATTTCAATGAGTTACAGATGGTATGTCCGGTTTGTGCGGTGCGCAGGTGTCAGATGCGCGCCGGCCACTCTCCCGTGCATCCGCGAGCCGGTTGGCCCATCCTGTCACCGTCGTTTTTGAGCACGAGCGTGCAGTAGTAGATCCGTCGAATGGTGTTAGTTTCAGTAGCGCGTTACACGCTACAATGACCGGACCAACCGATCGAACCGAGGCGTGAGATGGAGTTGCTGCAAGGCGATGGTGCAGGCAATCTGCGAGAACAGGTTGTCGAACGTGTGCGCTCGGAAATCGTCTCGGGGCGCACGCCTCCAGGCAGCGTGTATTCGGTGCCGGGTCTCGCGACTGAACTGGGCGTGTCCACCACGCCCGTGCGCGAGGCGTTGCTCGAACTGGCGCGCAGCGGCCTGCTCGTGGCCATGCGCAACCGCGGGTTCCGTGTCGAGCGGCTGTCTCTGGAAGCGCTCGAGAATCTCTTCACGATGCGCGAACTGCTCGAACGCTTCGCGCTCGAGACACTCGCGCGTCAAGGTCTGAAGGATCGCAATCCACTCGTCAAACTCGCGGACGACGTCGCGCACGCAGTCGAAGCGGGCGACGTCCCGGCCTACGTCGCGATCGATCGCGCCTTCCACGCGGCAATGGTCGGACAAGTCGGCAACCCGTTGCTGACGAAGATGGTGCTGCAGTTACGCGACGATATGCGGCTCTACGGCATCGACTCCGCCGAAGGTCTCAAACAGCAGAAAGTGGCAGTGCAAGAGCATTACCAGATGATCGAACTCGCCGCGAAAGGAGACGTGCAGCAGATCGGCGATCTGATCAGCCTGCACATTCTCACGTGGAAGCCGCTTTTCAAGGCTGCGCTCGAACGTTTAGCCTGACCTCAGCGAAGCATGGCCACAGCCAGTCCCGATTCGGCCATGCCAAACACCACGATCGCGAAGACGCATAGCGCCAGCGGTATGAGCTCTCGTGCACGCGCAACTTTTGCTTTGCTATTGCGCGGCTTCCCGCGTGCACCAGTGGGCATGTTCATCTTCTCAGCTGATGGCATGCCCTGATTGCATCAACGGGCGCCAAGGCGCTCGCTCATCGGCCGATGCGCACGGAGCGGCGGCCTTTCAATGGTGGCACGCGGCTGAACGAACAGCACCCTCTCGATCGCGACTCTGTCCACCTTGCCCTGCTCAGTGAGCGGTATCGCGCCAGCCTCCGACAACCTGACCGCGTTTGCCACCAGATCGCCGAACGCCGCGTTCAGGGTACGCGTGCATCGCGCGACATCCACTCGCTGTCCGGCCCAAGGCTCGACGACTGCATTCCATGCATGCTCGCCATCCTGGGTATTCGCCGCGAATGCCACGGCATAACGCACATCGGGCAGCCGACACAGAATATCTTCGATATGCACGGGACCGATGGTGCGCTGATCAATTTCCGCGACGTCGGATGAACGGCCAATCACATGAAGATAACCGCCATCGTCGATCAAGCCGATATCGCCCGTCAGGCACCAGCCGTCCTTGAACTTCTGCACGCTTTCGGAGGCCTGATTCCGGTATCCGTGCGCCACGGCAGCGGACCGGACCTCGATGCTGCCGGGGTGCCCGTTGGCCGCGAGCGTACCGTCCACGCAGCGCAAACGCACCTCGACACCAGGCCGGATGCGCCCGGCGCTGTCCAGACGCGCTGGGTTTGTCGCATAGTCGGGTGGCGGCAGTACGCTGACGAGTCCCGCTTCGCTTGCGCCATACATATGCGCGAGCACCGGGCCGAGACGCCTGGCCGCGCGTTGCCGCAGGGCCGCGGGCGCGGAGCCGCCGACATGCGCAATACAGCGCAGCGACGACAGATCGCGACGGCTGACGTCCGGATGATCCATCATCTCGAAGAGTTGAGGCTCGACGAGAAAAACATCCGTGATGCGTTCAGACTCGATCATCGCGAGCGTTGCCGGCGCACTGTACTCCCGTTCGAGCACGACACTCCCGCCGCAGATCAAGGTCGTATCGACCAGCACTTGCGACAGGTACGCGAGCGGACCATTGATGAGTTGACGCCGCTTCCCGTCGCGCGCCGACACCACCATCGCGGAATACGCGGCAAACGAGCGGCGACTCGCTTTCGGCACGCCCGTCGTGCCGCCTGAGGAAACGATCACCGCGAGCTCGTGCGGCATGGCCCGGCTTTCGAGCGGTTGGTCCGACTGCACGCTGGCGAACCTGTCGAGATGCACCCATGGGCTCTCGTAGCCGACGGAAACGATACGCTGATCGACTGCATCGCGAACCAGATGGGCGGTCTCCGGAAACACAACGAGAAGCGTCGGCCTGATTCGCGCGAGCAGGATCGCGCGGCTTTCGGCACTCGCCAGCGCAGGCAGGAACATGGTGGCCGCGCCGAGCAGGTTCGCCGCATAACGAACAGCGAGCGCATCGGGGCGATTCGGCGCATGGAGCGCGACCACCGCGCCCCGGCCTATGCCGAGTGCGCCGAGTGCCCGCGCATAGCGGTAAATCGCGCTGCGCAACTCGCCTCTCGTGACGTCTTTTCCCTGATAGCGGATGACGGGTTCATAGGCGCGCGTTTTCAGTTCGCTCAGTAATGCATCGACATACGGGCGATAGATCGTTTCTGCATTGGCTTCCATGTCGTTCTCCTGAGATGACGTCCCGGATCCGGGCTCTGTTGAGAACATGTTGCCTTTGCAGAGTGAGACAGGAATTAGCGAACCGGGAAAGACGGATGCGACGCGGCGGATAATTTTCTGCTCACACGCTACGTCTAGCATTCGCGTGGTTCACAGGAGACAACCATGACAGGCATTACCGGGATCGATCATGTCGCCATCACCGTAGACGATCTGATGTCCACCTTCGCGTTCTATCGCGACCTGTTCGGCGCCGAGGTTGTCGCCGAACATACTGTGGACGCAAACGTGCTCGTGCGACAGGTCGCGTCAGGCGGCGCCGTGCTGAGCATTCATCAGCGTGGCAATAACGTGAAGCTCGTCGCCGAACACCCGACGCCCGGCGCCGCGGATATCTGCTTTCGATGGGGCGGCACGATCGGCGAAGCACTCGATCTTTTGAAATCGAAGAACATTGCCGTTCTCGAAGGTCCGACGCCTCGAAAGACGGCAGACGGGAAGCCGGGTCACTCGATCTTCTTCAAGGACCCGGACGGCAATCTTCTGGAATTGATGGCGGCCGACTGAAACCCGGACACTAGCCCAGAATCGGATGCGACGTGCCGGGAATCGGCCAGCCCCGGTTGTCGGTCGGCACGAGCTGGGTCTGAAACGCGACGAACAGCGCCTGAAAGCGCCCGTCCACCTCCACCATCACCGCGCCGTCCTGGAACGTGCCGTTCTCCGACGAATGATCCCTAACACGGCTGCCCGGCTGCGGCTTCGGATTGCCCTGATTCATATGCGTTTCGTGCAAGCCGTCGTGCTCCGGCTCGAACAGGAAGCCGAAGCCGTACACGGTGACGTTCTTCGTGGGCTTCCAGCCGCGCCGCATGTCGTTACCGCTCTTGCCCGGATACAGATAGTCGACGGGCGCCGCCGACATATCCAGTTGCAGCATGTCGTTGACGAGCGCGTTGATGTCGTTGTGCGCATTCGCCGTATCGAGCGTGATGGGTCGCATGGTCGACAGATCGACGAGACGCGGATCATGCACGTAGTCGAGCTTCGGAAACCCGGTCTGCGTCAGGCCAGGTGGCAGCTTCGCGAGATCGGCCACCATCGGGTGATCGAAGTACTGGCTCCACGAATACAGCACGTGATAGCCGGCGGGCCCCGTGAGCGAACTGTCCGATTTCACATTCGTGACGATCCTGAATTCGCCGCCCGCCGGATCATCGACGACGATCACATAATGTGGATCGCCCTTGTAGCCGTCGAGAAAAGGCACGCCGAGCTTCAGCGCGCCTTTGAACACGACATAGACGTTCTGTTGCGGCATATCGCGCTCCGTCGAAGGCCCAGGGCCGATTGCAGCCGTCGACTTACAGCAGCGCGATCACCCGCACATCGCCCTGCTCCGCCGACGCCACGACCTTGCCCGCCACGCGCCGGAACGTGATCGACACCGACGCGTCGCCGACGCGCAGATCGCCGATCTCGATCCAGTCGATGCCTTCGGGCAACATCGGCTGCTCGATCAGCACTTCGCGCTTTTGCGCGTCGATCGTCATGCCCAGACACGCTTCGAGCATCATGAACGGCGAGCCGGCCGCCCATGCCTGCGGCAGACACGCGACGGGGTACGCAGTGGGCGGTTCGCCGCGACGGCGCGGGAAGCCGCAGAACAGCTCGGGCAGACGCATGTCGAAGTTGACGGCCGCCTGGAAGAGCGCCTGCAGCAGACGCACGGCGGCCGCCTTCGCGCCGTAGCGCGCGAGACCGCGCGCACAGAGCGCGTTGTCATGCGGCCAGACCGAGCCGTTGTGATACGCCATCGGATTGAAGCGCGGCTGGCCCGCCGCCAGCGTGCGCACGCCCCAGCCCGTGTGGAAGAGCGTCGATTCGAGCGCGCGTGCGACGGCGACGCCGCGTTCGCGCGAAGGCAGCCCAAACGCGAGCAGATGGCCCGCGTTCGATGCCATCACGCGGCACAGGTCGCCTTTGCCGTCGAGCGCGATGCCGTAAAAGTTCGAATCGTCCATCCAGTACTTGTCTTCGACGCACGCGCGAATCGCCGTGGCGCGCTGCGTGTAGCGCACCGCGTCGTCGGACTGGCCGCGCAGCATCGAGAACTGCGCCATCGTGTCGAAGGCGGCGCTCGCGTAGGCCTGCACCTCGACGAGCGCGATCGGCCCTTCGGGGAAGCGTCCGTCCGCGTGGAAGACGGAGTCGTGACTGTCCTTCCAGCCCTGGTTCGCAAGACCGCCGTCGGATGCGCGCTGATAATCGAGCAGCCCGTAGATATTGCGGTCGCACACGCCCGACACCCACTTCGCCGCGCGTTCGAGCGCAGGCCACAGCTCATCGACTAGTTGCGTGTCACCCGTGCGCGCCACGTACGCGCCCGCGAGCACGATGAAGAGCGGCGTCGTATCGACACCGCCGTAATACAGCGCGAACGGCACCTCGCCCGTCGCCGCCATTTCGCTGCGGCGCATTTCGTGCATGATCTTGCCGACGGCGGCATCGCGGAACGCGGAATCTTCCGTCGCCTGATGCTCGGCGAGAAAGCGCAGCACGCCGCGCGCAAGGCCGGGTTGGAGCCACAACATCTGCAGCGACGTGATGACCGCGTCGCGCCCGAACGGCGTCGAGAACCACGGAATGCCTGCATACGGATACGGCCCGCTGGCGAGATCCGTCGTCAGCAGATTCAGGTCCGCCTGCGAGCGGTCGATCCACGCATTGAACAGCGGGTTGCTCGAACGCACGCGCGCCGACGCGCGGCGCCGCTCGCGCATCACCAGGTGGGCATCGACGAGCGCCGCGCGCACGGCCGTGCGGCCCACGCGCGGCCGCGCCGCGTCGACCTGCGAGACGTGCAGCTCCGTGACGGTATGCGTCGATTGCGCCACGTGGACGTCTGGTTCGCCCTTGTGCGCCGCGACCTGCACGGCCACTGACAGATAAATCGACACGCAAGCCTGCGCCGGCAGGTTCACCGAATAATCGGCGCGGTCGGCAAGCAGCTTGTCGGGCATCGGCGAGAATGCGACGCGCACGTGGCGCGCCACGTCGTCGAGGCCGATGTAGCCGAGCAGCACTTCGTTCTTGTGCACGCGCGGCGTTTCGACCTTGCCCTGCTTTGCGCGCTTCAGGCCGCGCACTTCGAACATGTCGCGGAAGTCGCTGGCAAACGAAATGGACAGCGGCACGACGGCGTCCGTCGTGCCGTAATTGGTGAGTTCGATCGCTTCGTTCATCACCGTGCCCGACAGCACGCGCACACGCTCGACGTGAATCACGCCCTCCGGCGTGCTGTTGCCGCCGAGCGGCGGCAGCGGACGGTTGGTCAGATGCGCGGTGAATGACGTGTTGTCGCTGCTGACGCTGCCCGACAGCAGCGACGGCGCGCGTCCGCCAAAGGTCAGACGCAGCTGCGACAGCACGCGGGTGTCGTTGACGAACAGGCCGTCGTCGTGGCCCGTGACGTCGCCGAGGGGATCGTTGACGATAAACGTGCCGCCGGACTTCAGCACGTGCTGGGTCGCGCTCGCGACATTCAGGTTTTCAGGCGCGATGAACGCGCCGTCGTTCTCCTCGCCGCGATAGTCCACGCCGCCCTGATGGGACAACCCGCCGAGTGCTTCTGGATCCTGCATCAGCTTGCTCCTGTGCTAGTGGTGCTGGTGGCTTCGTTTCGGTGATTGTAGAAGGTTCGTGCCGTTACGACAGCGGATAGTGCCGCAGGTGCCACGATTCTTTGTGATTTTTTTCTTCGAAATGTCACAATGCGGTTGCATGGCACGGGTCGTGCTGTCGGCTTTCTGAATGCTTCCGCTTTGCCAGTGCGTGCTGCACTGGAGTACCGCCAAAGGCGGCTCGGACATTGAACGAATTGCTTCGCCATCCTGTGGAACTGCAACGCGTTTGTCGTTTTGCTGGCATTCGCGTGACGGTGTTTGTGTTTGCGCTTTCGCTGGCATCCGCGTTTTGCCTTCGTGCTTCACGCGTCGCCCCTGTGCGGGGCGGCACCTACTTTTCTTTGCCGCCGTGTACAGACTGGAGACATCGTTGACACATGTACAGGGACATCGCTGACACATGATGGTCAGGGTTTGGGCTCCTTCAGGTCAAGTTTTTCGACACGCTGATGGGCGAACCAGAACTCGATCACCCCGTCTTCGTCCTCGCTCGGGCGGGCTGCCACATGCAAGCCCTTGAGCGCAATCGAGAGCTTCAGTTTCTCGCCCCGGAAGCGCACCACGCCGCTTGAGTTGACCAGTAAAACTTCATCGCCGGACTCGTATTCGGGCTCCGGGAGGCGATCGGGCATCCTGCTCAGGCTGCACGCGTAGCGGGTAATCGGCGTGGCCATCCCGAGTGCCTCGTGTGGACGCTCGGTGTTGTACACCTGCCGCCAGCGATCCAGTGCCTGCTGCACGTGCTCGTGCGTGTTGAAGGCGTGCCGCTGCAGCACTTCGGCCTTCAGCGAGCGGTGAAACCGTTCGTCCTTGCCATTGGTCTGCGGGTGATACGGCCTGCTGTAGCTCACATGGATACCCAGCCGGATCAGCCAGACGGCGAGCTCGGTGAGCTGTCCCGGCGCGCTGGGCGAACCCCACGGCGCGCCGTTGTCGGTGTTGATACGCGAGGGTAGCCCGTAGCAGCGGAACGCCTGCTCGAGCGCTTCCTGCACGACCTGCGTGGTGGTGCGCGAGCAGGCGCTCAGCACGATGTTGTAGCGCGAGTGATCGTCGATGACCGTCAGCGGCGCGCAGCGCCCGCTCTCCAGGGTCGGGAAGTCGCCCTTGAAGTCCATCTGCCACAACGAGTTCGGATGCTCATGCTCGAAGCGTTGCCAGTGCTGGCGCTGTCGCGACGCGTGTTCGTCGATCAGCCCGTGGCGCCGCAGGATCTCGGTGATGGTGGCAGGCGCGGGCACCTCGGTCTGGCCCAGATCGCGCAGGCGCTGTGCGATCTTGCGTCCGCCCCAGCCGTGCTGGCAGCGCAGGTCCAGCACCAGCGCTTCGATGTGCTCCGGTGAGCGTGTGGGGCTGTGATGCGGGCGGCGGGAGCGGTCGGCCAGTCCGTCGACGCCTTCGCTCTTATGGCGTCCAAGCCACTTGTAGCCCGTCTGACGGGTGATCTTGTATTTGCGGCACAACTCGCTGAACGGCACCGCCTGCGTGACGGCATCGCGCACGAAGTCTTCGCGGAGATTCATGGTGTCTTTTGCATCCCAGGGCATGGTTGGAATCCGGGCGTTTGATTACCCGAAAGTGTCAGTCATGTCCCTGTACACCTGTCAGCTATGTCTCCAGTCTGTACACCGCCGCAAAGAAAAGTAGGCAAAAGAAAGCGGCTAACACCGCCAACATTTCTTCCTGCCTGAGGGCCCCCAAAGGGTCCTATGCCTCACACGGCAACATCCTTGTCTGCGTGCGTTGCCAACGCGCTGAATGAGCGCCTCACCCGCTTCGAATACCCGTACATGGGCTCACGGCAGCGAACGGTTAGTGCCGCCCAGGTGGCAAACTGTGTGTAGGTTGTCGCGGCGTACACGTTTGTGCTCTTACAACGTGGAACGCGTGCGCTATCGGGACCGAAGTGAGGCGTGTGTGGCGCTACGGCCTACACACAGTTTGCCACCTGGGCGGCGGTGGACTATCTGGCACGGCATGCTGCAACGTGGGTGCCTGAAGCGGGTGAGGCGTCAATTCAAAGCGTTGGCAACAAACATGAGTCACGTGGTTGCCGTATGAAGCGTGGGACCAGTTGGGGGCCCTCAGGCAGGAAGAAGATCTAGCGGTGTTAGCCGCTTTCTTTTGCCTACTTTTCTTTGCGGCGGCAAAGAAAAGTAGGTGCCGCCCCTCACAGGGGCAACGCGTGAAGCACGAAGACAAAGCGCGGATGCCAGCGCAAACGCAGGCCGCGCATTCCAGCGCAAACGCAAGCCGCGCATGCCAGCACAAACCCAAATCAGCCCCCCCGTCGCAGACGAAAAAAAAGGCGCCACTTCCCTCATGCGGAAGCAGCGCCTGCGCTTTCAGCCGATACCGCGGATAGCGGCATTCAAAAGCGAGCCTTAATAACGAACAACCCTCACCGCTGCGCGATCGGCTTCGCGTCCCGCGCCGTCTCGCCAACGAACAATTGCCGCGGACGCCCAATCTTCTGCTCAGGATCGGCGATCATTTCATTCCATTGCGCGATCCAGCCCACGGTACGTGCGAGCGAGAAAATGCAGGTGAACATCGCGGTCGGAATGCCCAGCGCACGCTGCACGATACCCGAGTAAAAGTCGACGTTCGGATACAGCTTGCGCGAAACGAAGTATTCATCTTCCAACGCGATCTTTTCCAGCGCCATCGCGAGCTTGAACAGCGGGTCGTCGTGCAGACCCAGTTCGTTCAGCACTTCATGGCAAGTCTCGCGCATCAGCTTCGCGCGCGGATCGTAGTTCTTGTACACGCGGTGACCGAAACCCATCAGCTTCACACCCGAGTTCTTGTCCTTCACCTGCTCGATGAACTTCGGAATGTTGTCGACGGAACCGATCTCTTCCAGCATGTTCAGCGCCGCTTCGTTCGCGCCGCCGTGCGCCGGGCCCCACAGACACGCGATCCCCGCCGCGATACACGCAAACGGATTCGCACCCGACGAACCCGCCAGACGCACCGTCGAAGTCGACGCATTCTGCTCGTGGTCCGCATGCAGGATCAGAATGCGGTCCAGCGCGCGCACCAGCACTTCGTTGACCTTGTACTCCTCGGCCGGGGTCGAGAACATCATGTGCATGAAATTCGCGCTGTACGACAGATCGTTGCGCGGATACACGAACGGCTGGCCGATCGAGTACTTGTACGCCATCGCGACGAGCGTCGGCAGCTTGGCGATCATGCGGATCGCGGACACGTCGCGGTGCGTCGGGTCGGAGATATCGAGCGAGTCGTGATAGAACGCCGACAGTGCACCGACTGCGGCGACGAGAATCGCCATCGGGTGTGCGTCGCGACGGAAGCCACGGAAGAAAAAGTGCATCTGCTCATGCACCATCGTGTGCTTCGTGACGGTATCTTCGAACTCCGTCTTCTGCTGCAACGTGGGCAGTTCGCCTTTCAGCAGCAGATAGCACGTTTCGAGAAAGTCCGCGTTTTGCGCGAGGTTATCGATCGGATAGCCGCGATACAGCAGCTCGCCCTTGTCGCCATCGATATACGTGATAGCCGAATTGCACGCCGCCGTCGACATGAAGCCCGGATCGTAGGTGAATTTGCCCGTTTGTCCGTACAGCTTGCGAATGTCGATCACATCCGGACCCAACGATCCTTTATAAACCGGCAGTTCGATCTTTTCGTCGCTATCGGAAAACGACAGCGTGGCTTTAGTCGTTGATACGTTCATCAGTGATTCCTTTCGACATTGCATTGCTCTGAACACGCGAGGCCGGATGTGCGGCGCCTCACGCGCACATCGAACAACAAACGTGCGCGCCGGCTAGTACGCGTTTTGCCGCACCCGGCAGCCGTCAGCATTTTAAGGCGCGCATGGCGTTTCATTGCATCCCTCGTGCGCAACAATCCATCTCGCACCAAGCAATACTCGACCAGCCGACAAGGCTTTGCATCGACAGACAAATGAAAGTAAGCGCACCCGCAGCAACAATGTTTTGCTTCACGCAGGACGCCAAACGCAATCGCGTCTGAGATACTGAACCTGTGTTTAGCTTCCCCTGCAAACACAATGCTGTCTTGGACCCGCCGTTGAAACGGCGGGTCTTTTTTAGAGTCAGACACAGGAATAACCACAATGAACATGAACCTCGACACGCTCTTTCCCGCGACCGAAGAAGCCGAAGACACCGTTGTCACGGCGCTGAACCACCAGGACATCGTGTTGGCGATGTCGGCCGCACTCGCCTCGGAAAAGGTCGCCGTGCTGCACATGCTGTATCCGCGCACGGACGCGCGCACGCATCGCAGCCTCGACGAACTGGTCGACCGTCTGCATGGACATGGTCTGCATCAGGTCGCGCGGCTCGTTTCGCAGGAAGCGCACTATCTCGTGTTCAAGGAACCTGCCAAGGCGTGGAAGGCGTTCAACGAAATCCGCCACGACTCGCTCGCGATCGGCGTACATCTGTACTACTGCGGCCTGATCGGTGAAGGCGCCGAGCGCGCGCTCGACATCGACGCGCACGCCAAAGACTGACGCTTTAAAAGAAGCTCAACGCGTGCCTTGAATGAACGCGTCGACGAAACGGTTGAAGGCGGCAGGATGCGCGAGGTTCATGCCATGCGATGCGCCCATCACCGTTTCGCGCCGCGCGTCCGGCAGCCATGACGCGAGCGTCTCGGCCGCGCGCCGGAACATCAGCGGACTCTTCTCGCCGTCGATCAGCAGCACAGGACACTTCAAGTCATTCGCGCTGTCAGGCGTATAAGCCGGCAACGGATCGCGGAACTGGCGCGCGAGCGTATGCGCGTTGTCCGTCGCCATGCGCCGGAAGCCCGGCGTGCTCTTCGCCCAGAAACCCGGGCGGCTCACGGAATCGACGAACAGTTGCAGGCCCGCGTCGACCTGTCCTTCTTCGATTAGTTGCGCGGCACGCGCACGCAGCGCATTGACCGTCTCCGGCAAACTCGCCGGCGCGCGTCCCGCAATCTGCAACGGCCCGCCGGGATCGGCGAGCGTCAGCGTCTTCACATGCTGAGCATGACGCCGCGCGAAGTGATACGCGACACAGCCGCCGCGCGAATGACCCACGACATGCGCAGGCCTCGCGCCGAAGCGCTCGATGAACTGCGCGACTTCATCCGCATGATTGCTCCAGCTGAACGGGATCGCGATGGGCGTTTCAACAGCGGGCCAGTAATGCGTGAGGCTCACGGCCACGCATCGAAAACGCTTCGACAGACCCGCGAGTTGCGGCTCCCAATAGCGGTAGTCGCACAGCGAACCATGCACGAAAAGCAGCAGTTCGCCGTCGCCCTGTTCGACATAAGGCATGCGCAAGCCGTTGGGCAATTCGATGGAAAGCGTGGACGAAGCGGAAGTCTGATTCACTGAAAGAGGCAAATGAAAAGGCGCGCATTATCCATGATATGCGCGCCGTAAAAGCCTCATTGTCACATGACGCCCGAACTCACGCGCGCCACAGAAAGCGCGCTGTAAGCAATGTCAAACGATTGCGTCAGTCGTACGCGCCCATATCGAGCAGGCCTGCGCTCGCCGCCGCACCGGCACCGCGCACGGCACACGTGAGCGGCTCGTCGGCGACGCGCACGTCCAGACCCAGTTCATTGCTGAAATAGCGCGCAAGATTGCCGAGCAGCGCGCCGCCGCCCGTCAGCACGATGCCTGCGTCCGCGATATCGGTGACGAGTTCGGGCGGCGCGTTTTCCAGCGCGGCCTTCACGGCGACCAGCACCTGGCGCAGCGGCGCGGCGATGGCGTCGACCACATCCTGCGTCGACAGCTCGACCGTGCGCGGCAGGCCGTCGTCGACGCCGCGTCCCGTCGCGCGCATCGTATCCGGCGGCACGACGGCAAGCGCCGAGCCGATGGTCTTCTTCACATGCTCGGCCGTCTGCTCGCCGAGCAGCACGCCGAAGTTGTTGCGCACGTGCTTGATGATGGCGGCATCCAGCTGATCGCCGCCGACGCGAATCGAGCCGTTGTACGCCGTGCCGCCCAGCGCGATCACGCCGATTTCCGTCGTGCCGCCGCCGATATCGACGACCATCGAGCCCGTCGCCGACGACACCGGCAAGCCCGCGCCAACGGCCGACGCGAGCGATTCATCGATCAGGTTCACCTTCCACGCACCCGCCGCAGCCGCCGCCTCGCGGATCGCGCGGCGCTCCACCTGGGTCGCGCCGGCCGGCACGCAGATCGTGAACGCGGCGCGCCGCGCGAAGAACGGACGCGGACGGGCCATATCGACGAATTGCCGGATCATGTGCTCGGCGGCGGAGAAATTGGCGATCACGCCGTGGCGCATCGGCCGCACCGCTTCGAGGTTGAGGGGCACGCGGCCGAGCATCTGCTTGGCCTCGCTGCCGACCAGCGCGACGCGCTTGCGTCCCGCCGACTCCTGCTTGTCGAAGCACACCACGGACGGCTCGTTGAGCACAATGCCGCCGTCATCGGTATAGATCAGCGTATTGGCAGTGCCGAGATCGACCGCCACGGACGAGCGGAAAAGGCGTCCAAAAAGCGATGACTGCGCATTCGATCTGGCCATGTTCAGGCTCTTTTGAAAGAAGTGAGCTGCGTTGTAAGCAGCGAAAACGTCAAACGTACGGCGCAGCGATGCTGCGCGTGCGTTCCTCGGAAACTTTTTCCGGCTATTGATCGCATATCGGCAGATGCCCGGCGAACTTTAGGAGGATGAATTCGAAAACGTCTTACGGCCGCTTACACGCGGCCGTTTCGACGTATCAAGAAGAGGATTGGAATGCGAAGGACTTAGCCGCGGGCGAGCGGCGCAAGCGCGCGCACGAGGGCCTCGCGGCCCAGTGCGACGCCTTCACCGGAAATCGTGTGGCCGACGCCCGGCAGTGCGAACGCTTCGACGTCGAAGCCCGCGTCGTGCAGCGAGATTGCGGCACGTTCGGTTTCGTCGACGGAGATCACCGCGTCGTCTTCGCCGTGGATCAGCGTGACGGGCGTGGTGCTCTTCGCGGTGACGGGCGACGCGAGCCGCCCCGAAAACGCGACCACCACGGCCGCGCCTTGCGGATTCGTCGCCACGTGATGCAGCGACATCATCGAGCCCTGGGAGAAGCCCACTAGCGCGAGCTGGCCGTAGCTGAGGGCCTGATGCGCGAGCTCAGCGTCGAGCATCTTGTGCAGCGCGGGCCAGGCAGCCGCGACCCGTCCCGTACGGTTCTGCTCGTCGACTTCGCGCAGGCTGAACCACTGACGCCCGCCGAAGCCGCCGTCGAACGGCTCGCTGCCGTCGAGCGACGTGAAGGCAGTTTGCGGCAGCGCTTCGCGCCAGATGTCCGCGAGCGGCACGAGGTCCTGAGCATTGCTGCCGACGCCATGCAGCAGCACGACCAGCGAAGTCGCGGGTCCCGCGGCGGGTGCGAGCCGCCAGCCGTTGTCGAATTGTTCCCAGGCCATCGCCATCATCCTTTCGTATTGCGCGGCGCGCACCGCGGGCATTGCGCCGCTGCCAAGTCACGCATCGTACGCGCAGGCGGGAGCATACGACGCGTCCCGTATTTTTGCGTGGATTTCACGCAAAACGTCTGCGGCGCCCAACACCTGATATCGACGCGCGACACGGCACTGGACAACGCATTTCTGATTCGCTCTCCGCCTGCGCCTGAGCGCCTGGCCGATGCCGTTCGGCGCTTGCGACTATCATCGCCATGTTGCGCCGCGCGACGATTCCCGGCAACGCAGGTCGCGCGACACCTTTTCACCGACGGAGACCCGCTTGAGCGAACCGAAACAACCCGACGCGTCGTCCGCCCCTTCGAAGCCCGCCGGGCCGCCGGGCCCGCCCGCTCAGCCGCCGCTGCAAGGCGGCCAGCTGGTGCTCGCGACCTTCGCCGTCGCGCTTGCCACGTTCATGAACGTGCTGGACACCTCGATCGCCAACGTTGCGATTCCAACCATCTCGGGCAACCTCGGTGTATCCGTCGATGAAGGCACGTGGGTCATCACCGTGTTCGCTGCATCGAATGCCGTATCGATTCCGCTGACGGGCTGGTTCACGCAGCGCTTCGGCCAGATCAAGCTGTTCGTCGGCGCGATTCTCGGCTTCGTGATTGCATCGTGGCTGTGCGGCGTCGCGCCGTCGCTGCCCATTCTGCTGTTCGCGCGCGTGTTGCAGGGCGTGGTCGCGGGTCCGCTGATTCCGCTGTCGCAAGCCATTCTGCTCAGCTCATGGCCGAAGGCAAAATCGTCGACGGCGCTCGCGCTATGGGCGATGACGGCGACCGTCGGCCCGATCGCGGGCCCGGCGCTCGGCGGCTGGATCACGGATAGTTACTCGTGGTCGTGGATCTTCTACATCAACATTCCCGTCGGCATTTTCGCGGCGGGCGCCACGTGGATGATCTACCGCACGCGCGAAACGCCGACCCGCAAGCTGCCCATCGACGTCGTCGGCCTCGGCCTGCTGGTCACGTGGGTCGCGTCGCTGCAAATCATGCTCGACAAGGGCAAGGATCTCGACTGGTTCGGCTCGCCGGTGATCGTCGCGCTCGCGGTCACGGCCGTTATCAGCTTCGCGTTCTTCCTGATCTGGGAGCTGACGGAACCGAACCCGATCGTCGATCTGAGGCTCTTCAAGCAGCGCAACTTCCTCGGCGGGACGATCGCGATTTCGGTCGCGTACGGCGTGTTCTTCGGCAACCTCGTGCTGTTGCCGCAATGGATGCAGGAGTATCTGAACTACCGTTCCGTCGACGCCGGCCTCGTGACCGCGCCGCTCGGCATCTTCGCGGTGATCCTCGCGCCCGTGATGGGCCGTGTGCTGCCGCGCTCGGACGCGCGCATCATCGCGACGCTCGCCTTCGTCGGTTTCGCCATCGTGTTCTTCATGCGCTCGAACTACGTGGTAGAGATCGACACGTGGCATCTGGTGCTGCCCACATTGCTGCAAGGCATTCCGATGGCGATGTTCTTCGTGCCGCTGACCGCCATCATTCTGTCGGGGCAGCCCGGCCCGAAGATTCCGGCGGCGGCCGGCCTGTCGAACTTCGTGCGTGTGTTCTGCGGCGCGGTGGGCACGTCGATCGCGGGTACGGCATGGAACAGCCGCACGGTCCTGCATCACGAGCGCCTGACCGAACAGGCCAACGCGAACAACCCCGTCTTCGCGCAACAGATGGACAACACGCAGACGCTGCTGCACGTCAGCCCTTCGACGTCGAATGCGCTGTTCGATTTCACCGTGAACACGCAGGCCGCGATGATGGGACTCAACGATATTTTCTATGCGTCGGCGATCATCTTCGTGCTGATCATTCCGCTCATCTGGATCACGCGCCCCTCGCGCGGCGGCGGTGGCGCGGATGCGTCGGGCGCGCATTGATCTCGCCGTCAGGAACAGCCGCTTAAGGCTCAGCGGAAAAAGCGCGCGGGCGTCTCGCCCAGCGCGTCCTTGAACACCGCGATAAACGACGACACGTCGCTATAGCCGACCTCGAGCGCCACCTGCGTGACGCTCGCGCCCGCGCCAAGCCGCATCAACGCCGTCAACAGCCGTAGTTGCTGACGCCACTGGCCGAACGTCAGCCCCGTTTCCTTCATGAAGAGGCGCGCCGCCGTGCGCGCGGTGATCGACGCCTGCTCGGCGAAATCGTCGAGCACGCCGGCGCGCGCCGGATCGGCGGCGAGCGCATCGGCGATATGCCGCGCGCGCAGATCGCGCGGATACACCAGCGACAGCGCCACTTCCGTCAGCCGTGGCAGGCGGTCGGCGATCACATCCAGCAGGCGAAGCTGTTCGGCATCGGCGGGTGCGGTCGCGTCGAATTCCGACGCTGCGCCGAGCAATTCGTCCGTCAGGCCATTCACGGCCACCACGCAGCAGCGCGCTGGCACGAGCAGCGCGTCCTCGACGGCGTACAGGATGCGCAGCACGACGGGTGTCGCCGACGACATCCTGTGCAACACGCCCGGCAGCATCCAGACAGCGTGATGCGACGGCGCGACCCACAGCCCGTTTTCCGTATGGACTGCCAGCACGCCTTCCGCGACCTGCACGAACTGCGCACGGCGCATGCTCTGCCACGGCTGATCGAGCGCGTCGTGGCGCACGCCCAGCACGAAAGCCGAACGCGCGACAGAATCGGGATCGAGGGAAGCAGCACTCATTGGACGTGTCCGTTTAGCCCTGTTGGGGACCGAAACCAATCAAGACTAGCATGCAGACGGTTTGCATGCTTCATCGCCGTGCAACGCCGCGATCGGTCGAACAAATTATGGAAATACATCAAAGTCTGCGGGGAAAAACGCTCAAAAGACTCTCCTCACCGTTGCGATCGCAAGCATGAAATGGAGAAGGTCGCACTGGGATCACTGGCCGACCAGCTGCCCGCCATGCTGACACACAGTCTGCAGGACCAGCTCTCGCGACTTCGGGTGCTCGACGAGCAGATCGCACGGATTGAACAACGCATTCTCGACTGGCGGCGCAACGACGATGCATGCCGCCGCATCTCGGAGATTCCCGGCGTCGGTGTGCTCACCGCGACTGCGGCGGTGTCGGTGATCGGACAGGCAAAGACGTTCCGCTCGGGGCGAGAGTTTGCCGCCTATCTGGGCCTGGTGCCACGACAGAACGGTTCTGGGGGCAAGGTGAAGCTTGGCGGCATCAGCAAACGCGGTGACGTGTATTTGCGCACGCTGCTGATCCACGGTGCCCGATCCGTCATCTCAGCGGCAAAGCATCTGCCGGAACGACTGCGTGCCCTGTTGACTCGACGTCCCACGAACGTCGTCGCTGTCGCGCTGGCCAACAAGATGGCGCGAACGATCTGGGCACTGCTGGCGTATGGGCGAACGTATCAGGCAGCACCCGCGCAGTGACCCTCACGCGTCAAGGCAAATAACCATCCACGGTTGCACAGGTGAATTGAACGATGGCAAGACAGGTTGGACCGCGCAAAGGCAAGCCTGAGACATTTCTCGGATCTCGAGTCCGCCAATTAGATTAGGACCTTTGCGGCGAAATCCATCGGGGCCGGCGGGCATGCCCGCGATCGAGTCCGGATAGAAGTCCGCAACCACCCTCCTCGCCACGCACAATTGCCTTGCAAATGGGAGGGGACCATATAAGAAATGTCGTGTTTTAGCGCCGGACATCCGCTCTGGGAGCCGGCGATGAATGCGACTGGGACGATCACGATGACGATGCGCGAGGTGGACCGGTTCAAGGTGGTTCGAGACGAATCGCGCGTTGCATCCGGTGTCGGATAAGCGCCTGACGACTTCAACGGGGCTATTCGTCAGCGACCGGTGCCGAACAACTGGACCACCACGCCACGTAGCCAGCGATTCCCCGCTTCGTGGTGATATCTGGCGTGCCAGTGCTGCCGGACAGCGAAACCGTCCATGGGGACCGGGCAAGGATGGACCGCCAAGTCATTGACTTTCGCAAGTGTCTCGCCGATGTGGCGAGGTAGCGTCGCGATCAGGTCCGTACTTTTGATGATTGCCCCCAGGCCAAGAAAGCCTGGCAACTCCAGCATGACCTCACGATCGATATTCGCACGCACCAAAGCCTGCTCAAGCAGCTGCGCGCCCGTTCCCGCCGTAATCGCGACATGTCCTTCCACGCGGTATTGCTTCAATCCGAGTTTGGCGCCGAGCCTGGGGTGATGGTGATTCACCAGACATACCCAGTCCTGCGTGTATAGCTGCTGCTGGTAAATACCACCGCCAAGCCAGGGTATGTGGCCGATCGCGAGGTCGGCCTCGCCCGATTCCAGCGCCCGCTCGGTATTGCCGTCGATCCTGGCCGCTTCAAGACGGATTCCCGGCGCTTGCGCACGTACGTGTGCCAACATTCGAGGAAGGAGCGTGATGTGGCTCGCGTCGGTCATGCAAATACGGAAGCGTCGCTTTGCGGTGGCGGGATCAAACACAATTTCCCACGCAGCGAACCGACGAAGTGATTCGAGAATTTCCCTGCATGGACCGATCAACGCATCCGCTTGTGGTGTGGGCGCCATGCCACCCGGTGTCCTGATAAACAGCGGGTCCTGCAAATGCTCGCGCAGGCGTCCCAACCAGATGCTGACCGTCGGCTGACTCTGCCCAAGCTGCTCGGCTACGCGAGTGACGCTGCGCACGTCGTAGAGGAGATCGAACAACTGGAGCAACTTGAGGTCGGGAAGCTCGTCTGAGTTCATAGTACTATTTTGCTACGCAATGACGCTATTGTAATCATTGCATTGTGGGAATGGACGCTGGCTTGTATCGTGGGCACTACGTCGACGAGCGACGATTGAGAATCACGATTCCGGGTCACAGCACGTCATGAAAAATCTTCCACCTTTGCGGGGGAGCACGCACCCTGCGATTCCCCGGCGTCCGGCATGGAGCCTGATCTGATGAGACGTCAGCTCGTGAGCAGACCGGGAATAACAAAGGCGTCGAATTGACACGCCTGCCCGCTATTCCGATGACGGCTGAAGCCGGGGTCGCGCTGATGGTCGCCACGACGGCAACGTTCGCCGGGAGCGATTCCGTCGTCAAGGCCATCGGGATGGCTGTACCGCTCGTTGCCCTGCTTCTCGGACGTTACAGTTTCCAGGTGGTCGCCCTGGGCGTCTGGCAGGCACGGCGTGGCGCCCAGCATTTTCGCGACGCCGGTGTGTTGAAACTGCAACTCCTGCGCGCTCTGCTCCTCCTTCTCAATTCAGCCTGCACATTTGCGGGCTTGCGCTACCTGCCGTTGCCCGTCACCACATCGCTCGCGATGTTGGCGCCATTGATTTCGACGATGCTTGCCGCGACCCTGCTTAACGAGAACGTATCGAAAAGCAAATGGTCGATGGTCGTTCTGGGCTTTGTCGGGATGCTGATCGTCGTGCGGCCGGGCAGCGGCGAATTCAGCTGGACAGTCGCTTTTCCTATCGGCGCCGCAACCACCTTCGCATGCTTTCAGGTTGTGTCCAGCAAGCTGTCAACCGCCGGTGACCCGATCACCACCAATTTCATTACTGCACTGGTTGCCAGCATTGTGCTTGCCGCATTGCTGTGGGTCGATCAGGCGGGCCTGCTGCCTGAAATCCGCAAGGTGACGATCGGCAGTTGGTGCCTGCTTCTCGTGATGGCGACGCTCGCAACCTTTGGCCATCTGCTGATGCTGCAGGCATTGCGCAGAACGCCGCTGGCCGTGCTCACTCCGTTCGGCTACGCACAACTGGCTTTCGCAACGCTTTTCAGCTGGGCGTTCTTCGGCAAGGTCCCCGACATATGGACTGCCTTGGGGATGATCGTCATCGCCCTGAGCGGAATGGGCACCGTGTTGCTACACGCGCGGGGCCGGCTTCGATAGACATCAGCGAACGAGCCGTGCCTCTCCCGGCGTGGCTGTGCGCCGTTCGACAAACATCAGGTAACCGTCCATATTGCCTATGGCAATGACGTCATTGCGTCCATTGCATTGCCGACATGAACATCGAATCGTATCTTGATCTCCATATCAAGGAGACGGCAGTGAAGATTGCGATTCTGGGTGCGGGTGCTCTGGGCTGTGCCATCGGCGCGGCGCTGACGGAAGGCGGCAACGAGGTGTGGTTGCTGAACCGCTCGGCGACACATGTGGAGGCCATGCGGCGCGACGGTCTGCTCGTAGACGATGCGAATGGCTCGCGTCGTGTGGAAGTAAAAGCCACGACGCGCGCCGCCGAGGTGGGCGCCGTCGATCTGGTGGTCGTGCTGGTCAAGTCATTTCATACCGATGCGGCGATGCGTGGCGCCCTGGCGCTCATCGGACCCGACACGCTGGTCCTGTCGTTGCAGAACGGCCTCGGGCACGAAGATGTGCTGGCGGACGTCGTGGGTCGCGGACGCGTGCTGGCCGGCAAGACCTATGTCGGCGGCGTGATGCGCAATCCGGGGCACATCGAGTCCGGCGTCGCTGGCAAGGCGACTTATATCGGCGAACTCGGCGGCGAGATCACTTCCCGCGTGATGGCGATCGCTGAAACCTTCAACGCCGCCGGGCTGGCCACCACCGTCAGCGACAACATCGTCGGCACGATGTGGGACAAGTTGCTCGTCAATGTCGCAACCGGCGCGCTGACGGGCACCACTGGCCTCACCTACGGCCAACTCTACGATGAGCCGCTTCTGAAGACGGCTGCGCTCGCGGCAGTCGCCGAAGCGATCGCAGTCGCTCACGCCGCTGGCGTAACGCTTTCCACCACTGATCCTGAACGCCCGTGGATCCTCGCTGGCGAAGGCCTTTCCTCCGCCTTCAAGACCTCGATGCTGCAAAGCCTCGAAAAAGGCTCCATCACTGAAATCGACTTTATCAACGGCGCGGTCGTGCGCTGGGGACAACGGCACGGCGTGCCGACGCCCGTCAACGCGACGCTGGTCGCCTGCATCAAGGGCATCGAGCGCGCCATGACCGACCGACAACATAAGGAGACAAACGCATGAACGGCAGCAAGGCCTATCTCGAGCATGTCGCCATCTGGGTGAAGGACATCCACTGGCACATCCGCTTTTTCGAAGACGTGCTCGGCATGACGATGCGTGAAGTCGACGGCACCGTCGAGGAACCACGGCAGTACTGGACGCTCGGCGGTCTGCAATTCATCCATAACCCGCAGCATGATGCGCCCGAAGGCCGCCTCGGCCACCTGGGCGTGATGTGCGAAGACATGGAAGCGGCGCTCGCCGCCGCGCAACGCTATGACGTCAGCGAGATGCCACAGGGACGCAACTGGTTGCGCCTGCCGGACGGCCTCGCCGTCGAACTGATTCAGGCCAAGCCCGCTTCGTGCGTGGCGCGGGCACTGGACATCAACCCGCGTGCGGAGGTTTGAGATGACGCTCATCGATAAGTACTGGGACGATGCCAACGAGGGCGACGTGTGCGTGAGCCCGACCTACACCGTTACCAAGGAACGCATTCTCGCCTACGCCGACCTCACCGGCGATCACACGCCGGTGCATGTGGACGAAGAATATGCGAACGCGAGCCACTTCGGCTCGATCGTCGCGCACGGTCTGTTTGGCCTGTCTATCGCCGATGGGCTCAAGACCCAGAGCGAATACCGCTTCCTGCCTGGCATGTCGCTTGGGTGGACGTGGGACTTCAACCTGCCGATCAAGGTCAACGACGTGCTGCACGTGAAGTTCCGCGTGGGCACGATGCGCGCGAGCAAGAGCCGTCCCGGCTGGGGCATCGTCGTACTGCCGTCCGAACTGATCAATCAGGACGGCCTTGTCGTCCAGCATGGCGAGCATCGTCTGATGGTGCCGCGCCGACCGGGAGCATTCTGATGCAAGCGCGTCCTCTCGAAGGTATCCGCGTCGTCGACTACAGCCATTTTCTGGCCGGTCCGTATGTCGGGCGTTGTCTCGCGGCACTGGGTGCCGAAGTTATCAAGGTCGAGCGTCCAGGCGGCGACGCCGGACGTCAGCACGCAACCGTGCTCGACGACGAGCAGAGCGGCTATTTCCTGCAACTGAACATGGGCAAGCGCGGCGTCAGCGTCAACATGCGCGACGCGCGCGGCAAGGAGTTTATGCAGCGGCTGTGTGACTCGGCGGACGTGTTCGTCGAGAACTACCGGCCGGGTGCATTGAACAAACTCGGGCTGGGCTATGACGAACTGTCCGCGCGCAATCCGGGCCTCGTCTACTGCTCGATCTCGGCCTACGGCCACACAGGACCCGATGCGCACCGCGCAGGTTTCGGCCTGATTGCCGAAGCGAAGAGCGGGATCATGCAGATGATCGGTACCCCCGGTGAACCGCCGCCATTGATGCGCATCTCGCTGGGCGACATGTACACGGGCATTCACGCGGTAGCGGCGATCAATGCCGCATTGCTTGGCCGCGTGAAGAGCGGGCGCGGGCAACACATTGATATGGCGCTGTACGACACGCTGGTGTCGATGCACGAATACGCCGTCCAGTGCTACACGATGCAAGGCATCCTGCCGGAGCAGACGGGCCATGATATGCCCACGTCGACGCTCTATGGCGTGTTCCGCGCCGCCGACGGCGACCTCGTG
The DNA here is from genome assembly GCF_002902965.1 of Paraburkholderia hospita. Taxonomy (GTDB): domain Bacteria; phylum Pseudomonadota; class Gammaproteobacteria; order Burkholderiales; family Burkholderiaceae; genus Paraburkholderia; species Paraburkholderia hospita. The sequence continues at coordinate 1,210,043 of NZ_CP026106.1, read as the reverse complement.
ATCGCGGCTCAAGTGGACGACGCCTGGAAGCGCTTCGCGGCTCTGATCGAGGCGCATGGCGGACCGGACGGTTTTGGCACCGACACACGCTTTCACACCCTCGCGGGACGCAACGCGAACCGGTTGGACATTCTGTCCGTCGTAAAGCCCTGGGTGGCAAGCCGACCGGTTGCGCAGGTGCTTGAACTGCTCGATGGTATCGATGTGCCGTGCGCGAAGGTGCAGCGTATCGATGAGGTACTTGCCGATCCGCAGATCGTCGCGCGCGGCATGGTGGTCGAGCAGGAGCACCCGCGCTACGGGAAATTGCGTCTGCCGAATCTGCCCTTCCGCTTCTCGGACTGCGACACGACGATCCGCGAAGTCGCGCCCGATCTCGGTCAGCACAACGCGGAAGTGGCGCAATCGCTGGGCTTCGGTGCTGCCGAAATCGACGCGATGCAGACCGAAGGTGTGTTGTATTCAAAGGTGAGGCCACGATGACTGACCAATACGCGGTGATCGGCAATCCGATCGGCCATACGAAATCCCCGTTAATCCACGGTCTCTTTGCAGAAGAAACGCGGCAGGACATGTCCTATACGGCGATCGAAGGTCCGCTGGAGCCGCAAGACGCGTTCGCTGCAACCGTGCGCGCGTTCATCGCAGCGGGCGGCAAAGGCATGAACGTGACCGCGCCGTTCAAGCTGAAAGCGTTCGCTATGGCCGACGAGCGCAGCGAGCGCGCCGAACTGGCAGGCGCCGCTAACGCACTGAGCTTTAAGGACGGACGGATCATCGCTGAGAACTTCGACGGCGTCGGCCTGCTGCGCGACATCGAGGTCAATCTGAACTTGCCGATGGCCGGCAAGCGCGTGCTAGTCCTCGGCGCGGGTGGCGCAGTGCGTGGCGCATTGCTGCCCTTCCTTGCCGCGCGACCCGCGGAACTGGTCGTCGCCAATCGGGACATCGCGAAGGTTCGGGCGCTGGTCGACCGGGTCACCACGAGCGGGCCGCTTGCCGCCTGCGGCTACGCCAATCTCGAGGCGATGGGACAGTTCGACCTCGTGGTCAACGCGACGTCGGCCAGCTTGACGGGCGAACTCCCACCCGTTCCACCGAGCGTTTTCAGCCCGACCGGCGCGGCCTATGAACTGGCCTACGGCAAGCGGCTGACGCCGTTCCTGAGACTCGCGCGCAATGCGGGTGTGCTGCGTGTCGCGGACGGTGTCGGCATGCTGGTGGAGCAGGCAGCAGAAGCGTTCGCGTGGTGGCGCGGCGTGCGGCCTCAGACCCGCGCCGTGATCGACCGGCTCACGGTGCCGCTCGACTGAGAATGCAATGGAGTGACGAGTGAAAACGATCCTGATGCTTCACGGTATCAACCACAATATGTTTGGCAAGCGCGACCCGGTGCAGTACGGAACAATCACGCTGGCCGAAATCGATGCTCGGCTGCAGGCTCTCGGCGTCGAGCTTGGCGTGCAGGTGGAATCGTTCCAGACGAATAGTGAAGGGGCAATGTGCGAGCGCATTCACCGCGCTTTCGAGGAGCGCTGTGACGCCGTGCTGATCAACGCCGGGGCGTGGACACACTACAGCTACGGGATACGCGATGCGCTGGCTATTCTCACCTGCCCCGTCGTGGAATTGCATATGTCCAACATTCACGCCCGGGAATCGTTCCGACATCACTCGGTATTCGCGGAGATCGTCGATGGGCAAATCTGCGGCTTTGGGGTTGAGAGCTATCTGCTCGCCTTGCGAGCCGTCGTCTCTCAGAACAATCACGCGTGAAGCCGTCGGCGATCTGGCTGCGAGCCAGCGCTGGAATCAGCACGAATTGGTGTTGGTGCGGCCTTCTCCAACGCTCTTCTTTCCCAACTCATATTCGCTGTCGCAGCGGCGGTGCATTAGAACGGCCGCTTTCAACATCCGGCGCGAATATTCGATCGCACGGTTGGCGTGGACGCCGTCGCTCTCATTTTTCGCAGAGACCTGGACGAGAAATTGATTGTGCTCGCGCCGGAGAGAACTGGAGAGTAAGTCGCAGCACCAGGAGTGCAAGCAACCAGCACACGAAAGCACAAGCGGCCGAGTTCTCCTACACAGGCAGGAACACTCGGCCGCAAATTACACCACTCCCGGATTGACGCGATAGATCCTGGCCTTACCGGCCGCTCGCTGTTCCGGACGTTCCGTCAACAGCACCACCGTATCCCGAGCCGACTCCCTGGGCTGTAGCATTTTGTGCTGCGACTTTCGCCTGCGCGGCCTGGATGTTTTCGGGGTAGTGAACCCAGTCATGCGGATCGTAGCCAGCTTTCTCCAACTGCGCCAGTTCGGTGCGCACCTGCGCTCGACTTACCTGCTGACTGGACTGCGCGAATGACACGACGGGCGCGACAATAAGGGTAGCCAGAACCATCTTGGTGAAAAACTTCATCAGCACTTACCTCAACGATTTATTAGTGGCGCGCTATAAGGAACCTTCTTCGCCACGAGGTAAGGCAGTCTATAGGGTAAATATCATTAGGGTAAGTACTGGTTCCGCGAACTCTCTGTTGCATTGGCGTCGCCAATCTCGGCAGCCAATCGCTTCTAGAAGATCACTGCGGTCAACTCGATGCAGTTAGTGCAGCGGTTGATGTGGATAAGTCGATAAGCCTCCACGGTATTGAACGGCCTGCATGCATCAATGCGTGCGCCAGCGACCTCCGAGATGCGACGCGTCGCTATGTCGAGACCGATTATGCCGCCCGACAACAGTCGATCGACTGTTCGACGACGATATCCGATTCGCTTTGTCGATCTGCACTAGTGCCGCTTTGCAACGGTATTTTCACGTTTGCAACGCACAGGCGAGCGCGAGCGCTTCCGCCATGGGCGACGAAAGCAATAGCATCAGGAGGTTGCAGATAAAGAAAAGCGGCTCGTGACCGGGCTCGAAGGACATTTCGCGCGCGTGCGCCACATGGTTGCTGGCAGACGCAATAGACGCGACGCACCGCATTGTGAGCGTCACACGTGATATATGACGGGTGTCACATCATGGAAATTGCACTATGCCGAAGCGCCTGTCGTTGGTCCCGTTGCCATCGGCACGTTTCTTACGGAAAGACCGCATTGGGTAGCGGTTTCCGAACCTCACCCGCGCGGATTGATCGCCCGGGAACGCCGCCACATGACAGCTCATGACAGCGTCCCCGAATCGTGACCTCGCGAACGCTGAGCCGGTTGACAGCCGGCCGTGCGTCAAGGTCATCAATTGCACTCAGAAGAAGTGCATGATGCCAAAATAGCCGCCTTGTTGATTGTGGCCAGGCAACGGTTGCGAGTCCGCCGTTTCAACCGGGAATGCCGACGGTTTTCCATTGAACATGGCTCCAACAGTCATGTAGAGAAATGTTCGTTTGGACAGGTTATAGGTGGTGCCGAAGGCAGCAAGATTGCCCGTGCCGCCGCCATGATTTACGTTGCCGTGATACCAGCCCGCCTGCAGTGCGAGAGCGGACGTAGCCTGCCAGGAGGCGCCTAGCCACTCTTGTTGAGCGCGCGTCGCCCCGTAAGGATTAAAGCTATCGGGGACGGTATCCTGGCCTGACGAAACGAGTTGCTGAAAGCCGGTATAGAGCTTCACGGGACCCAACTGGTAAGTGACGCCCGCCATGTATTCACGCGAAGCGGTATAGAGGCCAGAGAATTTTCCGTTGGCATCGCGGAGTTCTTCATACACTCCGTATGCCGCAAAGCTCGCAAGCGTATATTGCGCGCTCACACTGAACTGACGGTTACCCTGAAAGTTGCCAGCCTCGTTGCCGAAACCGTTTTGGACTCTGAACGAGAAGCCAGCCCAATTGGGTGAGTTGTAGGTGATGACGTTCGATCGGGGACCCCACGCGCGCCCAAAGGCAAAGTTGGCGATGCCCGTACCCACCTGTTCGCTCAACGGATCGATATACCAGCCGGTCTCGTCGGTAAGGCTCATGGCCCGTCCGAGCCAGATACTTCCAAAGTTGTCGTAGGACAAGCCAACATACGCGTCGCGCGTAAAAAGCGAATTGGGGAAAATCTCACCCGTGCCGGAAGTGAAGAGGCTTTCGAGTTTGAAGACGGCATGCAGACCTCCTCCGAGGTCTTCGTCGCCTTTCAGGCCGAACCAGCTGTATCCATATTGATTGCTGCCGAACCTGAAATTGTTTTTCGACTGACCATTCGGCGTCGCCACGTTTGTGACGAAATCAAAACCCGCTGCGACGCGTCCATACAGGGTGACGGAGCTCTGCGCATACGAGTTGCAGACACCGCATGCCATCAGCGCTACGCAGGAAATTATCTTTCTCATTTCGTTATCCTTACTATAAAAAAGAGTCTCCAAAAATTGCTTGACGACCTCTGCCGGATCGCTGCAATCGGCTTGCAAAGTCACGTCGGCCGCTCTGATACAACGTTGAACCGGTCGGACGAGTCGTTCCGGGAATCAGCTTCGGTTCGTCTACCGCCAGTCGGAAAGAGGTCACGTCATCCGAGTGCTCGGGATACCGTTCAACGATGCGTCCAGCCGGCTCTCCGCTCCCAGGTTCCCAGCCCGAAACGATCGCCTTTCGAGCCAATACGACAGGTGCCCGAAAGAGAACGGCGCAGATACCCGTTACTACTTTCCACTATGCGTTTTTTCGAAACGTTCTTATCGCCGATGGCAGATGGCGAACGGTGGTTGCAAGCAGAATCGCGCTGGCCTGAACGAGGAGCTGCGCAGCGGGGCCTGCGCCAAGCGCCAGCACGAGCTGACCGAGTTGCGCCATGAACAGTGCGGCCACGGCACTCGCGACGACACTGCCTCTACCGCCCGTGAACGGCGTGCCTCCCACCACCACGGCCGCGACGGCCGGCAGGAGATAGTCGTTACCCGAAGTCTGCGACGCGCTTCCGATGAATCCGGCGAGCAGCACGCCCGCCGCGGAAAAGCACACGGCGGAGGCGAGGTACGCACCAATTCTGTACTTCAGCACGTTGACGCCTGCGGCTTCGGCTGCGCGCGGGTTCACTCCCACAGCGATGAACCTGCGCCCTACCGTGGTCTTGCGGGTAATGATCCACGCTGTCGTCACGAACGCGAACGCGAACCAGACGTTGGCCGGGAGCCCAAGGAACTGCGCGTGCGAGATGGTCTGGATGGTAGTCGGGACGTCAACGGGAACGTTACCGGTCAACGAGCGTGCGCAGCCAATCAGCAGCGCGTTGACGGCAAGCGTCGCCACCAGCGGCGTTATCGCGACCCGTGAGATGAGTGCACCATTGATGATTCCGACAATCCCGCCAACGCAGACGGTAAACATGACGGCAAGGATGACGGAATTGAACGCGAATCCCGTTCTGGCCATGACAATGCCGGCGAGCGAAACCATGCCGATGGCCGACATGTCCAGTCCGCGCTGCTGGATGACCAGCGTTTGGCCCGTCGCGACGATCGCAAGAATGCCGGCAAACGGAAGCATGGCCAGGATCGAGCCTCGCGTCATCGTACCCGGCGCGACGATGGAGCTGCACACGAAGAGCAGGATCAGTCCAACCCAGATCCATGAGAATTCATCAAGCGCGGGTAGCCGTGTCGGCTTTGCGTTTGATTTCGACTTCGAGGGCTCAAGGAATTCCGACATAACTTCCGCCTGATTGTGTATTGCGTTTTTCATTTCGCCACCACCATCTCTCTACTCTTGGAATAGAGCGCGACTGACGTGAGGATCATCCCGCCCAGGAGGTACGACTGCCACGAGTCCCCGATATCGAGAAACGAGGTCACGACATTCACCTGAATGATGAGGAGCGCACCCAGCAGCGACCCGACGAAGGAGCCGCGTCCGCCAAACAGGCTTGCGCCGCCGATCACCACCGCTGCGACGCTTCCGAGCGTGTAGTTGATGCCGGCGTTGGGGTCGCCGGAGCCGACCTGCGCCATCATGGGCACGGCAGCGACGCCCGCAAGGAACGAACACCCCATGTACGCGGCAAGCGATGTCAGTTGCGGGCGGGCGCCCGACATCCGCGCCGCTTCGGCGCGGGAGCCGACGCCGCGCAGCGTGAGACCGGCCCTCGACTTGAACAACGCGATTTCGAGCACCACCGCAATCGCGATTGCCACAATCACGACAATGGGCATGAACCCGATCTGCGCACCGATCGACTCGACGACGGAATCCGCGATCAGGCCACCGGGAACAGGGCGCAGGAGCAGTGACACCGCCTGAAGCGCCATGTATGTCGCGAGCGTCGCCACCATCGGATGCAACCGGAATGGAACGACCAGCATCCAGTTCACGAATCCGACGGCAAGAGCGACGAGCAACACGATCGCCCATCCAGAGAGCTGATGACTCAACGAGGCCCCATCATTCAGGAAGAACGACTGTATGACGACGATCAGCCCCATGAGCGGCCCGACCGAAAGATCGATCCCGCCGACCAGCATGAGCATCTGCTGCCCGTATGCGACGATGGCCAGTGTCGCCACGAGCGCCAGCATGCCGCTGAGGTTTCGCGCAGAAAGGTAGGTCGGATTGACGTGCGCCGCATACATGCCGAGCGCACAGACGGCAACGGCAAGCATCACGAGCGGCGCCCAATCCCCTGCGGCCCACGTCCAGAGCCCGGAGGTCCCGGAAGCGCCCTTCTCCCGCTCGGTCGTTGCCGTCAGGACGGCAGACGTGATGTTGTTCTCACTGACGGCGTCCTCGCCCAAATCCTTGACGACATGGCCGCGCGAGAAGATGAGCACACGGTCACAGAGTCCCGCCACCTCGTGCGCATCCGACGATACGACGATCACAGCCGTGCCTGCGGCTGCCGCCTCGCGAAGCACCTTGTAGATTTCCATCCGTGCGCCGATGTCCACGCCCTGGGTCGGCTCATCGACCAGCAGCACCTTGGGCCGACTGGCGAGGACACTCGCCAGCACGAGCTTCTGCTGGTTACCGCCCGACAGGCTGCGAATAGGCGTGTCGATGGATGGCGTCTTGACAGCGAATCGTGTCACGGCGTCCCTGGCGCGCTTTGCTTCGCTGCGCTGGCTCACCCATCCCTTGATGGAATCGAATAAAAGACTGCGGATCGAAAAATTCTCGCGCACCGACAGATCGCCGAAAATGCCCTCGCGATGACGGTCGCCCGGCAGATAACGGATGCCCGAATCGGCCGCAGCCTGCGAGTTGCGAAGCTTCGCGGGCATGCCGGCCACCGTGACACTGCCGCGGCTTCGCGTCTGTCCCGCGAGGGCCCGCATGAACTCCCGCTGGCCGTTGCCATCGATCCCCGCGAGGCCGACAATCTCGCCTTGCCTGACCTGAACCGATATGTCGGTAAAGCCGGCACCACGCAGCTTCGTCACGTCGAGAATGACGCCTGCGCCGCCATCGTTGCCCTTGGCCGGGAAGTCGCGATCGAGCGCACCGCCAACGATCAGTTCGACGATTTCCTGTTCGCTGAGGCCCGCGGCCTCATACGTGCCTTGGCCCTGACCGTCGCGAAGAACCGTCAGGCGATGCGCAATTCTCTGGACTTCGCGGATCCGGTGCGAGATGTAGACGACCGAACAACCCGAAGCCGTTATCTTGCGGATACGCTCGAACAGACGCTCGACGTCTTCCGTCAACAGGTGTTCGGTCGGTTCGTCGAGGACCAGAACCTTGGGCTTTGCAGCCAGCGCTTTGACGATTTCAACGATGAAGCGCTGCTCGGGGCCCAGGCTCACCACGCGCTCGTTGGCATCGATTGCAACGTCGCCGCTCCATTGCTTCAGGAGCCCTCGCGCCCATTGCGCAACCTCCATCAAGGACGGACGCTGCTCTGCTGGCACGCCGAGATAAAGGTTTTCGGCTACTGTGAGATCGGGCATGAGCGCCGGTTCCTGCCGCACGATAGCCAACCCCAACCGGCGCGCCTGCTCTGTGTCGCCTCGCGTTTGCGTGCCGTCGATCACGACGCGCCCTTTCTCCGGAACGAGGGCGCCGGACGCGACGGCCATGAGCGTGGACTTGCCCGCCCCATTCTCGCCGACGAGACCGTGTACCTCGCCCTCGACCACCGAGAACGTCACGTTGTCGAGCGCCCGCACTCCGGGGAAGATCTTGGTGACACCATCGATCTGCAGCAGTGTTTTCTGGTCATTCATGATTCGTCTCGAACAATTGCTGTGCAAATACTTCCTTGAGCGTGCTGGCAGGAAGCGCGGAAGAGAGATCGTTGCGTGCCGGTCAGCCAGCCCATAAGCGAGTCGAACATATTGATCCTTGATTCCCTTGTTAAATGTTGCCCAACGCATCCACCATTTGCATTGCTATGTTCTACGAACTGTGTGGACCAGATTTACTTCGTGCTTGCAGGGCTTCGGGTGGAGGTGAAGGCAGTGCAATCCAGCAGTCGAATCGAGGGCTATGCCGGCAGGTAACACATCGCCCCGCATTCCTCTGTTTATTGATGAACCAGTACCGACACACAAGAGGAGCCACGGCAGTTGGTCAACGAGGTGGCATCGACATGTGGAGCACCATCCGCGCCCCTGGAATATCATTTCAAGTACGATGATGCTATACGCGATCGATTTACATAGAATGATGTGTTTCGGAATGAACAAAGTCAAGCGTCCTGGGGAATCTCCCTACCCATCCCGCATGGCACACGGATTTCACGTGGGTGTCGTCTCAAAGCGGCGCGACTGCGCACGGCGACGCCGCAACTGACTGGGTGCCGCGTCGTCGCTGCGATCCGTGATTGCGTGGTTATTCTTGAGCGTGATCCAATGCAAAGAAGGACGAGCCCGCCGGCAGCGTTGACTCGCTGATCGACGAGCAGATCGGGGACGATCCGCAAGTCGCAACTGGACACGCTAGCGGGATCAGTGCCCGTCGAACGCCGGGGAGGCGACGTCCGAAACGGCGACAGTGTTCGTGCTGTCGCCGAGGTCGTGTGTATAACTTATGTGAAGCGCGACGGTTCGCCGCGTTGACGACCAACAGCTCACGAGCTGGACGCCGATCAGTCGATTCGCACCCGCGTGCGTGTCTGATCGGACCTCTCGATGGCATCAATCACCTTGTGAAGGGCTACCGCGTCATCGAAATCAGGGGCGGTGCTGGTTCCGTGAATCAGGTCTTCGGCCATCTGCCGATAGATGGCTGCCACATTTCGCGCAAAGCCCGTATCCACGAAATCGAAGTCGTGCGCCTTCGCCACCTCAACCTCGCGATACCCCTGTTCACCCCTTTGGCCAGCTTCCACGCGCAATGGCGTGATGTTGATGACGGGAACCTGGTCATTCTTCGCGGTCATGCGCAGATCGCCAAGCGTTCCGTTGATCTCCCACAGCAGCCGCGTGCCGCGCGGCAGGCCGCCGCGGAGCTCCAGCGACAGCGGTGCGCCCGACTTCAAAACGGCATTGAGCATCACATGATCGTGTGTTTGCATCGGGATCGAGTCGCCCGTCCCGACGATACGCACGGTCTTCCGTCGCTGCGACACCACGCCCTCCACTTCGTCGACGGGGCCGAGCACGCTTTGCACGGCAGCAAGTGCGTGCCCACCAATGATCGACAGCATGGTTGCGCCGTTGCGCGCATCCATAGCGTAGGAGTCGCCACGTGTGACTTCGTCACCCCAGGTGGGACCGCTGCCAAGATAGGTCGACGACAACACGTCTCCCACGTATCCGTTCGCCACCATCTCGCGCACGAGTTCGACCTCGGGCGACGCGGTCGCCTGGGTGCCCACCACCGCCCGGACCTTGCGCTGCCTGGCGAGTTCGGCAAGCTCGATCGCTTCTGCAAGGCCGTTTCCGAGCGGCCATTCGCAGTAGACATGCTTGCCCGCCTCCAATGCCGCAGTGACGACTTCACGATGGTGGGGCACTTTGACCGTCACGGCCACGACGTCGATGTCCGGCGAGGCCACTAGCGCCGCCACGTTCTCGAACGCGCGCGGAATACCAAAGGCAGCAGCGGCCGCCTTTGCGCTCGCGAGACTCGTATTTGCCACGCCAGCCGTCTCGAATACGTCGGACAGCGCACGCAGCGCAGGAATATGAGCTGTCGTACCCCAACCGCGCTCCGTGCTCACTCCCACGACACCCACTCGAAAACGATTTTTCATTGCATCCTCGAAACCATTGAGTCATGTCTATCCAGGCCGCCACCTGTTGCCAGGTGCGGTCCAAAGCGAATCCCGCTCGCGGCACGCCATCCGACCTGACCTGCACGCTGGCGTGGAGCCCGGCAACGCGTTAGCCTCAGCGCATCGCCCGGGCGTCCGGGCTGTTACGGCTCGGGTACATCACGCGTAACGTCACGCCGGTCATTTGCCCACACCCGGATGCGGCCGGTATTGGCCCGTCTCCATCAGCTCCGAAGCGGCAATGGCCTTCGGTGTCCAGCGCAGGGTCGCGCGTGTTTCCAGCAACCAGGCCTGATAGCCCTCGGGAACGTCCTCCGACGGCCCGTGGTGGATGACCCCCTTTGGCACACAGGTCAACGTCCCCGGTTCCGTACACCCGCCCCAGGCGCCCGGACCTCGCACGTAACAGATCACCTCGTCGAAATCGGCATTGATGTGAACGGGTGGTCGCCCACCCGGACGCGCGCTGAGGTTGAACATCAGCAGGTCGCCCGTAGTCGATGACAGAAACTGGCTGGGCGGCCCGCCCTCGGGCAGGTAGGCGTGAACCTGGATACTGGCCAGATTCAGCTTCCACACCGGGACGGACTCCGACAGGCACATGCCGAGTGCGAGGGGGTCATGCGGCATCGTGAAGACCGTGTTCTCGGGGTCGAGGGTCTTCAGCACCAGCCGCGTCGGGCCGCCGGCGGGCATGGCGGCATCGACTTCGGCAAACTTCAGATCCCGCGCAACGTTGAGCATGCCGCTTGGCGCGGGCGGCGCGAGCTTCAGGGCCGAAGGACTCTCGACAATGATGCTTCGCATCGCATCGCCCGTCGGTGCATACCGGTACGCGACGGAGCGGGGAATGCAGACGAAGTCCCCTTCCGTCGCCGTCAGACAGCCCACGTCCGTTTCGAACCTGACCGTGCCTGACTGGATGAAATGGATCTCGTCCGCTTCGACATTGCGCACCACGTACGGCATGGGCTTGCGCCGTCCCGACACATGCAGCTTGACGCCGAGCCTGGAGGTCGCCACGGTGGTCGGAAGGGCCTCGGGGTCGTCCTGATCGTCAGGCGTCAGGCGCTCGAGGACGGCGCGCCGCGGTGCGTGCGGTCCCTGCACGGAAAGATAATCAGGCGCGTAGGTCGCCCGGGTCACCACTGACAGCGCCCCCTGGAATCCGTCACGGCTCCAGAGTTGCACCAGGGGAGGCGCTGCATCATGCGGCTTGTCACTCATTTGTCCACCTCCTTCACTCACAAACACAGCCTCCGTCGCCTCGCCTCGTTGTCAGGGCACCCGACTGGCCTGCGACACAAACTTGGTGACGAGGTAGGCATCGAACGTCTCACTGCCCCCTTCGCTGCCCATACCGCTATCCTTCACTCCACCCAGCGGCGTCTCGGGCAGTGCCAGACCGAAATGGTTGATGCCGACCATTCCGGCCTCGATACGGCCAGCAACGTATTCGGCGGTCGCAATCGAACTGGTGAACACGTACGAGGCCAAGCCATATGGCAGCGCGTTCGCACGCGACAAAGCCTCCTCAGTGCTACTGAATTTCGTTACCGGCACGACGGGTCCGAACGGTTCCTCGACCATCAGGCGTGCGCTATCAGGCACACCGGTGAGGATGGTCGGCGGGAAGAAGTAGCCTGTTTCACCCAGACGGCTTCCACCGCAAACCAGCGATGCGCCACGCTCCTGCGCGTCCGTCACCAACGCCTGCATCGCTTCCACGCGTCGTTCGTGGGCCAGCGGTCCCATCTGGGTCTGGGGATCGAGGCCGTCCCCTACCCGTAGCGGCGCGTATTCGGCAGCGAAGGCATCCACGAACCGCTCATAGGCTTTTTCGTGCACGAAGAACCGGCTCGGCGCCATGCAGACCTGACCGGCATTGCGTATCTTGGTACGCGCCAGATAACGCGCTGCCTCTTCAACTTCGGAATCATCGAACACCAGCACCGGCGAGTGTCCGCCAAGTTCCATCGTCATGCGCTTCATCTGCGCGCTGGCCAGCGACGCCAGCTGTTTGCCGACCGAGATGGAACCCGTGAACGAAATCTTTCGCACCGCCGGCGCGTTGATGAGATGCCTGGAAACCTCGGACGGCACGCCCCAGACGACGTTGAGGCATCCTGCAGGCAAACCCGCATCGTGGAATATGCGCGCCAGCGCCACCACTGCGCTCGGCGACTCCTCCGGGCCCTTGAGTACCACTGTGCAGCCCGCGCCCAGGGCCGCGACCACCTTGCGCAGCGCCAGGTTGAAAGGAAAGTTCCAGGGTGTGAACGCAGCGCAAACACCTATGGGCTCACGGGAGACCGTCTGCTGCACACCCGGCGTGCGCGCCGGGATCACGCGTCCATAAATACGCCGGCACTCCTCCGCATGCCATTCAGCGTGCTCAGCACAGCTTTGTACTTCGTGAATGGCTTCGGCCAACGGCTTGCCCTGGTCGAGCGTAATGTTGCGGGCGATCTGCGGAGCGCGCTCCCGGATCAACGCGGCGACCCGGCGCAGCACCGCTGAGCGTTCGATTGCCGGTGTGCGCCGCCAGACCTGGAATGCATCGGCCGCTGCGCTCACTGCGTCATCCAGATCCTGGGGCGTAGCGTGCGGCAATCGGGCGAACGCCTTGCCAGTCGCGGGGTTGGTCACATCCTGTTCGGGCCGCCCATCGGCCCTCAGAAAACGGCCACCGATGTAGAGGGCGAGTGTTTCGTATCGTGCGGTTGAGGTGTCCATGGCTGCCTGAGTCAGAGGAATACACTACCGCCATCGACGGCGAGGGTTTGGCCGGTGACAAAGCCCGCGCCATCACTGACCAGGTACGCCAGCGCCGCCACGAGGTCGGCTGGCACCTGATCGCGCTGGATACAACGGCCGGTAGTACGCGCGTTTTCGCCAATGCGGTCCTGCAGATCGGTCTGGAGCACACCGTCGCTTAGCGTGAAGCCCGGGGCAATCGCATTGACCGTAATGCTGTCCTTCGCCAGTTCCCGCGCAAGGGAGCGCGTGAAGGCAATGACGGCTCCCTTGCTGGCCACGTAATGCGCCATATTCGGCGGCGCCTTGAATGGCACGGTGGAAGCGATGTTGACGACGCGCCCCCGGCCGCTTTGGCGCAGTTGCGGCAACACGGCTTTGGCACAGTTGAATGGGCCCAGCGTGTTGACTTCCATCACCCGCATCCATTCCTGATTGGTGATCTGCTCAAACGGTTTGAGCGTCAGGGTGGTAAATAGCGCGGCGTTATTGACCAGCCCATCGATACCGCCGAACGCCGAAACTGCTGCGGCCGCCATAGCAGCGACATCCGCCTCGCTGGCGACGTCCGTGCGCACGCCGATGGCTTGATGTCCGGACTCACGAAGCCGTGCCGCGGCCTCTTCGGCGCCGCGCAGGTCGGCGATGACGACACGGTGCCCCAGTTGTGCAAGGTGTTCGCTGAAGGCATAGCCAATACCGCTGGCACCGCCGGTGACAATAAGGCACTTGGGTAATTCAGATTTCATGGTTTCCTTCGCAAATCAACAGACTTCTGATAACAATGAGTGAGCCCGGTTTCACGCAGGAACCGCGGGCGCGTTTGCAGGTATTTCGCTACATAGCCGATCACATGTCAAAGATCCCGGCTACAATTTCCGCATACCGGACGTTTGTACGGAATCCGAATTTCGCGAGGGTTTATGACGTCTCAGGCGAGCGGGAAAGAACCACGGGAAAACGAGCCGGAATACGTGATGGGACTCGAAAAAGGGCTGTCCATCATCGAAGCATTCGGTATGAACAAGGGGCCGTTGACACTGACACAGGCGGCAGAGATAACCGGCCATACCAAGGGCTCGGTACGACGCAGTTTGCTGACGCTATGCAAGCTGGGCTATGCCGCGCAGGATGGCCACAGTTTTGTCCTGGCACCTCGCGCGCTGAGGTTGGGCTACGCGTATGTCGTTTCAGATCCGCTGGCCAAGGTCGCACAACCTATCCTGGAGATCACCAGCGAACGCACGCAAGAGGCTGCCTCGATCGCTGTGCTGGATTCGCAGGACGCAGTCTTCGTCGCGCGCTCATCGCATCGACGCAGCCTATCCAGCGGTTTGGGTGTTGGCTCGCGCTTACCTGCTTACTGCAGTGCGACAGGGCGCGTTCTGCTGTCGAGCCGGCCAGCCGCCGAGGTGAGGTTCATGCTCAACAGAATGGCACGTCCCGCCCTGACGCCTCACACCCGTACTACGACCAGCAGCATCATGAAAGAGATCGAGTTCGTGAGCAAACACGGGTACGCGATCATTGATGAAGAACTGGAGATCGGTATTCGCTCGATCGCCGTTCCGATCTGCAACGCACGTGGCGAAATGGTTGCAGCCATGAGCCTTTCGGTGTCGACAAGCCGCATGACGCGCGAAGGCGTAGTGGAACACCTGCTGCCAGAGCTTGAATTCGCACGCCGCCACTTTGCCGCTCTGTTGTAGCGGTCCTCCTCTCTCGCGAGACCGAAGTTTTCAATAGCCGGCGGCGCACACAGGCGCGTCTGGACCACCCATCACTTATCGCCGTTGCACCGCGGCCCTATCCGGTCGGGCTAACTGCCTGGCAGGTCGCCACCGCGCTCGTTCCGCCTGGCACCAATGCATCTCAGTGCCGTGCACCCTATGTCAGGAAACGCCGCTAGTCGGGCGCACACCTCGCGGCCGGATGCGCGGATACCAGTTGGCCTATAGCGAGCGTTGCACGCGCCCGGCCGTTTCACGCAGCGTTGGCAGAAAGTTTTCTCGCAACGTTTCGATGCTCACGCGCCCTGAAAATACGCTCACGCTCAGCGCCGCCACGATCTCCCCGGCGCTGTTTCTCACCGGCACCGCCATCGCCGACATGCCGATTTCCAGCTCCTCGTCGCTGATCGCGTAGCCGTCCTCTGCCGCGCGCCGGATCGCCTTCAGCACGCCGTCGAGATTTGCCACGGTGCGATCGGTGAACCGCTTCATGGGGACGCTTTCGAGGTGCGCGCGCACCTGCTGTTCAGGCAGGCCGCCTAGCAGCACGCGTCCCGTGGCCGAGCAATAGGCGGGCAGGCGGCCACCGAGCTTCACGCCCGTCGACACGATACGGACCGCCTCGGCGCGTGCGATGAACACCGCATAACCCTCGTCCAGCACGGCCAGCGAGATGGACTCCTGCAGCGTGTCGCGCGCACTCGCCAGCAGCGGCTGCGCAATCTGCGGCAGCGACGACGTGCTGAGGTAAGCACCGCCCAGCCGCAGCATACGCGGCAACGGCGTGAAGAACTTACCGTCGTGCGCGAGATAGCCAAGCTCGACGAGCGTCAGCAGGCAGCGCCGCGCCGCGGGGCGGCTCAGGTCAGCCAGATGCGCCGCATCCGAGACGGTCATGCGCGTGGTGTTCGCGCCGAACGCCTCGATGATCGCCAGGCCCTTGGCGAGCCCCGCCATGCCTTCCTTTGCGCGGGCATGGCTTGCCCCGGCATCGTCCTCGACGGGCGACGACGTGCGGTCCTCCGTATTGACAGGACTTTTGGTGGGTGTCATATTGGTTCTCATATCGAACAATGTACGATATTCGAACACACCTCGGCAGGCTTGTCAACGACAGTCCCGCCTCGGTCCCCGGCAATCGGCATCTGGCAAATGCCTGCTACGGAGTCAGCACCTTGAACATCATCCCCATCCAGCCGGCGCGCCGCGCCAGCATCGAGTGGCCCGCCGAGGGCGTTACGCGCGTGCCCTATGCGCTGTTTCAGAGCGACGAAGTCTATGCGGACGAGCAGCAAGCGATCTTTCGTGGTCCGAACTGGAGCTATCTGTGCCTCGAAGCCGAAGTGCCGAATCCGGGCGACTTCCGCAGCACGTTCGTCGGCGATGCGCCCGTGGTGGTCACGCGTGACGCGGACGGCGAACTCTATGCATTCGAAAACCGCTGCGCGCATCGTGGCGCGATGGTTTGCCTGGAAGACGAAGGCAACGCGAAGGACTTCAGCTGCGTCTACCACGCCTGGACCTACAACCTGCAAGGCGATCTGCTCGGCGTCGCGTTCCAGGATGGCATCAACGGCCAGGGCGGCATGAAAGAAGGCTTCTGCCTTGGCGATCACGGCTTGCGCAAGCTGCGCGTGGCGACGATGCACGGTCTCGTGTTCGGCAGTTTCTCCGACGACGTGCCGCCGCTCGACGAATACCTCGGCGAGGAGATCGTCGAACGCGTCGCGCGCGTGCTCGAAAACCGCACGCCCGTCGTGCTCGGCCGCTTCACGCAGATGCTGCCGAACAACTGGAAGCTTTATTTCGAGAACGTCAAGGATTCCTATCACGCCAGCATCCTGCATCTGTTCTTCACGACCTTCCAGCTGAACAAGCTGTCGCAGCGCGGCGGCATCATCGTCGACCCCAGCGGCGGGCATCACGTCAGCTATTCAGCCGTCGATCACGCGGCTGAAGCGGCGACGCAGGCAGCCACAAACGACTACGCGGGTCAGAACATCCGCTCGGAGAGCGGCCACCAACTCGAAGATACGTCGGTGCTCGCGGGCACCGACGAGTTTGGCGACGGCATCACGCTGCAGATTCTTTCGGTGTTTCCGGGCTTCGTGCTGCAGCAGATCCAGAACGCCATCGCGGTGCGCCAGATCCTGCCGCGCGGCGCGCGTCAGACCGAACTGAACTGGATCTATCTCGGCTTCGAAGAGGATACGCCCGAGTTGCAGGAAATGCGTCTGCGTCAGGCGAATCTCGTGGGGCCGGCCGGCTATGTCTCGATGGAAGACGGCTGCGTGGGCGGCTTCGTGCAGCGCGGCATCGACGGGGCAAGCGACGCACGCTCGGTGATCGAGATGGGCGGCGACGGCACGACCAGCAGCGCCAGCCGCGTGACGGAAGCCTCGATTCGCGGCTTCTGGAAGGCCTACCGCAACGCAATGGGATATTGACGATGACGCAGGACATCCATCAACTGATCGCCCGCGCGCAGGCCGAATACGTGCGCTGCATCGACGACGGCGATCTCGGGCAGTGGCCCGGCTTTTTCACCACGTCATGCGTGTACCGGGTCACGACCGCCGACAACCATCGCCGCGGCCTCGTGGGCAGCATGATCTACGCGGCCTCGCACGGGATGCTGGTCGACCGGGTCGCGTCGCTGCGCGACGCCAATATCTATGAACGGCACGCCTACCGCCATGTGCTCGGTCAGCCGTACGTGATCAGCGACGACGGCGCCGAGACGCGCAGCGAAACCTCGTTCATGGTCGCGCGCATCATGCGCGACGGGACCACCGACCTGTTCGCGACGGGCCGCTATTGCGACGTGTATGTGCGCGACGAGGCGGGCGTGCGGTTGCGCGAGCGCGTCGTCGTGTGCGACAGCTCCCGTATCGACACACTGCTCGCGTTGCCGTTATGACGCCCGTGAACTTGCCCGGAGGGGCGCGCGCGATGGAGCTGGGCGTGATCTATTCGAGCGCCGGTCACGGCTGCGGTTTCGGCACCACGGGCGAATGGCGCTCGAACCCGGCGCCACTGCCCGGCATGCGCGGCCTCGTCACGACGGGCACGATGCTGGCGCCTGCCGGCTGATCCGCCCCGAACTTCGCCCAACACCGGCTGACAACGCATCGAGGTCATATCATGGATTTTCGTATTTCCGTCGCTGACAGCGACATCACCTTCCCGTGCGAGGCCGGCGAAACCGTGCTCGACGCGGCCGAACGCGCCGGCTATGCGGTGCCGTACTCGTGCCGCAAGGGCGTCTGCGCGTCCTGCGAAGGACGTCTCGTGGCAGGCGGGGGACGTTCGCAGGTGCAGGGCGCCGTGGTGGGCCCGGCCGAGCGCACGCTGCTGTGCTGCCTGCGCCCCGACACGGACCTGACGATCGCGCCGCGTCGCATCGAGAAGCGCGACCCCGTCGCGCGCAAAACACTCGATGCTTCCGTGTACCGCATCACTCAGCCGGCCGCCGACGTCAGCATCCTGCAGTTGCGGCTGCCCGCGGGCGTGCGTGCGAAGTTCGGTGCCGGCCAGTATCTGCAGATCGAGCTGGAGGACGGTACGCGGCGCAACTATTCGATGGCGAATGCGCCGCACGAAAGCGACAGCGTGCAGCTGCACGTGCGCCATGTGCCCGGCGGCCGGTTCTCCGAAGGCGTGCTGGGCCGCATCGCGAAAGGCGACAGGCTGCGCATCGAGTTACCGTTCGGCGAGTTCACGCTGCGCGAAGGGTCGGACAGGCCCGCCGTGTTGCTCGCGACAGGCACGGGGTTCGCGCCGGTGAAGTCGATCGTCGAGGACGCCATCAAGCGCAGGCTCGAACGGCCGCTGCATCTGTACTGGGGCGCGCGCCGCGCCGAAGACCTCTATCTCGCGGCACTCGCGCAGAAATGGCACGACAGTGGCCGCGTAAAGTTCGTGCCGGTGCTGTCCGAAGCCGACGAGGCGTGGACGGGCCGGCGCGGCTTCGTTCACGAGGCGGTGCTCGAAGACTTCGGCTCGCTCGCGGGATACGAAGTGTACGCATGCGGCAATCCGTCGATGACGAGCGCCGCGCACAACACCTTCGTGAAGGCCGGTTTGCCCGAAGACGACTTCTTCAGCGACGCGTTCGTCCATACCGGCTGATGCGCCTGAATCCGTGTCCGCCAGCGCCTGACGTTTTCGAAGCCGTCAATCCAAGGTCGTATCGTCCTGGGACATCCGGATCAGATTTTTCTCGATCTGGTGCGCGACCTTCCAGAACACCTGCATGTCCCGCGGAGAAATTCCGTCGAGCGAGGCCGAAAACATCTCCGAGAGCTGCGGCAACATGTCGTCGACCAGGCGCCTTCCCTCGTCCTTAAGACTGACGTAATACTTTCTCCTGTCTTTAGGATCTCGAATTCTTTGTACCAGCCCGCGTTTTTCCAGGTTGTCGAGTGCCGGCACTGCGGTCGTCGAGGCAATCCCCACTCGCTTACTTAATTCGAGCTGATTCAACTCGCCCCGCTCGGCGAGTACGCGCAGGTAGTACCAATACGCAATGGCAAGGTTTTCTCTATCGAGAATTTTCTGGCCCTGTGCATCATAGAGCCGGCGTACCGTTTTGGCCATCCACGGCACCGTTCGGCCACGCTCATCAAAAAGTTCGGGCGACAGCTTCGCGGCCGCCTCGCCTGGCGGCTCGCGATCCGAAGTTGCCTTGGCGACACCGGGATTCGACTTGGGCATTTCCTCATTCCTTTATCTATGGGCGCACGGGGAGATTTCCGGGCCACGAACAGCCGGTACTCAGGGCACCCCATCATGCAGGCGCTTGACATTATTTATACCAAACAATATCATTCGATATCGATTTATTTTTTGTGGAATCATTTCTACACAAATGATACGTTGTGGGTAAGATCATACAACGTGATCGACCACTGCGTCGCGCCCCTCCGCAGAATCGGTCAGGGCGCAATTCAGAACCACCGGGATCGATGTCCCGGATCGTTCCGGAAACACGGAGACACAGGTAGCCGGCTGATCGGCCGATGCCTGACCGGCAGTCGCAGGGTCCAATCAAAGCGCAGTTCTGCTCAGGGACGACATTCTCATGCAGCGAAAAATCCTCGTACTTATCCTCTGGCTCATGCCGACCGTGCTGCGTATTGCAGCACGCAAGTTCCCGGCCATGCGCGCGCATCTCGCCACAGGGAGTGGAGTCATCCAGTTGCGTCTCAGAGACAACACCCTCTCGAGACAACTCCATTTCGGAAACGGAACTGTGTCGGGGAGCTGGGGTGTGAATCCCAAACCCGACGCCGAGCTTGTCTTCATGGACGTGGCGACCGCCCGCAAGATGCTCGCGCCGAACACCGATCATGCGTTCCTGATCGACGCGCTCAAGAACTTCAAGATCACGCAGGGAGGAAGCGACCCGAAGCTCGTGTGGTTCGGCCAGCTCGTCAACACGATGAAGACGGCTGCGTGGCGCAAGGGCACGCCGATGAAGGACGGAACCACGCGTTACGTCACGCTCACCAATGGCGGACCCGTGTTCGTCTTCGTCAAGGACGACAAGATCGTCCGCACCACGCCCATCGATCTCGAAGAGGACGACGGGCCGAGCTGGAGTATCACGGCGAGAGGTCGCCGGTTTTCACCGGCGCGGCGCGCGACGGTCAGTCCGCACGCGCTCTCCCTCAAATCGCTCGTGTACTCCGAGAAGCGCCTCCTCTATCCGATGAAGCGCGTCGACTTTGATCCCAATGGCGAACGCAATGTTCAGAATCGCGGGATCTCGGGCTATGAACGCATCAGCTGGGACGAAGCGCTCGATATCGTCGCTGGAGAAATCCGCCGGATGAAGCAGGACTACGGCCCCGGGGCCGTCGCCATCGTCACGGGCGCGCATCACCAGTGGGGGAACATCAACTACTACCTGAGCGCGCTGCTGCGCTTCGGCAACCTGATTGGACACACCCGCGTCGAACCAAGTCCGATCAGCTGGGAAGGATGGTACTGGGGGGCGATGCATCACTACGGCAATAGCCTGCGGCTGGGCACGCCGAGCTTTTACGGCACGACCGAGGACTGCCTTCAGCATGCCGAGGTGATCGTGTTCTGGTCGAGCGATCCCGAATCGACCAGTGGTGTCTATGGCGGATTCGAAGGCACCGAGCGCCGGCTGTGGGCCAAGCAGCTCGGCATCGAGTTCGTGCATATCGATCCCTATCTGACGCACTCCGCTCAGTTCCTGGGCGGGAAATGGCTGCCGATCAAGCCGGGTACCGACTCGGCGCTCGCGATCGCGATCATGCATGAATGGATGACCAGCGGCAGCTACGATAAGGAATACGTGGAATCGAAGACGACCGGCTTCGACGAATGGCGTGCCTACGTTCTCGGCAAAGAGGACGGCGTACCGAAGACGCCGGAGTGGCAAGAGGCCGAAACCGGTGTGCCCGCCAAGGATGTCCGCAGTCTCGCGCAGTTGTGGGCGTCGAAGAAGACGTATCTCGCGGCCGGCGGCCTGGGCGCAGGCTTCGGTGGCGCATGCCGCACCGAGACGGGTGCTCAATGGGCGCGAAGCGTCGTCATGATGATGGCGATGCAGGGATGGGGAAAACCGGGAATTAACTTCGGCAATTTGCAGATCGGCGCGCCGCAGGACCTCAATTTTTACTTTCCTGGCTACGCCGAGGGCGGAATTTCCGGTGATCTGAACAACACGGCGAGCGCGGCCAATAACTACTGCCGCATGCCTCACATTATCACGATCAACCCGGTGAAGCAGGCCGTCCCCCGGCAACGGCTTGCCGAAGCCATCGTGGAGGGACACGCGCAAGGCTACGCGTGGGACGGCTTCTCGACCGAGGGGCAATTTGCCGAATACTCGTATCCGAGGCCGGGCCTTTCCCGCATCCACATGCTGTACCGCTACGGCTCGTCATCGTTCGGCACGACGCCGGGATCGAACAGGCTCGTTGAAGCGTATCGTCATTCATCGCTCGAATTTATCGTCAACCAGTCGATCTGGATGGAGAACGAGGCCCAGTTCGCAGACATTATTCTGCCTGCGTGCACCGCGCTCGAACGTGACGACATCTCCGAATGGGCGAATTGTGGTGGCTACATCCAGCATGCGCAGACCCAGCTCAATCACCGTGTGGTGACCATGCAGCACAAATGCATCGAGCCCCTCGGCGAATCGAAGTCGGACTATCAGATCTTTCTGGATATCATGCTCAGGCTTGGATACGGCGGGATGTACTCGGAAGGCGGGTGCTCCGAATTGGCCTGGTGCGAGCGGATGTTCAATTCTACCGACTTGCCCAGGCAGACCACCTGGAAGAAGTTCCTGAAAAAGGGCTATCACGTCGTGCCTCCACCGAAGGACGACGACCAGCCGTCTGTCGACATGCGCTGGTTTGCGGAAGGCCGTCCGAAGGATCTGCCGGAACCGAATCCGCTACCCGGCACGTATTCGCTCGGCTTCGGCGAGGGGCTGCCCACGCAGTCGGGCAAGTTCGAGTTCGTGCCGTCGAGCCTGCGTCGTATCGAACAGCTTGATCCTGCGAGGCCGGCCGTCAACCGCTACATGAACCGCGCTAGCGCCGCGAAACAACCGTTTCCGCTGCAACTCGTGACCAACCATCCCGTCTACAGCTTCCATACGCATGCGGATGGGAAGAACAGTCACGTCAGCACGATCGACGAACATCGGATGGAGGTCGACGGGTATCGATACTGGGTGCTGCGATTGAACTCCAAAGATGCGCAGACTCGAGGCCTGCAGCGTGGCGATCTGGTTCGGGTCTACAACGCGCAGGCGTCAGTCATCTGTGCGGTGGACGTTTCTCAGCTCGTCAAGGCGGGCGTGACACGCGGCAACGAGTCGTGTGCCGAGCTCGACCTGATCGAGACGTCGATGGGCCTGGTCGATCGGGGAGGTTGTCTCAATCTTCTGACGCCAGGTGGAAAAATGAGTCCGACCGCGGACGGGATCATGCCCAACACTTGCTGGGTGGAGGTGGAAAAATGGGACTCAAATCTCGAGAAGGCAGCGTGAGCGGCTGGGCGCTGGTCGTTGATGTTTCACTCTGCATCAATTGCAGAAACTGCGTCCTCGCGACCAAGGACGAGTACAGCGGCAACGCCTTTCCGGGTTATTCCGCGCCTCATCCGCCGGAAGGCCTGGAAACGATCCGGATCGAACGTCACGTTCGCGGAGAGGGTTCGCTCGTCGATGTCACCTATATCCCGAAGACCTGCAATCACTGTGACAACGCACCCTGCGTCAAAGCGGCATCGGACGGCGCGATCTACAAGCGTCCGGACGGCGTCGTCGTGATCGACCCGGTCAAGTCGCATGGCCGGCGCGATCTGGTCCGGTCATGCCCTTACGGCATGATCGAATGGAATGAACAGGAACAGGTGCCACAGAACTGGAACTTCGACGCTCACCTGCTCGACGCCGGCTGGAAAGAGCCGCGCTGCACACAAGCCTGCCCCACCAAGGCGATCCGTGCGTTGAACGTCGCGGACGCCCAATTGGCGGAAATAGTCGAGAAAGAGCACCTGTCAGTCATGCGCCCCGAACTCGGCACCAGGCCGCGCGTCTTCTACAAGAATCTGGACGATGCACTCAGTCATCTGGTGGCAGGCAACGTCTGCGAAGACGTGGGTGGTGGTCAACTGCGCAATCTGGCGGGCGCCGAAGTTGTCCTGCGTGACGCCTCCGATGGACGCGAATCCACGACAAGGACCGACCATTTCGGCGACTTCCGATTCTCAGGGCTGACCGCGCCCTCCTCGCGTATCGAGGTGCGGGTGCGAAAGGACGGAACGGAAAAGGTGCTGGCTTCGAGAGACCGCACGGGAAGCGTCAACCTCGGCACGCTAGTCTATTGAAATCAGGGGCTCTGGAGTGAGCGCGAAACACGGGACATACACGATGAAGACCGCTACCCGAGCTGCCCGGTGGCATGTTCGGTCGCGCCCATGCGCCGCTTGAATTCGATGGTCGCCAGCCTGGCTCTCATTTCAAGGATCTGAGTCCACAGCTACCGGCGTTCGCGCCGTTCGGCGGCCAGATGCTTGACCTGGCCGCCCTCCTTCACTTTCTGTCCTTCACCCGGTCCTCACGCTCGTTCGCTGGCTCGCGGTCACGCTGCGCTGACGGCTAGCCGGCGCAGCTCGAGACGGGCTTCCGTGCCTTGTACGGATCGGGGACAAGAACGACGTACCGGGGCAGGCGCGCCTCGCGACGCGCTGCCCCGAATGAGTCAGGTATACGAATCAGATCTTGAAGCTTTCCAGGCTCGCAGGGTGAAACAGCTCATGCGGCTTCAATCGGCGGCTGGAAAGCCCCTCCGCATAATGCTGGGCAAGGAAGCGATCGATAGTCCGCTCGTTTTCGGCAAAGCCGTACGACCAGAAATCGAAGCCCATCAGCTTGCGCGCCGCCCGCAACTGGTCTTCGACGAACGGCAAGGTCACTTTGGTCGCCCCGGTCTCACTGAGCCGCGTGAGCGCGAGGGTCTTCGATTTCTCGAATGCCTTCACGAGCGCGCCCGGCAGCCACGGATGCTGTTCGGCGAGCGTCTTTCTGACACCGAGCGTATGCATGATCGGAAACAGCTTTGTGCGCGCATACCAGTCGGCCGCAGTCTTGTGGGGATCGTCGAAGAGATATCGAACCTGCGGATGACCCTCGTCAAAGCAGGAAGGCGCACGCGGACCGATAACGGCGTCGATCTTCCCCGCCGCCAGAAGTCCGGAGATAGTTTCGCCTTCGGGAGCGTCTTCAAGCTTGATGTCACCGGGCAAGTTCAGCGCGATCTTTTCGACTCTGGACGGATCTTCGTAGCCACCGCGCACCCAGGTCACGTCCGATGCCTTGACGCCATACTCCTCCTCAAGAAGGAGACGGACCCAGACGTTGGCGGTGAGCTGGTACTCGGGCACCCCGATGCGCTTTCCCTTCAGATCTTCAGGCTTCTCGATCCCACGGTCTGCGCGCACGTAGATCGACGTATGACGGAACGCCCGCGACGGAAAGACAGGCACGGCGATATAGGACGACTCGCCCGCAGCCGTCTTGACCGAGTAGCTACTGAGCGAGAGCTCGCAGATGTCGTAGTCGGCGTGCCGAAACGCGCGAAAGAAGATCTCCTCGGGCTCCTGAAGCAGGAAGACGGGATCTACGCCTTCGATCTGAACGTCCCCATCGATGAGCGGCCGCATGCGGTCATAGTTGCCAACGGCGATAGACAGCCGAAGCTTTTGATTTCCCATTACCTCTTCTCCTTGTTGCGAAACAGTCGAAACGAAAGCGTCAGCACGGTGCCAGCCACGCGGGCCGATAGGCCGGTCAGATCGCCATCACTTGATTCTATATCGCATGATCCTACAAAGCATTAATCGTGTCAAAAATCGTGGAAGATCATTGCCGGGTCTTGTTTTCATCCTATGGATAGCACTCGCGTTCTTGCGCACCCTTGCCAGGGACTTTCCCCAGGGTGCTTGACTTAATTCATCCCAAAACACATTATTCGATATAAATCTATCTTACACAGCATCGCTTCTATTAGGATCACGTATCACTTTCGCCATAGGAAAGTTTCATTTTCCTGTTCGTCCCATTTGCATGACTCATCCATCACCCACGGCGAGGATCACCATGTTCTTCAAGCGTCGCGTATCACAAGCTGCAGTACAAAAACTGCAAAGTCCGATCGATGTGCACGACTCTATGGCCGCTCATCAACGCGGCATCAAGAGCCGCCGCGATCTCCGATACTGGCTAGAGAAGCTGCTCGTCCCGACTACGCAAATAAGCGCCGGCCTGATCCTTTCCACGGGTTTGATCTGTACCGCCGCCCACGCGGCGGAAGATTCCATCACGAACCATCAAGGCGACATCACGCCGATGTGCGGCACGAAGCCGATGATCGTTGGCGTGTCGGACGGTTATGGCGGCAATACGTGGCGCAAGACCGGCCTCGCGGAAGTCAAGGACGAGCTCAGCCGGTGCAAGAACGTCACGCGGATCATCTATAGCAACGCCAACGGCGATGCGCAGAAGGCAAACTCCGACATCAACAGCATGGTGGCGCAGGGCATCAACGTCCTCATTCTGCTTCCCGATTTCGGTGCGGTGCAGCTTCCCGCAATGCGGGCGGCCATGAAGGCGGGCGTCGCTGTCGTCCCGTACTCGGCTCAGGTCGCTGGCACACCTGGCCGTGACTACGTGGTCAACGTGGTGGGCAATACGCAGCAGATCGGTGTCATGTGGGCTGACTGGCTCGGAAGCACACTCAAGAACGGAAACGTCGTGTTCATGGGTGGCTCGCCCGGCGCGACCACCTCCAAAAACTTCATGGACGGTCTGAGAAGCGGACTCAAGAAATACCCGGGTCTGAAGTTGCTCAACGAGCAGTACATCGTGACGAACTGGAATCCCGTCGACGCCCAGAAAGCCACGGTCGGTCTCATCGCGCAGTATCCAAAGATCGATGCCATCGTGACGGATGGTGGCGAAACCGCGCTGGCCGCTGTAAAAGCATTCGAACAGGCTCACCTTCCAGTCCCCGCCATCGCGACGATCGCAAGCGACAACCAGGTGAATTGCCATTTTGTCGCGGCGAAGCAGGCGGGCAAGCCCTATCCCTATTACACACTCGACGGCACGACGACGTACGTGCGCTTTGCGGTACGCCAGGGCGTCGCTGCCTACCAGGGAACCGTCAACAAGGAATCCCCTTCGATCCTTCCGTTCCCGTATGCGGATAGCGCGAAGGGGCTCGACCCGAAGTGCGACCCCACGGCACCACCCGATGCCGACCTCACCTCCGCGCTCCCGCCGGAGAAACTGAAGGCCGTGTTCGAACGTTGATAGCTGATGAGCTTGGCGATCTGCAAGGACAGAGTACCTACGACATCGAAGGGCTTTGCGAGCGGCAGATCGTCGAACTCATTGCGAGCGGAGTGCTCGATCGGGCGCTCCCTTCAAATGCCACACGTGGCTCCGGCAATACGGTCCTCGACTTCACCCGGACGACCGCGTCGGGCGCAAATTGGTTGGGGTGGGCATCAATTCACGCGCGGCTGAAGCCCTCGGGGTAGGTCTGCTGCCGAACAGGACCGGCGCTTACGTCGCCGGGGCAACCGTCGTGGGCGCCACGCCGCTCCCGGCGGCGAACGAAGGGTCATCGCGGCACTGCTCATGGCCCAACCAGGGCAACTGGTCCTCGCGCTTGACGCGGGCGATCGGTCCGAGTGCTCGAGCAGGAGTTTGCCATTCTGCTTGCGACGCTCATCCACCATCTGCAGACACCACTGCGGACCTTTCGCACACTCAAGCAGTCAGCGAAGCCTGAAGCGCGCGCATGTCGCGCTGCATCGGCCTCTCATGGTTGGCCGTTCATCGCCGCGTCACGAGCGCTTCAAGGTGATCCGGTGCATTGCTCAACATTCCGGGACAAATGGTCACTGACGGGCGGCAAAGGACGATTGCCCACCCGTCCTTGATCAGGATATTCCCTGGGTTCCTTGACTTATATCGTTCTATCTCGCATGATTCTTCATGAATCGATTGTTTGCGGAACCATCTTATTACAAACGATTTAATTGCGAGAAGGGCCCGGCTCTGCAGCCTCTCCGGCGTGAGTTGCCAGACCCTCTCCAATCTGATTGCCGTGGGTTCGGAGGGTTTGCGAACCTAAATTCACTACCTGTGTCGAGGGATCATCATGATCGAAAAACTGCCACTCTGGGAAGCCGCCAAACGCGAATTGGAGGAGTACCAGTTCATCGCAGGGGCCGAGTTGCAGCCCAAGTGGGACGTGTCGGAGAAGGTCGCAATCAACGCCGCGGTCTCGGGCCGCTTTGAAGACACGTCGTCGTTCCAGGCGTACGTGGATGAAGCGACCAGCGTGATCGAGGCCGGCGCTTGCGGCGTTCACATCGACTTCTCGTTCATGACCGACGCACAGGGGCGCCGCATGGATCGCGACATCCTGCCCGTCGAGGCCTACAAGCAGGTTATCGAGCCGCTGCGCGCCCGCTTCGGCAACGATTTCGTGCCGAACGTGAACGTGCTGAACGGCACGACGTTCGATATGTGCCTGAGTCCCGCTCGCGAAGGCCTGACTGAAGTCGCGCCCTGCGCGCCGGGCCATCCTGAGGCCTTTGCGTTGCCGGCCGTCACGACGCTCGAGGAACTGGGCGTCAAGCCCGAACTGGCGGTCCACAGCTCCGGCGAAATCGAGCTTGCCAAGCGCAAGCTGATCGATACCGGCATCCTCAAGAAGCCGTACAACTGGCTGATCCTCTACGGCCTGCCGTTCAACGTCGGCCGCACGCTGGTGTCGGGCACCTGGGTGAGCGACGCCCAGGACATGACGCAACACATGTTCCTGATGGTCGACCAGATTCGCAAGATCGATCCGACCTCGGTCATCAGCGTCTGCGCAGCGGGCCGCGCGTCGCTCTATATGACCACCCTCGCCACCATGATGGGTCTGCATATCCGCGTCGGCACGGAAGACACGCCGTGGAAGTATCCGAACAGCGACGAGCGCCTCCAGAGCAATCTCGAGATGTTCCAGATGGCGAAGGACATCGCCGGTCTGCTCGGCCGCAAGCCGGCAACGGCGAATGAGTACCGGCAACTGATCGGCAAGCCGGTCCGAACTTAAAAGGATTGCGCGGCCATGACCGCGCAAGCGGACAGCGGGGCAGGCACGACGTGAGTGAGCGACGGATGCGAAGATCAACGCAGCCGAACCCTGCTCCGCATGGCCGAAACCGCTGTACCGCGTTGCATACGGGGCGACGTCCTCGTGCCTAACGAAGGAGGTCGTCAGGTCCTCCGGGATGAGCACATGCACGGCCGGCGATGGCTTTCGTTTGCGCATGAAGGGTCGTTCAGCCCGAAGCCCTGCTCGGCAAGCACATGGCGGGCACAGTATCAGGTCTATGACGGATGTGAGCGTTCAAGAGCAAAAGGAGAGTGACAAATGAGTGGCAAGCCGCATGATGCAGGCCCCCCGCCGGTGCAACTCTGGACCCGTGACGGATTCCAGGGCGCGCTGTCAGTGGTGACCCGGCCGACCTACGCGCCCGATTATCTTTCCGTGCAGGGACCGCATGCACCGCGGCGAGCCGTCCTCGAGCGCCTGACGCCGGACGATCAGGACGACCCCGAGGCCCTTCCGACCACCGTGGCGACCTCCAGGCTCGGCGTCAAGCTGCATGTGTCGGGACGGCGCAAGCCCATGCCGTATGTGGTGCGCAATGTCGAAGCGGACGAGATCCATTTCATCCAGTCCGGCACGGTCAGGTTCGAAACGGACGTGGGCTGTCTCACGGCGACGGAAGGGGACTTCGTCTGCATTCCCCGCTCCGTCGCGTACCGGTATGCACCGACGGGCGATGCGATGCGAAGCATCATCGTCGAGAGTCCTTCGGCCCTGAAGCTCGCGCCGCCTGCGCCAAGCGGCATGCTCAACGTCGCGCGGGATCTGAAGTTTGCCGAAGTCGATGCCGCCATGCCGGCCGGCGGCCCGACGCGGCTGGTGCTGAAGACCCTCGACCCCGAGAACACGGTCTTCATGATGCCGCATGACCCCCTCGCACTCGGCATGTGCCTGTCGGAGTCCGTCCCGGTGTGGAAGCTGAATCTGGCCAGTATCCAGGTTCACGCCTACCTGCCCGAGGGCGGGCCGCCCAGCCAGTTTCTGTCATCGACTACGGGCGACCTGCTGATGTTCAACCTCAGCGCGCGTCCCGGTGGGCGGCCACCCGTTCACATCAATGCCGATTTCGACGAGGTGATCTGTTACGTGCGAGGCCCGGGCGCCTGGGGCGGCTGTACGGAACCGGGGACGTTGACCTGTGTGCCGAAGGGAGTCATCCACCACGGGCCGTCGGAGGACGTTCCCGAGGGCTATCAGGCCTGGTTGCTGGAAACACGCGCGACCCTGCGCTGGACGCCGAAGGCCATTGCCGCATCGGAGCTGATGGAGACGGGCCAATACCGGCCGCATCCGGGCACGGCGAAGTGAACGCTGGCGCGTAGTTCGGCTCGATCGTCAGGTTACGTTGCGGATTCGCAAGCGGATTGGGCTCGCGACCGGTTTCAATCCACTCACCCCAGCGGCGTGGCATCGATTTGCTTCAGCCGCGACGATTCAATCAAGGAGACCGAAGTTGGAAGCGAAACTTCAGCAGCTGCTGGATGAAGCGGAGATTCGCCGCGTTCATATCCGCTATTGCCGCGGCATCGATCGGATGGACTGGGATCTCGTGCGGTCGTGTTACCACCCGGATGCGATCGACAGGCACGGTGCGTATGAGGGTGGTGTCGAAGGTTTCATCGACTGGGCAGCCGAGTTGTTGCCGAACTTCGAATCGACGCAGCACTTCACCGGCAACCAGTATGTCGAGGTCCACGGCGACGTGGCGTTTGCGGAACATTATGCGCAGGCAAGCCACCGCACGAAGCCCGACGGCGACAAACCTGCGATGGACTGGGTGGTGAACATTCGCTACGTGGACCGCATGGAGCGGCGAAACGGCGAATGGCGCATTGCCGATCGGATGGTCGTACTCGACTCCCAGCGATCGGACCCGGTTCCCGGAGATCTCGCACCGCTCGGAAATTCCAATGTCGGGCGCCGTGACAAGGACGACCCGTCGTACAGATACCAGATCGTATGACGGCTGCGGCCGGTGTCTCTGGCCGGCTCCAGAGGGCCAGCCTTCGAGATCGGGTGCCTACGGTTACTGCAGTTACCTAAAGATTAGAGGAAGCAATGGAAGGAAAATATCGTGTCGGTATCGTCGGCCTGAGCCCAGGGCGCGGTTGGGCGGCAACAGCTCATATTCCGGCCTTGCGGGCGTTGTCCGGCGTCTATGAGCTCGCCGGCGTGGCGAATACGAGCCTCGCGAGCGCGCAAGCGGCGGCCGCCGCGTTCGGTATCCCGCAGGCATTCGAAAGCGCCGCTGCGCTGGCCGCATCGCCGGACATCGACATCGTCGTCGTCACCGTCAAGGTTCAGCACCACAAGGACGTCGTCACGGCGGCCCTGCAGGCGGGCAAGACCGTGTACAGCGAATGGCCGCTCGGCAATGGGCTCGAAGAAACCATCGCGCTTGCCGAACTCGCGCGCGAGAAAAAGGCATTGGCCGTCGTTGGCGCACAGGCGATCGCCTCTCCCGAAGTGCAGTTCATGCGCAAGCTCGTCGCGGACGGCAAGATCGGCGACGTCCTGTCTTCGACGTACGTCGGATCGGGTTTCAGCTGGGGAGACGACATCCTGCAGGGTGACGCCTACGCGATGGACAACGCGAACGGCGCGACACTGCTTTCCGTGATCGGTGGGCACGCGATTGCGGCGATCGATGCCGTCCTCGGCGATATCGAACAGATCGGCGCGGTGCTCTCGCAACGCAGGCAAACCGTGCGCATCATCGAGACGGGCGAAACCGTCGAGATGAAAACGCCCGACCACCTCATGGCGAACGCGATTCTCCGCTCCGGGGCCCCGCTTTCGTTGCAGCTCCGCGGTGGCCTGCCGCGCGGAACGAAGCTGCTGTGGGAGATCAACGGAAGCGAGGGTGACTTGCGCGTCACCGCGAGGAATGAATACGTTCCGGCCGTCAACATCTCGCCCTTACGCGTCGAATTCGGACGCAAAGGCCAGAACGGCTATGAGGAGCTCGACGTCCCCGATCCGTTTCCGATCGATGCGGGCGATGCCGTTGCAGCG
This sequence comes from Paraburkholderia hospita, assembly GCF_002902965.1. Classification (GTDB taxonomy): domain Bacteria; phylum Pseudomonadota; class Gammaproteobacteria; order Burkholderiales; family Burkholderiaceae; genus Paraburkholderia; species Paraburkholderia hospita. Next base: position 1,178,668 of record NZ_CP026106.1, on the reverse strand, counting down.
CGCAATGTCGCGGGCGTCTACCGGTTGATCGCCGACGACCTGCGCCACGGCACCCGCACGGCGCCCAGCTTCGATCACGCACGCGCACTTCACGAGGTGCTCTATGCAATCGAGCAGTCGAGTGAAACGGGCAATCGGATCAAGGTGAACAAGTAGCAAGCGTGTGCGGCTCTCGTATGCGCCGCACACGTACATGAAGCGCGGAAACAACAGCGTGCAACGCCCCATCGCCCGTCCATGGTCGGACGGGCCCGGGAGCGGAGCGCGCTGCATGCGGGTTGCAGACCAGTCAGCAGATTGTAGTCACGCGAATGGCGAGCGTGATAAGGAGAAGATGATGGCTAGCGCAGCAAAGTCATTACGCTCGATGGTGGAAGACTGGCTTGCTCCCACCTCGATGGACATGGTGCATGTGGTCGAATTCAAGAACCAGCGTGCGACGCGGCAATGCTACGTGTGCGTCGAAGCACGCAGGGCCGCCGGAACCGCCGCAATGTTCTTCTTTCACCACAAGGACGGACTCTGGTGTGTTTTTCCGCCAAGCCGGGAGCGCCCCACGATGCGCGTGGCCTGAGCGCGCCGCCGTTCTCCCTGCACCGATCACCCATGCCTCCACGAAATAGCCGTTGTGCCGACGACCGGCCGGCGGCTAGTCGATCACAGAGTCGCTCTGAGACATCAGGGTCAGGTTGTCTTCGATCTGGTGCATGACTTTCCAGAAAACTTCGAGATCTCCCGCCGGGATGCCTTCGAGCGAAGCCGAAATCATCTCGGTGAGTTCAGGCAGCATTTCGTCGACAAGGCGTCGTCCTTCATCCAGCAGGCTGACGTAGTACTTCCTTCTGTCCTTGGGGTCGCGTGTCCGTCGAACGAGATTGCGCTTTTCCATTCTATCGAGCGCCGGTACGGCCGTCGTCGATGCAATGCCTACCCGCTTGCTGAGTTCGAGCTGGTTCATCTCGCCGCGTTCGGCCAGAACCCGAAGATAGAACCAGTGCGCAACCGAAATGCCTTCCTTGTCCAGTAACTTCTGACCTCTCGCGTCGTAGAGGCGGTACATCGTACGAGCCATCCATGGCACGGTTCGGCCGCGGTCGTCAAAAACGTCCGAGCGCTGGCCACCCGCCGCTTCCAGCCCCTCGAGTGCTTCGTGCACTGCATTCGAACTCGACTTTGACATTGGCCATTCCTCAACTGGGGGTCACGCGGCTGGCAGCGCCCAGATCAGGCGGCCAGCGTCATGCTCTCGATACAGGGAGTTCCTTCACGCTCTTGATAGTGTTCAATCTAAACCATTCTATTTTATATACATCAATCTTATATAGCATCATCTGTTTCAAGATAATCCGCCCCATGATGATCATACATCGCGCGCAAAATGGATGTGCAAGCGGCACTCCTTGGGCATCGATCGTCGGTCACCCGATCGCAGGGCCGACGCTACAGTGGGTCAGTCCCTCCACGGATGACAGGACGGCCGCATCAAACTCAAAGCAGCGTCAAATGGCGAGGAATCCCCCATCGACGGCCAGTTCGGCTCCCGTCACGAAGGATGCCTTGTCCGAAAGAAGCCAGACGACGGCGGCCGCAATCTCCTCCGGAACGCCGATTCTTCCCAGTGGGTGACTGGCTCGAATCTTCTCGATCAAATCGGCAAATTGCGGATCGGACACCAGCGCCTGAACCATGGGTGTATCCACCGCACCTGGAAGGACCGCGTTGACCCGGATATGCCTGTCGCCGTAGTCGACCGCTGCGCCTTTTGTCAGCCCCAGCACACCGGCCTTGGAGCCACAGTAGTCTGCCGCACTGCGCATCGCCACGCGCCCCAGCGTGGACGACGTATTGACGATGGCGCCACCATCCGTTTTCAGCATGGCGCGTATCTCATGCTTCATGCAAAAAAACACGCCATCGTAATTGACTGACTGAATCCGACGCCATTGCGCGGCAGTCAGTTCGTGCAGCGGGACGTTCGTCTGGGAAAGACCGGCATTGTTGAACGCGCCATCGAGCCGGCCATACTGACTCAATGCCGCAGTCACGAGCGCTTCGACCTGCTCTTCGTCGGCTACGTTCGTTGGCACGAAGATCGCGTCACCGCCTGCCCGCCGAATCGCCGAAACCGTCTCCTCCGCGCCCGCAGCATCAATGTCGGCGACCACTACGCGCGCCTCCGCCACGGAGCACGCCAGCGCCGCCGCTCGCCCGATGCCCGAGCCACCGCCCGTGACGATGATGGCCTTCCCTTCAAGATCGCGATTCATGGCTTCGTTTCCCTTGGGTCAACCCGCGAACAGAGGAGACGTATCAGCGTAGATGCGGCATTCATCGATCAACTTGTCCCGCAGCTTCCAGATCGTCGCGGCCGGAATCGTCAGCGTCGATCCATCCTTGCGTGTGTAAGTCACGGATACCTGGGAAACGATGACATTCTCGAAGGCCCATACATTGACGAGGTCATGTTTGATGCCCGCAAGCAGCTTCAGAAAACTCTGTGAAGCCGCAGCCGCGTTTGCGCGACCAATGACAGGATCGCTATTCGCGTAGACAAATGTGCAATTCTCGGTCAGACAGTTCGCGAACCCCTGCTCGTCCATCGAATCGATCGCTTCATAAACCTTTGAAACAAACTCGACTGCTGCTGTGGGTTTTTGAGTAGATGACATCGTGATTCGCCTCCTTTTTGATGGTGAGTCGATTACCACCGCCGTTGTCGAGCATCGCCTGCGCGGAGTGGAGCGCATCGCGCGCGCCACAGCTTCTCAGCCGCTGATGCCGACATTGAATCGTCTATATATGGCCAATCGCCTCTAGCGTGACGCATCGGGCAGCTCGCAAAATGCTCGCGTCGGCAAGCCATATCGCCGAAGCGCTGTGCTCTATCACAGGCCGTACTCGTACGACGGATCATCGCGGTCGCGCCGCCCATAGTTCCAGTCGCCCAACGGCGCAGACTCAGTGCTCACCGGGATCGTGCGTTCCGAATCGTATACAACGATGCGGTCAGCAATTCTCCATTCGCTATCACGCTTTTCGAGGCGATCGACGTATCGCACGTTCACAATCCAGTCCGCAGCGGGTTTGCCGTCGGCGGGTTTCGTGCGGTGAAACGCCTGTGCGTAATGCTCCGCGAAAGCGACATTGCCTTCCACCTTCACGTATTGGTTGCCGGTGAAATGCATCGTGCTGTCGAAGAGGGGCAACACCTCCCCAGCCCATTTGATAAAACCTTCGACGCTGCCTTCGAAAGCACCATGTCGGTCGATGGCATCCGGGTGATAGCAGGAACGCACGAGATCGAAGTCCATTCGGTCGATGCCCCGGCAGTAGCGCATATGAACCTCACGAATCTCCGCCTTATCTTGAAGTTCCTGACTCTTCGCATCCAATTTGTGTCTCCCAGTTCAAGTAAGAAACTGAAGCGCATCGCCCCAACCCGATCTCGGCGATCGCCTCTTCGCTCTGCCTGACTTTCACTACAACGCAGCCGCGGCCGTCGCACAGCACAAAACAGATTTACGTCAACTCGATTGATATCGCATCATGCATTGTGGAATTAATAGAGTCAAGGGCTTGTGGGATCCCCTCTGATGGCTCCAGTTCACGTGGATCTCAGCACGCCGATGCGCACTGCGTCGGCGTTGCGCGATCGCAGTTCAGGGCGTGCGTGAATGCAGTTTTCGAATCGATCTGCCAGCGATAGCTATGTGGAACTTCCGCCTGGTCAGTGGGAATGTTGTGGGTCGTCCATAGCGCGCCAATACCTTGCCAGGACTGTCGGCACGAATGTCGCGCGCGACTGGCTATCGACGTTTGCAGATCGAAAGTACGATGAATCAGTTAATGCCACGGCTTGCGCGCGGCGAACTGGATATCGTCGTCGGCCGCTCGGGCCAACAGTATGATGACCCGCAGTTGCGGATCGAGACGCTCTATACGGAGCTGATCAACTTCGTCCCACGGCCTCATCACCCGCTTGCGGAAAAAGCACAGCCAGGCTGGGACGCATTGCGTCGCACAGAGCCGCGTTGCGCTTCGAGCAGTTGAACGCGCTTCATATTCTCCCGCTGCAACTCGAAGGCTTCGGTTCAGTATCGATGTACTGGCATGCCGAAATCGAGAATCGCGCCGCGGTGGCCATGGCATTGGACAGTCTCCGTGCTTTCGTTGATCCGCGCATGAAAGCATGGCACACCGCTTGATAATTCAGTCGCCGACTCTCCTCAATCGACGACCGCATCGCCTTGCGACGCCTGATTCAGGTTATTTTCAATTTGATGCATCACCTTCCAGAAAACACGCATATCCCTCTGCGTGATTCCATCCAGCGACGCTGAAATCATATCGATGAGCTCCGGCATCATTTCATCGACCAGCCGTTTGCCGTCGTCCTTCAGACTGACGAAATACTTTCGCCTGTCGTTCGGATCCCGGGTTCGTTGGACCAGGCCACGTTTCTCGAGGTTGTCCAACGCAGGCACGGCCGTGGTGGACGCAATCCCCACCCGTTTGCTGAGTTCCAGCTGGTTAATCTCACCGCGCGCCGCCAGTACACGAAGGTAGTACCAGTACGCGATTGGCAGGTTCTCCCTGTCGAGGATTTTTTGCGCTTGCGCGTCGTAGAGCCTGTGCACGGTTCGCGCCATCCAAGGTACGGTCCGGCCGCGGTCATCGAACACATCGGACTGTTCTTTCATTCCCGGCCCCGATCGCTCGGAAACGTCCATGGCCGCCTTGGCCGCGGTGGAGTGTGACTTGGGCATCCGCTCATTCCTTGACATTGAGGTAGCCAGCCGCACGCGACGCCGATTGGCGAAGAACGATGACAGCTCGCTGCATTCCAGGGCATTCCCCAGGTTTCTTGATCTTATCCATCCCGAAACACATGATTCGATACACATCCATCTTAGATGTAATCATCTTTCTGGAAATGATCTGTCGCAAGAGAGATCATACAACAGTGCCGGCGCATCCGTCTGAATCTGCAGACCTTCTCACGCGCCGCCGCCTCGGCGGGAAATGGCTGCCAGTCAACCCGGGAACGGATTCGGTATTCGCCATCGCGCTCACGCACCAATGGATGATCAATGGCACCTCGCCAGGGAATTCCCTCGAGCGTCTTGACGCATTTCATACGATGACGCATGATTCGACATGAATTCATAAAACACGAAACCAATTACCTGTGATGACATGCGCACTACTCTTGTGTCATGCGCCGTCTCTCACAGAATCGCTTAATACAGGACACATGCGATGAATACGGCTACGACGGAGAACTGGGACTGCGAGGTCGACGTCCTCATCCTGGGGGCAGGCGCGGCCGGCATGACAGCGGCGATCGTTTCAAAAAACGAAGGCCTTACGCCCCTCGTACTGGAGAAGACCGACCAGGTGGGCGGCACATCCGCGTGGTCGGTCGGAATGATGTGGTTCGTCGACAGCGGCCCGATGCAGACCGCCGGGTTCAAGGATTCCTTCGACAAGGCGCGGAAATACTTTGCCGCGACGGTCGGAAACAGCGTCGATCGCACATTGCAGGAAGCCTATATATCTCAAGGCCGGATCGCGCTCGACTACATGTTGAAGCACTCCGAACTCGAGGTCGTGGCAGTCGACTATCCCGACTACAGCCCGGAACTGGAAGGCGGCATGTTTGGCCGCGCTCATGCCCCGATCGAATTCGATGGTAGAAAGCTAGGCGTGCACTTCAAGGATCTGCGCGCCCCGCTCCCTGCATTTGCGCCGTTTGGCGGGATGATGCTTGATCTCCCAGACTTGCTGCATTTCCTGTCCTTCACCCGCTCGGCACGATCGTTCTTCCACGTACTCAAACGCTTTTTGCGCTATGGCGTCGACCGGCTCCATCATCATCGCGGCACGCGGCTGGTGGGCGGAAATGCACTCACAGGTCGTCTCTACAAAACGATGCTGGATCGGAATATCGACGTGTGGCTGCGATCGTCAGCAACCAGACTGATCGTGGACGGCAACAAGGTCACGGGTGCAGAAGTCGTGCGGGACGGGCAGACGATTCGCGTCCGCGCTCGCCGGGGTATCGTCATTGCGACGGGTGGCTACCCTGGCAACCTGGCGATGCGCCGGGAGCATTCGCGCCAACCAACGGTGGAACTCGGACTGGGGCTCCCCAGCAACGTTGGCGAAGGTCTGCACCTGGGTGAGTCGGTTGGTGGCCGCCTCGACCATAACGCCAAGGACACGGGCTACTACGTTCCCATGTCCGTCTATCCGGACGACGCGGGCAACGTGCAACTGTGGGGGCACTTCATGCTCGATCGCCCCAAACCAGGCTTCATTGCCGTTGGAAAAGATGGAAACCGCTTCACGAATGAAGCGGCGTCGTATCACGCCTTCACCCTCGGCATGTTCGAGGCCGGCGCCATCCCGGCCTATCTGATTGCCGATGCCGCGACCGTGAAAAAGTATGGCATTGGCGTCATCCTGCCCGGCAGTCTGTCTTTGCGTCGCTACGAGAAGTCCGGCTACCTGAGCAGTGGTGCCACGCTTGCCGAACTCGCCGGCAAGATCGGTGTCGACGTGAGCGGACTGCAACGAAGCGTCGAGCGCAACAACCAGTTCGCAAAGACGGGTATCGACGAAGACTTCGGAAAGGGATCGTCTGCGTACAACGTCTACAAGGGAGATCCCACACATTCGCCGAACCCTTGCCTCGGTCCGATCGGGAAAGGCCCCTTCTATGCCGTGAAGCTGATGCCAGGCGACTTCGGAACCAGCCGCGGACTCGTGACGGGTTCTCACGGTGAGGTGCTCGACGAAAACAATCGTCCGATTTCAGGCCTGTACGCGTGCGGAAACGATATGAACTCGCCGGTGGGCGGACATTACATCGGTGCCGGGATCACGCTCGGCCCGGCATTGACCTTCGGATACCTTGCGGCAATGGCATTGGCCACGAATACGCCAAGAGTGAGCGATGTGAGTCCGGAGGACCGTTCAACTGCCGATCAAAACGTGAAACTAGCGTGATTTGAAGCGTCGCCGGCACTCAGGAGACACCCGTGAATAATGAAATGACCGTCGACGTCCAGACGTTTATCAACGCACATCCATTCAGCAGGTTCCAGAAGCTCATCTTTCTCATGTGCTTCATCATTGTCCTGCTGGATGGTTTCGATACGGCGGCGATCGGTTTCATCGCTCCAGCGCTACTCACCGAATGGCATATCGCCAAGCCCGCGCTCGCCCCCGTCCTGAGCGCCGCATTGCTCGGCATTGCCTTTGGCGCACTCGCGTCCGGCCCTCTGTCCGACCGGATCGGGCGGCGCGCGCTCATCGTCGGGTCAGTGTTCCTGTTCGGTATCGCATGCCTCGCGTCCGGCATCTCAACGAGCATCGGACAATTGACAGCGCTGCGCTTCATCACGGGCGTCGGGCTCGGCGCAGCGATGGCGAACGCGGTGACGATGATCGACGAATACAGCCCAACCGCGCGCCGCGCCACACTAACGAGCCTGATGTGCTGCGGCTTCCCGCTGGGCGCCGCGCTGGGCGGACTGCTGTCGGCATGGTTGATTCCGCACGCTGGCTGGCGCAGCGTTCTGATTCTGGGTGGGGTGATACCACTGCTTCACAGTGCCCTGTTGCTGCTCAAAATGCCGGAATCCGTTCGGTTCATGGTCGCGAACAGAAAACCTGGTGCGGGTATCCGTGCAATTCTCGTGCGGATTGCTCCCGAAGCTGCGCATGCACGCGAATTCACACTAACCGAAAGCACTTCGCCAACCGGATTCAAAGGGCTAGGTCTCGTGTTGTCGCGACCGTACCTCGTTGGTTCCCTGATGCTCTGGGTGGCCGCCTTCATGGGCCTGGTGATCATCTACGCCTCTATTAACTGGATGCCGATATTGCTAAGAGATTCGGGCTTGAGCGCAAAGAGCGCGACGCTGGTCTCGGCTCTTTTCCCGCTCGGCGGCGTCGGCGCGGTGGCGTGCGGCGTATTGATGGATCGGTTCAATGCGAATCTTGTCATCGCCGGGTGCTATGCGCTCGCCGCCCTTAGTTTCTTTTGCATTGGGCAGACGATGGGAAACGTTGTGCTGCTGGTACCCATCGTACTACTGGCCGGCGTGCTGCTGAATACCGCACAGGCTTCCATGAATGCGCTGGCGGCCGCGTACTACCCGACTGAAGGACGCGGCACGGGCGTCGCCTGCATGCTGGGCATCGGCCGCTTTGGCGGAATCGCAGGTTCGTTTCTTGTCACCGAACTGGTCCGAAGGCAATTCACTTTCGCTGCGGTATTCGCAACCATTGCGGCCGCGGGGGGGCTGGCTTGCATTGGCTTATTGATCAAGCATCTCGCACGACCCCACGGCTCTCGCGCGGCGATAGGCGCCGAGACGCCTGTGAATCATCGAACTCCGAGGTCGCCGGCCTGATGAACATGGCGTCCCCATGATAGGCGTGCCCAATCACACGCGCCTGCTGCTATCTCCGCCATGCCCCGTCTGGGCGTGGATTCAGCCCGCCACTGCGCGGGCTCTTTTTTTGCAGCGATGCCCAACGTGCGCTCGATGCTGCGAATATGACTGATCGTCGAGTTCATTTGACAGGTTTCAAGGCCACTGCAGATTTCAATGGCCATTGTCTCGCCATTCACTACGGCAAGACAGAATCCGACTTCAAGGCCTTGATGAACCACGTGCCCGCTGGACCGGGCGGCGTATCCTTGCGATATGCCGCAAACATTGGAATTGACGGCGTCACGGGTTCGAATTTATCAAGACGAAGCCGGTGCAATGCGCCAGACGCTATATCATCCTTCACCATTGCTAGCGGCATGTGCCCCCAACCAAATCCGGCCCGCAAAAATTCGTGTTTCGCATGCAGGTCCGCCATCTTCCAGGTGCGTGGCGAAAAGACTTCAAAGTTCTTCCCTTCTGTCAGATCCGTGCGGTCGGTCAATACGAGCTGAACGTGAGTTTCCAGATCTCGCATCCCGATGACCCGTGCCATTGCCGCGAGCGGATGCGTTGGGGCGACGACGGTGACCATCACGATGTCCAGGATTTTCTCGGCAGAAAGGCCGTCCGGAACCGCGAGCGTTGAACCAATGATTCCCAGCCGGCAGATCCCATCCAATATCTGCTTCGTCGCTCCGCCCAAAGCTTCTACATAGAGCCGCAACGGTGTCTCTGGAAACTCGACAGAAAATGCCCGCATGACCGAGCTTAATCGTTCGAGAGGATAGAACGCATCGATCGCGAGGGACAACTCTGGTTCAAGGCCACCTGCGAGCGTTCGTGCCCGGGCCTTGAATCCGTCCATGCCGCGCATCACCGAACGCGCCTCGTTGACGAGTGCTGCCCCACCCGCCGTCAAACGAGGATAACGTCCGCTACGATCGAAGAGCTGTATTCCTGTCTGCGCTTCCAGGTTCGCGAGCGTCTGACTGACTACCGATTGAGTCCTGCGCAAGCTGCGCCCCGCGGCAGAGAAACTTCCTTCATCAACCGCTGCGATAAACGTTCGCAGCTGATCGAGGGAAACGCCATCAAGCATGTATCGCTCCTGACGATGGATCGCATCGAAATATATTGGCTTCCCCAAACGGATGCCAACTCTTAATCTTCCAGCTAATCAAATCTGACGAATGCAGGTGCACCATGTCTTACCTAACGACCGCAACATCCCCTTCGGATCATCATGCGGATACGTCCGTTGCGAACGGCGAGGAACGCGCCGAAGCGCGTCGCGCCCCCCGAACGATTATCGCCCGTACTGCGGGCAGACAGCATGGTCCGGTCAATCGCCTCTTTAGCCCGGGTGATCTTGGCGGGTTGCTCAAACCCTTCGTATTTCTCGACTATTTCGATGTCCCGGCGCATTCCAACACGCGGTTTTCCATGCACCCGCATTCCGGAATCGCAACGACCACTATCCTGCTCGACGGCGAAGTCCAGTACGAAGACACGACGGGTGCCTCTGGCGTCATGTCGGCAGGGAGTGTCGAGTGGATGAACGCCGGCGGTGGCGTGTGGCATGACGGTTATCCGGAAGGTCGCACGCCCGTCCGCGGCTATCAGTTGTGGACCGCGTTGCCCGCCGCCCTCGAACTGGATCAACCCAACAGTCAGTATTTGTCAGCACGAGAGATCCCCAGTTCAGGTCCGGCTCGCGTCATTCTGGGCGAGTATGAAAACCTCCGCAGCCCTGCGTTAGCGCCGTACGGAATCAACTATTTGCATGTGCAACTCAAGGCGGGCGAAGAATGGCGTTATACGCCTCCTGCCGGGCATGCCGTCGCGTGGCTTTGCGTGCAACGTGGCACGCTTCATGTCGCTGATCAGAAGGTTCGCGCCGAGCTTGTCGTATTTGACGAGTCTGAGAACGCGCTGACCTTATACGCCGACGAGGATACGGAGTTCGTCCTTGGCTCGGCAATCCCACATCCGCACGACCTGGTTCTCGGCTACTACTCTGTGCACACCTCTGAAGATGCATTGCGCCGCGGAGAGCAGAAGATCGTAGAGATCGGCGAACAGCTTCGACGCGTTGGGCGTCTGAGATAACACTTGCCCCACCGGGTATCCGCAAACTCATGTGAATCGCGCAACAGAAATGGACACCGCTCGCTCCAGTTCCCAAGACGTACTCGCTCTTGCGGGACGAGTCCTCATGGCTGCCGTTTTCATTGCGGGTGCCATCGGCAAGCTTGACACGCCAGCCGCCACAGTCCGCTACATCGCTTCGGCCGGGTTGCCTGCGCCACTGGTGGGGTTTGTCGGTTCGATGTTGCTGGAACTCAGCTGCGGCTTGTTGCTGATCTTCGGTTATCTGACCCGGACAACAGCCGCGGCGCTCGCGGCATACTGTGTGATTACCGCACTCCTGTTTCATCACTCGTTCGTCGATCACAATCAGGCTATTCATTTCATGAAAAACCTGGCTATGGCCGGTGGTCTGCTGGCATTCGCGGGCTATGGCGCCGGCGCTTTAAGCATTGATCACTTGCTTTCCCACTCTTCCGCTCGCTCTGCCTATGCCAGATATCCTGCAGCTCGGTAAGACGCGGATGTAGCTGACGGATTACCTTTCTCAAGTTCACGAATTTCCTGGATTTTCAATGCTGAACGTACAAGCAGGTGACGCCCTGATCCCGGCGTTAGGTTACGGCACCTATGGAATGAGCGACGGCGAAATACATCGGTTGCGGCCTGAGGCGCTTCGTGCTGGCTTCCGACATATCGACACGGCGCAGGTTTACGGAAATGAGGCCAGTGTCGGCCAATGCGTCGCAGCTTCGGGAATCCCCCGGGCCGAAGTTTTCATCACGACAAAAGTCTGGGTGTCCAACTATTCCTCCCAAAGATTTGGAGCATCCGTCGATGAGAGCCTTCGCAAGCTCAAGACGAATTACATCGATCTCCTTCTTCTGCACTGGCCAGGCAGCGACATTCCGCTGCCGGAACAGGTTGCAGGACTCAACGCCGTCGTAAAGTCCGGCAAGGTTCGTCATATCGGCGTCAGCAACTTCAATCGCAAGCTCATGGAAGCCGCCACTCAGCTTTCGCAGATTCCGCTTGTCACCAACCAGTTTGAATACCATCCCTATCTGGATCAGTCATTGCTAATCGAGCGTACTCGCAAAGCCGGTATGGCCGTAACAGCGTACTGCGGCATGGCTGTTGGGCGGGTGTTCGCGGACGATACCTTGAAAGAGATTGCGGCAAAGTACGACAAGACTGTCGCTCAAATCGTTCTGCGGTGGCTCGTTCAACAGGAAGGAACCGTCGCACTTTCTCGAACCTCTCACGCGGAGCGGCTTGCACAAAATATTGCAGTGTTTGACTTCGAGTTGAGCGGTACAGACATGGCAGCTATTCAAGCACTAGCGCGACCCAATAGCCGAATTGTCGATCCTCGCGGACTCGCACCGGTTTGGGACAGTACCGAACATCGATCGAAGCCCTGACCGAAATCTGGCGCGGCGGCAATCGCGCCTGGCCTGCATACGAGATTCGGCGCAAGCGAACGCTCTGTCGAACGTTCCATTGCACCGATTCAAATCATGTCGCGTGAGTCACCTGGAAGAAGCTCATCTCGCCGATTCGTCTTTCGACACATTGAAATTTCACTTCTCATATGTCCGGTCGAACAGCTTGCCTTGATGACGAGCGCCGGCAAGCTCGATTGCGCCCGGTTGCAAGGTGGCTTTCCCGACGTGAGACGAGCACTACACGGTCACGCAAGTGATCGCCTCCATGGATTCCGTCGCTTAGCTTGCTTTCAGAGATCCGAGTCGCGATGCCACCCGTCCGTCCAAGCTGAATGCCCCGGCACCGAAATACGTAATCTGCAGCAGGCCGCCCGCCATCATCACGTTCTTGAGAAAGTGAATCATCTGGTTTTGATCAGCCAGATTACGGTGAAAGAAGACTGCCGTAGCAATACAGAACACTGCCATCACCAGCGATGCAAAGCGGACGCGATAGCCGGACAACAAAAGCAGACCGCCGCCCAGTTCGATCAGCACCGCCATGAGAAAAGCGAGCGGCGGCAACGGCAGGCCAACTGCGCCGATATAGCCGACAGTTGCGGTATACGCCGCAAGCTTGCTCAAGCCGCTCATGACAAACGGCGCTCCAATCAAGACACGGCCAACCAGCGGAAGAAACTTATAACTTTCCATAACAAACTCCTGAAATTACGATCACGTAAGTGGAAACAAAAAAAGAACTCAGCCGGCGTCCACCATCACCAGTTCTGAGTCTTCGAGAGCATTGATCCGTACGGTCTCGACCCCCGTGATCGCGACGCCATCGAGAGGTCCCATTGGCTCGCCGTTCACGTCGATTCTTCCTGCCGCGACGACAAGATAGGCTTGCCGCGCGCTGCTTAACTCCTGCTCAATGCGGTTTCCTGCCTTTAGGCTTGCGCCAAGCAGGCGCGCGTTCGCGCGGATCGGAAGCGCCTCTTTGTCGGCATCGAAGCCGCTTGCCAATACCACGAAGCGCCCTGCGCGACCGCCCTTCGGGAAAGACTTTGTGTCCCACCTCGGCTCGCCACCCGATACGCGTGGCACCAGCCATATCTGATAGAGCTTGAGCGGCACGTCACCTTTATTGAACTCCGTGTGCCGTATGCCCGCCCCTGCGCTCATTACCTGGATGTCGCCAGCTTGAATGGTTCCTTCGGATCCTAAAGTGTCGCGATGTCCCACCACGCCTTGACGGACATAGGTGATGATTTCCATGTCGCGATGTCCGTGCATCGGAAATCCGCTGCCGACTGCGATCTCATCGTCGTTCCATACGATCAGTGGGCCCAGTGCCCGATGAGAAGGATCATCGTCAGCGCTAACCGTGAAGTGGTGCTTTGCAGTCAGCCATCCAAGATCGGCACGGCCAAGCGATTCCCAACGTCGATGTACAAGCATCTTTTAAAACTCCCGCATATATCCGGCAAAGTGAAGCGCCATTGCTTCTGGTAAAACGAAACGGGTCGACATCTTCGTCTATTCGTGGAGGTCGTATGGATCGCGAGAGGAATCAGCGGCACTGGACATCGTTCTGATGGCCTTGACCGGGTCGAAGCTAACTGATGTGCGGTCTGGTCTGCCGACGTTCGGCGGAGTATCGCAACGACGGGAAGACGCGATTGCGAATACCTGGCAGCGCCTGAGCTAGACCGCCCTCAAGGCGCCACTGCTTGCAATTTCTCAGTGAGAAACATACCGACGGCATCCAGTGCCTGCGATGCGGCCTTCAGCTCTCCAACGCCGCCGGCGAATCCATGAGGCATCCCCATCCACACGTCCAGCCGGGCATCGACACCAGCTTCAACAGCGCGTTCGACATATCGACGCGAATCATCCAGTAGCACTTCGTCGTCTCCCACGTGAACGCTCAGCGGCGGCAAGCCCGCAAGTCGCCCGTAAAGCGGCGATGCCAGCGGATGTGCCGGATCAACGCCGCCAAGATACGCACGCACGAGATCGGACACCTGTGCACGCGTGAAGAACGGTTCGGCATCTGCACGCGTCTCGTAAGTCGCACTCGAAAGCGTGAGATCGGTAACTGGCGAAAATGCGGCCACGGCGGCAAGACTCGCCTTCGAGGAAACCTCTCCACTGGCGATTTGCGAAGCCATCACGAGGGCGAGATTGCCACCGGCAGAATCGCCCGTCACGGCAATCCGTTGAATCGCCCTCTGATCAAGTCCTTTATAACAAGCCACCATGTCTTGAATGGCCGCGGGGAAAGGATCTTCGGGAGCCAGCCGATAGTCCGGAACGAATGCGCTCACGCCTGCCCTTGCCGCGATATGCGCGACAAAATGCCGGAACGCATCGGCGGCGCCGAAGTTGAACCATCCACCGTGTAAATGGAGAATCACTTCATCGCTACGGCAATATGCAGGGTGAACCCAAATCCCGCGAATGCCGCCAACCGTGTCGTGTTCAAACGCAACGTCATCGCGCGGCAAAATGCTTTCCATCATCGCGTCGAACGCGACGCGCGCAGTGATGCCCCACGGCTTGCCTTTCGAGGAACTCGCCGAGGCTCGCATCCTTGCGGTAATGGTGGCATCCTCGGCGTCCAGCGGATGCGTTATGACGAATTCGCTCGATGCATTGTCGGTAAAAGAACTGTCCATGGTCGTCTTCTCTAATACGCGGGCGACATGCCCTGTTCACGTGCAAGATTGCCCGTTGCCCTTGAAATGGCACAAAGGCACTCAGCGACTTCACACACATCGGCAAACGGTTTGAGCCATCTGCCGAATGCTATGCCCACAACGGTCAGCCGCACATCTCCTGAATTGCAAAGCATCATTGCTTCTGGTAGAACGAAAAGACCCAACCGAAGGCCGCCAATGAATCAGATCACTGACCTCAATGACCTTCGGCTCTTCGCGGAGGTGGTCGAGCATGGAAGCTTCACTTCGGCTGCCCGTGATCTCGGCGTGCAGACGTCGAAGCTGAGTCGACGCATCCGCGCACTGGAAGAGGAACTCGGCGTCCGTCTGCTCAATCGCACGAGCAGGAGCCTGTCGTTAACGGAAACCGGGCGGCAGTTCCACCAGCATTGCCTCGCGCTGGTGGCGGAATCGAAGGCCGCCAAAGACGTGATTGACCGAACCCGGTCTGAACCACAGGGCACGGTACGGATCAGTTGCCCGGTCGGATTGCTCAGCTCTGGCGTATCGGAAATCGTTGCGCGATACGTCGAGGAGAACCCTCACGTCCACGTCCTGATCGATGCGACGAATCGCCGTGTAGACGTAGTCGAGGAAGGCCTGGACTTCGCCATTCGGGTCAGACTTCCGCCGCTGGTAGATACCGATCTCGCGGTCCGTCAACTGGGTTTGTCCATCCAGATTCTGGTCGCCAGCCCGGATCTCGGGGCACGTCATCCCGTACCTGAGTCGATTGAAGCCCTGAGAGAATGGCCCACCCTTTCAATGGCTAACAGCAGCGAAAAGTTTGTCTGGAACCTGTTGGATGCCGATGGCCAGTCGATGTCCTGGAACCATCAACCTCGCCTGGCAACCGATGATCTCGCCAGTCTCCGGATGGCGGCGCTACGTGGCATCGGTGTCGCGATGCTGCCTCGCGAACTCGTGGACGCCGATATTCAGGCCGGTAAGCTGAGGCACATATTGCCGGAACTGGCTTCGACGCCGGGCCTCGTGCATGCGATCTTTCCCAGCCGCCGGGGCATGGTCCCGGCCGTTCGTCACCTGCTAGATGCACTTGTTGCGGGTTTCGAAGAACTGAACGGGAAGTGGCAGGGTGGGGTTTGAAGCGCGAGATTCCAACGGGAATCGCAAACTCAATTGTCTCTCGCGCCTGCCTCAGTTCGCACCGGTCAAAGCAAGCGCTTAGGTCGTGCGGGCGTGAGAGAACCGATTCGAAGCGTGGCGGACACTTATCGGTTGGCATCATTCTGTGACGTATCGATCATCGCTTCGCCGAGTCTCTCCGTAAGAAACTCAGCGAAAACGGCTACTGCGGGTGGCACCGGCGGGCGACTCGTGTAGACGAGCTGCAGGCCGAAGCCGGTGCTCGTGCGCCGATAGGTCGACAGCACGCGCACCAGTTTCCCCTGCGCAATGACGGGGTCAACAATCAACTGCGGCAGCAACGCAATACCCAGTCCCGCTATACAAGCCTGCGCCAGCACTCGCATGTCATTGACCGCGAACCGACTGTTGATCGACACCTCCTGACTCCCACGTGGCCCTTGCAAACGCCACGTACTGCGACCCTGGCGATTGGAAATGGTCAGACAGTCGTGTTCGGCCAGTTCGCGCAACGTGCGTGGCGCAGGGCGCCGTTTCAGATACGCAGGACTCGCCGCGAGGATCATCGCAGTCGGCGCCAGCCGACGTACCTTGAAGCCGCTACCCGTCTCGATGCCCATGCGCAAGGCCAGATCGATGCGCTCGGAGATCAGATCAGTCGGCGTGTCGTCGAGCAGGAACTCGAGGCTGATGTGTGGATAGCGCGCATAGAACTCGACGAGCCATTCCATGCCGATGAGTTCGAACAGGCCGGCCATCGCGGCAACGCGAACCGAGCCGGAAGGCGCCTGCTCATCCGCGTGGAGCCGCCCGATCTCCAGAATCTGGTCGAGCGCCGGCGCATAGCGCTCGAACAGCGCCTGACCATCCGTGCTCAGCGCGAGCTTGCGTGTCGATCGATGCAGCAAACGCGTGCCGAGTTGCCCTTCGAGCTGATCGATGCGCCGGCTCAGCGTATTCGACGGCATGCCCAAACGGCGCGCCGCCTCGGAGAAGCTACCCGCGCGGACCACCTGGACGAACATCGCCAGATCATTCAGATCAAGCATTGCATTTCTCCATAAATGGATTAATCCAATCCCATTTTACCGTCTAGTGCGGGTCGACTTTCATCCCCATACTTCAGGAACGTATTCAGGAAGTACTCAGCGCAGAGCAAGTTCGATCCGGCGAATGCCGTGCAAGGTCGCGATGACGCAGAGCGGAGCGGCGCAGACGGCTGCGGCAACTTAACGTTTCAAGGAGTTTGATTTGAAGAAGCATCTGATGATCGCGGCCGGCGCACTCGCCACCTCGCTATCGTTTTCAGCATTCGCGGGCGTGTCGACATACCAGATTGATCCGGACCACACGTACCCGAGTTTCGAGGCCGACCACATCGGCGGTCTGTCGGTCTGGCGTGGCAAGTTCGACAAGTCGCAGGGCACCGTCACGCTCGATCGCGCAGCGAAGACCGGCACCGTCGAAGTGACGACCGATATCGCGTCCGTCCACACCGGCAGCACGAAGCTCGACGAGAAGCTGCAGTCGGATCAGTTCTTTGACGCGTCGAAGTTTCCGGAAGCCACCTACAAAGGCACGATCAGGTTCGTCGGCGACAAGCCGGTCTCTCTCGTCGGCAATCTGACGATGCATGGCGTGACCAGGCCGCTGACGCTGCAAATCGACTCTTTCAAGTGCATGCCGCATCCGATGCTCAAGCGCGAAGTGTGCGGCGTCGACGCAGTGGGCGAATTCGATCGCAGCAACTTCGGCGTCGACTTTGGCAAGACGTACGGCTTCAGCATGAAAACGAAGTTGCTCATCTCGGCCGAAGCACTCAAGCAGTAATCCCGTGCGCAGAGAGACCGCCACGCTCGTTGCGTGAGGTAGCACCGACCCAACAACATTCTCACTAGAGAGCAACCATGTCTAACACCCAGAAGCTCATTGCCGTCGTCGGCGCGACCGGTCAGCAAGGCGGCTCCGTTGTGCGGGCGCTGCAGGCGAGCGGTCATTTCAAAGTGCGGGCGTTGACGCGCGATCCGGCCAAACACCCGCAGCTCGGCGACGAAGTCGTTCTCGCGGATTTCAATCGTCCGGAAACGCTCGAAGCCGCGTTTGCCGGAGCATACGGTGTTTTCCTGGTGACCAACGCCTGGGAAGCGGGTGCGGACGAATCCAGGCAGGCACTCGCCGCCGTCGACGCGGCGAAAGCGGCCGGCGTGCAACACTTGATCTGGTCGACGCTCCCCAATGTGGAAGTGATCAGCGGCGGCAAGCTCGATGTCCCGCATTTCACGGACAAGGCAAAAGTCGAACGGATCGTGAGCGAAGCCGGATTTGCCTACCACACGTTCGTGATCGCGCCGTTCTATTACCAGAACCTGGTCGGCGCAATGGCTCCGCAGAAACAGGTGGATGGCACTGAGGGTTGGGCGCTGCCGCTTGATCCCGAACGGCGGGTCATCCATATGGGCGACATCGCGGAACTCGGCCGCATCGTGGCGGGTGCGTTCGAGCATCCGGAGCTCGCAGGGCACGGTGAACACTTGCCGCTTGTCGGCGATTTCCTGAGTTTCAGCGAAATCATCGCAATCCTGAATCGTCAAGGAAACAAGCTGTCGTTCAGTCAGGTATCGCGCGAGGTCTTTGCTGGCTGGTTCCCGGGTGCCGCGAGCGTCGCAGCGATGCTTGCCTACTTCGAAGCGCACACGTATCTCGGCTCGAATTCGCCCGACGCGATCGTCCTCGCCAACAAAGTCGCCGGCAAGCTGCCGACGGAGTTTGCTGCGTGGGCTAAAGAGAACTTCAAAATCCCGGCATCCACCTGAAAACACGTCGCTTCGAACGATACGGCGCCTTGCTTGACCTGTTCGAAGCGCACTCTCAAACCACGAACGAGCTAACGAGCTAATACCCATGAGGCGAATTCCTACCCACACCGTCGACGACGCGCCCGTTGCGTCGCGTCCGCTTCTGCAAAAGATCGCCCAGTCTTCGCCCACTGGACGCCCTCTGAACCTGCATGCCCAGATGGCGCACTCGCCGGCGGTGCTGGCGGCGTACGCGTCGCTGCGCGCAGTGACCGCCGAGCACGGCACCTTCGATCCGAAGGTGAGCTGGGCGCTCAATCTCGCCACTGCTGTGATGGTCGGCAGCGACTACATGATTGGGATCGCCAGTCGATTTGCCCACGTCAACGGATGGACGGACGCGGAGATCGCCGCCCTGCGGGCAGGCACGACGACGGGCGACGCAAAGATCGACGCGCTGACGCGTGTGGTCCGGGAAGCCGCCGCCAATTCGGGAAACGTCACCGACGCCACCTGGAAAGCCGCTCAACAAGCCGGCTGGAGCGATGAGCACCTGACCGAGGCATTCGCATTCTTGGGGCTGACAATGTTCACGGGGTACTTCCTCAACTACGCGCAAACCGACGCTGACACCTGATCGGCCACCTCGTCTTTGGTCACCTTGAACGGCAGCCCCGTCCTGCGAGAGTCGGCGCGCGGTAAAATCCCATCATGTTAGTCAGCCGAAGTTCTGTCGCCGGGTGCCTAAAGTTTCGGGTTTTTTCGACAATTAAGTGGATTTTTTTTATCGCATAAGAATCGACCGCATGCGAACGATGCCACGGATACCGAATCATCGGTTACATCAATCCCGCGAGAGTTTTGCCTGATCCTGCAAACGGATGCACGGAGGGATCTTCTGCGGCTACTATGGAAGAACTGATACAACTCACGCATCCATTTCGTTGCCCATCATGAGCGCCCACACCTTCACAGAAATTGCGCGGCTCGTCGCCCGTCATGCGAAAGTCGAATGCACCAACGCCACAGCTGTCGAAAGCCTGGTGTTGGTACGGTACACGGGCAGTGTCGTGCGTGGCGTCTTTGTCATCCAGGAAATCGTGTTCGTCGACCAAGTCGGTTCGCGAATTCTACCCACGACGCCTTATTGCGACACTGCCCGGGAAAATGCGCTGATTGTTCAAATACTTACCGCCGAAGGAATTGTGTCACCGCTCGCGGCTGCTTGACCACGCAGTCCAGAGCCGGACGTATGCCGATAAGGCAGCGCTCCCGACGCATCCGGGCCTGCAGCAATCGGTGAGCCGAAACGGCAGCGGCTTGTCACTTGAAAGACCACGTTCACCCGAGACAACACTCAAGATAACGGCGTGCGAATGCGCTGCGGTGTGCCGGTCTCATCGGTTCCGCGTTGTCCGGCCTCCACGTCCCGCCATGACCTGCATAGCAACATGCACAGTGAAATCGCGCCTCGAGAAGCTGGACGTTCACGCGATAAGGTACTTCACGACCGCAGCGCCAACACTTCGTTTCGAGCATGCGACGATGGGCCGGACACACGCTCAGCTTTTCAAGCTGATGCACAACACTGTGGTAGTCATGAGCGAGACAGCGACGACAGTAATGGAATACGTCGCTATAGCGTCGCCGTCCGACCGGATCCATCAGGGCGGCTCGCAGCATCTCTACAGGCAACCCGAGGCTCTCCTGCAGCCGGATCATATCCACTACCTCTCGCCGCGGTACGATGCCTTCATAAGGATCGACGTCCAGCCCCATGAGCCGGGCTACAACTACGCCCGACAGGGCGTTGGCCGTCTTGAACTTCCACAGAATCGAGATCAGTGACTTATGCGGGTACAGCCAGCTCCGCCTGAACACGTAACCCAGGGCCGGAGTCAGCCTGCTCTCGTCAAGTGTGAGAATCGGGAACGCTGGCTCACTCAGCAGCCTGGCGCTACGAGGCGGCGACGAGGACGCGTCCGGTTGCATGGCGTGACTGGACATAACCGCAGTGCCTCACAGCATGGTCCCACAGGACCTGATCCGGGCAATACCCCCGTGCGTCCCGGTCTGTTGCAGTAAGGCGATCCGCTATGATGTGCGGCACAACATAGCGGATCGCCTTACTGCAACAGAACCGTTTGATTTTGCACGGCCGATGAAAGGATCTATAGAAGGGTGCAGGCTTGATCGAATTCGAGACGCGGAGCTCGCGCAAACAACTTTGACTTGTCGCCGTACCCGAGATTGCAAAGGAAGTTAGATTTAATGTGACCCTCGGGAAAGAATTCTTGGGTGGAATTCGGCTCGCTTGTTCCAGCACCAAAAAACTCTTCGTCGATCTTTGCGTTGTCGAACCCCGACATTGGTCCGCAATCCAGTCCTAGCGCACGCGCAGCGAGAATCATGTAGGCGCCTTGCAAACTGGAGTTGCGTTTCGCCGTAACGTCGACTAGCTCCGGTGCATTTGCGAATAGGTCACGCATGCCAGGATCGTGCGGGGACAGCTGTGGCAACTTCTCGTAGAACTTCAGGTCGTGAGCGACGATGGCGGTCACCGGGGCGCTCATCGTCTTCTCCACGTTCCCGGGAGCGAGTGCCGGCAACAGCCTCTCCTTTGCCGTCTTGGTACGTAAGAAAAGGATCCGTGCAGGATTTCCGTTGGCGCTGGTGGGAGCCCATCTCATGAGGTTGTAAACCTGGCGCAAGGTCTCGTCCGACACCGGCTCGTTTAGCCACGCTCTGTATGAACGTGCCTCACGGAACAGAATATCGAGCCCTACATCCTCTATAGCGTTTCTCATAAACCCTCCTAGTACAGAAGGCCGCAATTGACTCGCACGTTGTGCTCGCTCACACGGCTACGATCAAACACCTCACGCCAGCACGGCAATCCATTTGCCGCGCAGCTATCCACTGCCAGAGCCAGTTGAGTGGCGGTGGTCAGCCTTATCATTCCGCTTTGTCTACGTCGTGTCACTATTTGCTTACGATCGGATGCCCGATTGCAGAGGTTGCTCCGAGAGAACCTGCCACGTCGGAGAGCGTGGAAAACCGCAAATGCGAGATACTGCCCAGCGGGAAGTAAGGCACAAATGCAACACCTTGAACTGCAAGCGCATCGACCAGTGAATCGTCTTGACGATGCATCACGTTGACATGTTCTGCACGCAGACTACCGGCGCGATCGATTGCGCCTCCCTGATTTCCGCGGCCGTAACATTACGCCGGGACCGGCGAGCTGCATGGCAGCCATAGCCCATTCGGTTCACTTGGCTATCACCGTAAACGTCCTGGAAGTCTTTGTTTTCGTCATTGCAAAAATCCTTTATTTGTTCATCTTGCTTGCATTTACTCTCGATGAAGGCACCCCTAGTCCTATGTCATCGTAGTCGCGCAGCACTTACCGCCAAAGGCTTCAAGCAACGCGGCGGCGCACGACGCCGCTGCCCCCTCTGTTCTACGACATGGGAAGCGCTTCCATTGAGCCCGGGGCAGAGAAAGTGAGTCATTTCGTTCCACAAGGAACCACTCAATGAAATGCACATCGGTGTCCGGGAATGAGGAACACTTTGAAAGGCCAACGAACCTTCGTCTGATAATAGGCTGGCAACGAGAGCACGCATATGTCCTGAATTGCAATGCAACTTTGCGCTCGGTAGAAGGCCGAACGAAGGAAAGAAGAATGTCCGAAGTACTGAACCAGGTGCACGCGGCGGATTTAAACCCAAGTGAAGGAAAGGTATGGCGTGAACGCTGTGGCCCCCTTACTGAGTGCGGATCAGGCGACGGCGGCATGTTGAACGCTCCGTCCATCTCGGCGACGCGGTCATAGCAAATTTGCACCCGCGCCTGAGAGTCATGTGGACGCCAACACGCGCGGCGCGCAGCCCGCTCTATCGCGATGGATCAAAACTTCTGTTGCAGACCGAGCATGACGCCAAGCTGATCCATGCCGGTCCCGACAGTGCCGCCGGCTGCAACGGCGTTGGCGGCCAGCGCGCTGTTGAACATGTACCCGACCGACGTGTACACCGTGACGCGCTTCGATAGCAGGTAATTCACGCGTCCGACCAGCAGCGTCGAGCTTGCGTCATTCTTCCCCGCCGGCCCGCGCTGCAGGTAGCGCACGCCCTCAGCGTCGAAGTAAAGCGCTGGCGTGGCATAGTACGTCGCTCCCGCGAAGAAAATATCGTACTGCAAATGGGTCGCGGCCGCGAGGTTGTTTCTGACCCAGCCGGCACCGACTTTAGTTGGGCCTAAAATCACGTAACCATCGACGATATTGTGCGTATCGGTGTACGCGCTGTTGTTGAGCGGTGGCGAAGCGCCCGCGCCACCGCGCGCCACGTCATAAGACACGGCCACGCCAAAGCTCGCCGAATCGTACGCGAGCATCGCGGTGTATTGCCGGCACGCAACGAAGTTGCCCGCCACCTGGCCTGCGCAGTTGGTCGCCGCCGGTCCCGCAGGGCCTGCCGCGTCACGGCCAAAGCTGTATGTGCCGCCGAGAGTGAAACCATGGAATTTGCCGAGATAGCCAACCGCATTATCGCTGCGCGCGTTCGGAATATACGGATCAAAACTGGCCATCGAATGAATCGAAGGGCCGATCACATCCGCATTCGTCAGCGCGTACATCGTCATGTTCATCTGCCGGCCGAGAGTGACCGAGCCGTAGTCGCTGCTTACGCCGACGTTCGCTTGCCGACCGAAGAGGCGTCCGCCGTAGTTCAGTTGCCCGGTGCCCGGCTGAAAACCGCTCTCCAGGACGAAAAATGCCTTATAGCCTCCGCCAAGATCTTCGGTGCCCCTTATGCCCCAGCGCGACGGCACTTCACCGGTCAGAAAAGGTATCCCAACCGACGATCCGCCGCTGGTTGTTGCGTGGTTGTAGTACGACACCCCAGCATCGACGATCCCATATAGCGTGACGCTGCTTTGGGCGTATGCGACCCCTGACGCCGCGACGAGCAACGCCGCGCTCCATTGAGTTTTCATGACGATCAAAATCTCCACTTTTGTGGCGCAATGCCTGGTTTTTAAAGGCCGGTGAAACGAAGATCTATGAGTACTGAAATATTTAGTATTACTAATGTTTTGAATGTCAGTAAGGTACGGTGATCCGACCAAAACTTTTGTCGTCGCAACAGCTTTTTATATGGCGGTGTTCAAGGCAACGGCCGTGTGAGGAATGCGGGACGGGCAACGCATGAGCACCGAGTCCCGCGAGCTGGCCCCTCAGCTATCTGTTCTGGTGGCGTCGTGTGCCTTGAACATGCTCTTGAGCGTTCCAATGTGTTCGATCCACACCTCGATTTCGTCGCCGGGCTCGATGAACTGCTTATGCGGCATGCCGACACCAGCCGGCGTGCCGGACAGGATCACGTCGCCCGGGTACAGCGTCACCCGGCTACTCAGGAAAGCGATCTGCTCGGCCACGCTAAAGATCATTTCGGCCGTGCTCGAATCCTGACGCACCTCGCCGTTGCGCCAAAGACGAATCCCAAGTGACTGCACATCCGGAATGTCTTCTGCCGGCGTGATCCAGGGTCCTAGCGGACAACTGCCCTCCCAGCACTTCTGGGAGATCCAGTCGAAGTGGAACGGTGAATGCACGCCAATGTAATCGCGTACGAATACATCCCGTAGCGAGAGATCGTTTGCTACGGTGTATCCCGCAACATACGACAGCGCATCCTCGACTGCGACGTTGCGTGCTGGACGGCCGATGACCACCGCGAGTTCCGCTTCCCAATCAACGTTGCGACTGTATGGCGGCAAAGTCACCTGCTCGCCGGTACCAGTGACCACCGAACACGCAGGTGCCTTGATGAAATGCCACGGCGCCCCCGATACCGAGTGCGGGTCGGGCGACGGCGGCATGTTAAACGCCCGGTCCATTTCGGCAACGTGATCATAGTAATTTGCACCCGCGCCGTAGATGGTTCGCGGAAGCAACGGCGCAAGCAGCTTTACCTCATCGAGCGCGAGGCTCGGCAACGGCGACTTCGAAGACGCAATGCGTACCGCCGCCTCGCGCAACAGAGGGCCAAAGCTGTCCCACCGTTCGATCAGGTCAGTGACCGTCTGGTCACACATGTCAAGCTGAAGCAGCTCGCCCAGTTGTGGGCCATACGGATAGACACGCTCGCCAATCAGCAGACCCGCACGTGTTCGACCTTCGTCGTCAAAACCCAGCAGATGATAGTGATCGTTCATGTCGAATTGTCCTGGTGCTTAGAAGCGATCGCCGAAATCGAAAACATCGTCGTGCTGGAAACCCTCGTAGTACTGAAACTCCCACCAGTTGTAGTCGAGGTCCTGAAGATAGAACGAGTACACGCCGTGTTGCAGCGTCGTTTCGGTGATCTGGCGAATCTTGTATTGATCCTTGTATTCGTGCGCTGCACGATGCGCAGTGTCGACTTCTTCCCGGGTGCGCACGTCCAGTCCCCAGTGGGTCAGAAACGAGACGTCGTGAATCTTGTCGCCCACTTCGACGCAGAACACATGGAACTTCAGGCCCAGACGGAACGCAAACGCAGGCGCCGCATGGCGCACCGTTTCAAGGCCGAGGAACTCCTCGTAAAAGCGCCGCGTCTCTGTAATGTCACGGCACTCCAGCGTGCCGTGGCCGAGCACATAAGGCCGATTGATCGCGCGGTCGTTTTTTAACGGCACAACGGCGTCGTCAGGGATTTCAAGCATCATAGGATGTCTCCATTGTGTCAGGTGCAGTTGATGTATCGATCTGCGATTGGGTAGCACTACGCTGCGGTTTCGGCCTGCGTCAGGAACGCATCGGCGTGGAAGGCCGCTGGGGGAAGCCCGCACGTGCCCGTGAAGTCTTCCCGTGCTGCGTTGACCATCGCCGGCGCGCCGCACGCATAAACCTCATATCCCGAAAGATCCGGAAAATCGTCGACCACCGCCTGATGAACCCAGCCCGTGCGCCCGGTCCAGTCGCAATCCATTCCCGGTTCGGACAGCACCGGCACGAAATGGACGTTCGGATGATCCTCCGCCCATTTGTATGGCAGGTCGGCCAGATACAGGTCGCGCCGCCGGCGGCCACCCCAGTAGATGTGGAATTCACGGGCGCTCCCGCGTTGCAGTGCATACTCGACGATGGCTTTTACAGGCGCGAAGCCGGTTCCGCCCGCGAGCAGAATGACGGGCTTCCCGGTCGCCTCGCGCAGGAAAAACGCGCCGTAGGGCCCTTCGAAGCGAAGCATCTGCCGCGTGGCAAGCTCCGAGAAAACCTGCTCGGTAAAGCGACCACCCGGATGATGGCGGATGTGCAACTCGATATGCGTCAGCGACACCGGATCGGGCGGCACGGCGATCGAGTAGCTGCGGCGCACGCCGTCCGGCAGCAGGATGTCGATGTACTGACCGGCGCGGAAGAAGAGGTTTTCGTTCAGCGGCAGGCGCAATCTCAGAACGGCAACATCAGGCGCGGGCCTTGTAATGTCAGTCACCCGGCAGGGGAAAGTCGAAGCCCTGACGACATCGAGGCCGGTCAACTCCTCCACCTCGATGGTCAAGTTGGAAAGCGGTTTCGCCGAGCATAGCAATGCGTAGCCGTCCTCGCGCTCCCCGGGTGGCAGGGCTCGCTCGAGTACATGTCCGTGCTCGACCCGACCCTCCACGACGCGCCCCTTGCAAGCGCTGCAAGCGCCCGAGCGGCAGCTATAAGGAACGAAAAGACCGGCCTTCATGGCTGCCGCCAGCACCGTTTCCCCGTCCTCGACGACATAGCGATTTCCGCTTGGCTTCAATATGACTTCGTAACTCACTTTCAATTCTCCATTCCCGAGTCCAGCCTCCACCCAACTACCCTTCACGTTCCGAATCCGCCGCCGGTGTACCGGCATCTGGTTGTCGTTCAGAACCCTTGCGTTACACCCACCGCCACACCCTGCGAATTCATCCCGACAGGCCGCGCGACCGGAATCGCGGTCATGCTGCAACGACGCGCCCGTTGTTTCGGCAAATTGACTTTCCAGATCGGAAAGGCTGTTTCCAAGCCATCCGGATCTTTGATTCACTGCCGCGAGGCGCCATTCCGCTCAGCGCCGGCATGGCCACCGTGTTCCCATACGTCGGGATTCACGCTTCGTGTATGCCAACAGCGCCGAACACACTCCAGCGTGTTCCGTGCTTTACGCGTTCGTGTTGTCCGTCTGGCTCACACCGGTTCGGCAACGACCCGATTCTCAATCGCCCCGATCCCTTCGATTTCGGCCCGCATCACATCGCCCACTTTCAGGTACACGGGCGGGCTCATCGCGACGCCCACGCCCGACGGTGTCCCCGTCGCCAGCAGATCGCCCGGTTCTAGCGTAAAGGCAGTGGACAGGTGAGCGATCTGGTCGTAGATGTTGTGGATCATCGAACCTGTCACATCGTCCTGACGCAGCTCGCCGTTCACCCACATCTGCAAACGCAGGGCGAGCGGGTCACCGAGCTCGTCGGGCGTGACGATCCATGGGCCGGTGGGTCCGCAGGTATCGAACGACTTGCCAATCGTCATCGTCTGGGTGGCGAGCTGCCAGTCGCGCACCGACACGTCATTGCACACCATGTAGCCCGCGATCACCGAGCTCGCTGCGTCGCGGCTCACGTGCCTGCAGCGCTGGCCGATCACCACGCACAGTTCGACTTCGTAATCGAGCTGGTTCGATGCTGCCGGCAGATGTACATCGCCGAACGGGCCGTTGATACACGAAACCTGCTTGTTGAACCAGACCTGGGTCGGTGGTGTCTGCACGCCGACCCTGGCCGCCTCTGCCACGTGTTTGCGATAGTTCATGCCGATGGCGAGAAACTTCGACGGGTTGGGCAGAGGTGCGAGCAGCGTGACCTCCGACAACGCGACGGCATGGCTGCCGCGTACGGCACGCGCACGCGTCATTGCGTCCGGACCGGCCTGCAACAACGCCATCATGGTGGCCGGCAAGTCCGGATCGTTGCGCGGCAGGTCAATTACCTGGTCGCCTTCCACCTTGCCGATCGAGACGGTGCCCTGATGCTGATAAGTAACGAGTTTCATGAGTGTCGAAAAAGAATGGGTTATGCAAGACTCGGGCGGGATGGATCATCCGCCGCGTGCTCGTGCGCGGGAGTGTGAACGGGATATGGGTAATCACGCGGCAGTCGCAACAGCAGCCATCCGGCGCAGGTGAGCAGGCCTAAGAACGCCATCAGCGCGGGTCGGTAGGAGCCCGTAGCATCGTAGGCCACGCCCATCACGAAAGGCCCGAGTCCGGTGCCGACAGTGAACACCGCGAATAGATAGCCGTAAATCTGACCAAACGCACGCAAGCCGAAATATCGGCTTTGCAGGTAGCCGATCAGATCGACTTCCGCGCCCATGCCGAGACCGACCAGCACAGCACCCACAGTCGTGAGCGAAACGTCGGCGCTGCCCAGCAGTGTCAGCACGCCCACTGCCGGCAGGATCACGAACGCGATCGCGACGTGGGGACCGAAAAACCGGTCGAGCAGGAAACCGCACAACATGCGCCCTGCGATCAGGGACGCTCCGATGCCCGAAAGCACGGCGACGGCCTGGCCCGCCGGGATGCCTCGGTCAGTCAGCAACGGGACAAGATGCACGACGGTACCGTTGACAACAATTGGAATGCATAGGAACACGACTGCCAGCTTCCAGAAATTCCGGCTGCGCACTGCCTCGTCCGCTGGGAGTCCTGCCACGCCGGGATTGCGCACGTTAGCTTGCGCCGTGCGAGGCGCGCCATCCGGGTCACGGACGAACAGCCCGACCGCGAGAAATGCAACAGCGAACACGGTCATGCCGACAGCGACATACGCGCCTCGCCACCCGAATCTGTCGAAATACAGCTGTGTGAGGCGGGGCACGAGCGTCGCACCCAGTCCCACACCCGTCATGGCGATGCCCATGGCGAGACCGCGCTGTCGATCGAAGGCCGCGGCGATCGCCTTCGCATAAGGCAGCGGCGCTTGCCCGCCGCTGAACAAGCCCATACACGCGAACATGGCAAGAAACACCGCGGGAACGGCCGGTGCCAGCGACATCGCGGCGATGGCCAGCGCGAAAAGCGTAATGGCAGCCAGCGTGATCCGCCGGATTCCTCGCCTGTCGATCAGTTTGCCGGCGATGGGCGTAGCAATCGCGGCGAAGATCGACCCCAGCATGACCGCGGCGGACATCACTCCGCGATCCCAGCCGAACTCCGTCATGATGGGCTTCATCAGCACCGAGGTCGAAAACTGCAGGACGGTGACATTGCCGACCGTCAGTCCGAGGACCGATCCGAACACGATCCACCAGCGACTTCTAAACATCCGTTGCACTATCGTCTCCAATTGACACTATTGCCGTCAGGGATCCCCCGAGTCGGGGCTGCGAATCCGGGCTCGTCGTTATACGGTCGCACTTTGCTCGAGGAAGCGGCCGGCATGGAACAGAAGCGGGGATTCACTGCCGTAGTAGAAGCGCTCGACCTGACCCAAAATCATGACGTGGTCGCCATAGGGCTCGATGCTCGTCGTCTTGCATTCGAAGCAGGCCAGCACGTCGCCGAGCACCGGCACGTCACCAAGACCCGCCTGAACGCGTTCGCTGTACGGCGCGAACTTGTCTTCCGCTGACTTCGCGAAATGGGTCGCGAGGTCTTGCTGACCGGCAGCCAGAACGTGCACGGCGAAGTATCCCGAGTCTCTGAACACCGGCAGGCTTGGCGCCCTGTCGTTCAGATACCAGGCGACCAATGGTGGATCGAGTGAAACCGAGCAAAACGAGTTGATGGTCAGTGCGGCCTTCCGGCCATCATCAGTGCGGGTCGTGACGACACAGACGCCAGTGGCAAAACGTCCCAGTGCGCTGCGCAGCTCGCGGCTATCGATAGAGGACGTGCTCATACTTTTTCTCCAATCAAATCAGGCGTGGCGTTCGCGCCGGCACGGGTGAAACAGCGCGGATCGCGCACCGATCCCCAGTAGTCCAGATTGCCGGGAGTGGGCTCCATGCGTCGCGGCTCACGAGGATGAGCTTCAGCAAATGCTTCCATGCCGAAGCTGTACTCCATCGTCAGGCCATCTGGGTCGAGGAAATACAAAAAGACGCTGTCGGAAGCCGGATGCCGGCCTGGTCCAAACACCACATCGGAGTTGGCTGACTTCAGGCGCGATAGCGCCCGGCCAATGTCGTCGATTTCCGTCACCATGAAGTTGACGTGGTGCAAACAGCGACGTTCGAATCTCGCGATGCCAATACCGTGGTGGTAAGGATTCGGCCAACAGCGCATGAAGGTGACGAATTCGCCGAGCGAGTCCGACTCCCGGAAGTTCAGTACGTCACGCCAGAATTCAATGGCGCGCGCCGCGTCGGGTGTGTTGAAGACAATATGCCCGAGCCGCTGGATGCGCGTCACCGAATGCCGGAATGGACGCTCTGAATCAGGCAGAGGCACGTAAAACTCCAGCGTCGCGCTCACTAGCGGTTCAAATACCCGCACGGCACGCAGTTGCGCGCGTGCGTGACACGTATCCGGTTCGGTTTCGTGCACGTCGAGACCGGCCTCAGTGAGTCGCTCGATCAGTGGCTCGAACTGCGCCATGTCCTCCAGCATGAAACCGGCGCACCGGAGTCCCGCTTCAGGGGCCATGTGCAACACCACGTTGTGGTGATCATGATCGCAGCGCAAGCGGATCTCTCCGTCGTGCCCCGTATCGACGTATTGGAGCCCCACCACCTGTTCATAGAAGCGGCGCGAACTCTCGAGATGAGTCACGTTGAGTTCGACGCGCCCTAGTTTCCGATATCGGACCATTGCGTGCTTCCCCTTAATATTGGCCGCGCGGCGGCAAACCGAGTCGCATCTGTCCGTACATCGTGGACACCGCGTGCCAGTTGACGCTGATGTGGTGCGCAACGGCATTGATATCGCGCCAGGCACGCTGGATACCACTGTCCAACTGGATGCCGGTTCCGCCCACGACGTCATACAGCGCATTGATTGCCTCGACGCAGAGACGCACCGCGTACGCGTGACCTCGGCGAAGGTTGATACGTTGCTCCTTGCTCAACCTTGCGCCACCGTCGACCCACTCCGTAACAAGTTGCAGGTCACGTTGCAGAATCAGTTGTGCGGCGTCGACTGCTGCTTCGGCATGCGCCACCGCCGACTGGACATGCCCGAACTGGGCAATTGAAGCGCCTCCGCCCGCGAACGCACCGCGGGTGGCGCGTGCAGCGATACTGTCGACGAATTCATCAAGCGCACCGCGCAGTGCGGCCACTGCCGGGTTTGCCAACAACGGCGGAAACCCACTCAGGAAAGGCACCCGGTAAAGTGCCGAATCGTGGATATCCGCACCTGGTGCGTCCTGCTCGAGAACCTCTGAAAACGACACCGTGCGATGCATCGGAACGAACACTTCCTCTTCGATCACGATGTCCTTGCTGCCGGTGCCCGCGAGACCAACCGTGAACCATGTGTCGACGATCCGGTAGTCCGCCTGCGGCACTAGCAGGAAAATCGGCCGGGGCGGCGCCCCCTCGGCCTGCTCTACCATCGCACCTAGCGACAACCACTGCGCGTTATCGCTATTGCTTCCGAAGCTCCATCGACCCTTCAGCCTGAAGCCGCCCTCGGTTGGCGTGGCCTTGCCAGTCGGTGCAATGCAGGAGGCAATCAGCGCGTCTGGCGACTTGCCCCACACATCGAGTTGCGCCTGTTCAGGAAACATGCCGACCACCCACGACGCCGCGGCACTCAATCCGTAACACCAGCCGGTTGACGCACAACCCTGACCGAGTTCGAACGCGAGGCGGCGCAGTGCCTCCAAGGTTAGTTCATATCCGCCAAAACGCAGTGGCTGGACCACCCGATACAGACCGGCTTCCTTGAGCAGGTTCGTGACGTCCGCCGAAACGCGACGGTCCTGTTCAGTCTGACGCGCGCGTTCCGCGAGGAGCGGCCGCAGTTGAACGGCGGAATCCAGCAAGCGTGCGAAAACGTCAGTGTCCGTCGATGCCGCACCAGGCGATGTGGGTTGCCGCTCGTCGACGGCGCTCAAAATCGGTGTCATTCCTGTTTCCTCCAAAATTATTGCAAAAGCAACCAAACCGTGATCGAATTAAAACTCACAACCGTTGTTTTTGCAATCGTTCTACATCGATCTACATACCAGGAATTTCCCTAATGAACACCGCTCGCCTGTTATCCGACTGCGGATGCATCGACATCCACACTCACGTCGTTCCTCATGATTTCCCGGCCTATGTGGGCCGCCGTCCCGATGCCCCGTGGCCGTCGATGCGCGACGGCAAGCCGTGCCACCGGCACGTCGTCATCTCATCCAAGGTGTACAGAACGGTGTCGAATCAGGCGTGGGACGCCGACATTCGACTCGAAGACATGGACCGGGCCGACATTGGGCGGCAGGTGCTTTCCCCCATGCCGGAACTGCTGTCGTATTGGCTCGACCCCGAAGACGGCGCGACCCTGGCGCGTTATCTCAATGAGACGCTTGCCGAGATGGTGGTCCGGTCGCCCAATCGCTTCAGCGCCCTCGGGGCCGCGCCGCTGCAGGACATCGACCGCGCAATCCGGGAACTCGAATTCGCCGTCGGCACGCTAGGGCTGTCCGGAATCGAAGTCGGCAGCAATGTGGGTGGCGTGTCAATTGGCGATCCGCGCTTCTGGCCCTTCTTCGAGGCCGCCGAGGCATGCAACGCGGCGATCTTCGTGCACCCGCTGCGCCCGGTCGGCATGGACCGATTGGTGGGACCGGCATCACTGGAGCAGATCGTCGCGTTTCCGGGTGAGATCGGTCTCGCTGCCGCATCACTGATCACCGGTGGGTTGTTGAAGCGGTTTCCGCGCTTGCGCATCGCGCTAAGCCACGGTGGCGGGGCGATCCAGGCCTTGCTGCCACGCATGCAGTTCGCCTGGGAATGTCAGGAGGCATTGCAGGAGGCCATTTCCGTAGCTCCCGTCGACGCGGCACGGACGCTTTACTATGACGACCTGCTCTACAGCACCACCGCTATCCGCGCACTTATCGAAACAGTGGGGGAAGACCGTGTGATGATCGGGACCGACTATCCGTTCGCGATCATGGACCCCGATCCCGCAGCGCGCGTTGCAGCACTCGGATTAAGTGCCACCGTCCAGGAAGCCTTACGCTGGAAAAACGCGGCCACCTGGCTCGGCCTCGAATGAGCCCGGCGCGGATGCGTATCCGGATCCCTCCAAACTGTAGCTTAAGCTATCATTCAGGTTCGAATCCGAGCGACGAACGCCATTCATGACCACTTCCGATTCAACCACGCAGGCGCAACGTGCCCGCCATACCGGCACGCAGCCATTGCCCACGGAACGTCCAGATCACGATCTGGAAAATTCGATCGGTTATCTGCTTAATCGCGCGGCTAGCATCATCGCGGCGCGCTTCTCCGACGATCTGAAGTCCTGCGACATCAACCTCCAGGGCTGGCGCGTATTGGCAGCGCTCCGCCACGAAGATCATCAGACCTTGTCCGGCCTCGCAAGTCATACGGGATCGGAGCTGTCCTATTTGTCGCGAGCCGTTGGCGCACTTGAGTCCATGGGCTATATTCAGCGCAGCGAGTCCCCCTCCGATCGTCGTACCATCCAGTTGTCGCTGACCCCCGAGGGGATTTCGACCGTGAACGAACTAGCCCCGCGCGCATGGCAGATCGAACGCATGTCGGTCAAGGGAGTATCTGCCCGCGAGCTGGAAAACACGCTCAAGACCCTTCGGACAATCTATTCGAATCTCGTCGATAACAGCGAAGATGCGCCCGTAATCAATCGCAAGCTCACTGTGGCGCGCCGCGCGCGCCGACGCGAAACGCGCGACGAAATGTCGGGCTGAATCTCACGCCGCGTCGCCCTTCGATCTTCTCCAGTACGCAGAAGAACGAATCGCGTCCTTATCGTGTCCTTTCCGCTCAACCAGTATTTCCCGAACAGCCGCTGCGATTGCCGCTTCGGCACCGCACCATATGTAGCCCTCTCCCGAGGGAACGTGGAATGCCCGCACTGTGTCTATGAGTTCCTGCTCGTTGTCAGCCCAGTTCACGTTGAACACGGCCTTGCTTTTGAAGCGGCGCCGGTCCGCTCTATCTGTAACAAGCAAGAGCACCTGTGCGACGGCCCCGGACGGGAGCTCTTCCAGCCGACGGGCCACCGCAGGCAGCGCCGTGTCGTCTCCGATGAGCAGATGCCATTGGTAGTCGGTTGGCACGATCATCGATCCGCGGGGACCGGCGATCACCGCGCGCTGCCCCAGTCGTGCCGATGCTGCCCAGTTCGAGGCGAAACCGTGCCCATGCCGAGCGAATTCGATCGTCAGCTCCTTGCTGACGGGGTTGAAGCGCCGCGGCGTGTAGTCTCGCGCAACTTCTCCGTCACCGGACGGCAGGATGAGCTTCACGTGATCGTCAAAACCATCGCTCCGAAAGCTGGCCAGCGCTTCGCCCGCAAACGTCAGGCTGCGGAAATTCGGACTGATCTCGTCGATGCGGATTACTTCGACGTCGCGTCGAACTGGCTCGTGCCGTACGCGCGTTACCCGGCTGCCGGTCGTTGTGGTATCCATCTGGCCACCCATTAGTAGACAATGTCACCTATGCTATAAATACAAGGAGACAATGTCAACCATTTTCCGGATCGGTACACTGCTGAAGCGATGAAAGACTCTCCAGACGATTTGTTGGACCTCGTGCACACCGTCATGCATGAATACCGCTCGTTGCAGTACCGATTTCTGCGCGACGGCCCCCATGACATCACTCACATGGACGGCAAAGTGCTCGCGTTCTTCGCCGTCCATCCAGGTGCCACGCAAAGTGAACTGGTCGCCCATAGCGGACGAGACAAGGCTCAGCTCGGGCGCCTGATCAAGGGGCTCAAAGAACGGGGCCTGCTGGACGCGAAGTCGGATGCTACGGACCGACGCAGCATCAGGCTCTCGCTGACCGCAGTGGGACAAGAGGTCCACGCTGCACTTCAACGCCAGGCAAAGCGCCTTTCTGCGAAGGCTGTCGCTGGGCTCGATGCAACAGAACAGCAACAGCTCGCGAAGCTGCTTCGGGCGGTCAAAAACAATCTCAGCGCGGCGGACGCGTCAGATTGCGAGGCTTGTCAAAGCGGGACGAAGAAGTCTGTCGTTGGCCGCACGCGGCCTGACGGGCGTGCCGTCTGATCGTTCGACAAAAGGCATTCAGTCCCGACGGGTACTCTCACCCGCCGGTGACAATTTTTTGCGCCCTTCGAATCCTTGCTGGGTAAGGCGGAGCGGCGGTTTGTCCGGGTTGCGAATCGATAGGTTCTCGTTCCTCTTGACGGAGTAAATGGTGTATGAGGAACCAATTACGGTCACTCACGCCACAAGCCAGTCAGCATCCTATTGATTTTGAACGATATACGGTAAGCGAGAGACCGGAAAGGCGCGTCGCAGCTAGATATGGCCAACCGGAAAATTGCATGAAGAACTAACCTACCCCGCATAGGTGAGCTTCATGGCCGCTCGTCGCGCCTCAGACCGTAGCCGACCCTTGCCGTCACTTAGATCGCAGCGTTGCCAGTGGCCGTTCTTAGAACTCCAACGGACCTCCATCCAGGTCACATCACCTGCCATCTGTCAGCCGTCGTGGGAGTTCGATGCGTCGACGCGCCAAACAACCCTTAGGGCTCCACACCAAGCGTCGCGAGAGATTGAAGGACTGCGGACTGCACTACCCGTCCGTCATAGACGGTAGTCAAACGTGTGATCGCACCGCTCGCATCAAGATTCAGTGCAAAAATCCCGTTCTTCCCTCCCGACAGCTGCGATGCCCGCCATTCATAGCCCCCACCTTTATCGCTCCCCAGAACGTGCCGTGGGATTGACGGAGAGCCGACGCCATACGGCGCCTGGACGATAACTCGCGCGAGGTATCTTGTGATCGCGGCCTTACCCGACACCTGTGTACGCAATGTCATGTCCTCGAAGACGGCGTCGTAACTGAATAGCGCGCCGGCAGATTGTGCATCTCCCGCAGCCAAGGCTTGTTGAAGCGCATTCGCCGTTGATTTCATCAAGACCGACGCGCTCTCGCCCACCTGACTCTCCTTGAAATCGGTGGCGAACTGCGCTGGCGGAAGACGCAGCGACGCATCGATTGAAGCCGGGATCGTGCGACTGTCCCAATAGTCGACCCAACGAACGATCTTGCCGTTTTTCATGTCGACGGCAGACAGTGTCCGGATCTCGGCACCAAACAGTTCCTTGGTGTCGGTAAGCGCTACGATGGCACTTGTCTCGTCGCCAAGAATACGCGTCGGGTAGGACAGGCCTCCTACACCCCAGGTCGGAACGACCTGCGCAAAGATTGCCTTGAGAGCCGCGAAATTGTCGAATCCCCATCCAACGGTCGCATCGTAAAACGTTGCTCGTGGATCGGAAAATCGAGCCATGATTCCATCCACGCTATGTTGCGACCTTGCCGCAAAGTAGCCGGAGAAGAATGCGGCAGCGCCAGCTGTAGCGGCCGACGTGTCTGCCACCTGCGGGTAATTGGGCGTTGGAGCGGCTTCCTGGGCGGATACGCTGCTTCCGCAACCTTGCAGCGAGGCGATCGCTGCGGCGATACAGCAGCTTGCAACGAGTCCGATCAGATACCGTTTCATGCTGTCTCCTTATCGGGAGGCGCTTTCGCGCTGGTTGGTGTCTTGTGATTTTTCTCTATGCACACCGGGCAAACGAATCGCATCGACAGCGCGACAAGCATTTCGCGTGGAGCATGCCTAACGTTGCTCGCTCGCTAGCGAACCGCGGGTCGGCTAAATGCCGCGATAAACGCGACGATGGGCACGGTGATGCCTCGACATCGCCGGCGCTGCTGGCTCACGTCGATAAGAGGCGCGGTGCCCGCTAATAGCAAGCAGACTCATGCCAACTGCGTGCAGAAACCGTGGGCGTGACCTGGCCATCAGGGCCGCAGTCCGACCTGTTAATTGACACGCTTCAAGGAGTCGCCCGAAGGGCTGCGCTCAGCGACGTGAAGGAAAGTTCGTATCGAACTTCTTGCTGATCTCCATCACTTTCTCACCGCTAAAGCCTCCAGAGGCAGCGAGTTCGGAAATGGCTTTGAAATAGTGATCCTGCCCGCCCGGCAAGCTCCAATCGAGCATGCGCGCCGCGCTTGTCCCGATGTTCTTGAAGCGGTGCACGACATTGCGCGGTATGAAGACGATCGTGCCGGGGCCAGCAATCGTTGTCTGCTCTCCAACCGTAATCTCGTAGCTACCGTCGACGATGAAGAAGGTCTCCTCCTGATCGAAGTGCACGTGATCAGGCGGTCCTTCACCCGGCTGGTGGCAGGCCATGATCACCGAGATCGCCCCGCCCGTGTCCTCGGTGCTCAGAAGCACCTGCATGTCCAGACCGAAGGGCTTGATAGGCTGGGCCTGCTCGGGCTTGACGATGACGGCCTGAGGCCGTGGCGTCGGTGTAGGTGTGTCCATGATGTCTCCTTGTGATGAAGCAGTGCTGTTGCCGGTCAGACCTTGGGCGCTACTGCTGTGCGATGCAGGCTGCGACGAGCGTGCGAGCTTGCCCTCTACCGTCACCACGCCGTCCGGCGGGCGAACCCGCACCCGTTGCTTAACTCTTACCGCCGAACCGCACAGACACCCTTCTACGGGCGATTCGCCACCCGAACCCGGTCTTCCGATAGTCATCCGTGTATTGCGCGACGAGATCGGGAATGGCGGGTGGAAAGACTTCCGGAACTGCCGATCGTACTGAGCGGAAAACCGTCACATACGAACGACCCGTCGCAATGTCGGCGTCGATAACGTTTATCAGCACATTGGAGCAAACGTGCAAAGTACTGATATCGGTGCGCCGCCCGGTAAAGAAGGCGCGCAGTTGCTCATGTCCCGTTAGCGACGCATGGCCCGCACGGTCCCAGACGGCATCGGCTGTAAAGACGTCGATGAACCTGTCGGCATCGCAGTCGTCAACTGCATAGCAATATTCGTGAACCAGCCGACAGCATGCGCGTTCCGCGCTCAACATCTCTTCCGGCGTTATCAATTGATCATCTCCGTCAGACCGTGACGTTTTTTCGACATCAAGCGGAAAGCTGAGCCATGCGATCGAACGCTCGACTGCCGGATGCGTTTTGCGCCGGCCGTCGCCACGAGCGCTGCGCTATTTCACTCGGCGATCACCGGGTTGCGCAAGATACCGACGCCGGATATCTCGACCTCGACCATGTCGCCATCCTTCATCCAGAGGGGCGGCTGATGGTAGGCGCCCACGCCGCTCGGCGTTCCAGTCACGATTACATCGCCTGGAACGAGTTCGGTAAATGTCGAGCAGTAAGCGATGATTTCCGGAATCGAAAAAATAAGATCGGACACTGGTGATTGCTGAACGACGCGGCCATTCAGGCGCGTTACGAGCGTCATATCGTCGGGATCTCCAGCCTCGTCTGGCGTCACTAGCCATGGGCCAAAGCCGCCCGTCGCGACAAAATTCTTACCCGGCCCGAACTGCGACGTATGCCACTGATAATCCCGCAGACTGCCGTCGTTGTAGCAGCTGTAGCCGGCGATGTAATCGGCTGCGTCCGCAACCGGAATGTGGCGACCGCACTTTCCAATCACGACCGCGAGCTCGCCTTCGTAGTCGAAATCTTCGGATACCTTCGGAACAACCAGCGGTTGCCGGGAGCCAACCTGACTATTTGCGAACCGCGTGAAGACGGGAGGATACTTCGGAGCCTCAAAACCCGACTCGACCTGGTGCGCGCGATAGTTCAGCCCGATACAGATGATCTTGTCTGGATCCGGAATCACCGGCAACAGGGTGACCTCTTCAAGCGAGTACCTGCGGCCTTCCCGGCCTTTCGCTGCGACTGTCGCTTGCAGATTGTCGGTTGTGTTCGACAAGAGGGCTTTTAGCGACTTCACACCCTCAAGTTCGATAAGGACGTCATCGGCTACGACACCGACGGCTTGCCGTTCATCGGCAATAAAGCTTACCAGTCGCAAGTTAACACTCCTCGGTAGATAAAAATGCTGGGTCAGCGACGTACGGCGTCAACGGGCTTCGCTCGACGCCCTTGTTCAAGGGCACGCATGACTCCGGAAACGCCTGGACGAAGTGACCTCCACGCGCGCGGATTTCCTCGATGAAACGAGCGAGGTGATGCATGGCACCCGTCGGCAAATCGTGCAAAACGACGACGGCATGCTCCAGTGAAACGCATTGCTTCACTGCTGTGTCAACCCAACCATCCGGATAGAGCCAGTCTTCCGGCACGGCATTCCAGAGCGCGATGCTGTAGCCGCCGTCCTTTAGATAATTAGCCGCTGCAGCACTCAGCAGTGACGGGCCAATCGAGCCGTCTCCGCCGGTCGGACGGAACAGCCTGCTCTCATGCGCATCGTCGCCGATCAACTCCTGCGTGCGTCCGATTTCAAACTCCGCAGTCGCGCGATCGGGCGTCGTGCCCAGGGGCACATGAGCGAAAGTGTGATTGCCAATCCAATGCCCGTCTTCACGCGCACGGCGCAACAAAGGCTTACGCGTTCCATCCTGGAGTTTTTCGCCCAATACAAAGAATGTCGCCTGAACGTCGTGCAGGCGAAGCACATCGAGCACAAAGGGCGTGACTTCCGGCTCGGGGCCGTTGTCGAAGCTGAGCGTAACCTTGAACGCGCTCATGATGCGGGACGATCCGTATTAGCGGATACAACAGGACCTTCCAGAAGAATCTTCGTCGTCTTGTTGAAATGGCGGGCAACCAATGCCAATGCGGCGGGCACATCGCGATCGATCACAGCTTCCATGATCTGCTTGTGTTCTTCGTTCAGATTGCGCTCGCCGGGGTGATACGACACCGACAGTTTTCGATAGCGCTCGGACTGCTCTATCAACGCCTCACGTATGGACAGCAATCGCGGTGACCCGCAGGCAGCGACCAGCGAGCCGTGAAAGCGCTGATGCACGGCGGACCAGTCGCCCATCAACGGCTGCAGGTGCCGCTGCTCTGCAGGCGTAGCCCGCTGCAATTCATGAAACGCGCCCACGATGGCGCCTTCCCATGCAGCGTCGCCACGCTCGATCGATGCCTTGATAGCAAGGCTCTCAATTTCGATCCGCACGCGCGTCAAGTCCTTCAAGTCCTCCTGCGACACCGGCGTGACGCGGAACCCGCGCTGGTCGAACGACTGGGCCAGTCCCTCGGACGCCAGGCGTGAAAGCGCTTCGCGTACGGCTGCGCGACTGATACCCAATCGTTCGGCCAGCATGACCGAATGCAGCCTTGATCCCGGCATTAGCCTGCCCTCAAGAATGTCCGCCCTGATCACCTCAAAAGCGTAAAGCGAGCGGCTTTTGTTGCCCGTTCCTTCGACTTCGGGGCTCGCCTTATCGCGGGCCCCCAGTTCGGTTGCATCAGTCACGGTCTCTCCTTTCAATCCGACAATGACGACATTTTAAGTGAATGTTACTCGTTTGCTTGGCCGAGTAAACACCTATTCACGGGGATTTAAAGAAAATCGATAGTCTCGACACGCTTTGAATGTCGACATTTTTTATTATGAACGACATTTTTGATTCGGGCAACGGCGGCCGACTGCGAGGCGATGAAAGCGTCCGGAGCAGCAGGAATTGCAGCGTATCCAGGAGATGGATGTGATTCCAGGAGAAGTTCGAGCGGGTTTTACCCAGACGGTCAGCGCCTCGACCAATGGCGGGGCGCCGAGGGGAAATTACACCGGGGCCCATTGGGATCGAAGCCACAGTGGGTTCCAGGTCGCCCCTCCCGCGCCCAACCGGCCCTGCTGCGCGCTACCGGCACGCGTGCCTGTCGATCACTACCAGCAGAGTCCGCGCCACCTGGCAGCCGGGGTCGCCCAAAACGATTAACCACCACAGGAGACTGCAATGGCAAACACGGAATACACGGGCGCCGCGAAGGCGCTCCATTGGATGATGGCGGCTGTCATTTTTGCGGCGTGGATCGTTGGGTACTACTCCTCCACGCTGACCTTGTCGCAGAAGATTCAAACCGGCAGCGTGATAGTCCACAAGTCGATCGCGACCGTCACGTTGTTCCTGCTCGCGGCGCGCGTCCTCTGGCGACTCAGTCACCGCCCGCCAGAAGCCCCGCTCACGATGTCGAAGCAGGCCCGCGCTGCGGCGGCTGCAGGTCAAATACTGCTGTACGTATGTATGTTCGGCTTACCGTTGACCGGGTGGGCGTGGACATCCGCTGCGGGTTTCACAGTTCCCGTTGCAGGCCTCTTTGATCTTCCGCCCATTCTCGCCAAAAACACCGCTATTGCCGCGTCACTAGGCCCCGCGCACATGGTGATCGCCTACGCGACGGCCGTGCTGATTGCCGGTCACATTCTCATGGCCTTTAAACATCACTTCATCGATCGGGACAGCGTGCTGCTCTCGATGATGCCGAAATCAAGGCGCCGCCTGAGCGACTAACCGCGACGCCAATCGCCTGCAAGGCTAAAGCGGCCCGATGACAGGACAGCGCCTGCTGTCCTGTCTATCAAAAGTGACGAGGAGACATTGAATTGAAACGGATCGCATTCATCACCGCGAGTTGTTGTGTCAGCATCGCGGCACATGCCCAGAGTAGCGTGACCCTTTACGGGATTCTCGACAACGGGATATCTTATGTGAGTAACCAGAGGACTGCGCCAAATGTTGGACACAGTGCGTGGATGGCGTCGACGGGCAACATTGTCGGCGACCGGTGGGGTCTTACCGGGACCGAAGATCTAGGCGGGGGTCTAAAGACGCTATTCAAGATTGAAAACGGTTACTCGGGACAAAACGGGAAACTGCAGCAGGGAGGGCGCCTGTTCGGAAGGCAAGCGTGGGTCGGTGTATCGAGTTCCCAAGCGGGCACAGTAACGCTCGGCCGCCAATATGACTCCGTGGTCGACTATCTTGGACCTCGAAGCCTGGCGCAGACCTTCTATGGCGGACTTGAATTCGCCCACCCATTCGACAACGACAACATCTCCGATTTCTTTCGCCTCAGCAACTCGATCAAATACGCCAGTGTCGACTATCAAGGCCTGAAGTTTGGCGGACTGTATGCGTTCTCTAACCAGGCCAGTGGGTTCGCCGTCAATCGCGCATACAGCGCCGGCGCTACCTACAAAAACGGGCCGGTATCGCTAAGCGCCGCATACATGCAACTTGATCAGCCCGGTAACGGTGCAACAGGTGCGCTCGACGGTTCAACCGCGTCGGGGGATGCAACGTTCCACGGAAGCAAACAACGGGTTTGGGGGGCGGGCGCGAGCTATGCGCTGGGCGCCGCTAATTTCGGATTCGTCTGGACCCAGACAACTGTTGCTGACGCAACCGGTGTGAACATTGGATCCTCGCTGGCTCCGGCTCAAACGGGCACACCGACCAATCTGCGCTTCGTCAACTACGAAATCAATGCCAGTTATCTGATCACGCCTTCATGGGGCATCTCCGGATCGTACACGTTCACCGACGGACGCTATTCGAACGCGGCAATCAGCGCAAAGCCGCGATGGAGCCAGTTCAACTTGCTGACTGCCTACGCCTTGTCCAAGCGTACGGACGTCTACCTCATGTGTGAATATCAACACGTCACCGGCGCGACAGGGACGATATTTAGTGGTGCGTTCATCGAAGGTAGCGGCGGCGCCTCCGCGACGAACAAACAGTTCCTCGCAAGCGCTGGGCTACGGGTCAGATTCTGAAGAACGGGTATTGCGCAGGGTTTGCGCCGCGAGCGAAATTCCTGCGCGTGGATAGCGAATCAAGGAGAAAGCGGTGTCTGGCAACCTGTCGCCAATGCTGACCAAAGTCTTGCCGACGGAACTCATCGGGTTGGGCGGCGATCAGCCGGGTTTAAGCAATGCGGTCATCTCTTACGTTGCAATTACAGGGGCGCTGCCGGAAACCGGCGTAACCGGAAAAGCTCGGGGTTTGGTTTTCGGCACCTGGAGATCTGCAACATTGGCAATCCGTGCGGCGACACCGGCAGACTTATATATCGCCCCTGTTGCTGGCTTCTCGGCACAAGATTTTTTCTCCGCGCCTGAAACTGCTGCTTTTCAACAGAGTGGAAGAACAGGTGTGTATTGTGCAGAAACGGCGCACTTAAACGGCAGCGCTTTTCGCCGTGATGGTCGAACTGGTCACGGCCGTGGGGCAAGCTTGAGCACCTGAAGAAGGAGTCCGAGTCCACCGCGCTGGAGCCATTCGTCAGCGCGGAAAATTACTGAATGGTCAAGCACCATGGGATCTTCCAGGGGTATTACTTCTTCCATCACATGGGCATGGACCACAATCTGCGTGATAATTATCGCGACGTGCCGGAGTTGTTCAAACGTACCGCGCATTTCTGTGAGAATTATGACGCGGCGGCCTTCGATCCGGATGCGGAAACGCTGCCGTTAGAGTTCTTCGAACCGATGGTACGGAGAGTGTTTGCCGAGCCGAAACGAACCCTGTATGAGGCCACGTTCAAAAAAATCGGTTGAGTGTCTCGCCCCGGACCACCAACCGACGAAGCGGTTGTGGACGCTTACCTTTGTCAAAGAAGGTTAGGGGGCAGTGTCGCAATAAGGCGTCGTGGGTAGAATTCGCGAACCGACTTTGGTCGACGAACATGATTTCCTGGATGACAAAGACGCCACGCACGACACTGCCGCCGGGCATCGCCCGGGTGCTGAAACGGCTGCACTATCCCTTGGACGTGATCCTGCTGTGTGTGCGCTGATACGTGGCGTATTCGCTGAGTCTGCGCGACCTCGAGGAAATGATGGCCGAACGGGGGTTCGAGGTCGACCATTCGAGCGTACATCGCTGGGTGATCAAGCTGGTGCCGTTGTTCGAAAAGGCGTTCCGCAAGCACAAACGTCCTGTCGGCGGGAGCTGGAGGATGGATGAGACCTACGTCAAGGTCAAGGGGCAATGGAAATATCTATACCGCGCAGTGGACAGGGACGGCAATACTGTGGATTTCCTGCTGTGCGCCCGTCGCGACAAGGTGGCCGCGCGGCGCTATTTTGAGAAGGCAATCGACCGGAATGGCGAGCCAGAGGTAATCACCGTCGACAAGAGTGGCGCCAACCTCGCCGCGCTCGAAGCCATCAACGCTGACCGGCAAACGCCCATCCTGATCCGGCAGAACAAGTACCTGAACAACGTGGTCGAGCAGGATCACCGCGCCATCAAACGCATCATCAGGCCGATGATGGGCTTCAAGGATTTCCGGTGCGCGCGCATCATCCTTTCGGGCATTGAAATCATGCATATGATCCGCAAGGGACAGTTGAATGACGATGGCAGCGCCCGAACGGTTGCCGGCCGGTTCTATTCGCTGCTGATGTAAGCATTCCTATTGATTTTGATTCAACTCGCCACGCCATCCTTATCGCGACACTACCGTGGGCCCCTCACGTCGATGCTGCAGATAAAGAAAGGGACCCTTCATCTGACGTGTTGATGGAATGCCAAGCGGGCAAGGCTGATATAGGGGCGCAGACCAAAACCCGTGCCCATTTTTATATCTCCTGGCGTAAAAGCTTAAGGAAAGTACGGAATTTTGTGCGCGACGACGAGGAAGAGGTATAAGCGAGGCTTTCCTGTTTTTGGCGCTAGTCATGCGCTAGCCGTTCCGTTTCAACCTGCTGCGCAGATGTCGTTCGCGAAAGCGTTCAGAAGCGTTGCGCGTAGGCATTCAAATCAAGACAGCGGTATCCGGCATTCCTGAGACCGGATGTCTCTTTCGTGACCAGGATCGCCTATAAAGCGATCCGTTGGATAACTCAAATGACGCCGCAAAGCTTCGATCAGCTTTGATCGGATCTCAGAACGTCACAGCGGCCTGCTACTGTAACTTGCTCGGGGAAGTGATTGGTCGTTGATCCAACCAGCGGCCTTCTCTGACATCGAGGCAAAATGACGATCAACCTGCAAAGTGAACATATCGGGAGCAGCAGAAGATCCATTAGCATCATCCCTGAACACCATTAGCCGTATCCAGGAGCGCCAACATCGGCCAACGAATCCAGCTCTTCATGTGCCACCACCCACCCGCCATTCGTATCCCAGCACCAGATAGACGTCTTCCACTTCACTCGTCTGAGTGACAGGGTCCTTTTGCAACAGGCCGGGATGCGGCGGGCTCACCTTCAATTGCCACGTCGCGGGCGGGCCCGTGGGCGCCAGCTCGAGATCGACGACGTCCTTCTGGGCGAAGTGCAGTTCC
Source organism: Paraburkholderia hospita (assembly GCF_002902965.1). GTDB lineage: Bacteria > Pseudomonadota > Gammaproteobacteria > Burkholderiales > Burkholderiaceae > Paraburkholderia > Paraburkholderia hospita. The sequence goes on along the minus strand of NZ_CP026106.1, from coordinate 1,133,773 downwards.
CCGTACACGTTCAACCTGACGAGATTCGCAGCGACCGGTGCTGCTGGCGCAGGCGCTGTGAGCACGGCGGCGTATCCGCCCGCATTGGTACACCGTGCCAGCAACCACAACTTGTTCACCTTGAGCGTCTTTCCCATATCGAGGGTCCGGAACAGGCGAGGCGCCATCTCGAGCTCCAGAACGTTGCCGTTCGCGGGATTTGTCGGATTGAGGAAGGTATGCCACGCGTTCGGGAATTCCCGCCGCAGATCGAGCATGCGCAAGGACGACACCGCCTCGTCGCGTGCAAGGTATTCCCGCAGGTGGGCAATCGCCGCATTCTTGAACGGGCCTGCATCCTCACGCGCGCAATACTTCACGTGCAGGATGGCGTCGCTGATCGTTTCGTAGTCGAACTGGCGAAGCGGCCGGCCGAAATCGGGCTTTGTCGGGTCCGGATTGTTCGCCGGCAGATCGCTGAACAGCTCGAGCGACCAGTCGCTCAGCGCGCCTGCTCCCTCGAAAGGCAAGTACCGCTCGTCGCGGAAGTTGAGCTCGAACATTCCGCTGTCGTTCTGTGCGTTGCTCGCAGCGATCGCCTTCACCGGAATGTTGCTCTCGATAAACCGATCGTCGTCAGCCGGCATGCCCTGATCGTCGACGTTGCGCGCATAGCCGCTCCCGATCGATGCGCTCGTGCGGATGCTGTTCTTGAGCAGCCGCAAGGTGCAGTTCGCCGTCGTGTAGGGACCCACTACACAAGGCAACGTGAGGCTCACAGACTTGATGCGGCGGAAATAGTGACCGGGATAATCGAGATCGAAGATCTCCTCCGGCAGGCTGATGAAGCACCGACCCGTTTCCCGCAGCTTCAGCAGCGCCAGCGGATCGAGGAGCGACAGCGAGATGTGCTTCGTCAGCTCGAACTCGCGCCGATTGCGCTCCATCCACGCGCTTTCGAGGCGACGCAGGTCGTACTGCATGCGCTCGCCGGACAGTAGCCCCTTCTTGAGGCTGTCCCAGTAGCCGAAGGAAATGAAACTGCTGTCCGCAAGGCCGAGCTCGAAGCGGAAGCACCGTTCCGCGCGAGTCGCAAGGTCATATACCAGCCGGTAGCACTGGAAGTACACGCCCGATATCTGGCTGACCTGCCACTGATACAGCTCCTGGTTGGTGTACTTCGATCGCATGAAGTCATCCAGCGATCGCGCGTTCTCGATAAGCAGCTTCTGATTCTCGAGCTCCTTGCCGGCTATCGCCAGGCGCACTTCGGCGGCAGCGATGGATTTGTCGAGCTGCTCGAGTTCCTTGCTGGCAAGCTGTTCCTGCAGTTTCCAGTCGCTCCAGCGCCGCTCATGGCCTGCGTTGATCGAGGCCTTATTCGCGTTGTAGGTCTCGACATTCGCCCAGAAGCTGAATGCACCCGCGGCCGCCTGCAGGGCGCTGCCGACATTCGGCCCACCGAAACTGACGCCCGCCCGGGGTGAACCACCGACGCCGGCGGCGCCGATGTCGAACGAAGGAACGACATGCGCAACCGACGCGGCAATGTTGATGGCCTGCGAGATCTGCTGCGCGACCAGCGCTTCCTCCAGCTTCCGCTGATGCAGGTTCTCTGCGGCGCTGATCTTCTCGATGCTCTGGTAGTAGTCGCGCCGGATCGTGACCTGCTCGTGGGTCTTCTTCAGGCCTTCCAGGGTACTCGAGGCTTCTGCGATCTGCTGCTCGCGCACACTCTTTACTGCTTCGAGCGCGCGAATCTCGTGTGTCTGGCGCAGCAGCGCGAGCGATTCCGCGTCCTTCTTTTCCAGCGCCGCGAGCAGTTCCGCTCCGAGGGAGCGCACGTCCGCGCACACTTCGTTTGCCTTCTGGAGCAGCACCGAAAAACGATACAGAGGCAGCGGCGCGTTGAGACCGGCGAGCGCGCTGCCGATATCGAGACCTCCCGCGACTGCCTTGACCAGCAGCGCCGGATCGATTGGCGGCTCGAACAGCGCAAGCTGCCGGACCACGCCTTCGATGTTCATGCAATGCCGGATCTTGTAGAGCCTGTCGGCGACCGTGCTCCAGTAGCCGAGCAACGTCTCGTTGTGCGGGATACAGAAATACAGCACGGGAAGCGGCGCAGCGTCTGCCCCGTCAGGCGCATCGCCCCCGAGCGGGGGAATCAGGTTCTCCACTTCGACCAGTGCGTTCGAGAAGACGCCGAAGCTGTCCTCCAGCTCGTTGAACGTCTCGAGCGGCGGCCTGACTTGCGGCGGCATGCGCTTCGGAGCGGGCCCGAGCAGCTCAGCCGCGAGAATGTAGAGCTGTGTCGCCTCGTTGATGCTCTCCATGCTGTCCTGGCGAAAGAGATAATCGCCCCACGTGATCAGGTTGTCCAGGTACTTCATCACCACCGTTTTCTGGTACGCGACGGTGCGATAGCTTGCGATCCGGTGCGGCTCGAACGGGTGGGTGCGCCAGTCGCGCACCTGGTCTTCCAGATCCTTCAGTGCCTGCGCCGAATAGCCCGGTGCGCCCGTGTCCCCTGCCAGCAGTCGCATGATGTTTTCGATGCGTTGCTGCACATACTGCAGATCCGTCGTTTCGAAGAACGGCTTCGTGATCCAGTATTTGCTAACCGCCGATGCGCCAGGCTTCGCACTCTCCCGCCCGATCGGGTTGAAGATGAAGTGATACCAGTCGCGCGCCTCCGCAAACCGCTGGTTGCGGCTCAACGAGTTCGCGATCAGCAGCGGCGCATGGAAGAACAGCTCCCAGTTGTAGATCGAGTAGGCGCCGTCGGGCGTGAAATCCACCATCTCGCGCGGATACAGCTTCTCCTTGCCCGGCTCGACTACCCAGACGGTGGGCTGGTAGGTCTGATTGAAGCTGAAACCTGTGTCCCGCAGCTGGGTCTCGCGACTCATCAATGCGGGAATGCCCTTGAGCGGATTGTCCACGAGCTTCAGGAAGTCGCACACGAACGGGTGATAGAAATTCCTGAAGTGGAACTGTCGGAACTGGAAGAACCCGAGCGACCAGATGCCTAGGTAGTAATGGAAAAAGCGCATGAGCGAGCGAAGCATCAGCGCCTTGAGCTGCTCGTCCGTGTAGGGCGGCGGCGCCACGTCCGGGAATCGCGAAGCGAGCGTCTGCGAAACGGCATCCCGTAGCGCGAGCGGCCACGTCGTGAGGTCGATCGTGCCGAGCCACCCGAGCACGAGCCCTTCGAAATAGGACTCCCACAACCGGATGTCCCGTTTGATTTCCGGGTAGTACTTGCGCACCGCGGGTTGCCCGGTTGCCCGATCGGCCGGCACGCCGAGCGAGGGCAGCACGAAGAACGTGCGCCTCTTGTCGTTGTAGAAGAAGGGCAGCCAGGTGCCCAGCACCCGTCCCATGTAGCGGTATCCAGTGCGTACCGCATAATTTCCGTCCAGCATCAGTCGATCGAAATACGACAGATGCCACGGCGGCGTGTAGTTGAAGAGATCCGGTGTCTGCATGAGCACCGGTGCATGGAGCAGCGGTTCCAGGCCCGGAAACTGATTGACCAGCGTCAGGTCGTTCTGAGGCGCGTCGTCTCGAACGGGCTGCTCGCGCCATTTCGCGAGAATGGTGTCGTATGCGTACTTGCCGCCACCTGTTGCCGCGCGCTGCGGACGGATGGCGTGCACGAACTCCTCGGCGTATTCCCGGTCGATCCGCACGGGAACGCCTTTGCATCCGGTTACGTCGAAGGCGCCGATCATTGCGGCCAGCAGAAAATTCTGCCAGTCGAGAATCCCGCCGTTGTTGTCGACGCTGTGACCGCGGTGCTGCAAGGTGAACGTGCCGTCGATCGTGCTCTTGTCGATGGCATGGAACGTGTAATGCGTCTTGTGAATCTCGACGTCGTGGCTCTGCAGCCCGCCCTCGAAGTCCGTCGAGACGCGGCTGGGCGTCCAGGCGCCCTGCCGGTAGTCGCTCACCGCCATCTGCATCCTGAGCGTTTTTCGGGTCTTCGGAAGATCGGCGCTGGGCTCACCGCCCTTTGGCACGGCGACGCTGCTGTTGCCTGACTCGTCGGGCACCTCCGTGAAGACCGGCCAGAACAGGAACAGCCTCTTGTTGATGACCGCCGGAATCAGGTAGTCGCCCTTGATGTCCAGCTCGACCTTCTCCCACGCGCTCCACTGCCGGTAGTCGAAACGACGGTAGTAATACAGATGTGGCTCTGTATTGTGCGTGCGGCCGAGCACATGAAGGATCGTCTCGTCGGCGTCGTCCTCCTGATAGAACCCCGCGATCTCCAGTTGAGCCACGCCGTCGAGCTTTTCGAGGTAGTTCGAATAGGCCGTCTCGACGGTGAGCGGATTCACCTCGTTCTGCAGAAGCTCGTTCTCCAGATCCCGGAAAAACGCCGAGCGGTCGATCTTCAGCTCCGGCTCGATCCAGTTCTCCGGCCACAGGAAGACTTTCCGGTTCGCCTCCCACACGCGATACTTGCTCATCCACTTCCACCAGCGCCAGGCCGTGTCCCCGAAGTCGCCGTCCATCTCGACTTTCACGTGCGGCTCGAGCCCCATCAGGCATCGCTGCACGAACAACTGCACGGAGCCAGAGCCCTGCACGAGGCGGCTCGTCAGCTGGCACGAACACATTTGCACATCGAGCAGATAGTAGGCATACAAGTCGTTGGTGTTCTCCCACTTGCCGCTCGGCGCATCGGCGGGCATGGGCTGCGCCAGCAGCCAGGCGCACAGCGCGTCGCGCTTGCGCTCGCGAAGCCCATCCTGAATCTCCGTGATCAGCTGCAATGCCGCCTCGGTGCCGAGCTGCGAACGCAACAGCCCGCGCAACGTGCTGGAATGCGTGAGCGTCATCGCCGCAGCGGCGAACGTCTTCACGGTGCCAACGCCCGCGTTGAGCTGATTGCCGAAATCGAAGGCGCGCCTCATGCGCTCCCACGTCTCCGCGAGCAGATAGTCCGCGGGATAGGCTGCGTCCACCGCTGCGATCAGCGCCTCGACCTCCGAGGCAAGCCAGGCGTCGTTGACGCCTTGCACGTCGAGCGCGAAATCGGCGAGCGCTGCATACGAGCCCGCGTTCAGCTTTTGCAGCACTTCCAGCAGCGTTATTCCGGGCTCGGGCAGCGAGCCGTGAAGGCGCAGCAGGCGGCTCGTTCTCACGAGCTCTTCCACGGAGGCAATTGCCGCGAGACTGTTGATCGGCAAGGTCTGCGGATCGAGCAGCTTCGAAGGGGCCGTCAGTTCGTCCAGCCGCTCCCACTCATTGAGCGAGAGCGCCCACTTCTTTAGCAGCTTCGCGAGCCGGGACGCCCAGAACCATCCATCGAAGGTCGTCTGCAACGTGGCGTAGTCCACCACGCCAGAAGTCGTGGGCAGGACTTCCGAAAAGTGCTTGAGCAGCGTATCCGGCAAGATCGCATACGCGGTCATCAGCCGTTGTGCGACTGCCTCCGTGAGCTCGAGTTGAGCGCTCACCTGAGTGACGACGGCCTGCTGCGATGACGTTTTCGACAAATATGCGAGCGCCTTCGTGACCGCCAGCGCGAGATTTGCCGGCAGATTGTCCTTGGCTGGCGTGTCGAGGTCTCGCAGCGGAAACTTCAGATCGGCATCGAGCAACCAGATGCGCTCGTCCGGCGGCGCAATAGATGCCGGCTGGCTGGCAATGCTGTTGACCGCGTTCCGGTAGTCGGCGTCCGCGGACAGTGCATCGAGCGCGACTTTCTCGTCACTCGACAACAATCCGCTCAAGCGCAGCAGGCGACGCTCGGAATCGTAGGAAATCCTGAGAGCCAGCGCCGCATCCGGGAGCAGCCGGAAATCGACGGCAGCGGGCAGGTCGCGCAGCGGCGCCGTGAAGATCGGTTCGAAGAACTTGAACGCCAGCCGCGGGGTCGCGAAGAACTCCTCGATGGCCTCCTTGTACGCCCCAATTCCCGTAACGGGCGCCAATATCGCGCTCGTGAGCAGCGTGTTCTTCTGCGCTGTCGTCAGCACGCCCGTGAGCCGCAGGACCGGCTCATAGCGAATGGGAATGTTGTTCGGCGCGCCCGTGATCGTCGCCGGGAAGGTGAAGCTCGTTGGCAGGTCGCTCACTCGCGCGGAGCCGGGTCTCTCGAAGAGGTCCGCAATCGCCTGCTGATACCCGGGCTTGCCTGTCACTGCGGCGAGCGTGGCATCGTTTAGCAGGATCGTGCACTGAGCCGCGCTCATCGCGCCGGTGAATCGCAACATCGGCTCGTACCGGATCGCGATCTCGTTCGGCGCGCCGGTGATTGCCGCGGGAAAGTTGAAACCCGAGGGTAGCGTCCCCACGATTTTTTCCTGCACGATCTCGTCGCGCAGCGCCGCGATGAATTGCTGCGCGCCGGCCTCGTCGCGGCCGAGTTTCTGCACAAGCGTGAGCAGGAGGCCTGCGAGCCGTTCGCTATCGCTCGGCGGGGTCGCTGTCAGAAACTCGTACTGCGCGGGGTCGAGCTGCGCCTGAATGGTCTGCAGATCCTTGCGCAGCGCGGTGAAAAAGCGTGACGTGTCCGTCTCCCGGACTGCAGCTTTCGCTGAAGTGTCCGCGGCGAGCAGCCAGTTGAGCTCATCGACGCTCAGGCCGAGGGCCCGCAGCTGATCGATCTGCTCGACGAACTGCCAGGCAGCCTGGGGCGTGGCAAAGCGCTCGATGTCGTGCTGGAGCAGTTTCAGCGCCGTCCGCCATTCATCCGACTTCAGCTGCAACGATTTCGACAACCACGCATGACGCCAGAGGAATGAGAGATTGGCGAGCGTGAGGTCGTCGTTGATGTAGGCGAGGCCGTCGGAGGCTTTCGTCAGCCCCTTCAGAACGTTCAGATCGGCCTCACGGACCCGAAGCGCCGCGAGCAGCACGGGGTGATGGGCCGTGAGCGTCTGGCCTGCGGGAAGATCGAGCGTGACCTGGTCGAGCTGAAAGGCCGCGTCGAGCGGATCAACGACGCGCTTGTTCAGGAACAGACCCTGGTAGTGCGCATCCGCGCGCTTGTCGTAGAGAGCCGTGAATGTCGTGGTCGTGTTGAGATTGCCGAACAGGGCAAAGACCTGCTCGACCGTCACCTTGTCCCCCAGCCGCTTCTTCAGGCGGGAGAAATGAAACAGATTGATCAGGAACGCCTCGTCGAGGGTGCCATTGCCAATCGCAGGGTCTGCGATCACGAGATCGAGTTCCCACATGCGCCAGCCCGTGAGCTTGCGCCACAACCGCAGAAAGCGATGGATAGCGTCGAGCCTCGGGGCGTCGAGAATCTCGATGACCTTCCTGTCCGTGTCGCACGACGCGTCCAGATGGTGAATGTGGAGCGCACCGCCCGGGTTGATGAACTTCAGATCGAGCAGCGCGAGCAGCTCCTCGTACTCGAGGCTCGTCTTGCGCAGGAAGTTCCTCACATTGCCGACGAGGCCGAGCCAGCCCGCCCCGCTCTCACCCCAGACCGCCTGCTGCCCGCCGACGGTCGTATCGGCGAGCAGCACGAGTCGCCGCTCATCGAAGGGCGCAGCGGCATCGACACTGATGCCGAAGTACTCGCACGCGATCTCGCCATCCGTTGCGTTGTTCGGAGCGGCGGCACCGCGCAGCGCGCGCATCAGATCCCAACGCTGCAGATTACTCTTCTGAAAAGCGGCGCGGATCTCTTCGGCGAAGAGATCGAACGGCAGGGTCAACGGGCACTTCACACCCCGCAGCGCCTTGTAGGCTTCTGCGTTGACGTACTGTGGAAAGGCGCGCAGCTCATCGGCGCTGGCTTTGGTGTTGCGCAGGATCTCGGCGAAGAAATCGGGCGTGCCCTTCTTCTTCAGCAGATACGTCACGCTCTCTGCGTGAACGACCCAGCGGTCCGGATCGGTTGCGGTGACCTGCCTCACCGTGAAATCGTCGCCCAGATCAATCGATTCCGCCGCAAACGCGGCGGCGACGGCGGCGTGGGCGGCAACGTGATCCACGGGCATCGCGGTGAAACCGGCAAGCGCGAGATCGTTCTTCCCCGCCGCCACCACATCTTCCAGCACCTCACACACCGTATCGACGTAGGGCATGGGCGTCAGGGCGTTCCCGCAATTGAGCTCGAGATATCCGAGGTCGGGCCGGCGGGCGAACAGGATGTCCTTGACGCTCTTTGCCGGCAGGGTGGACTTGCGGTCCTTCAGGAACATGAGCAGGTCGGCGAAATACGCAGCAGGGCTCAGCACCGAGCGGCATTGCTCGCATTCGCAGAGGTCGCCGCTCTGAAAAAGATTGTTCCAGTTCGGAAAATTGCCGAGCGGCGCCGGCGCGCTCTTCAGCGCCTGAGGCAGGGCTTGCGCGTCGAGGCTCTTCAGGTCCGTGACGACCGTGAGCACCGCCGCGTGAGTATTGGCCGCACGGTTCCACGCGAGGCGCGCGCCGGCCTCAGTGAAACCCGAGCGGCTCGCATAGTCGCGAACGAACTCACTCTGGCCTACGCGATAAACCTGCTGCGCCGAGCGCAGGCCATCGGCGAGAAGTTCCTGTGTAGCGGAGAAATCGGGTGCGAGCTTGAAGACGCGCTGCACGGCCTTCAGCTCCTGGCGAAAGACCTTGTCGCCGGCGATGGGCGCGACCGTGGAATCGGCGCCACGATCCAGGAACTCGTCGATGGGCGTGCGCAGCAGCTCGAAGCTCTCGTGGCGCTCGAGGAAGCGGCTCAGTTGCTCAGGCTGACGCAGTCCGCGAACCTCGCCGGACTGAATGGCGCGCGTGAGACCACCGGAGAACGCAGCAGTCGGAAATGCTTCGCGGAACTGGCGTTCGAGCGACTGGCCGTAGACTTCGGCCGCATCCGGCTTCGCCTCGCCCGCACTTGCGTTCGGGTTCGCGCTCGCGAAGCTGATGGGAAGCGTGATCTCTCCCGCTGCGTGGCCCGAGCGCACCAGCTCGACCCACTCGGTGACGCTCTTCTTCGCGAGCGATCGAATCTGCTCGGGGCGATGAATCTGTTCCGTCCGCTTCAGCAGCCCGACCACGGAGAAATCGCCCCGCGTCAGCTCCGCAAGCTGGAACGACGAGTGCAGCTCGGCAATCTGCTCCGGCGTGAATGAGCCTTCCGCTTCCAGCGCCTTCAGCAGTTCGGGCGTGAACGCCCGGTGCTCGTTGAACAGGCGTATGAAAGCGCCCTGCTTCCCCGCGTCCTCGACGCCAGCCTCTGCCAGCGCAGCGCGAGCAAACGCCACCGTCGGAGAGTTCCCCTGCGAGCGGCCCGAGACCAACTGCAAAAAGGCCTCAACCCACTGTGCTGCGCGTGAGCGCAACGCCTCGGGAATCTCGCGCCGGTTAAAGCCGACGACGAGCGCCTTGTTCACCGCGTTGGCGTCAAGCGTCGGGAGAAAATCCACGATCGCACTGATGCGCTCACCGAGATTCTGGCTCTCGCCGATCGGGAACGAGACGCCTCCGAGCAGCGCGAACCAGAACTCGGGCTGTATTCCGGGCTGCGCCAGGCGGTGCGCCATGATGAAACGCGCGATGTCCTCGCGCACAAGGCCGGTCTCGCCAGCGAGAAAACTGACGTCTTGATGCTCGCGGTCTTCCTCCAGCTGCGCGAGTGTCACGTTCCCGAGGAGCGGTGCGAGTTGATCGCGAATTCTTTCGAACAGCGTGGGCGATTTCAGCGCGTGCGCCGGGATGGTGACATCCACCACGGCGGCAGGCGCGGCATTGAAGAGCACCGGCGAAACGGCGAGAACGGCGCCGTCCGCGGAGAGCACCTTGACGACGACATCGGCGGTGAGCTTTTCACCAGCGCGAAACTGCGACGCGAAGTAGCCAATCTCGTACTTGCCATCGCGGTCGGTCTGCGTTGGCTCGCCCACCTCACTGGGCCGCAACGCTTGCTCGCTGCGCAAATCGCGATCGAACGCCAGAACCCTCAACCGCGGTGCCGGCAGGCCATCGGCGAAACGCACAGTTCCACTGACTTTGCAGACTAACCCGCCAGTCGCCGGCTCATCGCTCAGCAGGCCCAGCTGGCGAAGCATGCTGTTGATGGCAACGGCCGTCGGCTCATCGACGTTGCCCTCGTTCTGCGCGCCGACGACGAGTTGCCGTTCCTGCTGAAAGACGGCCACGAGCTTGCGTGTGACGCTACCGTAAGTCTGCCCCGCACGCTCACGCTGCAAGGTCAGGGAGAACTGCTGGCGACCGTGCGCGTCGTCGATGAGCACGACGCCTCGCTCGAGCAACGCCTGCAAGGCGTTCTGCAGATCCGCGACTGCGGGACCTTGCATGGCTGGCTTCAGTGGCGCGATGACTTTGTTCATGACTGTTCCCTGCCGCCGTGTTTGCGGTGGTCAAAACTATTTGAACTTGAACTCGAGCTCGAAGCCGCCCTTGATCGTGGGCGCACCCGGGAAGCCGACTCCGGGAACCGGTGGGTTGCTCGGGTCGGGCCGCGGCGGCTCGGGGCTGAAGTCGTTCCACACCCGGACCTTCGTTCTTCCGACCACGGGCAGCTTTAGCACCAGCACCAGCTTTTTCTTCTTGATGGCGGACTTGCCGGCGGGACTCTCGGGATCGGTTTGCATTCCCGCTACCGCGCCACCGACGATTCCGAGTCCACCGATTCCGAGCGCAATCTGACCACCCTCGCCGAAATCTTTCCTGGTGTCGGCCTCGACCTTGTCCTGCAGCCGGTCGAGCTTCTCGTTGACGACGGGCTGATCGGTCACATCGCTCTCGTCCGCCGATCGTGTAGCGCTCGACGAATTGGACTGCGAGACGCGTGCGGCCGGGTCGGCATTGGGGTCGACCCCTACGCCGGTCGAACGCTCCGGCAGCGGCTTCGGATTCGGATCGGGCGCGAGCGCCAGGCTCGGATCCTTCTTCGTCCGATCCGGGTCGGGCTCTTGACGCGCGGGGCCCACCGGCTTGCTGTGCGGTGTCTGCGTAGGCATTTCAGCCGTTGACGGCACCGGCGAGACGGCGGGAGCCGGTTTGTCCGGAGGCGGCTCGACGAGGCACGGCTTGTCCGGCGTGTCGGGAGCAGGCTGCGGCTTCTGAAGCTCCGCGCGCTGAGCCGGCGTCAACACATTCACGTCTGTCTTCGCTGGGAGTTTGACTTGCCCCGCGGGCGCCGCATTGCCGCGCTTGACCGAGTCCTGATAGTCCGCGTAGGTCCGTGGCTTCGGCATTGTGAGTTGCAGCTTCGACTGAGTGCCCGACGCATCAGTGAAGATGATCGGATTGGCACGTGCATATCGGAAGAGATTGGTGCCATCGACTATTCCGGCTGGGTCGCAGCTCGCCCACCGGCCGAGCCACGGGATGTAGTACCTGCGCGCGCAGTGGCAAAAGCCTGTTTCCTCGTCACGCTCCCGGCCGGTGAATCGATATCGCTTCGCTGCAGCCTTGATGGCCCGATCGACGGCCTGATACGAAGTGCTCCCATAGGGGAAATACTCCTCGTACGAGATGACGCGTGCCGCGTCGTCCAACTCCAGGCAGGCAGAGCCAAGGTGATTGCTGAGCTGATAACGCACGAGCAACGACGCAGAAGCGTCCGCACCGCGCGTTCTCGTCTCCACCATCGCAATGCGCCGCTCGTCGTCCGTCACATGCAGCGTCTCGCGCTCGAGCGTCGCGTCCACACCGTTGGCGGCGAATTCGCGATGAACCTCGAACGAGTCGAGATAGATCCGCTCCGACTTGCGCGTACCGTTCTGTCGCTCGGTGACCTTGCGCACGCGCCGTGCGTCGGAGTCGTAAGCGAGGAACGTGGTTTCCGGCGTGCCTCCCGCCTGGCGCGAAGTGGCGCTCAGTCGATCCCTGAAATCCCACTGCATCAGCGTGAGATGGGACATGCCCGTGGTGTTGCCGTGCGCATCGTAGGTGAACGTTTCCGCGGACCCGCTCACCATCGCGCTGCTCAGCCGATTGCTCTTTCGAGTCAGCGGCTCGATGAGGCTCGCTTCGCCATATGCACACGCACGCTGCCAGTTGCCGCTCCCTGCCTGATGGATCAATCGCTCGATGTTGCCGACAGCGTCATACACATACTGTTCGGCGTAGTTGCGCATCGCCTGAACATTGCCGGGCTGTGGCCGATTGGTGCGGAATTCGTCCGCCCAGGTGGTCTGGGGTTGTGAGAGCTGCCCAATGTGCTCGCGACCGGTTGCGCGGATCAGGCGGTACACAGGGTCGTACACATAGTCACATTGCGGGGCGACCATCTGACCGTTGAAGTAGATCGTCTGCTGCGCGTCATCGCGAATGTGAGTGATGTTGCCCGCGGGATCGTAGGCGTAGAACAGGTCCTGAAAGACCGACCCGGCCGCGCCACCGGCGGCGCGGCGCGTTCGCAGGCGCATCAGCCGAAACGTCTGTTCGTCGTGGAAATAGCTCGTCGACACGCCATTGCCGTAGTCGATGCCGGTGCGCTGCCCCTTCGCGTCGTAGGCGATCTGCGTGACGGCGTGAAGATTGGCCGACGACGGATCGAGCAGCCCAGGCGGTTCGACCGCCTGCCCCAGCCACATATCGACACGCTCCAGCAGACTGGCTTCGTTGTAGCCCGGACGAATGACGTTGATCGGTGCATTGAGCCGATCGCTGCGCGGCGCGACCACCTGCACCGGACGATTGAGCGCGTCATATCGAACGCTGCCCGTGAAGATCTCCGCCTCCAGCGCGGGTTGCGTCGCGAGCGACCAATCCGGCGGATTCTTGTAGTCCCGCAACAGCTCGCGGGCGCTTCGCAGGAGGTTCCCTTTGAAATCGTACGCCATGTGCGTGACGACGCCAGCCGTGTCGCGCTGCTTGTAGAGCCTCCCGCGCAGATTCGACTGCAGCACCTGCGCAGCGGAGAGGCCGGTGCCGGCTGATTCGCCGTACAGGCGCTGCTCGAAACAGATTTCGCGGACCGGATCGGCAGCAACGGCACCTATGACAAAAGAACGGGATGCGCGTCGCAGCTCATCGAACTCGGTGCGCATCATATGCCCGCGAGAGTCCCAACCCCGGATCGGTTTGCCCGCAACGTCACCCAGCATCCAGCGCTGCCCCGCTTCCATGCTCGACTGATGAATGCGATTGCCAAGCATGTCGTAGTCGTAGCGCACGACGACGCGATCGTTGGCGTCTGTTATCTCACGCTGATTGTTCTCGATGTCCAGAGTGACGCGCGTGGCGTACATCACCGGCGCGCCGCCGGAATCCTTGCCGTTATCGGCGATGGTCAGCATGCGGCGACCGAGTGTGTCGAGATACGCTATTTCGGGCGTGGCAGCGTGGTCGGCGGCTCTCTGCGCCGCGGCTTGCTCATCCGGCCCCTTCAGTCCCGCGATCCGCTGTGAGTACCAGGTGGGAAGGTAGTCAGCAGTGGGTAACGGCTGAAAGAATTCGCCGACATCGGAGTCCGTCGCAGGATTGGTGAGCTTCACCGTGTCGTTGACATCCCACTTCTCCTCGTGCCACGGGTCGAAAACGACTTTCTCGTAGGTGTGATTCGGATGGAGCGTGGCGACAACCCGCTCCACTGCGTCATAGAACACGATCGGCGTAACGCCGGTCTGCGCCATCTCGGGTTCGGCTTCGTACAGGTGCGTGCCACTGAAGAACGGCTCGTACTGCTTCACCGGCTTGCCCTTGTTGTTGTAGAGCGTGCGGCCTTTGCCGACCCAGCGGGAATTCGTGGCACCGGGCACCGGCACGCCGGCGTTGAGCGCCAAAGCACCGGTGCGAACGTCCCCGCCCGGCAGCGCAACGGGGACGGCGCGAAGGGGCGCGTCGCCGGGCTCCGCCGGAACCTTCGTGAGTAGCTCGCGGCCGAACCCGTCCGAGTAGACGAAACTCACCTGGATCAGCACGCTTGTGGGCTGCGGCGCATCGCTCACGTGAGTCTCGCGGACCACCGTCGCCGTGAGCGGCGGCTGGCCGCATCGGCGAAAGCGACCAAGGTCGTACACGAAGCGACGCGTCGCGCTCTTCAGGAACGCAGCCTTGAAGTCCGTGGGACGAGCGACGAAGTCCTGCAGTTGCGCGAGCGCCGGATCGGCATCGAAGTCACCGAAGCCGCCCAGCGAGTCGCCCCGTGTCTCCGTGCTCTTGCCGCACAAGGCGATCGCGACTGCCATACCCAACGTGTCGAAGGCGGCGAGCGAGCGATTGCCGTTGAAGTCGGTCAATTCCCTCGGCTGCAGCACACGCCAGTCGTACGTCGCTTCGGTGGTATTGCCGAGGGCGTCGCGAGTCTTCGCAGGCAGCAGATCCTTCAGATAGTCCACGAAATCGCTGCGTCTGAAAGGATTCTGGAGTCGCCGCGGCAGAAAGAAATGCGTGATGGCTTCCGCAAGCTCAACGGCCGCAGACGCGCCTTCCACGGGATGAAAGAACGAGCGACCGGAAGGAACCCACCACCGACCATCGCCATCCAGGTCCACATATCCGCCGCGATCGGATTCGTGCATCGTATCCACCGGCAGCACGTCTGCGGCAACCGGCAACAGGTTCTCGATGGGCTGAGGTGGACGCAGTCGCCGGTACACCGTGGTCAACAGGCCAGGGGTAAGAGCCAGCCTGTAGCTCTCTCCAGTCAGGGCCAGCGCCTCCAGCGTATGCAGGGGCAACAATTGAGCGAGGTCATTGCTGCGATATCGAGTGCGCGTCTCCTCGATGATCCTGCGATACACCCCTGCGCCCGTTGCGCCGCTGGGGTTGATATCGTGATAGGAAAGGTCGTGCGCGCCATCTCCCGCCTGCGCCACGGTCGAAACCCACTCGTCGAAACGAACGAGATTGGTGATGTCCGGTTGCTTCGACTTCGGCTGTAGTCTGATCAACTCATACGTACGGGACACTGCCGGCAACGGCGTGCGCCACGCATTGGCGGCGAGCGCCACATTTGTAACGCTCGACTCAGTCACCGTCACGAGCGACTGCTTCTGCTTTGTTCGATCAGCATCGCTCAACACTGGATCGCTCACGTCGTCGAAGCGACGGCCATAGCTGATGACCGCGGACTGCAGCACGTTGCCGAAGTCGTCGACTTCCAGCGTCACGGTCTGCGTGACGCGGGGGTCGGCGAGCCAGCGCGTAGCAGGGTCGAGGGCGGCGGTCGCTGCATCGACGACCTTCTGGCTGAGCACCGGAAACAGCTTGCGCTCGTAGTGGAATTCGACTGTCTCGCGTGCGTGCGTGAAGAAAACCGAATGCCGATTCTCGCCGCGCGGCTGCATGTGCCGGATGGTGTAGTTGCGCTCAGACACGAGGTACGGCCGGTCCGAAGCGTCCTTGTCATCGACCGCGTAAATCTCCTGCCGCAGGACCGAGCCCTTGAGAGAGCGCACCGCTTCGCGAACTTCTTCTGCCGCAAGCCCCACCGGAAGCGCGGTGTCTTCGAGCAGCATCGCTTCCTGCTGAGCGAGGCTCAGCTCGCTGCCGGGCTGGTCCGCGTCGCCTTCGTGGTAATACTCGTCTTCCAGCAAGCGTGAAATGCGCTCGCCCGCGAAGTACGCGCCGGTGTGAAACCAGGTTTTCGTCAACGCTGGCGGCACGTGGAAAGCGCTTGCTGCTCCGAACTCCTCGGCATCCCATCGGTCGACGCGCCCAAAGCCGCGAAACTCGCGCTCGATACCGTCGAAGTATCCGTGGTGATACGCGGAACGCGTGACCAGGCGATTGCCGCTGATGAGATCGCGCGTCTCCACTTTCGTCACGACGTGCACGGGGAACGGAAGACGCGTGATCCAAGGCGTGCCGGCGGCCTTGTCGGCCAGATAGAACTGCGTCGAGGAGGCGTACTCGACGTGTGTCTGCGCTCCGAGATTGTTCCTTACCGTCGTGAGCAGATGTGGCTTTACTCCGCCCATGAGATCGAGGTAGCGAAGCGGCCTGCGCGCGTCTGCCGCCAGCGGTGACGACCACAGCAGGCAGGCGGTGCCGCGGCCGAGAAAATCGGCGACTGCGACAGACGTTAGATTGTCGATGTGTGGCACACGACTGAGCAAACGCGCTTCAGACCAGCCGTTGCCATGCTGATTCAGATAGACGCGAACGCCGTCACGACCTAGATAAAGAATATCGGTTGGCCCCGAGCCGTCGACATCAGCGAGATGGATACGGCCCGGATCGAACGACGTGGCATCGTCGAAGCGCGGCGCATGGTCCATGGTGACGCGGGCGCCGAAGCGGCCATAGCCAATGTTGGGCCAGTAGCACACCTCGCCCTTGTGGATGCGCACGAGGTCCGTCAGTCCATCGCCCGACATGTCGGCAAGAAAGATCGACTGCGTTCCATCGGCGAATACCAGCCGGGGCCCTGCTTCCTCATCAACCGGCAACGACACGCGCGCGGCGGGCCCGTACCCTTCTTCGGCGCGGGATTCGTGCCAGGTGAAGAACACGTCTTCTTCCGTGACGAGGACATCTGCGTGGCCATCGCCGGTCAGATCCACGAAACGCAGGTTCGGATTCTGCCAGTCGATGTTCGGCAGGCTTGTGAACGTACGGAAAGCGTTCCACCCCGCCTCATCTGTTCGGGCAAAGAAGCCTGGCGAGGGCCCCTCGAGGTCGACCAGGTCGAGGTTGCCGTCGCCCGCAAGGTCCAGCAGCTGCTGTGTTGCGCGACTCAGCTCGGCGAGCGACGGGCGAAGTGAAACGCGCTCCGTCGTTCCGAGCTGTCCGCTGCCAAGGTTGGCTTTGTAGAACCACCCATTGCCCTGCTCGCTGAGCACACCGGAAATACCTTCGCCGTCGAGATCGACCCAGCGGTACCGGTCGCCATCGACGCCAGAGGGAAGGTTGTGAACGTCGGGCTCCGCGACCTCCTGCACGGGAAGGCGGTCGTGGGTCAGATCGTCGAGCGGGCTGCGCGAGTACTCAAGATCCAGTGCGGGCAGCGACTGCTTGAGATAGCCGAGCGCTGCCACTGCCTTGAATCCTGACTGAACGATCTGCGAAACGAATGAGCCATTGGGTTTCTCGAGATAACCCAGCTCGGTCGCGTGCACGAGGTAATCCTCCACACCCAGCTCCTCCGGGAAGTGGTGGAACATCAGAACTCGTCGGCAAAGCCGGTAGCTGCGCACCTCGAAGCAGGATCGGTAAGTCGAGAACGGGTCGCGGCGCCGCGGCCATGTCCCGCCAGCAGGCGGCTTTAACGAGGCATTTGCGAAGATGCGGCCATTCGCGTCTGGCGGCATCTCCTGGTAGTGGCCCTCGCCGTAGTCGAAGACCACCTCGAACATCCAGCCGGCGGTGCTGAAGTCCGGCGCGGGAACGTGCGCGCGCCGAAAGCCGGGCAGCGTCGCGTCCACGAGCAGCGGCCGCCGGTTGCCGTAACGAATGTACTTGACATATCGGTTCGCCGAACGAAGGCGATTGCGTTCGTTGACCTGTGACAGATCGACGTTGGCGTCATCCTCGGCGGCGTGCTCGTAGACAATCGCATTGCCTTTGTCGTCGTAGGTTTCGCACATCAGCCAGCTGAAGACGCATGCTGCCTTCGCATGGTCGGCGATGCGCGATGCGCTCGTGCGCCCGTACACCGTGAGAATGTTGTCTTTCGAGATGGAGCGCCAATGGACGTCGCCATCGACGACGCGCGTCCAGCGCTCCATGCGGGCAAAGTGCCCTTCTACGCGTGGACGGTAACGTCTGACCGTGTGCCCATCGCGCAGCTCTTCATCGAAAACGAGACGGCCTTGCGGATCACGAGCCCAGCTCCCGTCCGGATTCTTCCCGAACACCGGCACAAGGTCTTCGACGCCCGAGAGCACAAACACGTCGGAATCGTCTGCATCCCGATACTGCGGCAGTCCCTTGTCGGTCCTTCGCGTGATCGCGGGGACAGAAAGGCTCCAGCCCATTCCAAACGGACCATTTCCGCTGCCGGAGTCGTAGGAGAGCGTGAGCTCGGGGGAGAAATCGTTGCGTCCCCTGCTCACCCGGATCGGAACGGTGAGCGAGCCAGTGCCCGTGGCGGGTTCGGTCGCGAACTTCTCGCCGATGCCTCGGACGGCGCCGCCGCCGTGAGGCAGCGACAGCTGCGGAGCTGCAAGCGCGAATGGCTTCTCGTCTGCCTTCTCGACGGAGCCGGGCGCTCCTCCCATCGGTTGGTCCATTCGTCACCTTCGCTACGCCTTACGCGTATGACAGCGCCGTCGTTCGAGAACAGTGCTCTGTGCAAGAGGCTCTATCTTCGCGTAGCAATCCGCTGTCTCGTCCAGCGAAGCTCTGCGATTCGAACGCCATAGAATATTCTCCAGCGCCGCGAGCGCTTTTCGTCGAAGGACGCGCTAACCACGCTGCCACGCATCCAGCTCGCACGCTGGACAAGATCGATGCTCTTTAGCTAGGGATGCTCGTTTCGCGCGCGTTGTATCAGCGATGGGAGCAGGCTTCCGCCGGAGATGTAGTTGTAATCGGATCCTTCGCCGGAAACGACACCAACGACGTACGGCCCGTTGTCCCAGAATCCAAAGACAGGGCTGCCAGACTGGCCTGGCCAGTTGTCAAAGGTCTGGCTTCGGATCAGCCGTGCCGAGCCAAAGTCGGCGCCCAGTTCGTTCAGGTAGAAGCCCGTCTGCCATGCCGCAATCTCACCGCTGCCGCTGAGGTCCTGCGGATATCCGATGCTGTGCCAGTACGATGTTTCGTCGTCCCAACCGCTATCGTACGTACGGCTGCCCAGCCACCCGTACTGTTCTCCCAAGGGTTGGTCGAGCACGATCACGGCATAGTCTTCGTCACTCTCGTCGTCGGGGATCGTACCTGGGCCCACCCTGGATTCAGCGTAGGCAACGGTTCCATTGGCTGATGCGAGCGAATGTCCATTCGAATACATGACATCAACCGTTAGCCAACCCGGTGTCCAGTCAACGCAATGACTTGCCGTCAGCACGTGGCGCGGTCCGATCAGCACGCCACTGCCAGACCATCCGCGTGGCGTAGTGATCCGTACCAAACATCGCCACGGGTAGCTTTCGTCGTAATAAGCACGGCGACCATCGGGATTGAAGATCGTGGTGGGTTTGTAACGCAGATCACCGAAGCGGATCATGTACGGCTCGGACAACCTGCGAAGCTGTGGCCGCGCGATGATCCGTCCTTCACCAGTGGGCATCGAGGCGGCCAGGTACTTTACACCGTCGCGCGCGAGGATTGAGCGATGGATCTGAACGGTCTTGAGTGGCGTGCGCAGAGACGGTTGCAGTTGTGCTCCTTCGACGACAATCTCGACTTGCCATACGGCGTCGCTGCCACACCCGCGCCCGCGAGTGAGCCGCGTGGTCACTGCTGGCGGGGAGCATTCACACACAGTGCGCACATCGAATCGTGCCGTGCCCGACGCTGCGTTTCGTGTGGCGTGGTGTCGCTCGGGAGTCATTTCGATTTCGCGGAGTGTCGCTTCGGACAGCGGCGCCGAAGAGTTGTCTTGGCTAGTCACCATCATCTCCTTTCTTGTGTCTTGGGGGCGTTCGACCGCGAGTAGTACCCGACATCCTGTCGAAGCGGCGTGCCGAGCGCATTTTTCAGTTCAAAGTGTTGCTCACCCCCAATGACGGAGCGCGATAGCCTCCCAATCATTGTTGCTCACCGGTGAACCGGACGATCCCCTCTCGTTGTCTGCAAGGTAGTGCAATACGTCATGCGTTTCGTCGCGCGAAATAATCCGATATCGATACCGGCATCAATGGTCCCGGCGGTCTGGCGAATGATGCCTGCGAGTGCGGCAGCGTCGCGCGCAGACAATCCAGTCTTATAGGCCATGCGCCTGGTACTACGCTCCTGGTCAGGCTCCGCGCCTAGAGGATTGCCAGCCGCAATTTGCCGCAGCGAGCGTTCAATTTCGGAAGTTTGCCGCGCGAGTCTTTCACGAAAAAACAGTTGCAATCGTGTCGTGGTGGCCAAGTCCATACGGGGTCTCCATGCGTAAAGACTCCACGCGCTTTGTCATATGACAGTATTGTGCAAATGCGACAGCCCGGGCTTTGCTTATGACGCCAGTTCCGAAAGGCGGAGATACCTCGTGCCCGAAATATAGCTGATCCTTCTGGAAAGAAAAGATCCCGAAGTCGGCCATGATCGGGAGATCGCGTGAGAGGAGCCGCATGATGCAAGGGCCCGCGAACATCGCGCATTTCGCTTGTGCAACCGGTGACTGTTGACGGTGAATTTTTTAATCGGTTTCTAGTGCTGTTGCGGCGTCGCGCTTTTGCCTTGCAGCCGGCCAGTACCAGCATAAACAGATTTTTCGCGCCATCACGCCACGCGTGCGACCCGGTCGATGCACCAGGCGCGGCTCCTGTTAGAGCCAGATCGGGCAGAACCCGGAATATGTACGGCACTGCATGCCGGATCTTGTGTCGGCCGTCGCTATTCACCCCCTTTCTAGTGTGCGTCTTAAGCAGACTTTAAAAATCCGAGTGGCCGGAAAGATCTTGACACAGTTCGATGCGTTACTAGAGTTACTGGATATTCTCATCTGCGACGTGAATATTGCGTCGTAGAGCACATCTGCCAGCAGAACAAAAAGGCATTCTGTACTTAATGAAAATAATTGACGATGTCTGATCATCGCTTCCGAAGTCGGCCAGCGTGCTCATCGTGAAGCATGCTGGCCGCACAGCCCGTCAGGAATGGTCTGGTCGTAGTGGGGTTCTCACCCGGTAAGCCGGGCATCGTAGTCATGGCTACGCTGGATCAGCAACCTTGCCTGCGGCCGTGTGCTGCTGATGCGTCACCAAGGAGTCTGCCGGTGCAGTACCGCGCGTCCCATGACGGTATGTTTCTCGACGCAGAAGATCCGGCTTGACGCTTGCGTCGCGGCAACCGGGATAACCGTATCGCAAGCATTCGCCCGTTTTTGCGCAGGAGCTCACGAGATGAACCGGCTGATTGCAGTGTGCGCATTGGGTATGGCAATGGTGTCATCTTTTTGCTGCAGAGCTGCCGGCAGGTAGCCAGTGGATCAGGGCCGGCCAGGGGCAGGTTCCTGCCGGTGCCATCGCGCTCGGGCGCGAGGTGGATGGACGGCCACAGTTTTCCTGTCGTGCACAGCAGGGAAACGGCGTGTACCTGGGCGCGATTTCGGCGGGTTCCGGCGGGTGCAGAATCGGTTTCGCCCACCGTGAACTGACAGTGGCTAACTATGAGGTGTTGGCTGCGGGCGCAGCACCAGCTGTGCAGGCTGCCAGCAGGCTGAGCGCAAGGTCCGGCATCCTCACGGACAAGGCCATCGTCGTGCCCAGACCCGGCGTGGCAGGGCCGGCACCGGCCATTGATGCCAGCGGATCAGTGCGGCGCGGCTTCGATGCAGCGGGTCAACCCTATGTTGAAGAGCGCAAGGCCGATGGAACGGTGGTCCGCAAGTTGCTCAATGGAAGTCAGGTGACCTACCCGGACGGCAGGCAGGAGTTCTTCCCCGCGCAGCACACACTCTCCAACGCGCCGATGCCCACGCCACCGGAACTACCCGCTGATCCGCAACGAGGTCGACTCTGGCTCAACCAGCACAACGCGGCACTGCTGGAGGTGATTCGGACGATGGTACGGCGCGACGAATCAGAAATGCAGAAATTCTCCGATGCCGAGCGCGAGGAAGCCGGCAACGACGTGTACCGCCAGATTGGCTATCGAACGAAGATCGCGGGTTTCCTCGCGGCTGGAAACTGAGCAGACGATCGATGAAGCCGATCATGCAAGCTGCGGCAGCCGTCGCTTTGAGCATCGTGACCATGCTTTGCGGCGCAGTGATCCAGGACGATCCCACGCAGAAGTCGCGCATGGAGCGAGCGACGGTGTCGGCGGGAGCGGAATCTGTAGCAGCAGCGCCGCCCATCTCGGCCATGGCGGACGATCCGGGCAGTGCGGTGCTTTCTGACCCAGCCACACGCAAGATGTACCTGAACGCAATGCAGCACTTCTATGAGTACCGTGCCAATGGCTACGCGTACCGCAGTCGCGTATTTGAGTGGCAGTTGCTGTCCTCTCGATTCATCTTCGTTGCTGTGCTGTTGCTGGTGATCGCCGGCGTCTACTTCGCCGCCGTGCAATTTCACGTTGCGCTTGCGATTTCGCGGCGCACCGGAACGCATGTGGCAAAGCAGGAGGATGCCGCAAGAAGTGTTGACGATGCGCTGAAGACAGAGCTGGAGGTCTCGGCCAAAGGCGTTGTCGTCAAGTCTTCGATGCTTGGCGTCATCGTCCTTGCATTGTCGCTAGCGTTCTTCTATCTCTATCTGGTCTACGTGTATCCGATCCGGGACGTGATCTGAAGGACAGCCGCAGCGCGCTCGCATGGCCTCACATCGCGCTCATGGGTGTTTCAACCCTGCGTCGAGATATCCCTTGCGCCGGCATCGATCATGCCTGGTCGCTTAGCTTTGGCCGTCCGACCCTCATGACGATCAGAGCCTTCCTGGCTCGGCGCGGCCCCGCATGGACGGACAGAGGTCCGCTGAGCCAATGGGAAGTTCTTCAATCTCTTACCTATAAATCTGGATCTCAAGATGCGGCAGGGTGGGTCAAAACCCGAACTACCGACCATCATAAGATCGTTAGATCGAACACAAACGACTATCTATTCACATAATCGCAAGCGATCGTTTCTGCCCGCCTGGCGGGTTCGATGGTGGAGAATCAAGCTTGCGTGCGCAATCACTCAACTTGCGGACGCAACATCACCCCGGACGAGCTTGACTTCCTTCCCCTTAAAGTCACGCACATCGACGAAGGTGCTCGCCGTTGCTTTGAACGTCGCGATACCAACGAGGCTGCAGAGAACAGCGGCACGTTCGCCGCCGGAGTATGACCCAGCGAACAGATAGTTGCGTCGATCATCAAGAAATCAGCATGTCAGAGACAACCGGCTGTGCGCCGACGTGCTGCGAGCAGGTCAACGTGCCGCCCCCGGCCACGAGATTGATACACTCGGCACAACTCAACGGGCACGATCCGCACAGCCGCCGCATAACTGGCAACCGACTGCGATATTCGACGGATTCATCCGTCAAGACGGGTTGGCCACCGGTCGCATTCGTCCGCTTTGATGCCGCCGCCTTCTGGCGTTCTGAATTACCAGGTCATGATCCCGCGTTCCGATATCGTACGTCCCGTCCACACCTGGCCGCCTTTTACGATCCTGTAACACTTAAGGACGTTGTTCACGCGCTGCGCATAGACAGGAAAGTTGCCCGCATGCTGACGTAACGCGATCACAATCTCATTTTTGTCCTTGCGCACTAGGATGCTTCGAAAATCAAGGGCAGCTTGCTGTCGCGCATGGTAGATTTCCGGCGTGACTTTTACGTTTCTCTCGTCCAGATTGACGGGCTTGGCGATACCTTTATAAGGCTTGCTCGGTGGAGGTGGCGCGTTGCTGACGCGCGTCGAAGCCTGCGTGGCAGCGGGTGTTATGGACGGTGCCAGCACACTCATCTGGCTGACGAGGCCATAGCGCAGTTTGAACTGTCGCCCCCCCGGTACCGGATTGCTAACTGGAATCGCGATGTAGCCGGCACCCATGTCAAAGCATTGAGCTAATTTGACGCGTGTCATTCTTCCCCTGTATTGCATGATCAGTGCATACATCTCTGGCCAGTGCTGCCGCATTACTTTTGCCATCTGTATGAGCATGAAAAGCACGCGCTGATCCTCGGGTTCTGAGAGCGGCACAAACGCGAAGTGCGCACCTTGTTCCGTTTTATGATGCACCTGTTCAAAAATCGAGAGTTCCGGATTGAGCAGGCTAGCGCTCAGATCATGCAGCCCCGCGTCATATTTGGCTTCACGATTCACAAAGTTGGCAGGATTCGCGAAAGCTTTGCTGTCAATCCCCCGATCTGCCCAGTATGCCCCGCTCTTCGCGGAGGTACCCTGCAACTTGGCCAGTTCACGCCCAACTGCCTCCTGGGCCTGGAATCTTTTGCCGACTTCCTCGCACCTGTCGCCAAGCGAGCCGTACGAGCTGTCTGCGAAAAACCTGT
This sequence comes from Paraburkholderia hospita, assembly GCF_002902965.1. GTDB lineage: Bacteria > Pseudomonadota > Gammaproteobacteria > Burkholderiales > Burkholderiaceae > Paraburkholderia > Paraburkholderia hospita. Next base: position 1,109,837 of record NZ_CP026106.1, on the reverse strand, counting down.
TATCCAATCCCTTGTAGCCTAGATTCAATACCCCGGCGTCCAAGCCCAGACGCCGGTTTTTGTTCGATTCAAAATTGTTATCAAATGTTCGAACTGACATGCGGGCGCGTTGGTACGCCAGATTAAATTCGTCCTTCGCTTCCCACTCCTTATAGGATGTCCACCAGTTTTCGATGCTGGCTTGAGCTCGTTCCAGGATGTCGGGCCAGACGACGAAAGTTGTTTCAGGAGAACTGCACGATGATGGGCTAATCCGCTCACGTTATCGCCTCCGGCTTCATAGAGAAGGTTCATTTTTCGCACCATGCGAGGTGGTCTGCCGTGCCTGCTCTGGTATGACCCGGCGCGACGCCTTGGGTGACCTGCTTACAGAATATAGACCTCGCTTTCCTGTCTCGCCACGAATTTGCGACGACGACTATTGATTCGATTAACCGAACGATGATGTAAAATGCGGCAACTATTTATTCAAGAGTATTGTTGTGTCGTTAGCGCCGGCCGGTTTTCCGTGTCGCGCCCGGTAGTTTTGGGATATCGATCATTGGAAGCTTCTCAAACGCCGCCTCGCGACCTGAGCCCACGACCTATAGGTCGCAGGCGTCGATGCCAAGGCAAAAAAGCTGCCTGCCATGTGATTATGGAAATCGCGATGCTCTTTGCGCATCGTTTGTTGCAGTTCGCAAATACCGCTAATGGTGTACGTCGAAGCGCAGATTACCGCATGGTTTCTTTGACCAGCCCAATCCTGCGCTCGCGGACGAGACCATCGCGCGTCTGAAGTCACCGCTCGACTTCGTTCAGATCGATGAAGGTTTCGACGCAGCGTCCGAAGCACCTGAGCCGACGTCAGCCACGACCATCGACCAGCAGGCCGTTCCAGAAGTCAGTGTGTCCGAGGAAGTACACATGCCACAGAAGATCACAGCCAGCTCCCCGGGGACCGTCAAGAACAGTCAAAGCGAAGTGGCCAGACAGCCTAAAGCCCGCGCTCCACTCAACACTACGTCTGCGAAGAACAAGGTGCCTCCCAAATCGCCACAACAGCAACCGCTGGCACTGACCGACAGCGCCGAGATGGAGACCATCCGACGCACCAACCTCCACCTTCTCACGAGCCGCAACGGATCGAAAGTACGACTTGGTGTGCTCATGGAGATGAGTGGATTCAACATCGCCGATCGGCTCCACGGCAAGAAGCGCATGGACAGTGTCGAGGCAAACCGGTTCACGGAGTGACTCGGACTGCCCGTCGGCTGGTTAGATAGCCCGCGCAGCGAAGCCGACATTCCCGAGTCCGTATCGCGTCTGCTCGCACCGGCGCCGCGTGGACGCGCAGCCGTCAGGCAGGACGAGCCGCCAGCGCCAGCCACGATCGATAGCGGACAAGGGAAACCCGCGAACGAGGTGGTCCGCACAAGGCTGTATGCGTGCGACCGGCATGGGCGATTCAGCACAGCCCTCACCTACCCCAGCGGATGCCACAGAAGAAAAAGATATCCCCATCGCCCAGGCGCACGCAAATAGCGCCCCAGACGATCCCGTCAGCAGCGCACCGGCAGAGGATCACGCCGCGGCGCCGCTATAGCCACGGGCGCACCCTGAGTCGATGCCCGGGTCGTTGCCCGCCGCCGGGATGCCGCAGCCCAATCCGGCTCTGCCCTACGTCACCACCACGACCACTCTGGACACGGAGCACGGTATTGCCCCGATCGCAGAAGCGTTAATCAAGACACTGGCCGGCAAGGCGCGCACGGGTCGACTGGACGAACCGAAAGCGCTGGAACTGCTGCAGCAGGCAATCCTGCTGTAGGGGTCGCAGGGCGTGGCGGCGTCGGTCCACCCGCGACGCCGCCACCGCCGGTCGGCGTGAGTGCCGGGCGCCCGGCAGACCGGCGTCTGACGTTGATATGTCGGTTGTTATGTCGCGCGGCCGCACTCGCCCTCCCCGGCATCGTCGGCTAGGCCCGCTGATCGGCCTTAGCTGACGTTCGTCTATCGGCGCGGCGAAGGCCGCTCAACGACTCAGACCGGCCATTCATTGCGTGTCAACTTCGAATGGCAACTCCATGCATCGAACAATGGGTGAATTCGACCCACTAGAGACAGTGATCGGGTCCGATAGCGGACGTTGGAACTGAAGCGAACATTCCATCCTGTCGCTCGGTCAACGTGCAAAATCGATCGATGGCCTGGAATGTCTGCCTACCTCTTCTGCAGGTGGTTTTGTTCATCGCTTCCCGATCTATTTTGACAGTCGCAAAAGATCACGCCATTTCAGCCATGCAATGAATCGGCCGGCCAATCCACCGAAAAAAAAGGCAATGAAACAAATGAGAGGTGCGTTTTGATTCCAGTTGGAAAACAGCGTCCTTAAAAAGACGACTGCGAGTACCAAGGTGGAAATGGCGCCCACGATCCCATAAATATATGAATCAACCCTCCTAGCCCCTTTTATGTACGCGGTGGAGTGGCCTGTAGCTTCGTGGATAAGTGTGGTTCCGCATTGAAAGCACTTTACGCTCGTAGCGAGGTTTTGAGAGTTGCAAACCGGACACAGCATATAGTTTCTCCTTATTTTGATTTCGTCTGTACCGTTGGACAAAACCACTTTGACGCCGGATAGAATCGATCATTAACGGTGTCAATACCGTTTCAATCCGCTATTGACGCCCAACTGTCGGCGATCTACGCCACCGTGTCGACCGACCGCTCATGGCCGACAGTGTGCGTTCAAATCAATCGCCCGAAAGCTGACATGGCGGATTTGCGGCATCTCGACGGCTAACCTATCTAGAATCACTGGGCGGCATTTTGCCCAGTGGGTTATTCAAAAGACCAGGGGTGGCTCGCCGCCGGCCGGTTCCAACGCGCGTAGTCAGGGGTTCACGATGAACAGCGACGCAGGTTCGCCACGGGGCGGGCGGAAAAACCAGCCAGAAGCTGGCACGACCGACGCCGATTGTTCTGCCGTGGCGGATGCGCAGACGCCAGAAAGCACCCCGCGCCGGCATCAGATATTTCCGGTACTGACCGACGCCGAGATTGATCGGAAAAGTCGTTTTGGTGTGGTACACAGCTACGCCACCGGCGATTTCCTATATCGCGTGGGTGGCGTAAGTCCAGGCATGTTCGTGCTGCTGTCGGGCACGATTCGATACACGGCACGCGACGGACTAGGCCATCGTCGTTTGCTGCGCTCCCAGGCGAAGCGGGGCGAATTCACTTCCGATATTGGCATGCTTTCAGGCAAGTCCGGCCTTTTCGACGCCGAGGTCATCGAAGATGTCGAGGCGCTCGTGATTGCGCCGGAAAAGCTGCGTGCGCTGATGATCGGCGAGGCCGAGCTCGGTGAAAGGATCATGCGCGCGCTGATCCTGAGGCGCGTCGCCGCGATCGAGCGCGGGCAAGGGGTGATGCTTGCTGGCCCGCCAGACAACGGACGGCTCCTCGCTCTGCAACATTTCCTGCAACGCAATGCATACCCGCATATGACGCTTGACGAAAGCGGTGCAGATGCCATCGCGTTGCTCGAGCGCATGACGCCTCGGCGCGATCAGTAACGTGCACCACGCCTTCAAGACGCTCGCCTACACGATGATCAACCTGCGCCACTACTGCTGGAACTGATCTCCCGCCTTGGCTGGGCGCAGCATCGTCGGCGCGCTCCGATGCGCCGCGAGCGCGCTGGTCCTCCGATTCCTCCATCTTCGCATACCGAAACATATCATCGCATCTTCAGCAGGCCGCGCCCGACATGGCTGTGCGTCTCGCGTGTGTTCGCCAGCACTGTGCGAGATCAGCGTCGAAACAAGCAACCAGTTGCGTGCTTCGCCGGTTCGTGACTGTAGCCGGCATCTTGCGATGCCGCACAGCCATGAAGCTAGCAACCAGTTGTTTAGCTAACGGTTTCGGCACTCCGAGTTGTATTCTCGATATGGATGTATAAACTGAACCTGTATACGACCAAACCCGGTCGCCTTTAGCTCTCACGTCCCATCAAGTGCTGCCTCCTCTGTAAGACTTCTGTGTAGAGGTTTCGAATGAACGGGCTACTATTACCGGTCTTTACAGACATCGGTCGAAAAGTACTGTCCGCAATTTGTCTTGTTTTGGGCGTGACGACTTCATTATGCGCTTACCCCGCTGCATCCGACAAGGTATCGTCTAATGGCTCCGGCGGCGTTGCATTCTCCGTATTTTCGGACAGTTGCAGGTACATCACGGTTCAAGTGAACGTTGATGCGCAAGCGGTTCATGTTCCATCTAACAGCGCCAATAGTAAAAGCTCAGCGATCGGCGTCGTGCAAATTTACTACCTAAATATGTGCAAAAACACGGTCTCCTTTGAATATTTCATTATCCAAGACCTCCAGTTTTCCGCCCAAGACGCTAATGGCACTCAAGTACCGAGGTCGCTGGCTGCGTCCGGTCAAGGCACATCGACGGATGGCACCGACTTTGTGTCCTTCCAGATGAGCCTGACCGCAATATCATCCGCCATATTTCAGAAGACCGACACATCCCAGACCATCTTTCCTAACGGCACTACTAAAGTGAAGATCAACGAACATAGCGACTACTCGGTCACCAGCGCTAATAGTTCGCTTTACGTAACAACACAGCAGTTCGGAACGCTCCCGGTTGTCAACGCGGGTTCATATGTCTATTCGGCTCGAGACCATACGATAGTCGTAACGAAGTAGTAGGTTCCTATTAATTGCGTCGCACGCTGTAGTTCAACTTGACTCGGGATTCATCCGGAAGTAATTGATCTGACGTCGCGGTCGACGCGACATGCGCGAGTCGAACCACAAGATGAAGAGGGTCATTGTCATCAATCGGCGACTCAAAAAACTCGCGCACTGACCACCTAACATTCGAGGCCGCGCGCCTGCAGCGCGCGACAGATCCAGAACGCGTCCTGGCCAGCTTCGTAGCAGACGACGATGCGCACGCCGGCCGGCAGTGACCACTTGTCCCGGTGCGCATCGATCAGATCCAGCACGGCCTGCAAGCGGGCGGCGGCTTGCGGCTCCGCTACCGTGTGCACGGCGGGTTTCTCGCGCCGGGCATCGTTTAGCGCAACCTTCAACTTGCTGGCGGCCAGCTCGAGTGAGACCGCCAGCACGAGTTCCTCGCTACTACCCGTCGTGAACGTCCGATTCGTGTGCATGATGCTCTCCTCGTAGCAGGGTTCGACGGACTGATTTTATGACTCAGTTCAAACCGCAGATGTCCAGATACATAGGATCTCAGTCTGATCGAATGCGTCTTCTCCAAGATGGCCCGCACTTTCCTGCGCCACATCCGGGTCAAATCGATCGATAAACTGAAGAAACGCATTCTGATGGGCATCGAGGAATTCAATCTCTTCGGGTTGGATTCCCCGCCGCTTGCGGCGTAGACTTTGTGGATGAGCGAATACATTCACAAGACCCACAACGGAACGGTGTTGCTGTACCACCTTGTCTTTCCGGCGAAGTATCGCAGGGCGGTGTTCGACGATCGGGTTGATGAGGTGTTGAAAGAGGTGTGCCTGGAGATTTCGGAGCGGTATCAGTTGAAGTTTCTGGAGATAGTGACGGACAAGGACCATGTTCACTTTGTCGTACAGTCGGTCCCCACGTACAGCGTGACGAGGATGGTGTCGATCCTCAAGAGCATCACGGCGCGGGAAATATTTCGTAGATGCCCGCACGTGAAGAAGACGCTTTGGGGCGGCGAATTCTGAACTGACGGATATTTCGCGAGTACGGTAGGCAAGCATGGAGACGAGGAAATGATCGGCCGATACGTCAGAACGCTCATTCTGTCCGCGATCTCGCCCTGTTCAACCTTGCAATCGACAGCAAGCTCCGAGGTTGTGATCTTGTCAGTCTGCGAGTCCGCGATGTTACGCACGGCAATCAGGTTTTGGCGCGGGCGCAAGCTATTCAACGAAAGACTCAACGCCCTGTCCAGTTTGAGCTCACCGAGTCGACCAGTCGACCCGGTAGGCGGTCGGAGCATGGCTTGAGAAGGCTGCCCTTAGGCCGGAGCAGTATCTCTTCTCGAGTCGACTATCGATGTCACCACATCTTTCAACGCGGCAATACGCGCGAATGATACGTCAATGGGTGGATGCGGCGGGACTTGATCCGACAGCCTATGGTACACCCTCGATGCGTCGTACGAAGGCAACCCTGATTTACAAACGCACGAAGAACCTCCGGGCAGTGCAGTTGCTGCTCGGCCATAGCAAGATTGAAAGCACAATCCACTACCTTGGCATCGAAGTCGACGACGCGCTTGAGATTTCGGAGCAGACTGAAATCTAGCGCGGCCTGCGCTGGCCGCGGGAAACGATGCTGCGTCCGGGTTAGTGCGGCCGCCTTCGGGTGTTGTTCTCTTTGGGCGAAACCGGGCCAGTTGTTCCCTCTCGTCGAGCCTTCTACGCCGTCACCCGAACGGCGACATGCCGGTCCGCCCCGAAGATCTGCCCATACGCAACGGGCACGGATCGGCCTGAGGGGACGCTCGCCTAGCCGGCAGCGTGCGGCGGCTGCAGTTCGCTTTGCTGACCTTCGCAACCCGATGCCGGTGAATGTCAGCTATCCGCCGATGCGGCAATTGCGATTTGTGAGCAAGCGAGTCAACTCGGTTTGGTTATCGCTCGGATCTAAGGAGGCATTTGGCACTCCCCTGGATTCGAAGCGAGGCTCGATCGCATTTGGGATGGAGTCGAGCCTCCGGTTGACATTGTTGCCGCGGAGCAAAACAATCTAGCCGCGGCCGAGTTCATTCGCTCAGAGAGCGAAGTGCACGATGTATTTGTTTTGACAGCCCCGCGGTTGACGGGCAGGTGTGAAGTCGGTCGGAACTCGTGGACGCCAACGGTTAAGCAGCGATCTTGTTCAAGTAGAAACGCTGCGTGAACGCGGCGGGAGACAGGTAGTCAAGCCGCGCTTGTGTCCGCTGCCGGTTATAAAAGATCTCGATGTATTCCGTGATCTCTTGCTGCGCCTGCTGCCGAGTGGCGAACCGTCGATGATAGACCAGCTCGCTCTTCAGCGTCCCCCAAAATGATTCGATCGGTGCATTATCAAAACAGTTTCCTCGTCTGCTCATCGATGCTTGCATGCCGAACTGGCTAACAAGGTTCTGGTACGCGTGCGCACAATATTGACTGCCGCGGTCGGTGTGGTGAATCAGGCCAGGCGATGGTCGGTGCGACGCGACCGCCCGAAACAGCGCCTGCATCACCAAATGCTTGGTCATACGCTCGTTCATCGCATAGCCGACCAGCTCTCCGCTGAACAGGTCCTTGAGCCCGGCCAGGTACAGCCAGCCCTCGTCGGTTGCGATGTACGTAATGTCTCCACACCACGCCTGGTTCGGCGCGCTCACCGAGAAATTCTGATTCAGTTGGTTCGGCGCGACTGGCAGGTCGTGCTTCGAATTGGTTGTCGCTTTGAACTTGCGCTTCTGCTTGCAACGCAATCCAAGCTTCTTGCGCAATCGCTTGATGCGATGCACGCCAACCTGCACACCATGTTCTGTCAAATCTTTCTGCAGTCGTTCAGCGCCGAATGTCTCCCGCGTGCGCTGGTGCGCGGCGAGGATTTCTGCTTCCAGACGGGGTTCCTGTTGCGTACGGGACGAGGGTGGCCGTTTGAGCCATGCATAGTAGCCGCTGGTCGACACACCCAGCAGCCGACACATCGGCGGCACCGGGTAGTCCCGTCGCATCTGCTCAATCACGCCGTACTTCACCGCGACTCCTTCGCGAAGTAGGCCGCAAACTTTTTTAACAGATCGCGCTCCATCTTCACTTCCGCCAGCTCCCGTTTGACGCGGTTCAGTTCCATCTCCAGGTCAGTCAGTGGTTTTTGCCCTTGCCCAACCGTCTTCAGCTTGCCCGCTTTCGCGGCGCGCACCCAGTTCGCCAGCGACTTCATCGGGATCGACAACCGGCGTGCCGCTTCCGACACGCCGACGCCTTCCGTCAGCGCGAGCTTGACTGCCTCTTCGCGAAATTCCTTCGTGTAGACCGCTTTCGGGATCCGATTCATCAATGCCTCCGTTCCTCTATTTTACGAAACGTTGGCATCCACTTTTTTCAGCCGGCCTCAGTGGACCGAACGAAGAGAGCCCTAGCGAATGATCTCAGCTTGAAAGACTGGCGCTTGGCTTGATCCAAGGCTTGGGGAGAGTGATGGCAGGGGAAGAAGGATTCGAACCTTCGAATGCCGGAATCAAAATCCGGTGCCTTAGGCCAACTTGGCGACTCCCCTATGTAGGGGCGAGATCATACCAGAGGATTGGAAAAGAGCAAAGGGTCGCGCAGGACGGTTTGGCCCACCGAGCTACCTAAACGAGATTATCGCCGGATCGAACGATCAGTTTGACCAGCACGCGCAGTTGTACTTCACTGATGGGGGTGGCCCATGGTCACGGCCAAAATTGCCGCCCGCTTTCGGCGATTTTCGCAAAAGCCAGGGCCTGCTTTGGAAAACTTGCCACCCGAGGCTGCGGCGTGACAGCCGTTTGCACATAAGCCTCCATCCCAGATTCGACCACGGAGACAGTGACAGTATTGACCAGTGGTTTCCTCACTTAATAACCGGTCTAATAATGCCAATCGATTGTGGCTACTTCACCGGAGTTGACCATGACGAACTACAAGATGCAGCAATTTTCCGCGTTGTCTTGTGGGGCTGCCTGCCTTCTTGTGGCCGCTAAGGAGCCTGGTATAGCTGACATGCCGAACTATCCGCCATTTATGGTGCAGCAGCCGCTTGCGTTGAGCAATGGTTGTGAACGAGCCATCTACGCGGTAACGGCCAATAACCAACAGACTTACTCAATGCCTGATGGAATTGCACTCGCCGCGATTAAACTCGGATTGGACGTGGAGGTCTACATGAGCGGTTGCATGGTGCCGCAATTGCTTGAATGGAAGTATCCCAATGTGCGCGCTGCTTTAGGTAATCTTAATGTCGATGTCGAATCGGGTACCCCGATATTAAAAGATCACCAGCGGATGCTTGTTGCTGTCGGCATTGGGTTGGTTGGCCTTCACTGGATTCTCTACCGACCAGATACTACTTATATGGACCCTGCCTACGACAAGAACTACACCTGCAGTTTGTGGGGAATGGGTCAACTCGGTGTGTTCAGGTACATAGACACTGGTGTATATGTGGTTGTGAGTACCAAAGGCGTCGTGTAAATTCGTTGCGCCATTAGATGTATTGAACTAGGCATTCGCTGGTCGGGAACACCGGCACCGCGTCAATCGGCGAAATTCGATCCCTGTGCTGCCAAGCGATGGTTGTGCCTTGAGAGCCGTCGTTTAAATGAAATCAGGTGCTGTTTCCGCATTGAGTCGAAAGTTTGGAACTCACGCTCATTGGGAAAACCGATATTCGAGGCCGCTGAGTACCGAATGTCCGGAGAGCGGCGTGTAGCCGCCTCATCGTTGCCGGTACCCGAATGTCGGGTATGGCCGAATTCCCGACCGCCTCCCTTCCCTTTCCCGCACGTGGCTCGCGCCCGAGGTTTTTGCCGTGATAAGCGCGGGTTATCACGGCAGCGGACACTGATAGTCGAACCCATCGCCTTGAGAAAAAGCAACGCCAACTCGAACGCCTTCGCTGTACCGCCGGCCATGATTTGCGCCAGAGTGATTAGCCTTGAATCCAAGGCCAGACCAAGCATTCAGCACCTCACGAGCACCAAGACTGAATGCGTCTTGCGAAGGGGCATCATCACGGCATGCTTAACGGGCTTCCAGTGGCATGGCATCGAACTGCACCCCATCCCAGCCGTGTTTCATGAAATTGCGAATCGGCTCATGGTCGGTGCCGGTCGGATTCCTCAGCACATCCTCACGGTAATAGATGCCATAGCAATTCAGTGTCTGCTCTTTCGTAAGGTTGTGAAGCATGGCAAACGCGAGCAACTGGCATGAACGAACATTTTGGCCCGCTTGATACCGGACTCCTCCGTTCTCGAATGCGACGGGCGTGGATTTGTACGAACCGGGAATGGCTGCCAACGCGTCATCGAGCGTGACAGAGGTAGGGTTGTCGGTCAGATTTTTAAGGAGGATGTCGAGCTTCATTATTACGTACTCTCCATATCAGGCTATGGTTAATAAAGCAGATTTGCCAAACGTCGACTGGTGCCGACAAATGGTTGACGCAATGTTCCCTCGACAAGAAAGAACAATCGATTGATAGTGGAATGGCCCAGACCGCTTATAAGCGTGGGATCGGCAAGGTCTTGGCCGGAGATCATGATCGGTTGATCTCCACTGGCACCGGGGGTGCGGCAGGAATCTTGGACTCGTCTATGCTGCAAGTCCGAGGCTCTCGCGGTATTCGACAGAACTTCGGGAGCCGGGACCGCCACAATCGGTTTGGCTTCGGCTTTAGCAGGAATATGTCACGCTAATTCTCTCGACTGCGTTCGCTTGGGTCGCGCTGGGGCAGCCAGGGAAATTTGAACGCATGGAGAGTGGGCATGCAGACGAATTCGAAGAAAGCCGAACAGGTCGGCCTGCCGGCGACCTCACGGCTGAGCCGGTCGTACGGCAAGGCTGATTTTATCGACGCATTTTCGGTGGACTTGCCAGCGACTGCCTGCAACGACGCAGAGTCTCTCGCTCGATTCATCTTTGCCGAGCAACCCAAGTGGATCGCGATGCTGCAGGGCGTTCGCGACATTGCCGTATGGCCATTCGGACTTAAAAGAACGGTCGATCTGAAAGCCGCGAAAGACGACCGGCTAAGTATTTTCCGCGTGTTCGAACGGCATACAGACGAGATCATTCTGGGTGAGGACGACAGGCATCTTGATTTCCGCGTGTCGGTTCTCGTGCAGCCCGCATCTGAGGACCGCCCCCAGCGCCTGATAGTCACTACGCTTGTCTTCTACAATCGTCTGCTGGGTCGGGCCTATCTTGGCCTTATCGCTCCTTTCCATCGCCTCGTAGTGCGAGCCTCGCTCGACCGGGCACAGCAGCTCGGATGGCCCGGTCGGTAGCTGCGATTCATCAACGCTCCTTCCGGCGGGCCGTAGATCGCCAGACCTCAAAGTGGCGGGTTCCTGAGAGCGGTCAGGACCAGGCGTAGCTATCCATTTCCACCTGATCAGTCACGCTCTCGCCCCATTCACTAGCAGCCACTCATGCTTGCCTGACGGTTTTCCTTATCAGCACCGTCTTCGGATTGGTAAAGAGTTGACGACCTTCCGCACCATGTTCCGTACCGAGGCCTGATTGCTTGTGCCCGCCGAACGGAATGTCGACGCCCTGGGTATGGATCTCGTTCACCCAGACCATTCCCGTTTCCAGACGGTTCGCTACCGCAACCGCGGCTTGAGTATCGCGGCCCCAGACAGAGCCACCAAGGCCAAACGGGCTGTTATTGGCGCGATCGATTACATCGTCAACATCGCCGTAGGCGATGATAGGTACGATCGGGCCGAATTGCTCCTCCTGCACGATTTTCGCGTTCTCCGGTGGGTTGTCGACAACCGTAACCGGAATAAAATAGCCGGGTCTGCTTTCGTCGACGTTTCCACCAAGAACAATCGTCTGGCAGTTAGCCTTGATGTCGTTGAGAAAATCTTTCACCTTTTCGTACTGCATTCTGTTCTGTACCGGTCCGATCGTAACCTCGGGATCGAGCCCGTTGCCAAGCTTTTGTCGCCGTGCATAGTCAACGAAGGTCTTCACGAAATCGTTATGGACTGACCGGTGAACGTAGAGACGCTTGATACCGACACACCACTGGCCTGAGTTCCCGATAGCCCCCCAAAAGAGTTGTGGGATGATCGATCTGTAGTCTGCGTCGGGAAGCACGATCGCTGCGTCGTTACCACCCAATTCAAGCGTCACGCGTTTGACGGTTCCAGCGGCAGCGCGCAACACATGCTTTCCCGTCTCTGTAGAACCTGTGAAGCTGATCTTGGCGATGTCGGGATGATTCGTCAGCAGAGGACCAAGTTCATTGCCGCCCGAAACAACCGACAGCACGCCTGGCGGCAGGACGGATTGCGCAATCTGCCCAAAGCGCAGTGCGGATAACGGAGTAAAGGGCGAAGGCTTGATCACCATGGTGTTGCCAGTAATCAGCGCGGGCGCCACCTTCCAAAGTGCAAGCAGAACCGGAAAGTTCCACGGTGTGATGGCACCGATCACGCCGAGCGGCGTATGGTGCAGCTCGACAATGTGTTCCTCGGTCTCCTCGACGATCTCGACCGGAATCCGACGGGCGGCGATCTGACGAATCCACGAGATGGATTGATCGACCTCCGGCTCCGCCATCGTCTTCAGCGGCTTCCCCTGCTCAAGGGTCAACAGACGTGACAACTCATCCCGATGTACTTCGAGTGCATCGGCGTATGTGTTGAGGTACTTCTGGCGCCCGTCGTAGCCAAGCGCAGACCAGGCTTTGAACGCATGACTGGCCGCTGCGACGGCTTCGTCAAGCTGTTCCGCTGTGGCTGATGGAGCCGTGGCGAATGCTTCGCCAGTAGCCGGGTTGATTACGTCAAAGCTATCGTGCGACTGCAAAAGATTACCAGCGATGCTGAGGTAATACGGGCCGTTGAAAATACCAGCCGACTGAACTGCTTGAGGTAATGCAGACATGAATTGTTCTCCGGGGTATGGAGGGCTGAAGCGCTGCCGTCGCGAATCCCGCCACAAATCGACAAGTTTTTCGTCTCATGGGACGACTACTTAGATTTAGAAAGATGAAATTTTTTCATGCAGTCTCTGGTATGGAGAACGCCGGCTGCGTGCTTACGCTTGGCCGCTCCTGCATTCTTTCGTACCACGCCAGGAGCGCGGTGCACTCAGCCGGCACTGGTAGCTTGACGATAGATGCGAAGACCAGACCGCCGATTACGGTGATGTCGGCCATTGAAAATTCTTTGCCCGCGACATACGGCTGGTTTCGAAGAACAGCATCGAAGTAATGCATTCCGCGCAGGGCCTTGTCGCGCTGCCTGAATCCCCATTCGGCGTTCTGGTACAGCTCAACGTGCGGCCCCAATCCCGGCGTTCCGTGATGGAAATAAACGCTTATGGCGTCGAGCAGCTCCAGTTCGGCACGCTTGCTCATCATGTGGATCAACCCTTTTTCGAGCGGCGACTTGCCAATCAGAGTCGGCACGCCATCGAGTCCGTCAAGGTACTCCGTTATGGCCGTGCACTCGGCAATACAGGTCCCGTCATCGAGTTCGAGCACCGGTAACGTGCCCGAGTAGTTCTTGCTCGCCATGAATTCGGGCTTCTTGTGCTCGCCCGCGTACAGGTCGACCAGCACGAACCGCACTCGCGATTGCAGATTCTTTTCCGCCAACGCAATGCGCACACGCGTCGGATACGGCCCTTGCGGGAAGTCATAAACCGTCATTGTCGACAGCTGACTGTCGTTGATACTCGTTGCAATAGCACTCATTTGGCTTTCCTTTCACAGTGGTGTCGTGACGAACGGTAATCTTGCCTACCTAACGTTCGTTAGGTTTACAATATGCGTTACAATCCGGGTTGTCAACACTGAGTAGTCGTGCGGAGAACGGTACAAATGCGGAACGAATCGAACTCAGGCTCCAGGGAGCGGATCCTGGCGGCGGCCACGAAGATTGCTCAGGCCCACGGCTACAGTGGATTGAATTTTCGGGATCTCGCGGAAGACGTTGGTATCAGACCCGCTAGCATCTATCACCACTTCACGAACAAGGCCGACCTCGGCGCAGCGGTGGCACGACGGTATTGGGAGGACTCGGCAGCGGTTCTTGAAGCTCTCCAGGCCGAATCCCCGGACCCGCTGCACTGCCTGCACCGCTACCCCGAAACGTTTCGCAAGGCGCTGGAAAACGCAAATCGCATCTGCTTGTGCAGCTTCATGGCTGCCGAAAGCGATGACCTCCCCGGTGAAGTGATGCAGGAAGTCCGAACCTTCGCTGAGGTGCACGTCGCCTGGCTGAGCAAGGTTCTCTCAGCGGCGGGGGTTGTTGACTCAAAAGGGAGTGGTCCACGGGCCCGCGCTATCTTCGCCGCCGTGGCTGGCGCACAGCTCATTGCGAGGAGCCGTTCGGATGTTTCCCTCTACGACACACTGATCGACGGCTATCGTGCTGCCGGACTACTTCCCGCCTAGCACGCTTGTGAATTTCGTCAGCGACGCGAGCGGCGCAAACGGTTTTGAGCTGTCGACGATCGGCTCACGGCAGCCGACCTACCGCTTGTGGCCGAACTCGGCCAGATAGCGGATTGCACCGCAAACGTGCTCGCTCCCCGCCGAGACCAGCATACGAGGTTCAGCGAAGTGGCGAATTTTCTGTCGGTATCCAGATCGTCGAGGTCGCGTCAAAAAACTGATCTGGTCCTCCCTTGGGCGGCCAGACGCCATCAGCGTATGACTTCGCGCGGATCGCGATGCGCTCATCCAGGCTTTGCCATGGCCAGATGTGGGTGATGCGAGGAGCGCCATCAAGCGCATACATGTTGACTGTCAGGGGCGAGCGTTTCGAGCGCTCAGGCATCGCGGCCTTCCAGGCTTCAATAGTCGGCTCAAGTCCACCCGGCCGAAGCCAGTAAGTGCGGAATTCGTAGTATTTGCCGAAGGACCCCGGCTCTACCGGAGGAAGAAACGAAAACCCGGCGTAACTCTCCATCTCGATTCGACAGTCGCTTGTAGTTGCTCCGAAGGGATTCGAGTGATGGAGCGCACGTTCTCGTTCACGCGCCAGTTCGTGAGTGTCATTGAATCCCCGCAGCATCCGCAGACTGCCAAGCGGACCATTTTCGGAGGTCCATGCGCCGAGCCAATGACCCGAAATTTCAGAGCGATGGAGGTAGGCCTCCGCGTTCTTGATAACCTGAGGCAGTTTAAGGATGTGCGAGGACAAAGTAGTTAGTTCGTAAAACATGTCCAATCTCCATGGTGTTTTGGACGATCGTGTGCGTCCGATTGATGACCAGATTAGACTGAGACGTTCTCATCCGGTATTCCCAATACGTTCACACGCTCCGTCAAAAATTCGCTATGTTCGACTGGCAAGATTTGCGGTACTTCCTCGTGCTCGCACGCACTGGATCGCTCTCTGGTGCTGCCAATGAGCTTTCTGTTGAGCACGCGACGGTCGGGCGTCGCATCGCATCGCTCGAGGCGACGCTCGGTGTGAAACTCGTTCATCGGCTACCCCGGAGCACCCGATTAACGGAAGATGGAATGGTCGTTGCCGAGCTCGCCGCCGGGATGACGGAAAGCGCACAGGCTATCGACGGATTTGCACTTCGGACCTCGGCACTGATGTCCGGGTCGGTGCGGATTAGCGTGCCGCCTACGATCGGCAATTTTTGCATTGCTCCGTATATTCAGGAATTCCGCGAGCGCCATCCGTCCTTGAAGCTCGTTATGGCGAGTACCGCGGAAATCGCCCCGCTTGACCGAGGTGTTGCGGATATCGCGATTCGAATGTTCAAACCACAAGAGGCGAGTCTACTTTCGCGCCGGGTTGGTGCGATTCGCTTCGGCTTATACGCAAGCCGCGCCTATGCGGCACGCCCTCCTGCACAATGGGCATTCATCGCCTACGACGCGTCGTTGAACCACGTGAAGCATCAGCTCTGGCTGCGCCGATTTCTCGACGGCAGACCCATCGTGTTCGAAACGAGCGATGTTATCGCACAGCAGATTGCCGCACGAAGCGATGTATGGGTTGCGATTCTACCGACGATGCTCGGCGAGCGCGACGCAGAGCTCGTCAGGCTAAGCGTCGATGTCAACCCGCCCGATGCAGCATTGTGGCTTGTTACTTATCCCGATCTGCGGCGCACGCCGGCTATCCAGGCGGCTATGGCATTTCTGGCGGATTGCATTGGTCGCGAACAGCAGTTGAAGTCGTAGTGACGCGTTGTAGGGTCGATCTTTGACCGCAAAAATAGGGCGACCCATGGATTTTCCCGCCTGAACGGGAAGCTTTTATGCCGTGATAACTGCCTGGTTATCGCGGCAACCATAATCGGTCGATGTCGGGGTAACCGGCGCAAAGCGGCAAAGCCACGACCTTCGAGCGACCGTCGCAAGTAACGGTCGGTGAAGACCCTTGGCCCTCCGCGGAGTCACTACGCGAAGTGCCCCTCGTCAATCTGAACAAGCGCCTCTTCAACTAGTCGCGCTCCGTGCTCAGTAGTTGTCATCTCGAGGGCAGTTCGACTCGCAAATCGCATCTGTGCATTGCGCAGCCATCCCATAGCCTTCTCTACGTTTCCAAAAACAGCACTTGCATGAGCCACGATTCTAGCCAACCGAATCACACGGTCAGACTCTTCTATCGAGAGACGTTCATCCTTCCGACGACGATGGCTCAGCATTCGGCGAGAAATGATAAACGCTAGTTCGTCCGGTTTGAGACCTTTCTCCTCAAGACGATCTAATGCATCAACTCGCAACCCGTTCCGTGCCAGATCAGCTAGGTCTGCGTCGTTGCGAACCGGAATTGCCAGAAGTTGTTCGAGAGATGTGAATAGCGACCGACGTGGATCGCCTCCGCGAGAGGGAATAAAGGGAATGGTTGCCATGGCTAGGTCCAATGTGGATATGCCCTCGCCGATCATAGGCCTTTCCCACACGCTTCGATAGCTCGGCGCCAAACGCGGAACTGACGGTTTAAGAACGAGCCGCTGCAACCTCTAAAGGCCACAGCGATGTTTCCTCACGGACGTACTACGCAACGCAAGGCTAAAATTCCCGAATGCCCCAGATCGACCCGATTCAGCCATAGACACTGGCGCAATATCAACGACCGCTTTTGATTGTTCTTCGGACTTACCCTGTGATCGAAGAACAACGCGCAAAGGCGGTTACGTGCGTTGCTGAGCACGACGCAGACATTCGCGTCAAACTCACAGGCCTCAATAATCGATTAGCACTACTTTTAGTGTTTTTACTTGTCTGATGACGAGCTAAAATCGGCCCGGATATTCGAAACGGACGCCAAACGTAGTGTTCAAATTCTTGTGGCGGTTCAATCGCCACGATCTTGTGCATATCGCCGCTGGACACGACAAAGTCGATGAATACAGTCTGCGTGCGACTGCACGCTTTCCGACTGGTGCCGAAGAGGCAACACCGTGCGCTCGCTTCCGCGTCTACCGCCCTCGACTGTGCCCATCTACGATGACTTCGTGCCGCGCATCGGTCGCGAGCACATCCGCAAGTTGCGGATATCTACCTCTTCGCAAGGAGACGCCATGATGCAGCGGCAAGCACCGTAAGGTTAGCGTACCGGCCGGCCGTGCTGTTTGAAGACAGCCTCTGCTCGCCCGAAAAATATCGCAGTTGAATGAGGCGTGCTGAACGCTGTCGTTTGAGCGCAGCCTCGAGAGGCCGTCGTGACTCCGATGATGATTCGGCTGCTCGCCCATCATCCGCGCGGGAATGTCTTGATGATTTCTCTGACCTATACGCGGAGCGCCGCACACCCCGTCGATCGACAGTTCGTGCATGGATTCTTGGTCATTTTGCAAGGCCAAGGAAAAAAGAAAGTCGCACGGCGCCCGCAGGTTGCAGCTTGTTCAATGATTTTTATGGAGCCCTATCATGAAGCCGAAACTCGTCGTCGCAATACTAACCGCGCTTTGCGCATTCTTTGCAGAGTCAGCGCTCGCCAGCGGCTACGGCCCGGCACCTCGCTATGAGCCCCTGGCCGGTGCACCAGCGTCGCAGCACGGTCAGAGCGCCGATACGCTCGCCGTCGAACGCCGTGACTCAGCCGATACGCAGTACGGCTATGGCGGCATGGCCGCAGTTCTCTCACAATCAGGGAGCCGTCCGGTCGCCACGCTACAGAGTGACGTTTACGCACATCATTGACCGCACCCGATCTTGAATACGCGGTGCCGCATTACTTTGTGAACTCAACCGACTTTTTACCTCTGGGTTCGAGTCATGTGGAGCAACCCGTGTCGCCGGGACACGCCTTTGATGGCGATCGAGCCACTCGATGGCGTATGGGTCGACCCGAACTACAAGGAAAGCAAACTGCTTAAGATGTGTATTGGTCGGCCGATCACTGACCGCGGATACGTACAACGTAAAGGTCAAATACCACTGTTGCGTAGCGGGCAGCGCAGCGCTTTCAGCGCGCTGCCCACCCAGTATGCGACGGCCAACTGGATCGAGGTCGTTCAGCACCTGCTCTCGCGCATCCTCCATGAGAAAGGCCCGCTCGGGTATTCGCTGCGGATCGAGAGTCCAAGTGGATGCGAGAAAACAAGAGCCGCAACTCTGCGCTGCGCTGAACACTACCTGTCGCTCCAATGTGTCGCAGGATTCAAGGCGCGGGCGGACGGCAAGATCGAGAGATCATCGCAGCAAGAAGTGCCGCGGACCACATCACATCGTCGCATTCTGTGTTTGCCGTTGACTGATCACGCGAAGCGCACCGTCGCACTCTACCTCGCAAACAGTCTCGCTACCCGGTATCTCTCGCCGCACGCATCGCCATACCAGAGCGGGTGGCTTCGCAGGCGGCAATCGCGTCGAACTTCAGCAGGTGCTACACAACTTGGTCGTCAACGCGCTTGAGTCAATGCGCGACTCGGGTCGCGCGCAACTCACAGTCATCATGTCGTGTACCTTTCAAATCGCCTAAAATAGCTTTGACGATGGTTGGTGCCAGTGTGCAACTGTATGACGAGAAGGATGTCAATGGCACGCCGTCGCTTGCATCGCATGTCCACCCAGCCGGGAAAGAGGGGGCAAGATGAACGCGGTGTCCCATTCGACTTCTGCTCAGAATTCAAACGACCGCAAAGAGCCAGTAGTCTACGTGGTCGACGACGATGAGGCGATGCGACTCGCCCTCGGCGGCTTGCTGCGCTCGGTCGGGCTGCGCGTCGAAACATTCGAATCGTCGCAGGACTTTCTGGCTTTCCCCAAATTCAATGCGCCCAGTTGCCTCGTTCTCGACGTCAGGCTGCGCGGCGAAAGCGGTTTGGCGTTCCAGGAACAGATCGCGAAAAATGACGTGCGCATGCCGATCGTCTTTATGACGGGGCACGGCGACATCGAGATGACAGTTAAGGCAATGAAAGCGGGGGCCGTCGATTTCTTCGCCAAGCCGTTTCGCGATCAGGACATGCTCGACGCGGTCGCGAACGCGTTGGCGCGCGACGGCGAGCGAATCGCTGCAGAGCAATCGAGCGCTTCGTTGCGTGCTGCCTACGCGACGCTGACGCCCCGCGAACGTGAAGTGATGACGTTCGTCGTAGCCGGCCTCATGAACAAGCAGATTGCCTCCCGGCTGAAGCTCAGCGAAATCACCGTAAAGATTCACCGTGGTCAAGTGATGAAAAAACTGGCTGCGCGATCCGTCGCGGAGCTCGTCAGAAAGTCAGAATCTCTGGGCGTCGAGCCGCAGCCGCGCAAGCTATCCTGAGGCCGGCGGCGCCGCAACGATCCGCTACGGCCCGTCCAGTGCAACGCTGAGCCAATGCCCGATGGCGTCGACATCGACGGGCTTGTTGAGCACGGCCAGTGCGCCGGTCGCGAGTGCCCTCGCCTTCAGATCATCGGATGGAAACGCCGTGATGAAGATGGTCGGCGGCGCATACCCGAGCGCCCGAATGCGATCGTGCATCGCGACGCCCGACATGCCCGACATCATGACGTCCGAGATCAGACAGGACGTTTCGGCAATAGAGCCGGATTGCAGGAATTCCTCCGCCGATGCAAACAGCCGCGTATGCCTGCCGAAGGAGCGCACAAGCGTCTCCGTCGAGAGGCGGACGGCCTCGTCGTCGTCGACAATCGATACGATCTGAGCAGAATACACAACGGTAGCCGTGATGGTCAGGAAAGGAAATGCGGAACGACAACAGGGCTGCGCGCGGTGATCGTGCCTTGTGAATCTCCAGCCTAATTCTCACGTCGGCGACCGAGAATAATACCTACGTATAAAGGGCGAAGGGGGCGCCACATCCCATCGCGCCAGAATGCCGCCCACGCCGGATAGGGCTTGCAACCCGGCCGATGCATCGAACTCATACCTTGGTATGGGCCTCCGCGCGCCCCGCATTACGGCCATGTGAGCGAACTGTCCATCAGCGGGTCATACCCATGTATTAACTCGCGAATCCTACGTAGGGGTCGATGTCACCCGTCCGTAGAATGGCCCGGCGAAAGCCTCGCGCCTACCCTTGTCTCATGGTCGATGCGCAGTGCACTCGCAGCACGCAGCACGGTGTGACGGCCAGTCCTGAGGGGAAACGCCATGTTCAACGTACTGCACAACTGGATCTTCATCGGCGCCAATGCATACGACGAGTACACGTTCGTACCTTGGCTCAACAGAAACGTATATCGCCGGACCGTTGATCTACACTCCATTTGCCTTCAATAGCCTCCAATTGGCCGCCCAAAAAGCAGATCTGAGCAGGCGTAGTGAACCTTCTTGATCTGCGTGTGCTGCGTGGCGAAAAGCCGGCGTTCGGGAGCGCACAACGCTGTGTCATGAGTAGGAGTCGTCCATGGATCAAGCGGATACATCGCGGCGCGGCTTTCGCGTCGGCCTGCCTAACAGCGCCGATGCCTTGTCCGGCTGTTTCGCGACGAGCTACGCGGGCATCATCGCGTTTATGGCAGTCGCTACAGAAGGTAGCTTCATCAAAGCCGGCGAGCGGCTGGGGATCGGACGCTCGGCTGTTTGCCGCAACGTTCAGAGGCTCGAAACACAGCTCAGCACGCGACTCTTCTTCCGGACGACGAGGTCCACGAGCCTGACCCGGGAAGGCGAGCGGTTCTTCGAGAACTGCAACCGCGGAGTAATGCATATCGCCGAGGCCATGAATGACATGCTGGATCTGCGACAGGGGCCGCCGCGCGGCTTGCTGCGCATCAGCTCGACGGTCGGTTTCGGACGCAACGTCGTGGCTCCGTTGCTGTCGCGCTTCTCCGAGCGGTACCCCGACATCGCCGTCGACCTGCTGCTCGACGACAGGACTGCGGATTTCGCCGCCGAACAGATCGATGTCGCATTTCGCGACGGCTGCATAGAAGACTCCAGCATCATCGCGAAGCGGCTGATTCCGATGCAGAAGGTGCTCTGCGCATCGCCTGCCTACGTCGAAAAACATGGTTTGCCGTCCACGGTGGAAGAACTGGAGCAGCACAACTGCATCAGCCTGAGATTCTCCACTGGCGGCCGAATCCGTGAATGGGAGTTCAAGGTCGACGGCCGATTGCGCAAGTACCTGCCGACGGCCAGACTGACGTTTAATGACGCGGATCTGGTGCTGAAGGCTGTGTTGGAGGCGCGCGGTATCGCGCAGATGCCCACTTATCAGATTTCGGATCACATCGCGCGCAAACGGCTCGTCACGGCGCTGAAGCGGCACATGCCCGAGGACGGAGGCCATTACATCTGCTACCTTTGCCGGCAGCACCTGCCGTCGCGTATTCGCGTATTCGTCGATTTCATGACCGAGCAAATCCGCGCGCTCGATCTGAATTGCCTGACGCCGTTCAACGCGACCTGTACCGAGGCGCCCGTACACGCCACCGCAGCGTAAGCACAACACCGTCATGCCTCTTCGCCCCATCTGATCGCACCGCGCGCTCAGGTGCATCCTGCCAAAGTACGTGGATCTGCGGGTTTCGTCAGCGTCGGTGGTTGCTGACCGTCCCGGTCAAGCAAGAGCGACGCTCTTCAAGACAGCGAAGATAGAGAGGTGTGGCTGATCGACGAGCCAATTCCCTGCAACCGTTCGCCTCGCAAAGATCGCGGTTTGTGTGTGATATGCAGCGCGACAGGATTCGATCGTGCGATTGAACCGCCTGCGCTCGCATGCGTCGCAGCGCCAGCATGCCCTGCTGCATTTCGATCTAAAACGTAACAGATTTGCCCGGCTGCAGCACGGCGAGCCAGATCGCGCGCGTGGGCCGCGTCATTCTTGTCGCGGCGGTTATAAGCCTACACGAACACCGCCGGAACCCGAGACACCTGACGGCACATTTTCATAAACTACCGCGCACATTGGCACGCACCGCTGCATGCTTCCATCCCAGTCAGGCAAGGAGCCCGGTCCAGTCGTCGGGTGTATTCTGGCGACATTGCGGCACCGGCGGGGGGCGGCAAATGGCTATCCATGATTACGACGAGATGGGCAACGGCCTCCAGACCTTGTGGGAAGGTGGTGGGCACGTCTTCAGCCGGGCACGACGGCCGGCCAATTGCGGCGACGAGACGCGACTCATTGTGCGGACCACCGTCGAGCATCCCTCACCTGTCAGCCTCCAGCGGCTCGCTCATGAATTCGAACTGAAGGACGAGCTCGACAGCGCGTGGGCCGTGCGGCCGTTGGATCTGGTGCGCAAAGGCGACGAGGTGCTGCTGGTGCTTGACGATCCGGGCGGAGAACCGCTCGAGCGGCTGCTCGGCGCGCCCATAGCAGTTGGCATTGCTGTGCGCCTCGCTATCGGCATCGCCGCGGCGCTGGGCAAGCTTCACCAGCGTGGCCTCGTCCATCGAGAGCTCAAGCCTGCTCATATTCTCGTGAACTGCACGGATGGCCAGCCGCGACTGACAGGCTTCGGCATTGCATCGCGGCTGCGACGCGAGCGACAGGCGCCCGAGCCACCGGAGTCCCTCACCGGAACGTTTGCCTACATGGCCCCCGAACAGACGGGACGCATGAACCGCTCAATCGATGCGCGCAGCGATCTGTATGCCTTCGGTGTTACGCTCTACGAGATGCTCACGGGTTCGCTGCCGTTCACCGCAGCCGACCCGATGGAGTGGGTGCACTGCCATATCGCGCGAACGCCAGTCCCGCCCAGCGAGCGCCTTGCGGGCATCCCCGTCCCACTGTCGGCCGTCGTCATGAAGCTGATGGCCAAGACGGCCGAGGAACGCTACCAGACAGCCGGCGGCGTCGAGCGCGATCTGCGGCGCTGCCTCGTTGAGTGGGAAGCCCATGGTTACATCGACAACTTTGCACCCGGTCAGCAGGACACGCCCGATCGGCTGCTCATTCCGGAAAAGCTTTACGGCCGCGCAAACGAGATCGAGACCCTGTTGGCCTCCTTCGATCGAATCGTCAAAAATGGCGCGCCGGAGCTGGTGCTGGTTTCAGGCTATTCGGGCATTGGCAAATCCGCGGTCGTCAATGAATTGCACAGGGTGCTGGTGCCATCGCGCGGGCTCTTCGCCGCGGGAAAGTTCGACCAGTACAAGCGGGACATCCCTTATTCGACGCTCGCCCAGGCTTTTCAGGAGCTTGTGCGATTGCTTCTCGGCAAGAGTGACATTGAGCTCTCCAGCTGGCGTGACGCGTTTCTCGAGGCACTCGCGCCGAACGCACGGCTGATGGTCGATCTAGTGCCGGAGCTCAAGCTGATCATCGGTGAACATCCACCCGTCCCCGTGCTTGCGCCTCAAGACGCTCAACGGCGATTTCAGCTGGTGTTCCAGCGCTTCATCGGGGTCTTTGCCCGGGCGGAACATCCACTAGCGCTCGTCCTCGACGACTTGCAATGGCTCGACGCTGCCACGCTCGATCTGCTTGAGGACCTGTTGACCCGGTCCGATCTGCAGCACCTCATGTTGATCGGCGCATATCGCGACAACGAGGTGACGGCCGACCATCCTCTGAGTCGCAAGCTCGACGCCATCAAGACCGCTGGCGGAAAGACCGCGGAGATCGCCCTTGCGCCGCTTGGGCACGCGGATCTGCGGCAGTTGCTGGCTGACGCGCTTCGCTGCGAGCCGGCACACGTCGCACCGCTCGCTCAACTGGTTCACCACAAAACGGGCGGCAATCCGTTTTTTGCCGTTCAGTTCCTGTCGTCGCTCGCTGACGAGGGCATGCTCGTCTTCGATCACGATGCTGCCCGCTGGTGCTGGAATCTCGACCATATTCATGCCAAGGGATATACCGATAACGTCGTCGAGCTCATGATCGGGAAGCTCACGCGCCTGCCGGACGAAACTCAGAAGGCATTGCAGCAACTGGCGTGTCTTGGCAATAGCGCCGAAATGGCGACGCTCTCACTTGTCCTCGGGACGTCGGTGCAACAGGTTCATGGGGCGCTCTGGCCCGCCGTCCGGCTGGAACTTGTCGAGCGCCGCCGGACTGGCTACCGTTTCGCCCACGATCGCGTTCAGGAAGCCGCGTATTCGCTGATCGCCGAAGCGCAGCGAGGCGAAACCCATCTACGGATCGGCCGGCTGCTGGCGGGGCAGACCCCCGCCGTCGAGCGCGACGAGGCGATGTTCGAGATCGTCAACCAGCTTAATCGCGCAATCGCACTGATCGTGTCAAGAGAGGAAAGGGATCAGCTCGCTGCGTTCAATCTGATCGCCGGGAGGCGCGCCAAGGCATCCAGCGCCTATGTCTCAGCGCTCAAGTATCTGGTTGCAGGCGTGGCGCTCGTGGGCGGTGATGGCTGGGAGCGCCAACGAGAGCTCGTCTTTGCGCTCGAGTTGCACCGGGCCGAGTGCGAATTTCTGACGGGTGCGCTGGCGGCCGCGGACGAGCGTCTGGAGGCACTGGCAGCCCGTGCGAAAGATGCAGTGGAAGCAGCACGCGTTGCGTGTCTGCGCGTGGATCTCCACGTGACCCGCGATCAGAGCGGCCGCGCGGTCGCAGTCGGTCTCGAGTGCCTGCAGCGTCTGGGCATCGAGTGGTCGCCGCACCCAACGGATGACGAAGCGCACCGGGAGTATCAGCGGATCTGGTCAACCCTTGGAAACCGCCCGCTTGAGACACTTGTCGATCTGCCCTTGATGAATGACCCAGCATCCCTCGCGACCCTCGATGTTCTGGCAAAACTGACGGCGCCTGCCCTCTATACGAATCCGAACCTGCTTTGCCTCGTCACCTGTCGCATGGTCAATCTGAGTCTCGAACGCGGCAACGCTGACGCCTCCTGTTTCGCCTACGGATGGTTAGGTGGCGTGATCTCCGGGCTCCGCTTCGGCGACTACGAGACGGGGTATCAATTCGGCCGGCTCGGCTACGAGCTGGTCGAACAGCGCGGGCTGAAGCGCTACGATGCAAGGGTCTATATGATCTTTGGCGGTATGGTCCCGCCATGGAAACAATCCGTCTTGGACGGCCCCAAATTGTTGCGTCGCGTGCTGCGTCGCTCGTTCGAGGAGGCCAACCGAAGCGGGGACCTCACTTGCGCGGCGTACAGTTGCAGCCACCTGAATACGAACCTGCTTGCCGCCGGCGAACCGCTAGAGCAGGTGCAAGCCGAAGCCGAACGGGGTTTCGCGTTTGCGCAGAAGATGCGCTTCGGCGCCGTCATTGACCGCATCAGCGCCCAGCTCGGCTTGGTACGGACGCTGCGTGGGCTCACGCCGACGTTTGGCCATTTCGACGACGCGGATTTTGATGAGCTTCGGATCGAGCAGCGCTTCGCGGAGAACCCGGATCTGGCGACTGCCGAATGCTGGTATTGGGTGCGCAAGCTGCAGGCGCGATTCTTCGCAGGCGAGTATGCCGCAGGGCTCGATGCCTCCGTGCAAGCACAACGGCTCCTCTGGGCGTCGCCAACCTTCGAACATGCCGAATATCACTTTTACGCCGCGTTGTCTCGCGCGGCCTGTTTCGATACGGCAACGACTGATGAGCGGCAGCTTCATATCGGGGCGCTTGCCGATCATCAACGACAACTTGCGGTGTGGGCGCATATTTGCCCCGAAAATTTCGAGAACCGCGCTGCCCTCGTGGGTGCGGAGATCGCCCGGATCGAAGGCCGCGCAATTGATGCCGAAGCGCTTTATGAACAGGCTATTCGCTCGGCGCAGGCAAACGGCTTTGTGCACAACGAGGCACTCTCAAACGAACTTGCTGCGCGTTTCTTTTCAACGCGAGGTCTTGAGAAAATGGCGCGTGTCTATCTGCAGGATGCCCATGACGCCTACCTGCGTTGGGGAGCGGATGGCAAGGCGCGACAGCTTGAACAGTGCTACCCCACCCTCAAGTCCTATGCGGACAAGCTGCGCCAGTCGGCCACACTCGGAACGCCAATCGAGCAGCTGGATCTCTCAGCCATTTTGAGCGTCTCACAGATCGTGTCGGGCGAAATTGTGCTCGAGAATCTTATTGAAGCGCTAATGCGCACAGCAGTGGAACATGCTGGTGCGCAACGCGGCCTGCTCGTGCTCCCGCGGGCTACCGAGCTATGGATCGAGGCGCAAGCCAATACAGAAGGCGGCGCGGTCACCGTGGCGCTTCGCGAGGCGCCCATCTCTGACGCCGAACTTCCCGAGTCGATTCTCCGATACTGCGCGCGTTCACAGGAGAGCGTCATACTCGACGATGCGTCAACGCGGGGCGCGTTCTCCAACGACGGGTATATTGCTCGCGTACAGGCGCGATCGGTCCTCTGTCTGCCATGTGTCAAACAGGGAAGGCTGATTGCACTGCTTTACCTGGAAAATCACCTCGCGACCAGTGCCTTTACCCCGGCAAGGATTGCCGTCCTGAAGGTACTGGCTTCGCAGGCTGCGATGACGCTGGAAAATGCAACTCTATACCGCGATCTCGCGGAACGCGAAGCGAAGATCCGGCGCCTCGTCGACGCCAACATCGTCGGGATCTTCGTTTGGGATCTCGACGGTCGGATACTCGAGGCCAATGACGCGTTTCTCCGTGTTATCGGATACGACCGTGACGATCTCCTGTCGGGGCGTCTGCGCTGGTCAGACCTCACGCCGCCTGAGTGGCATGAGCGCGACAGAACAGAGTGGATGCCGGAGCTCAGGATCACCGGGACATTACAGCCCTTCGAGAAGGAATACTTCAGGAAAGACGGTAGCCGCGTGCCGGTACTGATCGGCGTTGCGATGCTGGAAGAACGCGGGACTCAAAGCATCGCGTTTGTGCTCGACCTGAGCGAGCGCAAACGGGCGGAAGCCGTGGTACGCAAGATGCAGCAAGAGCTGGCTCATGCAAACCGCGTCGCGACCATGGGGCAGCTCACGGCGTCGATTGCTCACGAAATCAACCAGCCGGTCGCCGCGACGGTGACTAACGCCCAGGCCGCGCTGCGGTGGCTGCGCGCCGAGCCGCCTGACGTCAATGAGGTCGGGCAGGTGCTCGGCCGTATCGTCAAAGACGGCAATCGAGCGGCTGCCGTTATCGGCCGTATCCGTGAACTGGTAAAGAAAGCGCCGCCGCGGAAGGAACCGTTCAACATCAACACGGCAATCCGCGATGTAGTTGACTTCACCCGAGGCGAAGCAAGGAAGCATGGAGCATCGGTGCAGACGCGTCTCGCGGACCAATTACCGCACGTTCACGGAGATCTGATCCAATTGCAACAAGTCCTCCTCAACTTGCTCATCAACGCGATGGAGGCTATGAGCGGTGTCAGCGATGGCGTGCGGGAATTGACGATCGGCACCGCCATGAATGAACCGGATGTCGTCATGGTGACGGTGTGCGATTCCGGTCCAGGTGTCGCCCCCGTGCATATCGAGTGCCTCTTTGAGCCGTTTTATACGACAAAATCTACCGGTTTGGGGATGGGGCTATCGATCTG
The DNA here is from genome assembly GCF_002902965.1 of Paraburkholderia hospita. Lineage (GTDB taxonomy): Bacteria > Pseudomonadota > Gammaproteobacteria > Burkholderiales > Burkholderiaceae > Paraburkholderia > Paraburkholderia hospita. The sequence goes on along the minus strand of NZ_CP026106.1, from coordinate 1,082,280 downwards.
CCGCTCAATCATCGAAGCACATGGCGGTCGACTGTGGGCGCGCGCAAATGTACCCCACGGTGCTATTTTTGAGTTCACGATTCCCGTCCATTCGGCTGTTTCGTCGTAAAGGGGCTCGCGTTCCGCACCGGCGGGTATCCCATCGTCAGTGGCGCTGGTGCGACGTTTTCTCGTCAGCGCTCGCGTCGGAGCACGATGCGCGAGCGACGACGGGCATCGCGCCGAATCCGACAAATCGGAAAGGTTTGTCGACAAGGAACATTCACTGTCGCCCTCGCTTCCGGCACAGTCCTTTGAGGACCATCCGACGGCTTTCAAAGCGAAGGAGACTTCCGATTGAGAGTCCCTTCAGACCATTCGATGACCGGACTGGCCGAACCCGGTCCGATGCTGGATGGGTGAAACGAGCCTCCGTCGCTCGGCCTGCGTCCGGCTCAGTTCGACCCACTAGCGCCGGTCGACCTATCGCCGGGCCAACGGCCGCTTCGAAGCTACAGCGGCCACGCACGTCACTGGGCCGGACGGGGAGTGGACCGCGTTGCGCCACGCAAGCCATAAAGCAAGGAGGCGCTCGATTCAATCGGAAGTCGTGCCGATACCGTTCCAATCCACATGGTGGAGTGAGCGAGCCACAGCTTTGCCTCGGGCGCCTCACTTGCTTAAGCAGGGCTAAGTGCATCCTGCATTTTTGCCCAGTTGACTGTTTTGTCCCACGGGGCGTTGGCCAACATCATCTCTGGCACATTACCCCACGCGTTGCCGCTGAGCGCCGTATTGAGAACTTACACGCGCAAAGTTGACGTCTTTAACGCGTGCTACGTTCGTGGACTTCGTCGTCACTGCGCTTTCGGGCAATGACCGGCCCCGAACCTGTCCTGCATCGGTGCTGGCACGCGCTTTAGACGCGGAGGCTAGCGTTGGCCTGATGGTTCCTGGCGCCAGCTTGCCACATGATCCGCCACGAATCGCTCGAAGGTGTAAGGGGCTCGAGCAAGCAGCTTCTCAACATCGGGGCTGACCGCCGCCGTATCGCCGGCCGCGATCACTCGGTTCAGGCTCATGACTGTTTCGATTGACCAGTCATCCATCCCCGCCTCCCGCATTGATGCGACGGCCGCGTCATCCGGCACGGCCACGTAACTGATGCTGCGCCCCAGAGCGGCGCCGATGCATTGTGTCACCTCAGCGTTGGAAAGAGCCTTGCCGCCCGTCAACGTATACGTCTTGCCGGCATGCGCGGCCGGATGCCGCAGGATCGAAGCGTTGACGGCCGCTATATCGCGAACGTCGACGAATGCCACCTTTCCGTCGCCCTGCGGGAGATAAAGCGTGCCCGCGCGGATCGTGTCCCCGTAGTAAGTCAGATAGTTCTGCATGAAGCAATTCGGCCGCGTCAACGTGTACGCCATGCCGGACTGCGTCACCAACTGGTCGATCTCGCCCTGGACGCGACCAATCGCGCAAGGGCTTGCCGGATCGGCTTCCGCTCCGGACGAACGAACGATGTGCTTAACGCCAGCCGCCCTGGCCGCGGCGACGGCATTGCGGGCCAACTCGACCATGTTGGCCTTCAGCGGGAGCAGCAGGAACAGCGTATCGATGCCGCGCAATGCGGGCGCGAGGCTCGCGGGGTCCGCCAGATCGGCGTGACGGGTTTCGACGCCCTCAATTGCCTTGCCTGTGGACGACATGGCAATAACGTTCGCCCCGGCCGCCTTGAGCGCCTTGATGAGTTCGCGGCCTACCGTGCCAGTGGCACCCGTAACGAGAATGGTATTGGACATGCAGTACTCCTTTTGGTTAGCACATGGACTGGAGAACGCCGCCAGACACGGCTTGGGCCGTGACGGCACGTTCAAAGACAACTTCGTCGAGCATATGTACGCGTTTGACCGCGAAGACCGGCTCATCGCGCATGCTCGCGAGGGTCGCCGGGGCCTGCCACGGCCGCGGCGATTTGCTCAACGAGAACTGGTAGTAGCCGCCGGCCTGGTAGGCTTCGCGCGGCCCCTGTGGCGGTCGCGATCATCAGATTCTTGCCGCCCACCGGGCCGCAGGAACTGCCCCCTTCCACATCAAGCGGCGGAGAGGGCTGTTGATTGGGTCTCGACAAGAATTCGGGCGAATTCTTCTGGCCTTTCCAGCGAAGAAATATGGCCGGTGTCGTTGAGGACAACCATCTTCGCGTGCTTGATCAGAGCCTGGTTCGCCTGGCGCTCGTTCGGGCACGACCAATCATGATCGCCATAAACCAGTGTCACCGGGACATCGATCCGGGCGTAATACTGTCTCGCCGCGACGTAGCTCGAAAGGCCTCGATAAACGGCACGCGCAACGTTTGAGTAGCCCGGCCGCTTCCCGCTCTTCACCAGCTCGTCGATCAAGTCCGGCGGCATGTTGCTCGGGTCGTGAAAGCCGCCTTTCAAGATTCCGGCGAGCGTGGCCCGGCTTTCCATGGCGGCGAAAGTCGGGCCGATCACAGGCGCGCGCACGCTTTTGATAATGACCGACGCGAGCAGGTTCGCCCTCTCCACGCCCGGCAAGTAGTCGTACGGATTGAACGCAACGACCTGTTTGACGCGATCGCCGAGCACCGCTGCCGTCGTCAATGCCAGCGTGGCGCCCATCGACTCGCCCGCGAGCGTGACGTCGCGCAGGTCGAGCCGTTTAATGAAGCTGACGACATGCTCTCGCATCGCCGGCTCCCGATAGTCGGCGCCCGGTACGATTTCCGACCAGCCAAACCCAGGATAGTCGAACGCGTACACAGTGAAGTAATCGGTGAGCTTCGGGATCACCCGTTGAAACAGATCCAGTTGGGTACGGATTGAATGCAGCAGGACCAGCGCAGGGCCTTTGCCGGCCCGCACATAGCGGACCGTTGTCCCCCCGTCGGCTAACGACAGGAACTCCGGCTTTTGATTGGGCCACCAGCGGCACATGTAGTCGATTGCATTTTGATTGATCATGATCTTCCTGGTTCGTTATGTCTGGAATTTGAGCTAAAGGTGCTGCGTCATTGCGACCATTCGTCGACTACCGCGGCGAGTAGGCTTGCACCGGACCGGTCGGTCAATGCCGTCAGTCTGGCTGCCTGCTTTTGAACGGTGGCGTCCTTCGGTTCCACGGCAGTCGTTTGCGGAGCCGGTTCTGTGGATGGCTTGCGGTCCGCGCACCGTGACCGGTCACGATGCGCGCGCCTCGATCACCGCGGCGAATGTGCGGGCAAAGCTATGAGCGTCGCCGGGCCAGCGCGCCGAGACGTAGTTCTCATCCCGCACCACCCACGCAGGGCGATCATTCGTCACCGTGTCGCGCGCTGTGCCGCTCGTCTTGCGTTTGAACTCCGGGTCGCTGCCGGGAACGTCGATGTAATCCGCAGCGCTCGCGAGTGCGCGCGTGACTTCGTGTTGCACAGACATGTATCCAACAGGTTGCCCCACCGCTTCGGTATAGGTGCGGTAATAGTTGCGGTCCCAGAAACGCCCGACCTGGGCGAGAGCGCTGGCCTTGCGTTCGAGCGACCAGGTGAGTGACGTGGTTTTTCTGCCATGCAGAACGGACAGGCCATCGGCACGCTTGCTGCGGGCGGCCAGCAGCACGCCATGACAGATCGCCGCCACCGGCTTCCCGTCGGCGAAAAACTCGGCGGTGATCCGCTGAAGAACACTACTTTCGAGGTATTCGCGCATGCCGCGCGCGCGATGCCCGCCGCCGAGCAGCAAGCCGTCGAAGTCCTCTGACTTGAGTTGGTCCCAGCACATCGGGCTCATGAAGGCCGGATCGCGCAACATCTCGGCATAGGCGTTCCGGGCGTCGGCATTGGCGCTCAGCAGAAAGCCCAGCATGCGGATATTGCGGAGTACCGGGATGCAGCTCCAAGGGTCGAGCCCGATACCGGAGAGCATGATCGGGTCGCACGCGCCCGGCTTACCGTCGGGCGTCGCAAAAATGACCCGATGACCGCGCTGCGTCAATATCTTCCAACTCACCGCGACTTCGGAGGGATCGAAATCGCGGCTGGGGATCGGTAACAAAACGAGGCTCATGGCGAGAGTCCTTTCGATGGGAGACGGTTGCGTTTAATTGGGTCGACGCCCCGGCTTGGGCTGATCGTTAATGTGATGACCTATAACATATAGATGGCTTGACCGGCCGTCAAGCAAAATGTTATAGATAATCACATGAACGAAAACCCAAGCGGAAAGACCTCTACCCGGGCCGGATACCATCACGGTGATCTTCGGCGGACGCTGGTGCGAATCGCGCGCGACCAGATCGCGGAAAACGGGGCGCATGCGGTGTCGCTCGCCTCTCTCGCGCGGCTCGCCGGCGTAAGCCAGCCAGCTCCCTATCGGCATTTTGCCGACCGCGACGCACTGCTTGAGGCGGTCGCGACGGAAGGGTTCGAGGAGTTTGCCGCTGCGCTTACCGCTGCGGCGGGAGGGCGGGACGGCGCCGTGAAAGCGATGGCTTTCACCTATGTCGCATTCGGCGAAGCGAATATCGAACTCTATCGACTGATGTTCGCGTCGCGCCTCGTACCCGATGCCGGCACGGGAAGCGCCCTCGAAACCGCTGCCGTCGATGCCTTCAACCGCTTGCGCGGTGCCTTATCCGCCACGACGCCGGCGGACCGCGTCGATGACGAAGCCCATCTAATCTGGGCCCAATTGCACGGGCTGGTAATGCTGAAGGCAGACGGGCACATCAGGCGCCCCTTGGCGGAACTGGTCGAAGTGTCGAGTCTGCTCAACCCATCCTGACAGCCGCAATCACCCGGCGCGGAAGGTACCAATGCGTACAAACCGTTGTGCGCGCGTCGGGTCCCAATCATCTCTCAATCGATGGCTCAAATGGGTACCCCTTAACGGGCGATGCGGCGGCCCGATCGCACTCGGGTATCGTTTGTCACCGTGCAAACGGTGTTCGCTGCCATCGGTTCTGTTTCAGCAAATCCCGCCGCGAGCCACGTACTTTCTCGCGCAGACGCCAGCTATGGGGCGTCGTTCCCGTGGCACGCTTAAACAGCCGCGGAAATTGCTTCTTTGACATGTGAATAGAGCCCGCTATAGCTTCTATCGACATGTTGGAGTTCAGCGTCGCAAGCATCAGGACACTCGCCGTCTCAATAACTTCACATCTCTAAATAAGCGGTCGTTCCGCGCCGCGTTGCGCGGCGTTCCGCTTTCATCTGGCTCAGTCGGGAAGCGGGATTCGTTCCATCATTGAAAGTGGAAGCGAAAAACATCCTGCATCCACGCGAGTGTTTGGGCGCCTTCGCGCCAACAAATCAATCCTGACTTCCAATCAATAGTCGGTCACCCAGCGGTAATCGGACGTGACCGGAGTTCAGACAGCAAGGCTGCCCAAACTCTGCACAACGTGCAAATCCGGAAAACACGCTCTTTCAAAGTAGTGCGCTTTTTTCAGTGAGATCAAGATCGCGCTGTCGAACGGACGCCGACCTATCACGCTGGCGAATCGACATAACTAGAAGCGACGTTACACCTGGATCGCCAGGTGGTCTTCAGGCCGCAATCTGTAGCCGGGAGACCGTCGTTTAACGATGTCCCACTCAAAGAAAAGGAGCGACCTATGTCTCACCATCTCGATTCGCCGATTGCTCGCCAGGATATCCGCCTCGACATCACCGATCTGTACTGCTTCCGCGGCCAATCGGGCACTGTGTTCGTCATTAACGTGTGCCACTCCATCGCCGGCGACGTGCCCGTTCCCGGCTACCACCCGGAAGGCATGTACGAGTTCAAAATCGACCTGAATCATGATGCGATCGAGGAGTTGACGTACCGGATCGTGTTCGACGAGCGCGACCTTCAGGGCAAGCAGCGTTTCGTCGTCCGCCGCATCGCGGGCGCCGATGCGACCGATCCACATGCACAAGGCACTGTGCTGGCGGAAGGTACCACGGACGAGCCGCTCACAGCGCCTGCCGGTATCCGCGTTTGGGCGGGCAAGGCCGGCGATCCGTTCTGGATCGAGCCGGACGTGCTGCACGCCGTCGGGCACGTCTTCCAGGATGGAACGCCGATGGATCTCGGGAACTGGAAGCCGGAGCAGGCGCGCAACCTGTTTGCGGGCCACACTGTGTACTCGATCGTCCTTGAAGTGCCAGACGCGGATCTGCTCGCGGAAGCTGGCGACAACCGCCAGGTAGGCGTCTGGGCCGTCGCAACGCTGGCGACCGATGCGGGTGGTTGGCGCTCGATCAACCGTGTCGGCCTGCCGATGATTCACCCTCTCTTCACGCAGTACAACGAAGAACTCGGCGACAGGCTGAACGCGGGCCGGCCGGCCGACGATTTCGACACCTATGGCCCGACGATAATCCACTCCGTGGCAGGCGCCCTACGCGCCAACGGCACGGCTGAAGATCCTGAAGGGTACGCGACCCTCGTCGCGCATCGCTTTCTTCCCAACGTCCTGCCCTACACGATCGGCACGAAAGCCGTCTTCGGCATGGCAGGCTGGAACGGCCGCTCCCTGACCGACAACGCGCCTGACGTGATGTTCTCGATCGCTGCGAATACGCCCATCGCACTCAATATCGGCAAAGAGTCTGTGACGGCAAAACCGTCTGCGACGTTTCCTTACGTGCCCATTGTCTGACGCTCGCAGACGGGATCAAACCGGTTCCCCCACGACGGACGTAGCGCGGGTTGCTTCGTCCGTTCCCTCGATGCAACCCTTCGGGAGACTATCGTGTCGTCACGTTTCGCCGACCGTTTCCGGTCGATAACATCCCTGCGTCCGCGTATCTCGCCTTTGCATATCAATTCCGCCGTCCTCGTGATCGCGTTGTTCATCCTTCTGTTGCATGTCGTCGGATGGACGACGCTGATCGCCGTAGTCGCGCCACTTCATTTGAGCGTCGGCTCGGGGGCGGTTGGCGCGGGTATCGGCATTACCGCTTACACGCTTGGCATGCGCCACGCCTTCGATGCGGACCATATAGCTGCGATCGACAACACTACCCGCAAACTTGTCGGAGAAGGTAGGCCCGCTTCGTCGGTCGGCTTCTGGTTTTCATTGGGACACTCGACCATCGTGTTCGGACTCACGCTGCTGGTCGCGATTGGTGCGCACTCCTTATCCGATCACGTAGCCAGCCCGGGCTCGCTCTTTCATACGCTCGCTGGGCTGATCGGCACCAGCGTGTCCGGCGGCTTTCTCTATCTGATCGCGCTTCTGAATCTCGCCTCATTCTTCGAAATCTTCAAGGTGTTTCGTCGTTTGAAAGCCGGCCAATACGAGGAAGCGCATCTCGAACGTCAACTGTCACATCGCGGCGTCGTGAGCCGGCTGCTAGCGCCGCTAATGCGGCTCGTGCACAGGCCCGCGCAGATGTATTTTGTCGGCCTGCTATTCGGTCTCGGCTTCGATACGGCCACTGAAATCGCGTTGCTGGTATTGACGGGATCAGGCGCGGCATCCGGCCTGCCGTGGTACGGCACGCTGTGCATTCCCATACTATTCGCCGCGGGCATGCTGTTGTTCGATACGATCGATGGCTCGTTCATGAACGTCGCCTACGGGTGGGCGCTCGCCAAGCCGGTCAGGAAGATCTACTACAACCTCGTTGTCACCGGCCTGTCAGTTGCCGTCGCAGTGGGCATTGGCACCGTGGAGCTCCTCGGACTCTTCGGCCACGCCCGGCATCCGCACGACGGCTTCTGGGCTATCGTCTCTCGTGTCGACCTGAACGACCTCGGGTTCGGAATCGTCGCGCTGTTCGTCTTCACGTGGCTGGTGTCTGTCGCGATCTGGAAGTTCGGGCGCATTGAAGAGAGATGGTCGCCGGTGCATCGCCATTCGTTTTGGAAGAGCGAATGAAGCTTCGCGCATGCACTATTGATCCGTTTGACCATCCGGTTAGCAGCTACCGGCCAATGTATTCAGCCTGTCTTTGCATCCAACGCTGACGCGCGGCAGTCGCTGCGGGCCCACGCACGTCCCCCGCACAGCGGCAATTCTTCAGGACCTGACGGTTGAATGCGCCCCCCGCCTCATGGGAGAGCGCTTATGTTCAGGTGTGGCCTGCGCGATCCGCCTAAGGGCGGGGAATGGCATGACGACCGGGCATTTACTAAAGCGCCCTCTTCCCAGAAAGACACTGGCTTTCACGAGGCCATACGATCACTTTCACCCCGACGGGTGCCGCAGACGGTTGCACGGTGGCGAACGGGGTCTTCTCGATTAACACAAGACGTCTAAGGAAAACGCGATGAATAGCAAAACGATCAAAGCGGCAACCGGTGTTGTACTGGCAGCAGGAGCGACCCTTCTTGCCGTCGCTCCTGCCTTCGCACAAACGCCCACAAACCCTGCTACCGATCCGCATATCGATCCTCTGATTCGTCAGTTCCTCGATCAGTTAAACAAGAACAGCAGCCCCTTCTGGAAGTTGCCGCAGCCGCAGCCGCAAGACATCCTCACCAAGCTCCAGGATGAAACACCAGTCGACATGAGTGGCGTCACGACGACGGAGCAGACCATCAGTGAAGACGGGCGAGCGGTGAAAATTCATATCATGAAGCCGGACCACGTAGCCGGGAAGCCCGGCGTGCTGCTTTTCATTCACGGGGGCGTCTGGATTGTGGGAAACTTCGAAAACCACAAGCGGTTGTTGCGCGATCTCGTAGTCGGTTCGGGGCAGGTCGGCGTTTTTGTCGACTACACGCCGCTTCCTGCCGCGCGTTTCCCGACCCAACTCGAAGAATCGTACGCGGCACTCAAGTGGACGGCGGAGCATGCTTCGGAATTCGGAGCTGATGGCTCGCGCATCGCAATCGCTGGCAATTCAGTCGGCGGAGACATGACTGCGGCACTCACTCTGATGGCTAAGGATCGTCACGGGCCGAAGATCAGCTTCCAGGCGTTGATGATCCCTGCCACTAACGCCAGTGTAGATACCGCGTCGTACAAGGAGTATGGAACTGGCCGCTTCTTGACCAAGGATTTCATGCAGTACGGATGGAACCTTTATGCGCCGGACGCAACGACAAAGGCAAACCCTTATGTTTCGCCGCTCCGTGCCAGCATCGCCGAAATGAAAGATCTTCCTCCCGCGATCGTCGTCACCGCCGAGAATGATCCGCTTCGCGACGAAGGAGAAGCGTATGCACGCAAACTCAAGGAGGCCGGAGTAAGCGTCGTCGCAGTGCGGTACAACGGCACGATCCATGATTTCGTCACCTTGAACGCGCTGCGAGGAATACCGTCGACCGAAGCTGCGTTGCAGCAGATCAGCGAAGAAATCCGCGAACATCTCAACAAGTAGACGAAACGCTAACCTCAAAGAGCCGTTCACTGATGCAGCAACGGGGCGGCTCCCGTGACTACCTACCAGCACTGTTGCGTCCGATGGGGCAGTGTCTCGCGCCCCAACGGTCAGGTGCTACTTGATATCCAGCCGCTACGTTCCCGCGGCATCGCATCGGGCGATGCGGTCATGCATTGCGTGGGAGTCACGCCGTTGCAGCCGATCAGTTTAGAGCTTCCACGCCGGCTTTTGATGCCGCATGCGCGCCAAGTTCGGGAAAGATTTTGCGATGATGCTGGGTCGAGAATGCGACAATTCGGCCACCATGCTGGAGGCTTTCGACTGCATTTGCCAGAACCAGGAAACGAGCCGTCCGAACTCAGCTTGTGCACGATTGAACAGGGCTTTGACGGCTTTTTCGTCTGCGATGTCCGCCCCGACAGAGTTAACTCGACCACCCTTTTCGATGACCTCGGCGACAACCTTTTCTGTCTAGCTCGGATTTCCTGCGTAGTGCGCGACGATCGTAAAGTTATCGTCCGCGAGACGCTGCACAACCGCCTTGCCTATACCACCCGACCTGCCCGTAACGAGCGCGACCTTCCGCGAGTCCGTCAGGCGAAGGGTGTGACTGCGCAGCGTCATGCAATCCGCCATCACCCCGTACCATGCACCGATGCGTGTTCAAATACCAGAGCGAACAGCGATGCGTTCATTGCGGAAGTCTTCGAAGACCGCTTGATGCGCCTGCCGCTAGTTCCTGACGGAGTGTATGGGCAAGCTGTACCGCGCACTCATCGTAACCAGGAATGGAAGGAATATACGAAAGGATCACCCCGCAAAACTGCAGTTTCCCAGTCAAGAGCGCTGCACGAGCGATTTTCTGGACGCTCAGGCGCGCTCGTTGCCGCCAGCAACGCCAAGCGCCTTTGCTTTGAGGACAAAGTCGGCGATCGAACGAGAATCCATCTTTTGCATTGCGTGACCCCGATGGACCTTCACCGTGATCTCGCTCAGACCCAAATGCGCGGCGATCTGTTTGTTTTGTAATCCGGACGCGACTAATGCAATGATCTCTCGCTCCCGGGGGGTAAGCGATTCGTAGCGTTTCCGCAGCCGAGAGAATGCATGTTCCTTGGCGCGACGGCTCTCATCGGTCCGTAATGCCCTTTCAACGGCATCCAGGATGTCTTGATCACGAAACGGCTTCGCCAGGAAATCCGCAGCACCCGATTTCATGGCTTTGACGGTCATCGCGATGTCGCCATGAGCTGTCATGAAAATAATCGGAATGTCGATTCCGCTTTCCACTATCTGGTCCTGCACCGAAAGACCACTCTGGCCTTGCAGACGGACATCAAGGATCAGACAGCTTGGGACGTCCGGTCGCGAGCATTCGAAGAACTCACGTGCTGTCGCGAACGCGCAGACGTCGAAGTCGACCGAACGTAGTAAAGTGGTCACGGCCTCGCGCATCGCGGGTTCGTCTTCAACGATGTAGACGACTTGCTCTCGCACAATCAAGCCACTACCCTCTTGATTCTTCATTTAACAATCCCCTTCTGGTGGGCGACTGACCGGTAAGCCGCTGAAGATAACAAACCAAAAAGTCGGCTACCGGCAACTATTATGGCGTCGGGCAAATCAGATGCTGATCCGGGATGCGTTGTCCACGCTTCCGCCGTCTCGCCGCGACAATGTACCCATCAGCGTGAAATTCGGTGCGCTGCGCGATCCAAAGGGGGTTCGCACGGCTATGACGGCCGCCGGCAACTGTACGCAACTTCGTTACATATTCCCTCCAACGGCCTGGCCGCGACCATATTGATGTTTACGGCCCCGCGCGACTGGATGCGACGGTGTCAATTGAGGACACGATTGGAGCAATCGCCGATCTTGTGACAACCGGCGTCGGGCGGCATGTCGGCCTCTCCGAAGTGGGCCAAGAGTCGATCCGCACAGTGCGGCTGTGCATCCGGTCAGCGATTTGCAGATTGAATATTCACTGATTTCGCGCGGTATCGAAGACGGGATCCTCGAGCCATGCCGCTCGCTGGGCATCGGGACCGCCGCGTATGGTGTGCTGTCGCGAGGGCTCATCAGTGAACATTGGAGACCGGGTCCTGGCAGCAACGACTTACGTACTGTCAGCCCGCGGTTCCAGGGTGAAAACGTAGCGCACAATTTGTCGCTCGTCGACGCTCTGCGGAAAGTTGCCGATCGCAAGGGGGCACGGTCCGTTCAGCTTGCTATCGCGTGGGTCGCTGCACAAGGCATTGACTTCGTCCCGCTTGTTGGCGCACGTAGGCGCGAGCAATTGGCCGAAGCCCTAGGTGCGCTAACTTTCACGCTCGACGCCTAGGACCTCGCAGACATTGAATCGGCCGTGCCGAACGGCGCAGCGGCCGGCGACCGCTATGCCCGCCCGCTGCTGTCAGAACTGGGCAGCGAAAAACGACCGAGCTGACACTCTCCTTACGTAAATGTAAAAGGCGACGAACCGTTCGGCTCGTCGCCGCCTGCCCGTTGTCAGCCGATTCGAGCCTTGTGGCTCACGCTAGTCTTTCCCATTTGGGACCTTGATTTGGCGAGAAATTTTGACCTTGTATAATCCCCGCCGAACGACCACCGGAGACATGGGATAACCAGCACCGGGCCGTCTGTTCCCCCCGGCACGCTTTCGGACGGTATACATGGAACCTGCGGTAAGCGACGTGCAACCACGACCGGCCAATGCCAACAGCGAGGCTTCAGGAAATGGGGCATCGGACGATCTTTTCCGAAATGCTCCTATCCCGATTCTTGTCGAAGACTGGTCGGGTATCCAACAAAGGTTGAGTTCCCTCAAGAAGGCAGGCGTTGTCGATCTGGACGGATACTTCGAAGAAAATCCTGGTCTTATCGATGAGCTTCGCGACCTCCACGGATTCGTCGATGCGAACGATGCCACGTTGGCGCTTTTCGATGCCGCCTCGAAGGAAGTCTTCTTCGCGCATGCGCGTAAACTTCTACCGGCCGATCGGTTTAGCAACTCGCAGGTCCTACGGGCAATGTTTGACGGGCTCGCATCATGCCAGGGCGAACGAACGCTGACATCGCTCGCCGGCCGCAAGGTTCCCATAGTATGGCGCTGCGCACTGCCAGATGACGCCGAGAGGTACGGTCGCCTCCACTTTTACGCATTCGACGTCACAGAACACAAGGAGAATACCAGGCGGCTGGAAGCGCTTCGGGCGGAAATGGCACATACAGCTCGCGTGTCGATGGCCGGACAGCTCGTCGCCTCAATTACCCACGAGATCGGACAGCCACTCGCAGCGATCCGAACTGGTATAGACGCCGCTATTCGCTGGTTATCTCGCTCACAGCCCAATGTCGACGAAGCCCTCGCCACCTTGCTAAACGCGACCCGCTGGGCTGACGACACGAGCGAGATCTGTCGTAGGCTCCGCAGCTTCCTTGGCGGCGCGCCAATTGAAGCGCAAAGCCTTGACTGTGACGAAGTCGTCGATTCCGTGCTGACGCTCGTTTCGTCTGAAGCGAACGCGAACAACATTCTGTTGCACAAGAACGTCGAACGAGGGGCGACCGCCTTCGCCGACCGGATCCATGTACAGCAGATTCTGACCAATCTGGTTATCAACAGCATACATGCCATATTGGCGGCGAACGGAGACGAAGCCGGATCCGTCGAAATTCGCGCGATGGCGTTTAGCATGACGCACACCGTCTTTGAAGTCGTCGATTCAGGCGGGGGGATAAAGGCAGCCAATCCGGACGATGTCTTCCAGCCGTTCCTGAGCACAAAGCGCGAGGGTATGGGGTTGGGGCTCGCCCTCTGCAAATCGATTGTCGAATCCCACGGCGGAAAGATCTGGGTCGCATCGACGGGTGCAACCGGCACGAGCATAAGCTTCACATTGTTGCGCTCGGATCATTCCGCCGCCAACACCGACCGAATCCGATATTCCAACCCGGCCTAGATTCGCAAGCGAAGAGTTGTCTGTCCGCTTACGTTCGAACCGTCATTGCAGCGCGCTGCGCAAATAGCCTTGCATGCCTACTGTTTCCCAGAGCGCCCAACACGCCTCGACTCGCCACAATCAGTTCCAGATAGCGGCGACCGTCGTCATCGCTAATGCCATCGAATTTTTCGATTACTTTTCTTATGCGACCTTCATCACATTCATAAACAGATGTTTTTTCCCCTCGTCGCTCGGTGCGTCGAGTTCCATATTTTCGTTCGGAGTGTTTGCTGCCGGCTTCTTAGCCCGCCCGCTTGGTGCAATCCTGATCGGAAGGCACGCCGATACCACCGGGCGGAAGCCGGCTTTTCTGCTAACGGCTCTTTTGGTGACAATCGGAACGCTCGGCATAGCCGTTGTGCCAAGCTATTCGACGCTGGGTCTCTTAGCGCCGTTGCTTGTCCTTTTTGCGAGGTTCATCCAAGGTCTGGCGATCGGCGCAGAATTGGGGGTCTCCGCCTCGCTCCTGCTGGAGATCTGCATTCCTAAAAGTCGTTCAACATGTGCCGGATGGCTCATGGCTGGACAGGGACTGGCACTCGTCGCTTCCGGGCTATGCGGAATTGCAATTTTGCATACGGTGCCGCCCGGCGCTCTCGAGACATGGGGATGGCGGATCCCCTTTGTCTTGGCAAGTGCAATGTTTCCGTTGCAGATGTATTTGCGTCGGCGCATCCCCGAAGATCAGATCGATCCAGCTGAAAGCTCTCCGTCCCGAACAGTCCTGCTTGGCTTGCGGAAGCAATGGCTGCTGGCTATCGTTTTCATTTTTGGTGGGACGGTGCCAACCTATATGGCAACGTACACCGCGACGTTCGGCGTCGGCAACGTCATGCCAACGCACGGATTCACCGCCGTCGCGACGGTCGCGGTCGGCCTGACAAGCGTTGTGATGTCCGTGGTCGGCGGGTGGCTATCTGATCGACTCGGAAGAACCCCAATCATCGCGTTTGCAAGACTGTCCACCGTGCTGGTTGCGTTGCCTGCGTTCCATGTTGCTGAGATTTTCAGACACGATGTATCTCTGCTCGCGGTAATCGTATTGTTCTCGGGACTTTCTGCGCTTGCCGGGGGGCCAACCATCATTGAGATTATTCTGATGTTCCCTCGGCGGCATCGTGCGCTGACGCTTTCCCTCGCGTACGCTACTGGCGTCGCGCTTTTCGGCGGAACGGCACCGTTAGTGGTCGCGTCATTGGACGCGTGGGCGGGTTGGCGACAATCAGCCGCGTGGTATCTCATGGTCTCCGGAGCGGCGAGCCTGCTCGCGCTTACATTGAATCGGGTCAGAAATGAACACTAGATGGTTCTGTCGCAATAACGAAGGCTGGCATGCTGCAGGACCTTACAGAATGATGTGAACGACAATGAAAGCGCTTGTTCCGATAGCCGAACGCGGAATCGCGGTCGATCATTCGACCGTGCACCGATGGGCGATCAAGCTTCTGCCGGTGCTTGAAAAGGCGTTCCGCCGCTGCAAGCGCCCGGTCGGCAAGAGCTGGCGTGTCGACGAGACCTATGTGAAGGTCCGGGCACATGGAAGTATCTCTACCGCGCCGTCGACAAAGGCGGCAACACGGTTGACTTCCTGCTGCGAGGCAAGCGGGACAAGGAAGCGGCGCGACGGTACTTCGAGAGGGCCATCGATCAGAATGGCGCGCCCAAAACCGTAACCATCGACACGAGCGGAGCCAGTCTGGCCGGGCTGCACGCGGTGAACGCCGAGCGTGAGACGCCCATTAAGATCCGTCAGACCAAGTATCTCAACAATATCATGGAACAAGACCACCGGGCGATCAAGCGCCGTACCCGGTCCATGTTCGGATTCAAGGATTTTCGCTGTGCCCGCATCTTGTTGAGCGCCATTAAACTCATGCATACGATCGCCAAGGGGCAGATGAACGACGCAGGAAAACTCAAGCCCTCGGTCCCCCAGCAATTCTACTCGCTGGCGATATAAGCAATCCTCATCATATCGTTGTCGCTCGCCCAGATCGCCCTACCGCGACACCCATTAGTCGGCCGAAGTCAAGGTACGAATCTTCCCCATCGCCGGATTGCCATGACGATGAAAATAAGCATCGTCATGGCAATCTGGCGAAATTCCTTCCATTATCCCCTGTTGCGGCTGCCTGCAGGGGCTGGTATCGCCTCCGTTTTCTCTCAGATGGTTGCGAACCGGATCGCACCAGACACCCATCGGGATCAAGCGATCGGCGATGAATTGTCGACCGCCCTGGCGGCGGCGCCGCCTTAGAGAAACGTTGGTGCCAGACAAGGTCCTATGGGTTTCAGAACCGTGGCTGTTGCCTGCGCAACGCCAGTCAAGCGTGGCTCATTGTCTGGGCGACCGGTCATCTGCAAACAGGAGGCGGAGCAAAAAAGGAAGACCCAATCAGAACCATGGCTTTTCACCAGTCGCGGTACTGGGCTCGTTCCCTTCGCACCGCCTTTTAACCAAAGCAGCGCTCTACGTCAAAGGGCTTGTGTGCTCTCGAAGCATGTGATAGCGGGCGCGCGCCAGCTTGTGCGTCAGCGCCTTGATCCCAACAATGCTGTTACGTGCGCGTTTCTTGCGCTCGTAAAAGCGCCTGGCTTCGGGGCTCGAACGTATGGCGAAGTTGGCCGCCTCGACAAATGCCCATGCCAGATAGTTGTTGCCGTTCTTTGTGTTGCCTTCGCCTTTCTTCCTGCTGTTGCTTTCGCGCCGGCTGTCCACACAGCGGCGGTACGAACTGAAATTGCCGACCCCGGTAAAGCGCGAGATGGTTCCGGTTTCCACGCTGGCTGTAATTCGACAAACGCCCGGCGATTTGACCGACCAGGAAAAGCCGATGATTGCCGCGTCCTTCGGAGGAGACGTATTGGCCGCCGAAGGGCAGGCGTTCAGGCAGATACTCGGCAATCTGCGGCCTTATGACCTTATGACCTTATGACCTTATGACCTTATGACCTTATGACCTTATGGCCTTATGGCGGTGTATTGTTTTCGATCGCCGCCGCCATTGCGGTTCCCGAGTATTGGCTGCGCAGCTCGTTCGCTCAGCGTGACTGACATCGGTACGATCGGTCGCCATGTGGCCGTTCCGAATGCGGTCGGGTTAATTAATAATCTTGATCAGCGCGAGGACGGACCCCAGGCGAAGCTGGAGTCAAAACGCGATCACCGGTCGCGCTTATTGGTACAGCTGCGCTGTGCCTGCTGCGGCTTACGTCTGGATCGCTCGCGTTGTCGTCCGGGCTGTGTTCATCGCGTGCATGAGAGGCCGTTGTTCGAGCCAAGCGGCCGCTTGAATGACAAAGTCGGTGCTTCGACGAACGGCTGCTCATGGCCGGGTTGAGGCGGTGCCATCCGCAATTCGCTCGCCGGAGAGCGGCCCTTCAGCAAGGGCGGACGAGGTCTGGGCCATCAAAACTGGGCGACGACCTTGGGCGGCCGCTCATGGCCGAACCCAGAACTTTCTGCAGCCGGACATGCTCTTCCAGAGAGGCAGCTAAATGAACAAATGAACTGCCCTTCAAGAACTTCCTTTGACGCTGATTGCAGTGTCGTAACAGCTCGCTGACAATGATGCAGGCGTGCAATTACGCCGTCGGGCTTGCGGTCGTCAACCGACACATCGCGCCTGCGGCGCCGTTCACGATTGGCGCGCGCTCCATGGATCGGCTGGCAAAATCCGCCTGCGCAATGCCTTGCCGGACGTCGCCACAAACGCTCCCCGATGCCTCATTGATGCAGAATCGGCGCAATGGCCACAACGAGACGACCTGAATACGATGAACGACCCAGAATCGCTTTCCCTGGCACTGCCCGACGGCACTAAGGTCTCTGCGCTCCTCCGAGTGCCGGAGGACGCGCGAGCCCTGTATGTCTTCGCGCACGGTGCCGGGGCGGGCATGCAGCATGCCGGCATGTCGTCATTGGCCGACGCGCTTGCGGCGGCCAATGTCGCCACATTGCGCTACCAGTTTCCGTACATGGAGCGGGGCTCCAAGCGGGTGGACTCGCCGGCCGTGGCACATGCTGCCGTTCAGGCGGCCGTCGCAGAGGCCCGCCGGCGGCTGCCAGCCCTGCCACTCTTCGCGGGCGGCAGGTCGTTCGGCGGCCGCATGACCTCCCAGGCCCAAGCCATCTCCCCGCTCGACGTGCGTGGCCTCGCTTTCGTCGCGTTCCCGCTGCACCCGGCGGGCGCACCCGGCGTGGAGCGGGCAAGGCACCTGACGGACGTCACGGTGCCGATTCTCTTCCTGCAGGGCACGCGCGACAAGCTGGCCGAGCTTCCCCTGCTGAGGTCGGTCGTCGAGACGCTGGGGCCGCGCGCCACGCTGCATGTGGTGGACGACGCAGATCATTCGTTCCACGTGCGCGCGTCCTCCGGCCGGACCGACGCGGAGGTCGTGCTCGAACTGGCACGGACGATGTCGGCGTGGTTCTTCGCCGAAGGAGAGTTCGTGCCCGTTACCTGAGCAAGCGCAGGAATGCTTGTAGCAGAGTCGGGACGGCGAGTCGGCGAACTCGCCGTGCTGCACTCGCCCGCTCATTCCCTTCGCTATCCGCAGATGGTCGGTCGCATAGCCACGATAAGCGACGCCTGTCGCGTCAGCGACGTTTTCCCAGCGCCGAGTGAGTGAATTTGTCGGATCCGCTCGCGGTGATCCGCCGCGGAGATCGCGGAGGGCATTTGCTTTGATTTGGCCGACACACTTCCGATGTCGGCGCCGATCCGTGAGTGATCGCTCAGGGATGCGGGCGGAACCAGACTGGCAGAGCGTCGAACGACGCGCATTGGCCCGTCACTGTCCGACGCGGTCGCCCGAAACCGACCCGATCCCGCCGCTCGCGCTGGTGCGACATCAACGGCTGCTCAGGAATGCCAAACCGGCCAGTCACCACGAGTTGCTCAATCAGGACATGAAAATCAATTCGATGGGGCAAGATGTAGATTGCGACATCCGTTATCGATCATTTCCGCCTTGCTGGTCGGCCGGCTCTCGGCAAAAGCAGCCTCATGTTATCCGTTACCTGTTTCAGGAAAAGCATGTTCGCTACGCGATTTGGCTTGACGAACTATCTTTAGATATATATCTTACGATACATCTTAAGACATTCGGAGATGCCGACATGCGCCATCACCATCATCGTTTTTCCCGTGACTTCACCCGCGACGCCGACTTTGCCCGCGATCCCGCGTTCTTCGGCTTTTACGAACGCTTCCAGATGTTCAGAGACGCGATCGGCCGCCATCAGCGCGGCGGCGGCCGGCACGGCGGGCCATTCGGCGGCAGCGCCGGCGGTCCGTTCGGAGGCGGCTTCGGCGGAGGATTCGGCGGCGAAGGCGACGGCTTCCCGCGCGGCCGCAAGTTCACGTCCGACGATCTGCAACTGCTGCTGCTCGCGCTGATCGACGAACAGCCGCGCCACGGCTACGAGCTGATCAAGGCGCTCGAAGCGCGCTCGAACGGCTTCTACACGCCGAGCCCCGGCATGGTCTACCCGGCGCTCACCTATCTGGAAGAACTCAGCTATGTGACCGTGCAGCTCGAAGGCAACCGCAAGCGTTACTCGCTCGCTGACGCCGGCCGCGAGTACCTCGCCGGCAACCGCGAGCGCGCCGACCTGATGCTCGCCAAGCTGTCGCATATCGCCCGCAAGATGGATTCGGTGCGCCGCGCGTTCGCCGGCGAGGGCCAACAAGGTGAAGCAGGCGACGACGCGGGCGAATACGGCGGCTGGCTGCCCGAGTTCGTGCAGGCGCGGCGCGCGCTGAAACATGCACTGCTGTTGCGCGACAACGCATCGCCGGACGAACAGCGGCGCATCGCGGCGATCCTCGCGCGCGCCACGGCCGAAATCGAAAGCAAGCCGCGCGAAAACGGCGGCAAAACGTCGGGCGAACCCGCTTAACGCCGTCGATCCACGACATTGAGAGAACACCTTATGCAAGCAACCCGAACCGATCTGACCGTGACGCGCGTGCGTCATCCGCTGAAATTCCGTCTCCTGCAAGTGAAGAACGTCGAGGCCGTCACGCCGCATCTGATCCGCGTGACGCTGACGGGCGACGATCTGCACGACTTCGTATCGGCATCCTTCGACGATCATCTGAAAGTATTCTTCCCCGCGCCCGGCGAAGACAAACCGACGCTGCCGACAGCGGGCCCCGACGGCCCCTTGTTCCCCGCCGACCGCCCGCGCCCCGTCGCGCGTGATTTCACGCCGAAGCGTTTCGACCGCGACGCGCGCGAACTCGAGCTGGAATTCGCGATGCACGAAGCCGGTCCCGCCGCCGAATGGGCGGCGCAAGCGAAGGCCGGGCAATACCTCGGCATTGGCGGCCCGCGTGGCTCGTTCGTGGTGCCGACGGGCTTTGACTGGCATCTGCTGATCGGCGACGATACCGCCCTGCCCGCCATCGGCCGGCGTCTCTCGGAACTGCCGCAAGGCGCGCGCGTCGCGGCCGTGATCGAAGTCGCCGATCCTTCCGCGCGCATCGAGTTCGATACGCAGACCGATCTGTATATCGAATGGCGTTATCGCAGCGAAGGCGCATATCGAGGCGCAGAGTTGCTTAAAGCGGTGCGCGAAACGTTCCTCCCAGACGGCGAAGGCTACGTGTGGGCAGCGGGCGAAGCGGCAACGATGCGCGCCGTGCGCTCGCTGCTCGTCAATGAACGCGGCATCGACAAATCGCGTATCCGCGCGTCGGCATACTGGAAACAGGGCGAGCAGGCAGTCCACGAAAATCTCGACGACTGACGCCTCAATCAAACGGAGCCATGCATTGCTCTCATTGAACGAATCACACGAGCGGCGCCTGCTGTGGCTGCTCGCGCTTACGCAGTTCACGATCATCATGGATTTCATGGTGATGATGCCGCTCGGCCCGCAGATCATGCACGCGTTCGAGATCTCGCCTGCCCGGTTCGCGACGGCCGTCTCGGCGTACTCGTGGTGCTCCGGGCTGTCGGGCTTGCTGGCCGCCACGTATATCGACCGCTTCGACCGGCGGCGTCTGTTGCTCGCCATCTACGCGCTGTTCGCGCTGTCGAACCTCGGCTGCGCGCTCGCGCCGAACTTTCCGCTGCTGCTCGTGGCGCGCGCGTTCGCGGGCATTACGGGGGGCGTGCTTGCTTCGGTGGTGATGGCGATCGTCGGCGACGTGATTCCCGTCGCGCGGCGTGGCGCGGCGACGGGCACGATCATGACGGCCTTCTCGCTGGCGGCGATTGCGGGCGTGCCGGCGGGCGTGATGCTTGGCGCGCATTTTGGCTGGGCATCGCCGTTCGTGTTGCTCGTCGTGCTGTCCTGTGTGATCTGGATGGGCGGTTGGCGCATGGTGCCGTCGCTGACCGAGCATCTGCAGAGACAGCGCGTGCCGCTCGCGCAGGTGTTGCCTGATTTGTGGCGGCTGTTCGCGAATCCGCGGCATCTGAATGCGTTTGCGCTGACGTTTGTCGTGATGGTCGGGCACATGCTGGTGATTCCGTTCATTGCGCCGACGCTTGTCGCGAATCATGGTGTCGCGCCTGCGAATCTGTCGTGGCTATATATGGCGGGCGGCGCCGCTACCTTCTTCACGTCGCGCCGGGTTGGAGAGCTCTCCGATCGCTTTGGCAAGAAGCGCGTGTTCCGCATCGCTGCGTTGCTGTCGGTGTTGCCTGTGCTGTTCATTACGCATCTGCCCGACCTGCCGTTTTACGCGATGGTGCTGTTCTTTCCTGTGTTCATGGTCGCGTTGTCGTCGCGTATGGTGCCGATGCAGGCGCTGCTCACGACCGTTCCGGCACCGCAGACGCGTGGTGCGTTTCTTAGCGCGAACAGCGCGGTGCAGGCGATGGGCACGGGTTGCGGGGCGTGGTTCGGCGGCCTGCTGCTGACGACGACCGCGCAGGGGCAGATAGCGGGTTATGGGACGGTTGGATGGCTGGCGGCGGCTGCCGCGGTGCTGGCGTGTGTGTGGATTGGGCGCCTGAGCGGCGCGGGTGATGCCGCTGCGGTGAAGCCTGCGGCGGGCGTTGAGGTGGTTGGCGAGGTGTGACGGTGGCCTTTTGCCCCTGGGCGGGGCGTGCTCTCGTTACGCGTTTGCGTTTGTTGTTCGCTGGTGTCTGCGATTTGCCTTCGTGATTCATGCGGTGCGCCTGGGCGGGGCGGACGGTTTGGTTTTTTTGCCTTTGCGCTGGCATGCGCGCTTTGCCTTCGTGGCGCGGGTGGTTTGGTCTGGCTTGGTCTGGTCTTTCGCTGGCATCCGCGCTTTGCCTTCGTGCTTCACGCGTCGCCCCTGTGCGGGGCGGCACCTACTTTTCTTTGCCGCCGCAAAGAAAAGTAGGCAAAAGAAAGCGGCTAACACCGCTAGATCTTCTTCCTGCCTGAGGGCCCCCAACTGGTCCCACGCTTCATACGGCAACCACGTGACTCATGTTTGTTGCCAACGCTTTGAATTGACGCCTCACCCGCTTCAGGCACCCACGTTGCAGCATGCCGTGCCAGATAGTCCACCGCCGCCCAGGTGGCAAACTGTGTGTAGGCCGTAGCGCCACACACGCCTCACTTCGGTCCCGATAGCGCACGCGTTCCACGTTGTAAGAGCACTAACGTGTACGACGCGACAACCTACACACAGTTTGCCACCTGGGCGGCACCTACCATTCGCTGCCGGTAGCCCGTGCACGGGTATTCGAAGCGGGTGAGGCGCTCATTCAGCGCGTTGGCAACGCACGCAGACAAGGATGTTGCCGTGTGAGGCATAGGACCCTTTGGGGGCCCTCAGGCAGGAAGAAATGTTGGCGGTGTTAGCCGCTTTCTTTTGCCTACTTTTCTTTGCGGCGGCAAAGAAAAGTAGGTGCCGCCCCGCACAGGGGCGACGCGTGAAGCACGCTAACCAATCGCGGATGCCAGCGAAAGACCAGACCAAACCAGACCAACCCGTCAAAACCACCAAAACCCTAACAGCAAAAGCCCGCCCCGGAGGCCAAAAACGAAACAATCATAACAACTTCCGATACGATTATTTCAACCCTCCAAGAAATCCCTAATAATACAGAGACCAAATGTTATTGACGCACCATATCCATGATGCGAAGATCACAACACACACACCGCGATTCAATCGCGAAACATAAGAATTCGTCATACCGACGAAGGAGACTCCAGGATGAGTGAGCCGGTTGCGGTCGCGGCCGCTTCATCGCCCCGTGTGCCATTGATCCGCGTTGCAGGCGTCACCAAGAAATTCGGTGGCGTGCAGGCGCTGCGCGGCGTCAACCTGGAAGTCCTGCCGGGCGAAGTCCATGCGCTGCTCGGCGAAAACGGCGCAGGCAAATCCACTCTCATCAAGATACTGAGCGGCGTCCACACGTACGACGAAGGCTCAATCGAAATCGCCGGCCAGAAGGTTGCATTCGAATCGCCAGCGAAATCGCGCGAGGCAGGCGTTGCCGTCGTCTATCAGGACCTCAGTCTCGTCGAATCGCTGTCCGTCGGCGCCAATCTGATGCTCGGGCGCGAGCCGCGCACGCGGCTTGGCTTCGTCAGGCAGCGCGAACTGATGGCGCAGGTCGGCGCCTTTCTGCGCGAACACAATATCCCGCTCGATCCGCGCGTGCCCGTCGATTCGCTGCCGTTCGCGTACCGGCAAATGACGGAAATCTGTAAAGCGCTGATGGGCGACGTGCGCGTGCTCATCCTCGACGAACCCACGTCCGCGCTAACGGGCGGCGAAGAACAAATTCTCTTCGACGCGATCCGCACTGTGACGGCGCGCGGCGTCGGTGTGATCTACGTGACACACCGGCTGAACGAGGTGTTTCGCATTTCGCAGCGCGTGACCGTGTTCCGCGATGGTGCCAACGCCGGCCATTTCGCCACGGCCGACACCGACATGAAACAACTCGTCGCGGCGATCGTCGGCCCGCGTCATGCTGCGATGCAGGCCAGACAGGAAACGACGACGGGCGCGTCGGCGCAAAGCGCAGCAGCACAAACAGCAGAGCAAACTGCAGCACAGAGCACACTCGATGCTCCCGTGCTGAGCCTGTCGAACGTGAGCAACGCGCGTTTGCATAACGTGAATTTCGCCGTGCGCAAGGGCCAAGTGCACGGCCTTGCGGGACTGATCGGCAGCGGCCGCACCGAGATATTGCAGACCATCTTCGGCCTGCTGCCGATCGACGCCGGCGCGATCGAGCTCGACGGCCAGCCGCTCGCTGCACGCCGCCCAGGCGACGCAATCCAGCGCGGCATCGCGCTCGTGCCGGAAGACCGGCATCTGCAAGGACTCGTACTAGATCATTCGATCGAACGCAATCTGACCTTGCCGCGCCTGCCGCAGTTTTCGCGCGGCGGCTGGTTGCGCGCGCAAGCAGCAGCGCAACAGGCACGCACGGCGATGAAGCAGCTTTCCGTGAAGGCGCCCGACGCATCGACGCACGTGAAATTTCTCTCCGGCGGCAACCAGCAGAAAGTCGTGTTCGCCAAATGGAATCATCCGCGGCCGAAGGTGTTGCTGCTCGATGAGCCGACCGTCGGCGTCGATGTCGGCGCGCGTGAAGAAATCTACGGCGTGGTGCGCGACGCGGCGCGCGCGGGCACGGGCGTCGTCGTGGTGTCGTCGGATCTGGACGAGCTGTTGCGGCTGTGCGACCGCATCTCCATCGTGGTGGACGGCTCGATCGTGCGAACCGTCGAGCGCGCGCAGCTACGCACCGCCGAAGAACTGCACCATCTCATTCAACTTCCCCGGCCTACCGAAGAGCTTGCAACATGAACGAGTCAGTTTCGCCGATGCCCGCAGAACAACAGGCCATTCAGCGTCACGGCCGCGCGCGGCGCATTGCGCGGCGTCTGCTACAGGGTGATCGCCCGTACATGCTGTACATCGCGTTTGCAATCCTGCTGGTGGTGTTCAGCTTTGCGTCGCCGTGGTTCCTGTCGATCGACAACTTCCTCAATATCGGGCGGCAAACTGCCCTCGTGTCGATCATCGCGATCGGCATGACGTTCGTGATCATCGCGCGGCAGATCGATCTGTCGGTGGGGTCGGCGCTGGCGCTGTCGGGCATGTCGGCCGCGCTTGCGATGTCGCACATCAGCGATAGCTGGATCGTCGGCGCGATTGCGGGCATCGGCACGGGCGCGATCGTCGGCGCGATCAACGGCTTCGTCACGACGCGCCTGAACATTCCTTCGTTTCTCGTCACGCTCGGCACGTTGAGCGCGGCGCGCGGCCTCGCGTTGATGGTCACGACGACACGCCCCGAGATCATCACTAACGACCACTTCATCGCGATCTTCGGCGAAGGCGATATTGCTGGCATCCCCGTACCAATCCTCTGGACGCTGCTCGCCGTGATCGGCGGCATCCTGCTGCTGCACTACAGCGTGTTCGGCCGGCAGATCTACGCGGCAGGCGGCAACCCGACAGCGGCACTCTATTCGGGCATCAACATCCGGCGCGTCACCACGCTCGCTTTCGTGCTGACGGGCGTGCTTGCCGGTCTCGCCGCGCTCGTGCTGTCCGCGCGTTCGCATGCGGCGCGGCCTGACGTCGTGCAGGGCATGGAACTCGACGTGATTGCGTCCGTCACGCTGGGCGGCTGCAGTCTGTTCGGCGGACGCGGCTTCATTCTCGGCACGCTGCTCGGCAGTCTCATCATCGGCACGCTGAATAACGGCCTTGTGCTGCTCGGCGTGAGTTCGTCGCTGCAACTCGTCATCAAGGGCGTCATCATCGTCGCGGCTGTCGCATTCACCCGCAAATGAGCATCGAGCGGTGAGAGTCAATCGGCCTTTCGCGCATGCGGCGTTGCGCGCGAGGCCACAAAGGGCAATTCCAAAAACGGCAGGAGACGCAGTACATCACGACCAACGGAGGAAAACATGAACGATCGTCGTGTATCAGGAGCGAGGCTGGCGAGTGTGGTGGCGGCGACTGCGCTGGCCATCTGCTGTTCGCAGGCGTTTGCGCAGGCTTGCACGAGCCTGCCTGCGAAGTCGATTGGTCCGACGGGCATCGTCGGGCAGGGACCGAATGGCGAGAAAGCGGCATCCGCCGATGCCGTCAAACTGACGGATGCCGAGGCGGCAAAGGTCAAGGCCGGCAAGTTCAAGGTCGGCATTTCGATGCAGACGATGAACCTCGACTGGTCGCAACTGCAGGTCGCCGGCATCACCGATACGCTGAAGAAGTACGGCGTCGAGGTGATCGGCACGGCATCGGCCGAGTATCAGGTCGACAAGCAGATCGCCGACATCGAAAACACGATCCAGCGCCATCCTGACGGCATCATTTCGATTCCCGTCGACGGCACGGCGACGGCTGCGACCTACAAGAAGGTCTCGCAGGCAGGCATCAAGCTCGTGTTCATGGACAACGTGCCGACGGGCCTCAAGCATCCCGAGCAATACTCGGCGATGGTGTCGGCAGATAGCGAGGGCAACGGGCAGATCGCGGCGAAGGTGCTCGCATCGTGTGTGCCGAAAGGCGGCACGGTCGGTCTCGTGAACTTCGGCGTCGATTACTTCAGTACGACGGAGCGCACGAAGGCCGTCAACGAATGGCTGAAGAAGAATCGCCCCGACATCAAGGTCAAGCAGGTCGCGTTCACGGACCCGTCGAAAGTCGGCCAGATTGCGGGCGACTTCCTCACCGCGAATCCCGATGTGAAGGGCGTGTTTGCCGTATGGGACCAGCCCGCACTCGATACGCTCACGTCAATGCGCGCGCAAGGCATCAACACGCCCGTGACGACGGTCGACCTCGGCCTCGAATCGGCAATTGAAATAGCCAAGGGCGGTCCGCTCAAGGCGACGGGTTCGCAGCGTCCGTATGACCAGGGCGTAGCCGAAGCGATGGCGATGATGAAGGCGCTGATCGGTCAGACGCCTCCGGCGTGGATCGGCGTGCAATCGCTGCCCGTCGTGCAGTCGAACGTGCTCGAATCGTACAAGACGGTGTTCAAGAAAGATCCGCCGCCGCAACTGGCCGATGCGTGCAAGAAGGCAGCGCCTGCTTGTGGATGATGAATTGAATACGCTTTAGTACGTTAGCGTAAGAGCGAAGCCTTTGCGGGCTTCGCTCTTTTTTATGGCGCACGCAGCAGCTGCAAGCGTGGAGAACTGGCGCAACGCCTGCGTTCATCCCGCTTCCCTGATTGTGCATGTTGCGCTAGCCACGGTAGCAGTTCGGCAACAGGCATGGCTTTCGCGAAGTACCAGCCCTGTCCGTACTGCACGCCTTTGCGCAGCAGATACTCGGCCTGCGCCGCCGATTCGATGCCTTCGGCGACGATTTCCATTCCCAGGTCGTGTGCCATCGCGATGATGTGCGGCGCCACCACGCAGCTGGCGTGAGCATTCTCGACGGGATTGACGAACGCCTTGTCGAGCTTCAGGGCGTCGACGTGGAATGTCCCCAGATAAGAAAGACAGGAATAGCCAGTCCCGAAGTCATCGATATAAACAGGATGCCCCGCCCATCTGAGTGCAGCAATGACGCTGCGCGTCGCGTCCGGATGCATGAAGCCTCTTTCAGTGGCTTCGATGCCCACTTGCGAAGCGCGGACGCCCGTCCATTTCAACGCTTGCGCGAGAACATCCAGAAAGCGGACGCTGCGAAGATCGTCGCTGCCCACATTGATCGAAACGCGAAACGACCGGTCCGCGCTCAGTACGCAGGCCAGGTCATCAAGACTCTTGTGGAGCACGAGATCGGTCAATGGTCCCATCAGCCGATGCTGTTCGGCCACGCCAACAAAGAGCTCCGGCGAGATCTCCTGTCCATGCAGCCGCCATCTGAGTAGCGATTCGACACCGACGCATTTGTTGTCGGCGAGCCTGATTACAGGCTGATAAGACACCTCCAGTGTTTTACGGGCGATGGCCAGCCTTAGCTGCTCGGGTAACGCGAGTTCGGAAATCATAAAATCGTGCGATTGACAGGCAGAGTACATAGCATGCCGTCCAGTCGCTGCTCTTCCATGACGCGGACATGATAAACGCGTCATGGTCGGCAATCCGGCGCAGCAGAATCAATTGGCAAACCGTGCGAACAAGCGCCAGAAAAACACCGGGATCACCGTTCAAGCACTCAGTGGTAACAGTTGATTGACAACGTGGCGCTCACGGCACGCCTTACTGGCTCGATGCCGGATGCGAAAAGCGCGCCACCTGTATCAAGAATTCAGAACGCGCTGGCGGCGCCGGCACCCGGGTTCACGTCAGCGTGCGGAAAGCGAAGCCAGAACGTAGTGCGCACACCCGGACAGCTTTCCACACCGCATTGGCCACCATGGCTTTCCATGATCGATTTCACGATCGCCAGGCCGAGGCCCGTTCCAGAGCCAAGATTGTGCCGCGACGGATCGACGCGGTAGAACCGTTCAAAGATACGATCGACGTGCTCTCCCCCAATGCCCTGGCCCGTATCCGTGACGGCGATTTCCGCTGTACCGCCTTCCTCGCGGCACTTGACGAAAATAGTCGACCCGCGAGGCGCATGAGCGAGCGCATTGGAAAGCAGATTGCTCAACGCACGCTGGAAAAGCAACAGGTCCGCGCGAACTTCGGGCGCGCCCGCTCAACTCGATGGTGACTCCCGCATCGGATGCCATGGGCTCGTAGTAGCCCGCGACCCGTTCGGCCTCCACTACGGCGTCAAGCCGGCAGACCTTGACTAGCGTGTGCGCCCTCTCCGACCGTGCAAGGAAGAGCATGTCTTCGATCATTCCCGACAGACGCTGGTACTCCTCTACACTCGACTCGATGACGTCACGGTATTCCTCCGTGCTGCGCGGCAGCGACAGCGCCACCTGCGCGGCTGCCTGCAGATTCGTCAACGGCGTACGCATATCGTGTGCGAGGTTCGAAGAGAACTGGCCGAGTCGCGTAAACGAATCGTCCAGCCTTTCCAGCATGCCGTTAAAAGCATGCTCCAGTTCCTTCAGCTCCTCCGATGTATCGAATCCCGACAAAGGTTGCGCGAGACGGCACGACGACATCTCCTCTGCGTACGAGACGAAGCGTCGAAGCGGGCTGAGTCCGAACACGGCAATAGCATAGGCAAATGCCGCTGCGATCCCCACGCCCACTACTTCGATCAGCGCGATCGTCCATGCATGCGCGCGCAAAGAGGCAAGGTTGTCCGATTTGTCGTACTGGACCACGACACGCACAGAAACACAGTCTGATCCCGCGAGCCGCGCCAGCGCGGTGATATAGCGAAACCTCGCGCCTCTGGTATCGAACGCAGCGTTCTGGCGACCCGGCGGCAGGTCGCGGAGCAGTGCAAATGGCTGAAAACCGCTCGTGCTGACAAGACGGTTTCCGGTCATATCGTAGATGGCCATATCTATGTTCTGATGGCCATCCATCTGATCGGTCCAGATATGAGGATGGTTCGAGATGTGGCTTGTCGCACGCACGCTCGCGAGATCGACCTGCAGTGCCTCTAGCGTGGCCTGCATATGACCGCCTGCCGCCATGGACATACGGCTGCGCAAGGCCTCGTAAAGCGCGGCGCCACTCAGCGCCAGAATGACCGAGGTCGAAAGAAAGATCAGAGCGGTTAATCTCGCCCCCAAAGTTCGCGGCAAGAATCGATTGTTCATCGGTTTCGCAATTGCTTCGTTCTTATCGATTTCATCCGTGCCGCGAACGTCATTGTCATTGCGTGTCCATACGCTGCTTGCAGGCTCGCGCTAGTGTGCGCTAACGCACGTTAATGGGCGTCACCCGTGTCGCATAAGCCGACACAAACACGGCATGGACGGTATCGCCCACTTTCAAAGTCTTGAAATCGATATCGGGACCGACTACGAGCGTGACTGTCCGATAGGCGCCTCGCAACCGCATCTCGCGCTTCCTGGCGTCCATATCCAGCACTGTGGCCTGAACCTCGACCTGGCGCGCGGCGCTGTATCCCGACGGTGTCGACTGATACACGCTGGAATCGACACGTTTGCGAATCCCCTTGTCCGCGCCCGCGATCTTGTCAGCGGACACGAGCAACGCGTTTTTGTAGAGCACTTCGACGTTATCGCCCACGCGGAGCTGATCGAAATTTTCGACCTGCGGCCCCATCGCGACATCGATGTCGCGCCCCTTCGGACCATGCAGAGTAATGATGCGCGAAGCACGGTCGATATCGGATATCCGGGCCTTGATCTCAACGGGGGGCGCTGTGGCGAGAAGCGCCTGCACCCGCCCGGTGAGTGCGGATTGCTCTTGCGCACCCGAAGCGGGTTGAGCGATCTGCGCGATAGCCCACGGTGCAACGCCCATGCTAACGATAACTGCCACTGCCAACCTTGTAGCTTTACTCATCCGCATTTTCCTGTTTTAAAGGGATTCATTTGTCGAGGTAAATCACCCCGGTTTATTCCGACATCGGTTCACGCGGCACGCGCCAGGCAACTTTCCCTTCTCGCCTGACATCACGAGCGCCATCGCATCAGGTTGGCCTGGCTCAGAGGGTGCGTTGCGCATCGTGCGTTCACGCTGTGTCGACGGAACTCGAAGGGCAATCCTGTTCCCTTCCTTCCCGGCGCAGGGACGCCACAATCAGAATCGCGACAATTGGTACGGCAACGGGAAACAGAAGAACGGCACCGACGCGACCGGCGAGTTCGCAAACATCGATAGTCAACCCCACGATGTGTGTGCGGATCGAGCGCCAAAGACTGCGGTCGACCAAGAGGATCGGGATCACCCTGGCCGTATGTATCAACACATGGCAATAACTCATTGGCAGTTCCTTGGGTTCTCTTCAGGTTCTCACGGTCAGCTCGGCCATAGGAAACATAACCAAACGATGTCTGAGCTTCTATATCGTTTTTTTGGAGTCTGCAACGAAATCTAGAAGGCGTTTTTATCACGACTCACAGCTTCAACTTCAAGTAACAGTCAAATCTTTGACTAAACATAAATTTCATCATTCTAATAAAACTCCATATCGAAAAATGACCAATACGGACGGCTCATTCTTTGCAACAAAGGTAGAGTAAAAATTCCTGAACAATGCGCGGCGAAAAACTCCTCTGGCAAATAGATTTCATGTCGTTTCATTCTTTCAAATATTTTCTATTTAGTAAGCATGCCTATTCACTCTTGTCACATCTCATCATCTCGCCCGGAGGCTACGTCATGAACTGCAACTTCACTTGAGATTTCCACCTTTGAAGACGAATACCGACGCTTGATCTTATCCCCGGCCACCCGTACTGCCCGCCGTCACCACAGCTATCCGCAACGGCGCACCGACCCTGCGTTCAAGCAGTTGCCATAACCGCAGTTGCTGCGCACCTGACAAGTCGCGACGCACAGATGCCGCACCCCCACATGGATGTCCAGACGTTCGACCGCCATTGTCGGTTCTGACCTTCCTACCGATTATTCAAGGAATTATTCATGCGATATCTCCACGTCGCAGCCGCGCTAACCATTGGCGCGGCCATGGCGACCCCACCCAGACCTGCTTACCCGGCCGAGACCTCGCTTGGCGCGCAAGTCAATGTCATGCCCAAATACGACGGCGCGGCATCGTACCGTGCACTGCCGTTGCCTTTGTTCGCCTATGACAATGGGCTTTTTTTCGTTTCCGGGCTCTCAGCCGGAATACGCTATCCGCTCGGAGCCGGCATTTCGACGGGTTTGATTGCGCAGTTCGACTTTGGGCGGGACGCCGACGACTCATCGCGCCTTACCGGAACCAATGACATTTCCAACACGGCCCGCGTTGGCGCGTTCGTGGATTGGCGTCACGGCAAGTGGCACGCGTCGCTCAACGCGCTGCAGGCGACGCACAGTGGATATGGTCTGAAAGTCCGTCTCGCGGGTGGTTTCACCGCTTTGGCGACGCCGAAAAACACAGTTAATCTGACAGTGGGTGCGACTTTCGGTAACGAAGATTATATGAACACCTATTTCGGCGTTACCGGGCAGGAGTCGCTTGCAAGCCAGTCGAGGCTCGCCGGATATTCGCCCTCGGCGGGCATCAAGGGTGTCGACGCCAGCGTCACGTGGAAGCACCAGCTCAACCCGCATTGGAGCACGGCTGCCGTGCTGGGTGTGTCCAGTCTGGTGGGTGATGCAGCGGACAGCCCCGTCGTCGAACACAAGGCTGCTATCTTCGGATCGGTAGGTCTGGCGTACCGGTTCTGATTCCGTCGCTGCGGTATGCATGTGCTAGCAGATGCATACGGACATTCATGGGCGCAGTCCGGTACTCGGGCGGCTCAGTTTCAATTCACCTTCCTGAAAGGCGCTTGCGCGCACATCGTCCCGCTGCGCAGGTTCGGCCCGCAACGCATCGACCTGAAGCTTAACGGTTCGTGAACGGCTTCGAACAGTACTCTGCCTGCATTTCCAGGCGGGCCTTCGCCGTCGTTCTACCTGACGAAGGCCCATGAGCCATGCGAGTGGATCTCGACTTCACGTTCCCCTCGCTTCCCAGAGGGCAGACAACGGATTGCGCTATCGGCCCGATTTCCCTTCGATCAGAAGCGGTGACGCAGTCCGATCGTTGCTGCAACCTGGTTGTTGGTTGACGACGGCGACAGCATGTTGATGGATGCCACGTTCGCGATGCCGTTACCGTTCGCGTCATAACCGAGCGAGCCGGAAGCATGCTGGTACACGCCCGCCAGGTACACGTCCGTACGCTTGCTGAGCGAATAGTCCGTACCTAAAACGAACGTGTGCCACGTCGGCGAATTGCTGCTGTTGCTGCCTGTCACCGTGCCGTCAGTGAACGTGTAAGAGCTGACGACTGCCAGTGCCGGTGTTAGCCTGTACTGGCCGTTGATCTCATAGTTATCAAGATGCAGGTTCATCCCCGTAAGACCGGGCAGTGCAGCGCCGCCACTCGACAGGCTCGCGAGACCGTCGATCTGCGAGTGCGTCCACACGAGACCAACCTGTGCCGGGCCGAATGCGTAGGTGGCGCCCAAACCGTAAGTACGCTGAAGCGTCGCCGAAATGTTCTGGCTTGCCGACGCCGCGCTGTTTGCGCCGCCCAGCCCACCCGAGTTATTCGACTGTGTGTAACCCGCCGCGACGTTCAGCGGACCTGTACCGTACCTGGCGCCCAGGCTCCACGTGCGGCCGTTCGCAAAGCCATTCGCGTCGTTGCTGAAGCCATACATGCCGCCGAACTGGATGCCCGCATAGTTCGGGCTGGTGTACTTGACCGCATTTTTGGTCGAGTACGTCTGCGCCAGGTTGTCGTTGTCGAACGGATGGCCGGCGAGATTGTTGCCGAAGCCAGCACCTGCGGCCGACAGCGGCCCGAGATACTCCGAAGTCGAGTCGTATTGACGTCCCAGCGTCACAGCGCCATACGCGTCACTCTTCAGGCCCACGAAGGCTTGACGGTTGAACATATCGTCGCCGTCATGAAAACCCCCGTTGTTCAGATCAAAGCCGCTTTCCAACGTAAAGATGGCCTTCAGCCCGCCCCCGAGATCCTCGGCACCGCGCAAGCCAAAGTAGTTGTTCGACAGGTTGCCGCTACCCTGCTGCCAGACACTCTTCCCACCGACGTTGTTCGCATAGGTGATGCCCGCGTCGATCGAGCCATACAGGGTAACGCTGCTCTGTGCTTGCGCACTCACCGCAAAGGCACCCACTGCGCAGGCGAGAATGATATGTTGTTTCATGCTTCAAACTCCTAAGTACATGGAAATCTCCCGACCGCTGATAAAGCATAAGCAATCGGTAATCTGACGAATCAGATTGCTGAGTATTCCATCGATTTGAAGCACTTTCGTTTTAGTGTGACACCCCAGTACATCCCCGAAATAGAACTGCTACGTGACCAAAACGCATAGAAGATTGTTTTCAATAAAATAAAAGATCAGAGTGCGCTTCGATATCGGGTGTTCGCCATTGTTTTTGTCTCGCAGAAACCACGTCTGGATGATTCGTGCATGGATCAATAATGTCAAAACTTGCCTCTCCCACGTGCCGTGTCCGAGATTTTCGCTCTATCATCAAAGCAACCACACGCCATGCCGCGCATCAATCAGGTTTAGCATGAGGGTGAACCCACTGTCTTTTCCCGTAACACGAACCGTAACCAGAATGTCGTGCCGACGGCAGGATCACTTCTCACACCGCACGATCCGTGGTGCAAATCCATGATCGATTTGACGATGGCAAGCCCGAGTCCTGCACTGCAGGAAATGGCGTTTCCCCGGGTCGGATCGGCGCGGTAGAAACGTTCGAAGATCCGTTCCACATGCGGCGGAGCAATCCCTGGGCCACGATCGGACAACAGAACCACTACCGCGCCCGGCTGCTCCCAACATTCAATGTCGATAGTCGAATTGCGTGGCGCGTACGCGATCGCATTCGCGAGCAGGTTGCTGACCGCGCGCTGATACAACAGCAAATCGGCATGGATGATCCCCTGCCCGCGGACGTCGATGGTGATATCTGCCGCTTGCGCCAATGATTCGTAAAAACCGGTGACGCGACGCGCTTCCGCCGCCGCGTCGAACTCGCAGATCGATAGCGACAGGTCAGCTCGCTCTGCGCGCGCAAGAAATAGCATGTCGTCGATCATTCGGGACAAGCGCTCGTATTCGTCTATGCTCGATTCAATCACTTCGCGGTATTCGGGCGCAGCACGCGACTGCGCGAGAGCGACCTGAGCCGCTGCTCGCAGATTCGTGAGCGGGGTGCGTAAATCGTGTGCAAGATTGGAAGAGAACTCGCTCAAGCGTGTGAACGACTCGTCCAGACGCGCCAGCATACCGTTGAACGCCTGTCCCAGTTCCAGCAGTTCATTCGAGCTGGTGAGCTTCGGCAACGGTTGCCCAAGCCGGCTGATCGACATCTCCTCGGCTCGCGTGACAATGCGGCGCAGAGGGCTCAGCCCGAGCATCGTCACGCCGTAAGCCGAGATTGCCGCAAGCAGAATGCCGACCATCTCCGTGATAAAGATGATCTCTGTGTTCGACCTTACCAATTCGCGCTCTTCACTGCCGTCGTACTGTACGACGACACGGACAGCCGTGCTGTCACGCCCGTCGAGCGGCACGATGGTCACGAGATATCGTAACGCGGTAGTGGGTGTGGAAAGAGTGACAGGATTGTGGGGCGTCTGTACATCCAGAACCGGTGAGTAGTTGCGAAAGTCGCGCGTCGCCAGCAGGTCCTTACCTGCCATGTCAAAGATAGCGAATGCCATGTACTCGCGCCCATGCACGTGCTCCTTCCAGGTATCGGGATCGCGAGTAATCCCGGCCGTCGATTTCAGCCCGGAGAGGTGAACCTCGAGAGCCGACATCACTTCTACCATCTGGTCGGCGGCATTCGCTTCGACACGGCTCATCATCGCTTCATAGACCGCGAATCCGCTAATCGCGAACGCAATCGATGCATAGAAAACGATCAGCACGGTGAGCCGTACACGCAGGC
The DNA here is from genome assembly GCF_002902965.1 of Paraburkholderia hospita. GTDB lineage: Bacteria > Pseudomonadota > Gammaproteobacteria > Burkholderiales > Burkholderiaceae > Paraburkholderia > Paraburkholderia hospita. The sequence continues at coordinate 1,047,557 of NZ_CP026106.1, read as the reverse complement.
TACCCGGCAAATAACGAAGCATGATTAGCTGTCGCCGGCTATTGCCGCGAATTGCAAGCCGTGACGCGACAGGCTGCCGATATTGCGCCCGCGTCTTTCCGCCAGCATGCACAGGCTGTCCACCTCAGAATTCCGCATCCGCGACACATTTGAATTCCCTTTCCAGTGACAGACAGGTGCCCGGTCCAGCCACTCACCTTGCCATCCGGCATCGGTCGATTCCTGATGGTGCAACGACTCGCGCGGGCGGCTCACATTCGATACCCATCGCAATGCCAACCTGGCCCTCGGTATTCGCGCTGTCGACGAGAGAATAGTACTGCGCCCGCTGCGGCCATGTGATTAAGCACGCCGACAGCAGGGGCAACTTTGAGAAAGCACAAAAAATTCGCGATACATATCAGGCACGCGCTTGTCCGCACAACGGCTCTATTGAAATCTCCTATGCGTGCTTCATGAGCGAATCACGGTGTCACCTGGCTTCGGACTTCCAGAACGTAGCCCATGCCTCTGACGGTATGAATCAGCCTGGACTCGAAAGGGTCGTCCAGTTTGGAACGCAGGCGGCGGATGGCCGAATCCACCACGTTCGTGTCGCTGCTGAAATTCATGTCCCACACTTGTGACGCAATGATCGCGCGCGGGAGGATTTCCCCTTCGCGTCTCATCAAAAGCCACAGCAGCGCAAACTCTTTTGCCGTCAACAGAATGACTTTTCCCTGTCTCGTGGCCTTACGACGTGTGAGGTCGAGTTCGAGGTCGGACACTCGGAGCGTGTTCGAATCGTGCTGCCGCGCGCGACGAAGGATCGACTTTACGCGTGCAGTCAGTTCAACAAAATCAAAGGGCTTCGGGAGATAGTCGTCAGCACCGAGTTCCAGCCCCCGGATGCGGTCTCCCACGTCGTCTCTCGCGGTGAGAAAGAGAACCGGCGTCGACTTGCTGCGTCTGAGATTCTGCAACAGCGTCCAGCCGTCTTGCCCTGGCAGCATCACATCCACGATGAGCAGGTCGTAGTCCTCCGTTTCAGCCTGATGCTGCCCGGAAATGCCGTCCTCCACCCAGTCGGCGACATATCCCGCTTCCGTCAAACCCTTCCGTAGATATAAGCCCGTCTTGCCCTCGTCTTCGACAATCAGAATTCGCATTACCTGTTACCTCGTTTGAATCACTTGCAGTCCGAAGCTCCTCCGGCAGGCGCACAACGATATCAAAGCGACGGTTTCCCTGGAAGTCTGTCCGCGCTTTGCCGTTTTCCACATGACTTACGCCGCGTCAAACATGACAGGAATGTCATGTTCGCCTCATGCAGACGCAGCACTCAAGCGTCAAGCTACCTGAGTCTAACTGGCGTCCAATGAAGCTATTTCAATGCAATGAGTACATCGCAACGGTTTGACGAATACCTGGAACATCTTTCTCAAGGATTCCGACACAAGCATCATATTGTCGGCCTGCGTGACTATTGCACGGGACTGATGCGACCGTTGGAGCGAAAGAGCACCAATGCCATTGCGGAAAATCTTCAGCCCGCGCGCGCGGAAGCAATGCGTCAGGCGCTACATCATTTCGTGGCAAGAGCGCCGTGGTGCGATGAGGAACTGCTGACACAGGTCGCCCGCTGGGTGACCCCGCAAATGGCGGGTCTGTCCCGGAGCGGCTGGTGGATCATCGGCTGTAACACTTTTCCGAAGCGTGGCAGCCAGCCAGTGGGCGTCGCGAGACAAAATCACGGAGCATCGGCCAGATATGACAAATGTCAAATTGCCGTGAGTGTTTCGCTAGCCTGCGAAAGTGCCAGTCTGCCTGTCGGCTGGCGGCTGTATCTGCCGCGCGCATGGGCCGACGATCCGATCCGGCGCAGGAAGGCAGGCGTCCCCGCCGACGTGCAGTTTGCGACCAGGCCGAAACTTGCGCTTCAACAGATCGAAAGGCTGCTTGCTGCGGGATCGCCCTCACGCCCCGTGCTCGCCGATGTCGGCTACGGAATGGATCCCGACTTCAGGCAAGGGTTGATCGACCTCGGACTGCCGTACGTATTGGGTGTCACGTCGCAAGCACGCGTCTGGCGCCCACAAGCCGAATCGCTACCGTCAACGGGATACAGGGAAACGGGACGCCTGCCGTCGCAGACGTGGCGTACGGCCGGGCACTACCCCATCAGCGTCAGAGCACTGGCCATGGAATTGCCTGCGCACGCGTTGCAGACGATCAGCTGGCGTGAAGGGAACGGCAATCTGAGAAGCAGCCGCTTTGGCGTGGCGCGGGTGCAGTATGCCGACAGCTACGCATGCTGGTCGCGACTGCAGCCACTGCAATGGCTGCTATTGAAGTGGCCGCTGGGTGAGCCGGAGCCTGTCAGATACTGGCTTTCGACGCTGCCGGAAGACACGTCGATCAATGAACTCGTCTCGGCCGCACATTACCACTGGCGCACCGACCGGGACCACGAGGAACTTCGGCAGGATTTCGGACTTGACCACTATTCGGGCCGTGGCTGGAGAGGATTTCATCATCACGCCACGCTATGCACGGCTTCGTATGGTTTCCATCTCGGCGAACGGCTGGCGAGTGAGCGGGACCTGGCTTCCCGAAGGCTGTCAATCTACCCGGAACCTGGCGTGTGATACGGGTCACTTCGGGCATCGAGAGGCCCTGTCACTACCTGGAGCATTTTCTTTCGAAAATCTAACCAACAACCGCTCCCACATTTAAATGGATGATCGCAATTCCGCGATAAAGGATAATTAATGTCGAAACGTTTTCGTTTGTTGGCAGGTATCGCCACCCTCATTCCTGCATTCGCTCTCCTTGCGCAAGACCTCCCCGCCAACCCGAAACCCAATCCTTATCTGGCGGCAGAAAAATACGCCATTACCCATTTCGATTCGTCCCAGAGCGATTCCTTTCCGTATGCCGTTCCGCGCGGCACGTTCGAAGTCGATCTTCGAAAGGAAAAACGGATTGTTGCGGGCCCCGTCAACATCATGACGCTCGCATCGACGTCTCCGTCTTATATGTGGGGTGTCTCCAGTGAAGGTGTCACCTACATCGACGTGTCGAATGGCGGGTTCAAGGAGGTCGCCCGCATGGAGGCTCCAGACCAGAAAATCATCTCTGCGCAGTTGCACGACAGGGTTCTGGGTCAGCATTTCACCAATGTTGCGCAAGTGCGAAAAGCGGTCACTGATATCTATGGCCTCGACTGGACGCGCGCGGTCAATGGTGTCTATTCGGTTGTCGATACGAATAACGATGTGTACTACAACACTGCCGACGGCTTCTTGACGAAATTCAGCCTGGTCGACGAAAAGAACCCTTCCGCAGGGATAAAGGTCATCAAGACCATCAACATGCGTTCGATTATCGGTCCGGACGCGTACCTCGTGGGCACGGGCATCACCTATGACGGAAAGCTCGTCGTCGCGTCCAATTTCACTGTGAGTGTTCTTGACCGCTCACTTGAAGGCAAAGCCCAAACGATGCGTCTCGCACCGGGTGAGGTCGTGACTAACTCATTTGCGATCGACGATCAGAATGGCATCTACATCGCCTCGAACAAGATCATGCACAAGCTGGTCTGGACAGGCACGAAACTCTCCGATGATCCTGTGGATGGCGCCTGGACATCGCCGTACGACACCGGCGATCAGCCCCCAACCATCAAGCTTGGCAATGGCACAGGGTCCACGCCTACGCTGATGGGATTCGGACGGGATCAGGACCAGCTCGTCGTGATCACCGACGGCGCGAATCGCATGCATCTGGTCGCGTTCTGGCGCAATGAAATCCCGACCGGCTGGAAAACACCAGCTGGAGCGAAGTCGAATCGCATAGCAGGCCAAATCGCCGTGACGGCCGGATTGACGCCGCTGCCGAAATTCATTCAGACCGAACAGTCGGTGGTCGTGAATGGCTATGGCGCCTTTGTGGTCAACAACATTTCGGAATCCGGCGAGAAGGACAAGCTTGTCGACGTACTGGCGCTTGGCCCCGTCAACCAGCCGGGGCACGGTACCGAGCGTTTCGAATGGGACGCGAAGACACATCGGTGGCATTCGGTCTGGACGAGAAGCGATGTGATTTCGATCAGCATGGTACCGAGCGTCAGTTCAGCGTCGGGTATCGTCTTTGTGAATGGCTATTACAAAAAGACTGGCTGGGAGTTGACAGGTCTTGACTGGAACACAGGCAAAACCGTACAGCGTGTCGAGTTTGGTAAAGACAATCTCGGCAACGGCGCTTACGCAATTATCCAGTACGCGCCGAACGGCGACCTCATCTTCAATAGCGTGGGCGGCCCGGTTCGCGTGCATCTGAAAGATCCAGCAAGAACCTGATCGCCTCACCGAACCTGAGTGATGGGCCGATCTCTGGAACCGTCCGGGGTCGGCTCATGCTCGCCGCCTGTCTGCGCCTTTCGGCCATTCGCAAAACCTAAGCAGAATCGTAAGACAACACCATGCATAAGCGTCGCTTCATTCGACATGTGACCAAAAGTCTGCTGGCGACCTTTTGTGTAGCCGGGATACCCCAAAATTCGTCGGCGACTGAAACGGGGGTCGGTCGTCCCATAACCGGTCAACAGGTCACGCCATACGGCGGAATCGTTCCCCCAACCAGCGAGTGGATCGTTTCGTGGGCGACCATCTATTACGACGGATCGCTCAGCGCCAGCAAGAAAGTCTCTACAGGGAATCAGATAACGGGCGGCCTGGATTATCAGGTTGTCTACACGATCGCCAACCTGGTGAAGACATGGGGTGTCAACCTGGCGGGATGGAACTTTGCTTCATCCATTGGTGTGCCTGTTCAGTATTCCAATGCGTCGTCGTTCAACGGCCTTCTTCGTCCCGATCATGGTACCCAGTTCGCCGATATCTTCTTCGCACCCGTCATTGCCGGATATCGTCTCTCGCCAACCGACTACACTGCGCTGAGCCTGCAAATCTACGCACCGACGGGCGCTTACAATCCCAATCGTCTCGCCAATGCCGGTCAGAACACCTGGACATTTACGCCCACTATTGCCTATACGAAGATATTTCCGAAGAACAACGTCGAGCTGACCGTCAACTACGGCGTCGAGTTCTATACAACGAATCGCGATACAAACTATCACAATGCCGCGGTGAGCGTACTGGACGTGCTGGCGCTCAAGCGCTTCAGGAGCGGATGGAGCGTGGGCGTCGTCGGCGGGTGGATTCAGCAGCTCGGCAACGATACCGGTCCCACCGCTGATCTGATCGGTGGCGCTAAGGGCTATTCCGTCGGCATGGGTCCAATCGTAGGCTGGGCTGGCAAGATCAGGAAAACACCCGTTTCCGCGAATCTCCGGTGGGTCAACGAATTTGCCGCTCATGCAAGACCCAGCGGAAACGCAGTGCAGTTGTCGTTGAGTACAACCTTCGAATAGGCCAATTCCAGATGGGAACTAGCGGAAGAATGCGACGACCTGGAGAATCGTTCCAGCCCCTGCAATAACCGTGAACACTGCAGCCAGCCAAACGCCAGCGGTCTCTTCAATCCATTCGGCGACTGACGATGAATACCCGTCCCGGCCGCAGCTATTCCTCTGGCGTTGGCTCGGTATATTTTCCGCCATCCTTGTAACAGCCATCTCGCGACAATTCTTCGTATTCATTTTTGCCCCGTGACGCAGAGAGAGGAGAAAGTGCGAGAGGCGTTGCACCTCCTGTCGACACTCTGCTATTTCGGCACCGATCTGAAAAACTTTAAGGTCGCGTTTAACAAAACCCACCTGCGATATGGCCATCGACCCCGCGCGTTCGAGCGGATGTCGCCGGGCACAAGGAGTGCGCGGTATCTGTCACACCTGGAAATAAGCGGAGCCAGAAATGAGCAGAGTTCTGACAATTGCAGCGGTCGTACTGTTGGCCGCCTCGGCGGGTGCCGACGCTCAGACGAAACCGGGGGATGGGCCGTCCAGCGACGCGGTGAAGGTTCAGTCCGGCGACGCTGTGAAGAGCCTCACTGACAAGGCGCAACAAGGCGGGCCGGGAAACGCGGAAGGAACGCTGATGGATAAACGATCGAAGGCGCTATCTCGGCAAGGCGCCTCCGCCGCCGGAAAGACAGGCGAAGTCAAGCAATGACCGTGGCTGAGTCCAGCTTCAAGGACGCGTAGCTGGACAGAGAGGCCGTGGCCGTCGGTTGGCAATGGCTGCACCCGCTGCGCCAGCCACCCATCCCGAACGTCTACAGCGCGGAACAATTCGCCAGTTTGCGGCGAGCCGTTTGCGTTCGCCCATCGCCACATACGCCTGTCGGCAAGCTCCCCCGAGCGGTGCGATACACGTTCGGGGCGACGCCGTACTCTCGCCGAAATTCACGCCCCATGTGAGAGGCATCCGAAAAGCCGCAGGTTGCGGCGATATCCGCCACCGTCCGGTCCGAGTCCGTCAACAGCCACGCTGCCGTCTTCAGTCGCATTCGACGCGCGTAGGCTAAGGGCGATTCACCCGTCTGTGTCTTGAACAGCCGTTGGAGTTGGCGCACCGACACCTCGACCCGATCGGCCAGTTCCTCCATGCTCAACGGTCGCCCAATGTGCTGCTCCATCAGATGAACGACTCGCCTCACCCGGGGATGCGTCACGGGCTCGGTGCCGGGCGGGTGCGGTTGCGGCGCGCTCGGGCGCTGCGCGTCTTCTACGAGAAGGATACGCAGCGCTTTCTGAACGGTCGCAACATCGATATGCCGCTGCAGGATCGCCGCTGCCACATCGATAGAAGCGCGCCCACCCGAGCACGTGATGCGGCGCCCATCGATCGCGAAGAGCCGGTCAGCGACAAGCAGGCTTTCGTCGACATGCGGAAAGCGTTCAATGTAGTCCCAATAGTGAAACCAGCTGACACACACGCGATGTCCGTCCATCACACCGGCGGTCGACAGCGCGAACACGCCGGTGCAAATGCCCACGAGCGTGGACGACGCATCGGCGGCACCGCGAATGAACCGAAGCGTGGCGTCGCTAACGCCCGGTCCCGAATGCAGCAGGCCCCCGATCACGACCACATAGTCGAAGCGCCCTGCTTCGTCGAAAGTCTGCCACGGCTGGACCTGAATGCCGCAACTCGCCCTCACTGGCGTCAGCGTTTCGCCGACTATCGTCCATGCACACCGCACCGGCTTGCTGAAATCGGCATCGTCGCTGGCAAGACGCAAGAGATCCACAAAGCCGGAAAATGCTGTCAGCGTGAAATTCGGCAGAAGGACGATTCCGAACTGCACGGGCGGCCTTCTGTCACGGAATTCAAGATCGGTTCGGGACGCCTTTGTCCGCGCCTCGACCTCGAATGAACCGGCTGTCTCGCCCATGGCCGGTTCACTCATCGGCTAACGGTGCTCGCGAAGTCTCGCGGCTGAAGATCATCGCGATCAACGCGATACCTGCCGCGCCGACCAGATACCACGCTGGCGCAAGCTTGTTGCCCGTCGCGCCGATCAGCCATGTCGCGACAAGCGGGGCCGTGCCGCCGAATAGCGCATTCGCTGCGTTGAAGCAGAAAGCGAAGCCGCTATAGCGCACCCGTGTCGGAAAGATCTCCGACAGGAAGCACGGCAGCGTGCCATCGTTCATCGTCAGCAATGCGCCGAAGGCGATCTGGATCGCGACGATCATCATGAAGCTCGCGCCTGCCAGCCCCTTGAAGAGCGGCACGGTCAACACCGCGAACAGGATCGACGCGCCGATCAGCATCGACTTGCGTCCTATGCGGTCCGACAGTGCCCCCATCACGAACACCAGGCCGATGTAAGCCGTCAGCGAGATCGTCGCGGCGATGAACGATGCCGTCTCGTCCATGCCCAATTCCGTCGACAGATAAGTCGGCATATAGCTCAACACCAGATAGAAAGCGACGGCATTCAGGCACGTCACGCCGAACGCGATCAGCATCTTCATCCGATGCTTGCCCAGCAGTTCGGCAATCGGCGCGCGCGCAACGTGATGGTCTTGCTCAAGCGCCTTGAAACGCGGCGTGTCCTCCAGTTTCACGCGGATGTACCGGCCGATCAGACCAAACGGTGCCGCCAGCAGAAACGGCAAACGCCATCCGAACGAATGCAGCTGCTCGCTGCTCAGCACGGCATGCAATACAGCGATGAGAATCGAGCCGAACAGCAGACCTGCCGCCGTGCTCGCCGGTACGATGCTCGTATAGACGCCACGCCGGTTAGCCGGCGCGTATTCGGCGAGGAACGCCGAAGCGCCCGCGTATTCGCCCGAGGCCGAAAAGCCCTGAATTACGCGTACCAGCAGAAGCAGGACGGGCGCGAGCATCCCGACCTGTGCGTAGGTCGGCAATAGCGCAATGAGGAAAGTCGAGCACGACATGATCAGAATGGACAGCGACAACGATGTCCGCCGGCCGATCTTGTCGCCGAAGTGGCCCCAGACAATGCCCCCAATCGGCCGCACGATGAACGAAATGGCGAACACGCCGTATGCCGCCAGCAGTCCCGTGCTGCCGTCCGTCTTCGGGAAGAACACGACGGCAATGATCGTCGCGAGATAGCCGTACGACGCGTAATCGAACCATTCGACGAAGTTGCCGATAAAGCTCGCGCATGCCGCGCGCCTCAGCAGTTTGGGGTCGACCGATTCGTTCATGGAACTGTCACCTGCTCCTGAAGGCGCGATGACGCTGTTCGCGGGATCGCCCGACAAGGATCTTCTCGTGTTCATTGACTCTCTCCAGATCTGATGATGCGATGACGGTGCGCGGGCGGCAACTTGCGCTCACGCAGTGCTTCGGCTCTTTCAATCGAACCTCAATCGAACGAGCCTGCTTGAGTGCATGGTAGGAGTCCAATATCAACGAACATTTCCGGTATCGACGCAGTACTTTCTGTTTTCGACATCGAGGGTATACCTGATCCAGCCGTCATCAGAATGCAAAAAACCCGCTGTATCCGCTGACGTTTTGCAACGTCGGCGAATGCAGCGGGCAACTTTGGCCGATAACTATCAGATCGAGCTGGAATGCACGTCGCCTTGCAGGCGGTCCCCAGACGACGAGGTGTGAAAGAGCGGATGTCGGCGCGCGAGCAGGAAGTACGCGATACCGCCCGTCAGAACACCAGCGCGACGAACTGGCCGCCGCCGCCGCGAGCACGATCTTCTTCGCGCTCGTTTCCGCCGGAAAATAGCGGCTGTAGTCCGATGCGAAATTGGCCCAGCCGATCGGGTAAGAAAACACGATCCCCATTGCGATCAACCACGTGCTGAACGAGCCGCCACCATGATTGACCTGCGACGCGATTGCGACGCTAGTATGCGGCAACACGAATGAGGCGAGTCCCGCAAACAGGACCGCGAGCACTACCGCGATCCATTTTTCCGCCGCAATGATCGTGGCGTGACCGAAGATCGCGAGCACGATCTCCGCGGCCAGAATGATCGCAAGCGAGACCCACACCACGCCGTGACTGTGAAAGCCGCCCATTTTCAGCAGCGATTCGAGTGCCCCTCGTTAGCAGGTTCTATTCATCGTGATATGTCGATGTGTCGGCGTCGCAGTCAAATCATCAACGGCCATACACCGGCAATCGCGCGCAAAGCTGCACAACCTGCTCGCGTACGCGGGCTTCCGTCTGCGCGTCACCCAGATGATCGAGCACATCGCATACGAGTGATGCCGTAAGCTTCGCATCGTTCTGATCGAAACCACGCGTGGTTAGTGCAGGCGTGCCGATACGGATGCCGCTCGTCACGAATGGCGATTGTGGATCGTTCGGCACCGCGTTCTTGTTCACGGTGATATGCGCGCGGCCGAGCGCGGCGTCCGCGTCCTTGCCCGTGATGCCTTTATCGATCAGGTCCACCAGGAACAGATGATCGTCGGTGCCGCCCGATACGATCTTATAGCCACGTTCGACGAAAACGGCCACCATCGCACGCGCATTGGCCAATGTCTGCTTCTGATAGGCAACGAACTCCGCGCCGAGTGCCTCCCGGAAGGCGACCGCTTTCGCCGCGATTACGTGCATCAGCGGGCCGCCTTGCGTGCCCGGAAAGACCATTGAGTTGAGCTTCTTTTCGATCGCTTCATTTGCGCGCGCGAGAATCAGGCCGCCGCGCGGACCGCGCAACGTCTTGTGCGTGGTCGTCGTCACGACATCCGCGAACGGAATGGGATTCGGATAAAGGCCGGCGGCAACAAGGCCCGCTACGTGCGCCATATCGACGAAAAGATACGCACCGATACGATCGGCAATCTCACGAAAGCGTGCAAAGTCGAGCACACGCGAGTACGCCGAAAAACCCGCAACGATCATCTTCGGCCGATGTTCGAGCGCGAGCCGTTCGACTTCGTCGTAATCGATCAACCCGGTTGATGCATCGACGCCGTATTGCACCGCATTGAACACCTTGCCCGAAAACGACACTTTCGCACCGTGCGTCAGATGACCGCCGTGCGCGAGGCTCATGCCGAGAATGATGTCGCCCGGTGCGAGCATGGCCAGATACACGGCTGCGTTGGCCTGCGAGCCGCTATGCGGCTGAACGTTCGCATACGCTGCACCGAAAAGCTGTCGAGCCCGTTCGATCGCGAGCGACTCGACCACATCCACATGCTCGCACCCGCCGTAATAACGCTTGCCGGGATAGCCTTCCGCGTACTTGTTGGTCAGCACCGAACCCTGTGCTTCGAGCACGCGCGGGCTCGTGTAGTTTTCTGATGCGATCAGCTCGATATGATCTTCCTGCCGTTGCCGCTCGAGCAGCATCGCATTCGACAGTTCGGGATCGAAGCCTGCGATCGTCTGTTCTTTTGAAAACATCGGTGAAGCCTCCTGCAATGTTTGATCGCCTGCGGCGTATGCCGCAGGCCTTCGTGCTGTCGGCCCTTAAGCCCCGATGATGTTGTGGTCCGGCCCATACGGGAAACCGGTGATGTTGGTCGCGCCTTTCTCGCCGATCACGAGAATGTCGTGCTCGCGGTAGCCGCCCGCGCCCGGCAGGCCTTCCGGCAGCATGATCATCGGCTCCATTGAGACAACCATGTTCGGCTCCAGCACCGTCTCGATGTCTTCGCGCAATTCGAGGCCGGCTTCGCGTCCGTAGTAGTGGGACAACACGCCGAACGAATGGCCGTAGCCGAACGTGCGGTACTTGAGCAGCCCGTATTCGGCGTAGATCTTGTTGAGTTCATTTGCGATATCGCAGCAGCGCGCGCCCGGCTTGATGAGTTTGAGCCCGGCTTCATGCACCTCGACATTGACCTTCCAGAGCCGCAGATGCTCGTCCGGGCAATGATCGAAGAACATCGTGCGTTCGAGTGCCGTGTAGTAACCGGCGATCATCGAAAAGCAGTTCAGGCTCAGGATGTCGCCCTTCTGCACCTTGCGCGTCGTCACCGGGTTGTGTGCGCCATCGGTATTGATGCCGGACTGAAACCACGTCCACGTATCCATCAATTCCGAATCGGGAAAGCGGCGCGCGATTTCGCGCACCATTGCCTGCGTCGACGCCAGCGCCACTTCGTGCTCGGGCACGCCTTCATGCACGGCTGCCGCGAGTGCCGCGCCACCCACGTCGCACACATTCGCGCCGTGCTTGATCACTTCGATTTCTTCCGCCGACTTGATCATGCGCATCCGCATGGTCTGCGCGCTGATATCGACGAACTCGACGGACGGCAGCGCAGCCTTCAGTTTGCCAAGTACTTCGACGGGGAGCTGATCAAACTCGACGCCCACGCGGCCTTTGTTCTCGATCTCACCCTGCACGGCACGAAAGAAGTTGTCGCGCTGCCAGTCGGTATAGACCACGTTGTAATCGCCGACGGTACGACGCCACGGCTGTCCGCCGTCGATATTCGCCGAGATCGACACGACCTTCCTGTCCGTCACGACCAGCCCGTACTTGCGGCCAAACGAGCAGTAAAGAAAATCCGCGTAATAGTTGATGTTGTGATACGAGGTGAACAACACTGCGTCGATGTTCTCGCGCGCCATCAGTTCACGCAGCTTGCCTTGACGGCCTGCATATTCGGCATCGGAGAAAGTGTGCTTCACTTTCTCGCCGTTCTCGATCCGGATCAGGTTCTCCAGTTTCATGCGCTCGACTCCTCGGTGAAAAATGCAGTGGAAGTGAGCGAATGTTAGGAGTGTGGCAATTCAGAATATTTCCCGATGCGACGTCAGACTCTCTTATTTCGACATTGAGGGTTAACCACAACGGGGCGCGGAGCGCGCGTCGCTGGTGGATTTCGAGGCTTATAGCGCCTTTTGATAACGCCTGCGGTCTGCCATCGGCGAGATGTGAAACTGCGCCTTGTAGCGGGTCGCAAAATGCGTCAGCGACGTGAAACCCGTGCGTGCGCACACTTCTTCGAGGGACTTTGCCGTTCGGTAGAGCAACTGCCTCGCGCGCAACAAGCGGATTTCCAGGTATGCCTGCGCGGGCGTCTTGCCTAGCCGCTCCTGAAACCAGCGTTCGAGTTGTCGCTGCGAGACTTCCAGAAACGCCGCAATCTCGGCCACCGAAAGGGTTTCCTCGACATTGCTCTCCATGACCTGCAGCGCTTCGTCCAGTTTCGCGTGCTCGGCACCGATGTACTGCCTCAGCGATGTGACCTGACGTTGTTCATGACTGCGCCGCTCGGCGATAAGCAGTTCGAGCACGCGCGCGGCGAGCGAATGGCTCCCGGGCGGCATGCCGAGCAGATGAATCATCAGATCGAGCGGCGCAACGCCGCCGCTGCACGTATAGCGGTCGCGGTCTACCTCATACAGGCGGTTCGACACCGTGAGTTTTGGGAACTGCTCGAGTAGCACGTCCTGGTCTTCCCAGTGAATCGTGCATCGATATCCATTGAGTAGACCTGCTCGTGCCAGAAAATAGCTGCCCGTGTCGAGGCCGCCCAGCGCGGTCCCACTGCGCGCATGTAAGCGCAGCCAGTCCAGCACGGCGCCGATCCCCTTGCGCGGAATCGGATTGGGCCCGACAACGAAGACGGCGTCGAACTTGCCGGCTTCCGCCATCGACGTGTCGGGCATCACGCGAATCCCGTCGCTAGAACACACGTATTCGTTGCTCGCGCCGATCAGCTGGTACTCGTAGACCTTCCGTTCGATGAGCATGTTCGCGATTCGCAGCGGATCCACGGCGGTGCCCAATGCGATCAATGAGAAGTTGTCCAGCAGCAGAAACGCATAACGCGTGACACGCAAGTCATGCAATCCTGCATCGAGGCGACTTTCGTGGCGAGTTTCGTGGGTTGACGACATGGCCGGTTAGCGGGGATGGGGAATAAGCACGCATCATAGCCGCAGACTGTTCAATATGATGGTGACCGCCGCCGGTGAGGGACTGGATCACCGAGTGTTCCTTTGCGGCGAAGTTGCAGTCCTGTCACTTACGTGGCTGGCAGTCCATACATCGCACTATAATTTTCTTGCGTTTCGGAAGGCAGATCCGAAACCTCCAAGGACGGTAATTCAAATCTACGCTGACGCGCAGTGGTGAGGTGCTCCAATGAAGCGCATCGTGCTGCAAGTGCTGACGATGGTTTTCGCGGCCTGCCTGATACCTGGCTGCGCCGAAACCCCTTCCACGACCGCTGAACCCAATTACCAAAACCGCGCTGTCTCACGCGCAGACGGCGACCTGCGAGTGTCGACAGCGGTACTTTCATCAGATGAAAGCAGGGCTCTGTACGACGCTGAACTCGCCAAAAGGAAAATTCAGCCCGTCTGGATTGAAGTCGAGAATAACGACCGTCGCAGCTATTTCCTGATGAGTCCAGGGCTCGATCCAAACTTCTTTCCGCCGTCAGAAGCAGCAGAGGCGTTCAACAGTGACGCGACGCAGCAACAGCGCAGCGCACTCGACCAGCGCTTTACCGCACTCGCTTTCCGCAACCCGGTTCTGCCAGGGCAGACAGCCTCCGGCTTCGTGCTGACCAACCTCAGCGAGGGCGCAAAGCTGGTCGAGGTGGACCTCGTCGCGAGCGGGCGGGCGCAGACGTTCTCGATCCTCACCGTCGTGCCCGGGTTTCAGGCCGACTACAAGACAAGCAACGTTTTCAAGCGAGCGGCTGACCCGGACGTTTCTGTTGTGGACTATACGGATGACGACGCCTTCCGCTCTGCGCTCGAAGCCTTGCCATGCTGCGTCACCAACAAGGACGGCTCGAAGAATGGCGATCCCATCAACCTGGTAATCGTGGGCGGTCTCGACGACGCCTTTCCCGCGCTGGTGCGGCGCGGCTGGAGTCCGACCGAGCAGAAGTGGTCGGGGGCGATCTGGAAGATGGTGACGTCCGCGCTCTCCGGCGAACCCTATGTCAATGCGCCCGTGAGCGATCTCTATCTGTTCGGCCGCGCACAGGATCTCGCGCTGCAAAAAGCACGTGACACCATCCACCAGCGCAACCATTTGCGGCTCTGGCTCGCCGCGATGCGCTACCACGGCAAACCCGTGTGGGTGGGCCAGATCAGCCGCGACATTGGGGTGCGCCTCACCGTTCATTCGCCGATGCTCACGACCCACAAGATCGACCCTGACGTGGACGAGGCGCGCACCGCCCTGACGGAAGACATGGCCTATTCGCAGAGCCTCGTGAAGCTCGGTCTCGTCTCGGGCGTGGGTGCTGCGCCGGAGAGCGCGCCGCGCGAAAACCTCACAACCGATCCGTACTACACGGACGGGTATCGCGAGGTGCTCGTATTCGACCATGCGCCGAGATCGCTTGCGGAGATCGACCTATTCCCCTGGGTCACCGATGACGCGCTCAGGGAGACATCGTCCGGAGGGAAACGATGAGCGTCGTGCGCCCCTTACGTCGTGCGTTGAAGCGCGTGGTGTTCACGGCGAGCCTCGGGCTTGCAATCGCGGGCTGTTCGACATGGCAGGCCCCGCAGCATGTTGACGAGGGACCATTGCGCACGCGCGCCGTGAGCGCCACCCATCACAATGTGCGCGTGAGCGCGACCGTGCTGGGCAGTGAAGACAGCGTGCGCATGTTCGGTGTCGATATCGAAAAAACGCATGTGCAGTCTGTTTGGGTCGAAGTGCAGAATGGGACGTCACAGGCGCTATGGCTGCTGCGCTCGGGTACGGATCCGGACTACTTCTCGCCGCATGAAGTCGCGTGGCCGTTTCATACGCTGCTCGGCGGCGCAACGAATACGCAGATCGACGACTACTTCAGCAACCTCGGCTTCAAAAACCCAATACCGCCGGGAGAGACGCGCAGCGGCATTCTGTTCACGAACCCAGATCGCCGGACCAAGCTCGTCAATATCGATCTGTTCGGTAGTCAAACGCTGATCCCGTTCACGCTCTTTGCGCCCGTGCCAGGCGGCACGTCAGTCCCACAATACGATCAGCTTTCCTTCGCGTATCCCGAGACTGCGATCACCGACTGCCCGGATCTCGCGTCGCTGCGCGCCGCACTGGAACGCTTGCCATGCTGCGCCACCAACGCGGATGGCACCGTCAACGCCGATCCGCTGAACGCGGTCCTGGTCGGCCAGCTTACCGACATCGGGGCGGCGATGGTTCGACGCAACTATCGACGCGACTTGCGCGGGTCCGACGCCGTGGAGAGAGTCTTCGGGCGGGAAGCTGACGCCGTCGGGCGCAAGCAGGCGCAGGGAGGCGCGCCCGCCACATGGATACGCGTATGGCTTACGCCGATCCGCTTTCAGGGACAACCGGTCTATGTCGCGCAAGTCGGCCGCCCCGTTGGTGGACGCTTTGCGCCGCGCGGCGAGACACACCTCATCCTGCACGGCAACGTCGACGAAGCGCGGAACTTCCTGATCCAGGACCTGATGTACTCGGGCGGTCTCGACAAGCTTGGTTTCGTGTACGGTGTCGGCGAGGCAACGAAGACGCAACCGCGGACCACGCTCGACAACGCAAGCTACTATACGGATGGTTTGCGTGCAGTGATGTTCTTTGCGACGCGGCCGCTCAGCTTTTCGGATGTGCAGCTTATCGACTGGGTGCCGTATCTTGAGCAGCGCGAGGCGATCCAACGCAAGGAAACGGGCGATGCATCCAAATGACCTGACCTTCGCTCGCCCGGCAGCGGCAATGATGGTTGCGTGCGCCGCTCTCCTGCTCGGTGCATGCGCGACGAAGCCGCTCCTCCCGTACTCGGCCGATACACCTCCGCTTGTACTGGTTCCGGCATCGCAGGCCGGCGTGCGGGACATGCGTGGGCACTTCCGCGAGATCTATTGCGCCGTCCTTGAAGCGCACGGCACCGCACTACCCGACTACCGGCCTTGTGACGACGCTCTGACGCGCGTAGGTGCTGAGCCGCCCGGTACCGGCAAGCCGGTTGATCTGAAGCCGTCGCAACGGCACCTCCTCGCTGCTGTCATATCAGGGATCGGGTACGACTGCTTCAAACCTTGGCTGAATACGCAAGGCACGGTGGTCGCGAATCTGCGCCAGTCCGGCTATGACGGAATGCTGATCGATGTCGATGCGCTGTCGGGTTCGGCGAATAACGCGCGGCAGATCCGCGACGCCATCATGGCCATGCCGCCTCCTGAAGGCGCGCCACGCGTCGTGCTGATCGGCTATTCGAAGGGCGCGCCCGACATTCTCGAAGCGGTGGTGGCCTATCCGGAGATCCGCGGCCGCGTGGCGGCTGTAGTCAGCGCAGCGGGCGCGATAGGCGGGTCGCCGCTCGCTAACGACGCGGAGCAGTATCAGGCCGACCTGATGAGGCACTTCCCAGGGGCGACGTGCACAGCGGGCGACGGGGGCGCGGTGCAGAGTCTGCGACCCGCCACGCGCAAGGCGTGGCTCGCGCAGCATCCGCTTCCGGGCGAGCTGCGCTACTACTCGCTCGTGACGTTTCCGCAGCCGGAACGCATCTCATCGATTCTGAAATCGAGCTATGACAAGCTCGCGCGTGTCGATTCACGCAACGATAGTCAGGTCATCTTCTACGATCAGGTAATACCCGGAAGTACTCTTCTTGGATATGTGAACGCCGATCACTGGGCGCTCGCCGTGCCCATTGCCCGGACGCACCCCACCATCGGCTCGTTGTTCGTCACGCAAAATGCCTATCCGCGTGAGGCGCTGACAGAGACGATTCTGCGCTTCGTTGAAGAGGATCTGATGATGAACTCGAAGTGAACGAAGACGTCACCATCGTTCGTCGGCATCGACGAATTCTGGTTTGGTAGAGGGAACTGAGGGGATATCGCGAAGCCGGCCATTTCGGCTCGACCACGCTGTCGGGCGCGACCTTAAAACGTGATCTACAAACGCCAAGACCCCGCTTTTGAGGGCGGGGTCCTGGTTTGTATAAGGAGCCTGACAATTACCTACTTTCACACGGGCAATCCGCACTATCATCGGCGTGGAGTCGTTTCACGGTCCTGTTCGGGATGGGAAGGGGTGGTACCGACTCGCTATGGTCATCAGGCATGAGGGGTTGCTGCGTCGCATCTGGGGTGCGCCACAGCCAATCTGGAAGAAGCGTAAAGAGGGTGGGTTGTGTTGTTTCTGGCACAACACCGATCTCAACCTGTGTGTCCTGCTCACCCCGTTGGGGTAAGACACACCTGTTATAGGATCAAGCCTTACGGGCAATTAGTATCAGTTAGCTTAACGCATTACTGCGCTTCCACACCTGACCTATCAACGTCCTGGTCTTGAACGACCCTTCAAGGGGCTCGAAGCCCCGGGGATATCTCATCTCAAGGCGAGTTTCCCGCTTAGATGCTTTCAGCGGTTATCTCTTCCGAACATAGCTACCCGGCGATGCCACTGGCGTGACAACCGGTACACCAGAGGTTCGTCCACTCCGGTCCTCTCGTACTAGGAGCAGCCCCCTTCAAATATCCAGCGCCCACGGCAGATAGGGACCAAACTGTCTCACGACGTTTTAAACCCAGCTCACGTACCTCTTTAAATGGCGAACAGCCATACCCTTGGGACCGGCTACAGCCCCAGGATGAGATGAGCCGACATCGAGGTGCCAAACACCGCCGTCGATATGAACTCTTGGGCGGTATCAGCCTGTTATCCCCAGAGTACCTTTTATCCGTTGAGCGATGGCCCTTCCATACAGAACCACCGGATCACTATGACCTGCTTTCGCACCTGCTCGACTTGTCGGTCTCGCAGTTAAGCACGCTTATGCCATTGCACTATCAGCACGATTTCCGACCGTACCTAGCGTACCTTCGTACTCCTCCGTTACACTTTGGGAGGAGACCGCCCCAGTCAAACTGCCCACCATGCACTGTCCCCGACCCGGATCACGGGCCAAGGTTAGAACCTCAAACAAACCAGGGTGGTATTTCAAGGACGGCTCCACTGAGACTAGCGTCCCAGCTTCATAGCCTCCCACCTATCCTACACAGATCGGTTCAAAGTCCAATGCAAAGCTACAGTAAAGGTTCATGGGGTCTTTCCGTCTAGCCGCGGGGAGATTGCATCATCACAAACACTTCAACTTCGCTGAGTCTCGGGAGGAGACAGTGTGGCCATCGTTACGCCATTCGTGCAGGTCGGAACTTACCCGACAAGGAATTTCGCTACCTTAGGACCGTTATAGTTACGGCCGCCGTTTACCGGGACTTCAATCAAGAGCTTGCACCCCATCATTTAATCTTCCGGCACCGGGCAGGCGTCACACCCTATACGTCCACTTTCGTGTTTGCAGAGTGCTGTGTTTTTATTAAACAGTCGCAGCCACCAGTTTATTGCAACCCCTTCACCCTTTGCCCGCAGGGGCATCAAGCTACAGGGGCGTACCTTATCCCGAAGTTACGGTACCAATTTGCCGAGTTCCTTCTCCCGAGTTCTCTCAAGCGCCTTAGAATACTCATCTCGCCCACCTGTGTCGGTTTGCGGTACGGTCAATGTGAAACTGAAGCTTAGAGGCTTTTCCTGGAACCCCTTCCGATTGCTTCGCTCCCGAAGGAGCTCGCGCCACGCCCTTGAATTCCGTGCCCGGATTTGCCAGAGCACCTTCTCCAACGCAGCGACCGGGACTTCCAACACCCGGACAACCTTCCGCGATCCGTCCCCCCATCGCATTTCACACTGGTGCAGGAATATTGACCTGCTTCCCATCAGCTACGCATTTCTGCCTCGCCTTAGGGGCCGACTCACCCTACGCCGATGAACGTTGCGTAGGAAACCTTGGGCTTACGGCGAGGGGGCCTTTCACCCCCTTTATCGCTACTCATGTCAGCATTCGCACTTCCGATACCTCCAGCACACTTTCCAGTGCACCTTCGCAGGCTTACGGAACGCTCTCCTACCATGCATATAAATATGCATCCGCAGCTTCGGTATATGACTTAGCCCCGTTACATCTTCCGCGCAGGACGACTCGATCAGTGAGCTATTACGCTTTCTTTAAAGGATGGCTGCTTCTAAGCCAACCTCCTGACTGTTTTAGCCTTCCCACTTCGTTTCCCACTTAGTCATATTTGGGGACCTTAGCTGGCGGTCTGGGTTGTTTCCCTCTTGACACCGGACGTTAGCACCCGATGTCTGTCTCCCGTGATTGCACTCTTCGGTATTCGGAGTTTGCTATGGCGAAGTAATCCGCAATGGACCCTTCAACCATGACAGTGCTCTACCCCCGAAGGTGATACACGAGGCACTACCTAAATAGTTTTCGGAGAGAACCAGCTATTTCCAGGTTTGTTTAGCCTTTCACCCCTATCCACAGCTCATCCCCTAACTTTTCAACGTTAGTGGGTTCGGACCTCCAGTACGTGTTACCGCACCTTCATCCTGGCCATGGATAGATCACCTGGTTTCGGGTCTACACCCAGCGACTGAATCGCCCTGTTCGGACTCGCTTTCGCTACGCCTGCCCTAATCGGTTAAGCTCGCCACTGAATGTAAGTCGCTGACCCATTATACAAAAGGTACGCCGTCACCCCTTGCGAGGCTCCGACTGTTTGTATGCATGCGGTTTCAGGATCTATTTCACTCCCCTCCCGGGGTTCTTTTCGCCTTTCCCTCACGGTACTGGTTCACTATCGGTCGATCACGAGTATTTAGCCTTGGAGGATGGTCCCCCCATCTTCAGACAGGATTTCACGTGTCCCGCCCTACTTGTCGTACACCTAGTTCTTCCTCGCTGTTTTCGCCTACGGGGCTATCACCCACTATGGCCGCACTTTCCAGAGCGTTTGGCTAACAGCAAAGATAAAGAGTACAGGCTGGTCCCATTTCGCTCGCCACTACTTTGGGAATCTCGGTTGATTTCTTTTCCTGCGGTTACTTAGATGTTTCAGTTCACCGCGTTCGCTTCACGTAGCCTATGTATTCAGCTACGGATACTCCATTCGGAGTGGGTTTCCCCATTCGGACATCTTCGGATCATTGCTCGTTTGCCAGCTCCCCGAAGCTTTTCGCAGGCTACCGCGTCCTTCATCGCCTGTGATCGCCAAGGCATCCACCACATGCACTTGTTCGCTTGACCCTATAACGGGTGTGTCTCTCCGTGTTGCCACGTCAGACCCACTCGCTACAGGTTGAGTTTTAGCGTTGTGCCGTATTCCAAGGCTGTCTTTCGACAACCCTTAAAAATACATTGATACAATCACAACCCTGATTCACCTACTCACGCGCCCATCTCTAAGCACGCTTTCGCGAATCTCTTTACTACTTCTTCCTGATTGTTAAAGAACGACAGCCGATATCGCGATTGCTATAACCGCATATCTTCACTGACTGGCTCAATTGCCAATGCGAAGTCTTCTGCGTTCTGCAGAACACTGTGCATTGGGAATTGGTGGAGGATGACGGGATCGAACCGACGACCCCCTGCTTGCAAAGCAGGTGCTCTCCCAGCTGAGCTAATCCCCCAGTCATACAGTACACAGGGGAATCATCGGTCAGCCACCGCAGACAAGACGCTGGTGGGTCTGGATGGATTCGAACCATCGACCCCCGCCTTATCAAGACGGTGCTCTAACCGACTGAGCTACAGACCCCTGAGCCTGTCTTCAATTAACAGCCGACAAGTGTGAGCGCTCAACTTTGAGACGCGAAGCTCTGGAAAGGAGGTGATCCAGCCGCACCTTCCGATACGGCTACCTTGTTACGACTTCACCCCAGTCATGAATCCTACCGTGGTGACCGTCCTCCTTGCGGTTAGACTAGCCACTTCTGGTAAAACCCACTCCCATGGTGTGACGGGCGGTGTGTACAAGACCCGGGAACGTATTCACCGCGGCATGCTGATCCGCGATTACTAGCGATTCCAGCTTCACGCAGTCGAGTTGCAGACTGCGATCCGGACTACGATCGGTTTTCTGGGATTGGCTCCACCTCGCGGCTTGGCAACCCTCTGTTCCGACCATTGTATGACGTGTGAAGCCCTACCCATAAGGGCCATGAGGACTTGACGTCATCCCCACCTTCCTCCGGTTTGTCACCGGCAGTCTCCCTAGAGTGCTCTTGCGTAGCAACTAGGGACAAGGGTTGCGCTCGTTGCGGGACTTAACCCAACATCTCACGACACGAGCTGACGACAGCCATGCAGCACCTGTGTTACGGCTCCCTTTCGGGCACCCTCACCTCTCGGCAAGGTTCCGTACATGTCAAGGGTAGGTAAGGTTTTTCGCGTTGCATCGAATTAATCCACATCATCCACCGCTTGTGCGGGTCCCCGTCAATTCCTTTGAGTTTTAATCTTGCGACCGTACTCCCCAGGCGGTCAACTTCACGCGTTAGCTTCGTTACCAAGTCAATGAAGACCCGACAACTAGTTGACATCGTTTAGGGCGTGGACTACCAGGGTATCTAATCCTGTTTGCTCCCCACGCTTTCGTGCATGAGCGTCAGTATTGGCCCAGGGGGCTGCCTTCGCCATCGGTATTCCTCCACATCTCTACGCATTTCACTGCTACACGTGGAATTCTACCCCCCTCTGCCATACTCTAGCCCGCCAGTCACCAATGCAGTTCCCAGGTTAAGCCCGGGGATTTCACATCGGTCTTAGCGAACCGCCTGCGCACGCTTTACGCCCAGTAATTCCGATTAACGCTCGCACCCTACGTATTACCGCGGCTGCTGGCACGTAGTTAGCCGGTGCTTATTCTTCCGGTACCGTCATCCCACCTCTGTATTAGAGAAGCGGTTTTCTTTCCGGACAAAAGTGCTTTACAACCCGAAGGCCTTCTTCACACACGCGGCATTGCTGGATCAGGGTTGCCCCCATTGTCCAAAATTCCCCACTGCTGCCTCCCGTAGGAGTCTGGGCCGTGTCTCAGTCCCAGTGTGGCTGGTCGTCCTCTCAGACCAGCTACAGATCGTCGCCTTGGTAGGCCTTTACCCCACCAACTAGCTAATCTGCCATCGGCCGCCCCTTGAGCGCGAGGCCTTTCGGTCCCCCGCTTTCATCCAGAGATCGTATGCGGTATTAATCCGGCTTTCGCCGGGCTATCCCCCACTCCAGGACACGTTCCGATGTATTACTCACCCGTTCGCCACTCGCCACCAGGGTTGCCCCCGTGCTGCCGTTCGACTTGCATGTGTAAGGCATGCCGCCAGCGTTCAATCTGAGCCAGGATCAAACTCTTCAGTTCAAACCTGTTACTGTTTTTCGGTTGTTTTACCAACCGGTCGCTCACTCAAAATCACTGACGAAAGATCTGATTACTCAAACCTTCCTCAATTACTTCTGTGTGAGACTCGATTACTTTCGCTATTCGGTGACCCGAAGATCACCGCGCGCCGCCATCGAGCACCCACACTTATCGGCTGTTGATTGTTAAAGAACATTCGCTAAAAAGCTGCTGTTTTCTGCTGCTTTCTTGCGTCTCCGTCGTTTGGAGAGGCCGAATTATGCGTAACCCCCAGGGGGCTGTCAAGCACTTATTTCGCACGATCTACGAAAAGTTTGCGATGCCACTTTATTAGGCGAACGCGGTCACTCGAACCCGACTCTCTGTCGGCGTCCCATTCCTGTTCCATTTCCGCCCGCCATATCCGGCTATATTTTTCACGGGTCAAACAATCTGGACGTTCGCGCGAGGCACTGCTCCCGACGCGGCTCGCATCGGTGCAGGTATTCACGTGCTGCGGTTCGCCAGCAAATCAGGGAGGACCCGCCGCATGGCTGCATCCGTCTGCTGTTGCCGTGCGTAAAAGAGGAATGACGCGCCGGCGATGGAGAACACGCAATGGATGTGCAGACGGAAACTCATCCCGGTCCGCCGGGCAGCCGCGTTGCTGTCATCGGCTCCGGCATCGCTGGACTTGCGAGTGCGTATCTGCTGGCCCGCCGCCATCGCGTGACGCTTTACGAAGCCGCTGCCTACGCCGGCGGCCACACCAATACCGTCGACGTCGAACTGGATGGTCTCACCCATCCCGTCGATACAGGCTTTCTCGTCTTCAACGATCGCACTTATCCCAACCTGATCGCACTCTTCGACGAGCTCGATGTCGCGTCATACGAAAGCGACATGACGTTCTCCGTCTCGCTCGATCACGGAAGACTCGAATGGGCAGGCACCAATCTGAACACCGTCTTCGCCCAGCGGCACAACCTGCTTTCACCCAGCTTTCTCGGCATGTTGCGCGATATCGTGCGTTTCAGTTCAACGGCTGAAAGGCATCTCGAGGCGGCATCCGCCAGCGGATACTCCGTTGGCGACCTGTTGACAGCGGGCCGCTACGGCGATCCGTTCAGGCAAAACTACCTGTTGCCGATGGCCGCCGCCATCTGGTCGTGTGCGAGTTCCGACGTGCTGCGCTTCCCGGCCGCGACCTTTCTGCGCTTCTGTCTCAACCATGCGCTGCTGCAGGTGAATCGCCGCCCGCGTTGGAAAACCGTCGCAGGCGGTGCACGCGAGTATGTTCGCCGGATCGTCGCCACACTGGACGACGTGCGCACAAACGAACGGGTCGTCGCGGTGCGCCGCGAGCGAGGCGGCGTCCACGTAGCGAGCGAATCCGGCTGCGAGTGCTTCGACGCGGCGATTCTCGCCACGCACGCGCCCGACAGCCTGCGCATGCTCGCAGACCCCGATCCCGACGAACGCCATGTGCTCGGCGCGATCCGCTATCAGCCCAATGTCGCGTGGCTGCATACCGATCTGGCCTTGCTTCCGCGCAGCGAGCGGATATGGTCCGCGTGGAACTACCTGTCGACGCATGGGGTAGACGGCATGCGCCCCGTCTGCGTGAGCTATCTGATCAACCGCCTGCAACCGTTGCCCTTCAAAAGGCCTGTGATCGTGACACTCAATCCGTCGCGACCGCCCTCGCCCGAGACGGTACTGAAGCGCTTCGACTACGATCATCCACTGCTTGACAGCGCGGCCGTGGCCGCGCAAAGCCGCCTTCCTTCAATACAGCGCGCAAGACGGACATGGTTCGCGGGCGCGTGGACAGGTTATGGCTTTCATGAAGACGGACTGAAATCGGCGCTGCGCATTGCTCGCGACTTCGGCGTTGAACCGTCGTGGTCCGTACGATGAACGGTCATTCATCCGATAGCGCCGGATGGCTGATGTCCGGGCGCGTGATGCACGAGCGGCTGCGCCCTGTGCACCATCGCTTCGTCTATCCCGTGTTCTGCATCCGTTGCGATCTGGCGAGGCTTCATGAACTGGATGGCTGGTGGCTGGGCATCGACCGGCTGCGGCCATTGAGCCTAAGAACGCGCGACTACGGCGCATGCGACGGAACCGATCTGCTCGCGTGGATACGCGGGCAGATCGCAGACGCGGGCGTCGCCCTTGACGGCGGCGCTATCTGGCTGCAAACCTTTCCGCGCGTATTCGGCTACGCATTCAATCCCGTCAGCTTCTGGTTCTGCCACGACCGCGACGGCAATCTGCGCGCATTGCTCGCTGAAGTGCGCAACACGTTCGGACAACGTCACTCGTATCTGCTCAAAGCGGGCGACAACGGCCCCATCGACGCGCACACCCATCTCCACTGCGTAAAGAAGCTACACGTATCGCCGTTTTGCGGCGTCGAAGGACACTACGCATTCCATATCCACGAGAGCGAGCACCGATCGTCGATCTCCATCGACTATCACGACGCGCAAGGGCTCCTGATCCGCACTGCGATTTCGCTCGGGAAGCGCCCCCTCACGCGCGGGCACGCGCTGCGCGCACTCATGCGGCAACCGCTTCTCACGGTCGGCGTCATCGCACACATTCACTGGCAGGCGCTGCGCCTGTGGCTCAAGAAAGTGCCGTTCTACGGGAGCCAGCCGCCCTCGCCTCACTCACGGCCAACAACGATCAACGAGGAATCGTGACCATGACGTTTTCACGCGCCTTCTATGCCGCCGGCGGTGCGCCCCTGTTCGCCCGCCTGTTCCTCGCGCTGCTGGACCGTTTGCGCGTCGGCCATCTGGTCCTGACGACGCCCGGCGGCCAGCAACGCGTGTACGGCGATCCCCATGCACAACCCGGCGCGCAACTCATCCTGCACGACTGGCGGGCGTGCCATGCGATCCTGCAGGCGGGCGACATCGGATTTGCCGAAGCCTATCGCGCGAGATGGGTCGACACGCCTGACATCGTAGCGCTGGCGCGGCTCGCCATCCGCAATGAAGCCGCGTTGCCGCGCACCGTGTCGGGCAGCGCCCCTGCGCGCCTGTTCTATGGATTGCGCCACTGGCTGCGTCCCAACACGCGTCGCCGCAGCCAGCGCAACGTGCACGTGCACTACGATCTTGGTAATCCGTTCTACGCGCTCTGGCTCGACCGGACCATGACCTATTCGAGCGCGTTGTTCGATGGCGATACGAGCCGTTCGCTCGAAGACGCTCAGGCAGCCAAGTATCAGCGCATCGTCGATGTGTTGCAGTTGCGCGCCGGCATGCGTGTGCTGGAGATCGGCTGCGGCTGGGGCGGCTTTGCGCTACACGCGGCGCGTCAGGGCATACGCGTGCACGGCGTGACGATCTCCCCTGCGCAGTACGAATGGGCACGCGAGCGCGTGGCGCAAGCCGGTCTCCGCGATCTCGTGACGATCGAACTGCGCGACTATCGCGACCTACGGGGCATCTATGACGCAGCGGTGTCGGTCGAGATGTTCGAAGCCGTCGGAGAGCGCTACTGGCCTACGTTTTTCACCGTCCTCGGGCGCATGCTGAAGCCGGGTGCACACGCGCTCGTCCAGTCGATCACGATGGACGATTCGCGCTTTGCCGAGTACCGGTCCTCGAGTGATTTCATCCGCGAGTACATTTTCCCGGGCGGCATGCTGCCGGGTGCCGAACGCTTTCGCGCCGCGGCGAGACGCGCGGGAATGGCATGCGTCCAGTCGCAGTCGTTCGGGCTCGACTATGCACGCACATTGCGGTGCTGGCACGCACGCTTCGAGGAGAACCTCGACGCTGTGCGGGCACTCGGTTTCGACGATCTGTTCATACGCACGTGGCGGCTCTATTTCGCGTATTGCGAAGCGGGCTTCGTCGAGCGGCGCACGGACGTCAGGCAATTCGTCCTCACCGTCAACACGTGACGTGCGCGCGTCCGGCACGCAGCGCGAATCGGCCGTCACTCGTCTTGCGGCAGGAACCCTGGCTGGCCGATCTGCTGCGGATGCTGCGGCACGCGGCGAAAGCGCGATGCGTCGAAGCCCATAGCATCGAATCGCGCGAGCAGCGAGCGATAAACGTCGTCGCTGATATCCGGCTCTCGCGCGAAAATCCAACCGAGGCTCTTGTCGCCGAGACCGAGCAGTGTGTAACGGTACTCGTCGTCGACATAGAGCGTCAGCTGCGTCACATAAACCGGCCAGAAAATGCGCACTTTCCACTTGCCGTTTCCGCTGCCCGGCACGACGCTGTCGACGAAATGGAACTTCGACGGCGACGCGTCGAATGTTCTCTTTTGCGCGGTGTACCGGTCGTCGATCTTTCCGTCTTCGCGCAGCGACCATTCCGTATAGCTGCCGACGTACTTGTTCTCAAGAAAATACGGAATGATTGCAATGACGTACCAGCGGCCCATGTAGCGGGGCAGATCGACGCTTGCCGGCTTTAGCGGAATGTCTGCGCGCGGATTGGGATTAGCCGGCGACTGCGAGCACGCCGACATCAGGATGGCCATCGCAGCGACGGCGGCCAGTGCGAGAGCAACACGCGTAGCTTTCATCGCATCACCGCTTGTCGAACAGGTAGTGCGCAACGCCCCATTCATTGCCTTGCGCGTAGCCAAAGAGTTCGGCCACAGCCATGTAGAACATGCGCCAGCGCTGGAGCCAGAGCCGCGCGTTATCCGCGCCGTATGTCAGGACCAGTTCTGGCATCACGCGCTCGCTTGCCTTGTCGAGATTCGCAAGCCATTGCTCCGCCGTGCGTGCGTAGTGAGCGCCGCCGATCCACCACTGCCTGTCGATCCGGAGATCCTTCTGAAAGTGCAGCAATAAAGCTTCCGACGGCATCGTGCCACCGGTAAAGAAGTACTTCGACATCCAGTCCGTAGCGTCCCGGTTCTGAAAGTGATAAGCGAGCGTTCGATGCGCGAAAATATGGACGAAGAGTTTTCCATCGGGGCGCATCCAGCGCGCAACGCGCTCCAGCAGAAGGCCATAGTTCTTCATATGCTCGAACATCTCGACCGACAGCACACGGTCGAAATAACCGGCGTGGAACTCATCTGCGAAATCGAACTGAGCAACGTTGCCCGTCACGACGCGCAGATTCGTGATGCCCGCAGACGCTGCACGCGCTTCGATGAATTCGCGCTGACTGCGCGAATTCGACAAAGCAACGATTCGGGCATTCGGATACTGCGCGGCCAACCACAATGCAAGCGCGCCCCAGCCGCAACCGAGATCGAGAATGGTCTGGCCGTCTTCGATCCTTGCCCGCTCTGCGTAGACTTCGAGCATCGCCTGTTCCGCCTGCCCGAGCGTCTCGTCGCCGCGCGGATACAGGCAGCACGAATACTTCAGGTGCGGTCCGAGATGCGCCTCGAAGAATGAAGGCGGCAATTCGTAGTGTTGCGTGTTTGCGGCATCGGTTTCGATCGCGACGGGACTCGCGCGCAACTCGTCGAGCAGCGAGTTGAAACGTTGCGAACGAAGCTCGCCGTCCAATGCGCCTTCTTCGATCAGACGCTGCCGCATCAGGTGGCGCATGCCGAAGCGGATCGCACGATCCGGCACCCATCCGCGCTCGCACGCATGGATGAGCCAGTCTTCCCTGGCAAAAAGCGGCTTATCCATCGAAGGCCGTGTTGCCGTAAATGTCATGGCGGGCACCGTTCGGGTGTATTGGAAGCGTAGTGGGATTCAGCCGCGTCGCGGCGGCCACGGTATCAATGCGCTGGTCTCGCGCATGTACTCGGCGTAACCCGGACGCGAATGGACCAGATGCGCTTCAAGCATCGGCACGCCTGAGAGTTTCATCAGCAGCCACGCCATGAGCACGGGTGGGAGTAGCGTCAACCACGCCCAGGGTGACCCGATCGACAGCGCGATATAAGCCACCCAATGCAGACACTCGAAGAAGTAATTCGGATGCCGCGAATAGCGCCACAGTCCGACGCGACACACTTTGCCTTGATTTGCGGGATCGGCGACGAAGCATCTGAGTTGACTGTCCGCCACTGTTTCGCCCGTTACCGAGGCGAGCCAGATCGCTACCGCAATCGAGACCCATGCAACGGAAGGCTTGTCTGCGCGCCATGCAGGCACGGCGAACGCGAGCGACAACACCATCGAAATGACCGTCTGAAACTCGAGAAACCAGAACATCTTTCGTCCCGCAGCCGCGCCCCATTGCTCGCGGAAACGGTGATAACGCGGATCTTCCCGTTTGCCCGCGTTACGCCGCCACAAATGCCAGCCGAGCCGCGCGCCCCAGAAACCCCCGCCCGTCGCAACGAGCGCGCGGGCAAGCGAATCGCCGTCGCTCGCCATGCCGTAGAACACAGCGATTGCGCCCAGCGAGAAAGCCCATATCGGATCGATCATCCCCGCGTTCGCGCTTTTCAGCTGCCACGCCCAGAAGGCAGCGAACAGCGCGACGAGCACTACGAACGCAATCGACGCTGCGGCAGCAGGAGACATCAAAAGCTCCTCTCACGTAAATCAGCAAGTGCGTTGTCGACAGGTTATACGCGCAATGACAGCGCGCGGATGCATCGTGGGGAGAGTGCGCGCAAACAGCCTGCCCCCAAGGGGCCGTGTCGCGGATTTGAATCGGTTCCCCACGCAGCACGAAGGCGCGACTGCATCGCAATGGGGAACCGTTAGATGTGGGGTAACAGAGAAGCGGTTAAAGGACGCGTGTGCACCGAAACCAGCCTGACGCGAGAACGCGTCAGGCCGAAGCACGCACTCCGTGCGCAGAGATGAGCTTGCACGCATGCGCCGGCAGCCCTGCAAGCACCGGCACGCCGGGTGCAAGACCCGGCACTTCGCGCGGTGTGGTCGCGGCAGTCAGCGTAAAGCCCGCGCATTCGATCGTTGCTTCGAGCGAGGCGCCGACGTCGCGAATAAACCGCACCGTGCCACGGACGCAGTTCGTATCGTGGGCGGCCTGATCGGCGCCCAGTTGAAGATGCACATCTTCCGGCCGGATCAGAAGACGAATATCGCCGGACGCAACGGACATCGGCGCCGCGTTGGCGACAACGATCTGCTGCCCGCCTGGCAGACGCACTTTCCCGCTCTCGTCGTTTGTTACGGGCAAGATATTGCCAAGGCCAATGAAGTCGGCCACGAATTCGCTGACAGGGTCGCGGTAAATATCGAGTGGCTTGCCAACCTGCGCGATACGACCTTTCTCCATCACGACGATGAGGTCGGCCATGGTCATCGCTTCGCGCTGATCGTGCGTGACCATGATCGTCGTGATGCCCAGACGCTGTTGCAGCAGGCGAATTTCGATCTGCATCGCCTCGCGCAACTTTGCATCGAGCGCCGACAGCGGCTCGTCGAGCAACAGGAGCTTCGGTGACGTCGCAATCGCGCGAGCAATCGCCACGCGCTGCCGCTGGCCGCCGGAAAGCTGGGTGACGGCCCGCCCGGCCATATGCGGCAACTGGATCAGTTCGAGCAGTTCAGCGACCCGCCTCGCCTGCTCGCTCTTGCCCGTCTTGCGCAACTTGAGCGGATACGCGATGTTCTCCGCCACCGTCATATGCGGGAACAATGCGAGTGACTGAAACACCATGCCGAAATCACGCCGGTTCGCGCTCAGGTGCGTGATATCGCGACCGGCGAACATCACCGCTCCCGACGTTGGCTGTTCGAGCCCGGCGATCATCCGCAACAGCGTGGTCTTGCCGCAGCCCGACGGTCCGAGAAAGCACACCAGCTTGCCTTCGGGGATCGCGAGATCGACGTTGTCGACCGCATGCGCGGCGCCGAAGCGTTTCGTGACGGCCTGCAGCGTGAGATGAGTCATGACAGTTTCCAGTCCGTTTCGCGGCAAGGCGCGATGAATGTGATCACAGCGCGATCCCTTTGTCGCCCACCAGCTTTTCGAGCAGCCAGATCAGCGCAAAATCGATTGCGACGACGAACACCGCGAACGAAAACACGGTTGGATCGAGCGAAGACACCGTGCGGCTGTACAGCCATACGGGAAGCGTCATCGTGTCGATGCCATACAGAAAGAACGTCACCGTGAATTCGTTGAACGAGATGATGAACGCGAACAGCATGCCCGCGAGAATGCCCGGCCGCATCAGCGGCAACACGACATCGACGAGCGCGCGTCGCGGGCTCGCGCCCATCACGTAAGCGGCCTCTTCGAACTCCGGCCCGATCGACGCCACCGACGCCGCGCAATTCTTCACCGTGAACGGCAGCGCGAGAATCACGTGGGCGATGATCAGCCGGAACACGCCGAGTTCGACGGGCAGAACGTTGAACACCAGCAGCAGCGACAGTCCCAGCATGACCAGCGGATACACGAGAGGCAGCGCGACCAGTTGTTCGACGAGCCGCTTGCCGCGAAAACGGTAGCGGCTCAACGCGTACGCGGCGGGCACGGAAACGAGCGTCGCAATGATCATCGTCGACACGGCGACGAGCAGACTCGTTCCGAGCGCCGCGCCCATCGACAGCGCATCGCTTGCGTCAGGCGAAACGAACGTGTGCCACGCCGCGCGATACCACCGCAGGTTGTACGCATGCGGCGGAAATTCAAGCGTATCCGCCGCGCTGAACGACATCGTGATCATCGTCAGAATGGGGAGCGCCGCCAGAAACAGCACGATCGCAGCCGACAGGGCCGCCACCTTCCCAAGCCGGCCCGGCATCGTCGAGGATGGCCTCAGCGCGCCCAACGGCCGGCGAGGCAACACACCTTGCGTACTCATCAGGCAGAACCCTCCAGACGCTGCATGCGGCGCAGCAGCCATTGAGACAGCGCCATCAGCGAAAGCGTGGCGACCATCAGCACGACGCCCGATGCCGACGCCGCAGGCCAGTTCAGCAGCGGCGAGACCTGGTCGTGAACCAGCACCGCGAGCATGGGAACGCGTCGTCCGCCGAGCAACAGCGGCACCGCGAACGCACTCGCGTTATACGCAAAGACGAGCAGCGCGCCGGATACGATGCCAGGCATCGCGAGCGGCAGCACGATGTCGCGCATGGTTTGCCAGCGGCTCGCGCCGAGCGTCGCCGCGGCCTCTTCATACGAAACGGAAATCGCCCGCATCGCACTCGATATCGGCAGCACGGCCAGCGGAAACGCCGTCTGGATCAGACCGAGCAACACACCATGTTCGCGATAGAGCCACATGACGGGACGCGACACGAGCCCGCTGCCGAGCAACGCATGGTTGAGCAATCCGGCTGGGCCGAGGATCACGAGCCACCCGTAGCCCTGCAACAGTAGATTCACGAGCAGCGGCAGCAGCACGCCCGCGAGCAGCAGGCGCCGCACAAGGCGCGACTCGGTGCGTGCCATTGCAAGCGCAACGGGAATAGCGAGCAGCACCGCGCACACCATGCTTTGAAAAGCGAGCCGCAACGTCAGCCACAGCGACTTGACGAAGTAGCTGTCGGCGAGTTCGACATAGTTATGCAGCGTGTAC
The DNA here is from genome assembly GCF_002902965.1 of Paraburkholderia hospita. Taxonomy (GTDB): domain Bacteria; phylum Pseudomonadota; class Gammaproteobacteria; order Burkholderiales; family Burkholderiaceae; genus Paraburkholderia; species Paraburkholderia hospita. The sequence goes on along the minus strand of NZ_CP026106.1, from coordinate 1,015,547 downwards.
GCGCGCCATTCGTTCCCTGAGACGCCGAAGCTCATTCGCACCACGACCAGCGCGGCGGCGGCGAGCACGGCGAGAAACACGAGAATCGGCGCAAGGAGCAGCCACGGCCTCGCGCGCGCGGACGCGCTGTCGGCACCGCTCGCGGCGTGCCCGTCGGGCACGCCTGTCGACCCAGCCGGCGCGACGTCAGCGCGCCCGCGCCGCGAAAAGAGCGCGGGCATTCCGTTCATGCCGAGAAGATTTCCGTGTAGCGCTTGATCCACGCGGGCTGCACGGCCGCGAGCGCCTTGTCGTCATGCAGCACCGCCTTTTCGGCGATCTGCTTCGGGCTCGGCACATAGGCGCTGCTCTCGGCGGGAATCATGGCCTTCGAGTTGACCGGGCCATTCAGGACATCGGCGGCCATCCGGCCCTGCACGCCCGCATCGAGCGAATGGTTGATGAACGCGTGGATCAGGTCGGCATCGCCCGGGTGCGACTTCGGAATGACGGTAAACATCAGTTGCGTCGCGAAGCCTTCCTTCATCCCGTAGGTCACGCCCATCTTGTACTCCGGCTTGCGGATCTGAGCGGGGAAAAACGCGGGTGAATAAATGCCGCCGATATCGAGCGAACCCGTGCGAAACAGATCGGCAACCTGATTCGGGTTTTCACCGAGCGTCATCACACGATCTTTCAGTTGCGCAAGCTTCTTGAAACCCGGCTCGATGTTCTGCTGCGAACCGCCTGCGAGCTTCGCAGCGATGATCGCGAGATCGACTGCCTCGGCCCACTCCGGCGGCGGCAGGAAAATGCGGCCCGCGTACTTCGGGTCCCACAGCGCTTCGTACGAGTCAGGCGGCGTCTTGACCGTCGATGTGTTGTAAATCAGGCCGTCCGACCAGAGCAGATAGCCGACGCCGAAGCCGTTCGCGCCCGTGCGGTACTGCGCCGCCACGTCTTTCAGGTTCGGCAGCTTGTCCAGATCCGGCTTGACGAGCAGGCCTGCATCGCCGAGCCCGGATGCGCCGACGCCTGCCAGCGTGATCACGTCGTAGGTGGGACGGTCGCCTGCTGCCTTGACCTTGGCGACCATGCCGGACGTTCCGTCAGCGCGGTCGGCGATCACTTTCGCACCCGTCTTCGCACTGAAGGTCGCGGCGATGTTGCGCAACGCGGCCGTGCCCGTATCGTCGGACCAGGTGAGGAGACGCAGGGTTTTTCCCGAGAAATTCTGTTGCTGCTGGGCGCGCACGTTGATGAACGGCATCGGCAACGTCGAAGCCGCGAGTGCCGCGCCGATCGTCTTGATTGCCTGCCTTCTGCCCCGTTTGATGTCTTGCATGACGGTCTCCTGATGAACGATCGATGTCCACTGCCTGTCTCACGTGACACAGCGGCACGGTGCGAAGGCTTTGCGCGACAACCGACTGTAGGTTTGCCAATATCACGCAACAAGCGAAATCTGCGCATGCGCACCATGTCAAAAACTCATGCGTGCGATGCGTTCAGGCGGTCGTCCTTCAGGCGGGAGAGCGACATTCAATATCCGCTACATACCCCACCTCAGCGACGGCGTGTGCACCGCGCTATCCCAATGTCTTAGCATCTCGTCGTTCATCACGCACAACGTAATCGACGCGCCCGCCATTTCGAGCGAAGTCGTCAGCGAATCCACTTTCACGCGTGCAATCTTCAGATCACGCTGTTGCAGCCACAGGCGCGTGGAATTGAATAACAGATAGAGTTCGCCGAGCGGCGTGCCGCCCAGCCCGTTGATCAACACTAGCAGTTCCGCACCGGCTGGCGGCTTGAGATCCGCGACAATGGCCGTCAGCAGTTCGCCCGCAATCGCGTCGGCCGCGGCGAAACGGGCACGCCGCCGCCCCGGCTCGCCATGTATCCCGACGCCGACTTCGATTTCGTCGTCGCCGATCTTGAACGTGAGCGTGCCCGCCGCCGGCACCGTGCAACTGGAAAAAGCAACGCCCATCGACGCCGTATGCTTGTTGATCCGGTCGCCGAACGCCTTGCATTGTTCGAGATCCGCGCCGGTTTCGGCGAGACTCCCCACCAGCTTCTCGACGATCACGGCACCCGCCACGCCGCGCCGCCCCGTCGTGTAACTGGAATTTTCGACGGCGACGTCGTCGTTGATCAGCACCATCGCATTGGGCAACTCCGACATCTCCGACGCCATTTCGAAGTTCATCAGATCGCCCGAATAGTTCTTGACGATAAACAGCGTGCCCGCGCCCGTATCGACGGCCTGCGCGGCGGCCATCATCTGGTCGGGTGTTGGCGACGTGAAGACCTGGCCCGGACACGCGGCGTCCAGCATCCCGTAGCCGACGAAGCCGATGTGCAGCGGCTCGTGTCCCGACCCGCCGCCCGAGATCAGCGCGACTTTGCCCGGCTTCAGGGTCTTGCGCCGCACGAATACCGGTTCCTGATTGAGCACGACGAGATCGCTGTGCGCGGCGCCGAATCCGGCCAGGCTCTCGACCAGAAAGTCGTCGACGTGATTGATGAATTTCTTCATGGTCTCCGCTCCTTCTACGCTCTGTCTTGCGCGAGCCGCGCACATACGGCGTCGATCATCAACTGGCTCGACCGCGCACCCGGATCGATGTGGCCTCGCGAGCGTTCGCCGAGAAACGATGCGCGCCCCTTGGTCGCGAGCATGTCGCGCGTAGCGAGCATGCTCTGCTCCGCGACTTCCGGCAGGGTGTCGAGCACGGCTTCCGGCGGCGCATCGTTGTCAGCCAGTTCCGCCAGGCGCGACGCCACGGGAATCAGCACGTCCATCATCGTCTTGCTGCCGATACCGGCCTTGCCGCGCTGGGCAACGGCATCGACACCCGCGGCGAAGATCCGCGCCGCGTCCTGCACGCTTGCAATGTCCCCGCTCCCAGCCGACGCTTTCGCCATACCGTGCAACAGCGAATAGAACAGCGGCCCCGACGATCCGCCCACCGTCGACAGCAATTTCGACGCAGCGAGATCCAGCGCCGGTGAGAATGTTTCGGCTTCGATATCGGCGCGCAGGCCGAGCAGTGCATCGACCCCGCGCAACAGATTGAAGATGTGATCGCCGTCACCGATCTGCTGATCAAGCGTGGCGATCTCCTCAGTGTGTTCCTTTAGCGTTGCATGCGCAGCCTCGATGCACGCCATGACCGTTTTGCCGTTCATGCCGGAATCCTCCTGCCGTCGGAACGAAAATAAAGAAGGCTGCGCGGCGGCAGTGACACGCCGACCGTTTGCCCTGGCGTGAAGTTGCGTTCTGTCATCGTGGTCGCGACGATCGCGGTGCCTTCGCGGTCGAGAATCAGCAGATGCCGCAACGGAGAATATTCGAGCACACGAAGGTTGAGCGCGTCGCGTGCATCAGCGCCGTGCAGCACGATGTCTTCCGGACGGATCGCGACAGTCGACGTACCCGCCGGCATCGCCGCCGGATCGAACAGCGCGGGCGGCAGCAGGTTGATGGGCGGCGAGCCGAGACGTTGCGCCGCGCTGAGCGACGCCGGGTTGCCATAGACTTCGCGCGGCGTGCCCATCTGCACGATGCGACCGTGCTCGAGTATGCCGATGCGATCGGCAAGCGTCGTTGCCTCGACCTGGTCGTGCGTGACATAGATGATCGTTGCGCCGATGGAGCGATGCAGCCGCTTCAGTTCGATGCGCAATTCCTCACGCAGTTTCGCATCGAGCGATGACAAGGGCTCGTCCATCAGAAACACTTTGGGTTCGCGCACGAGCGCGCGGCCAATTGCAACCCGCTGCATCTCGCCGCCTGACAGATGCGTCGCCATGTTGGCGAGTTTCGACTCGATGTGCAGCATCTGCGCGACTGACCGCACGCGCGCGCTGACTTCCGCCTCGCTCGAGCGCCGCCGCGGCGAGCGCAATGGAAACGCCAGATTGCCGAACACCGTCAGATGCGGATAGAGCGAATACTGCTGAAAAATGAAGGCGACGTCGCGGTCTGCAGGATGCATGTCCGTGGCCGCTTCGCCGTCGATGAATATCTCGCCTTCGTCGGGCCGTTCGAGGCCCGCAATGAGCCGCAATGTCGTCGTCTTGCCCGCGCCGCTCGGTCCGAGCAGCACGACGAACTCGCCCTCGTTCACGTCGATCGACACGTCGTCCACCGCGACGATATCGCCGAATCGCTTCGTCACGTTGTGCAGGCGAATCTCAGACATAAGCGCCTCCGCTGCCGTTACCGTTAAAGGCCATCTGGCGTGCGGCGCCGGGCAGCAGCTTGCCGCTGTCCGCGTCGTACAGCAGTGTGCGTTCCTTGCGAAACGACAGCCCGACCTGCGAACCCGCCGCGCGCCCCTCGTCCTTCCCGACCCGCACGCGCATGATGCCAAGCGCCGTCTCGACGACGAGAATCTGATGGGAGCCGAGATATTCGTCCGCGATCACACGTCCGCGCAACGCGCCGCGTTCATCGATCATGACGTGCTCGGGCCGCACCCCCACCAGCGCCTTCGCGGCCGACGCGTCGGTACGCGGCACGGCCACGGCCGCACCGCCCAGCGAGACCTGTTCCGCGCCCGCCGGAACGCCGCCGTCCACCGCCAGAAAATTCATCGGCGGGCTGCCGATGAAGCTGCCGACGAACACGGTCGCAGGAAAGTGATAGATCTCATGCGGCGACGCGGACTGCAGCACTTCTCCGCGATTCATCACGACGATGTCGTCGGCCATGGCCATCGCTTCGCTCTGGTCGTGCGTGACATAGACGGTCGTTGCCGTGAGCGCGTTATGCAGCTTGCGCAACTCGAGACACATCAGTTCGCGGAAGTCCGCATCGAGCGTGCCAAGTGGCTCGTCCATCAGAAAGGCCTTCGGATGGCGCACGATGGCGCGTCCCAATGCGACGCGCTGACGGTCGCCGCCCGACAATCCGCCCGTCTTTCGGTCCATCAGGTGTTCGATGCGCAGCATGCGCGCAGCCGTATCGACGCGCGTCGCTATTTCGCGGCGCGAGATACCCTCGTTCTTCAGCGGAAAGGCGATGTTGTTGCGCACCGTCATATGCGGATAGAGCGCGAACATCTGGAACACGAATGCGATGTCGCGCTGACGCGCTCGCAGTGCCGTCACGTCTTCGCCGTCGATCAGGATCTGGCCCGACGTCGGCAGTTCGAGTCCGGCGATCATCCGCAACGTGGTCGTCTTTCCACAGCCGGACGGTCCGAGCAGCACCACGAAACGGCCGTTGCCCACCGTGAGATTCGTATCGTGCACGGCGGTGAAGTCGCCGAAGCGCTTGTGGAGATTGGAGAGAACGATCGTCGACATGGCTCAGTCCGGGAAATGGCTTGTCACGACAAAGGCCAGCGCGCCCACCAGAATCACGGGAAACGACCATGTATAGAGGTCGACGGTGAACGGTTGAACCAGCATGGCAATGCCCAGACCAATGAGTGCCATCGATGCGCTTTCCCAGTAGCGCCTGCGAAGGAAGCGCCGCCGCGGCGTGGCAGGTAGGGCTTTCATTTGCGCACCGCTCCAAAAGTGATACCGCGCAACAGATGCTTGCGCAGCACGACGGTGAAGACCAGGATCGGCAGCACGAACAGGGTGGTGGCGGCCGCAACGGCCGGCCAGTCCTGACCGCCCTCGCCGATGATGAACGGAATGAACGGCGGCATCGTCTGCGCGTCGCCGCTGGTCAGCAGTAGAGCGAACGCGTACTCGTTCCACGCAAAGATCAGGCAAAAGATCGCCGTGGCGGCAATGCCTGTGATCGCTTGCGGCAGTACGACCTTGATGAAAGCCTGCATGCGGGTGTAGCCGTCTACGAGCGCGGCCTCTTCGTATTCACGCGGGATCTCGTCGATGAAGCCCTTGAGCAGCCACACGGCTAGCGACACGTTCACGGCCGTATAAAGCACGATCATGCCCAGGTATGTATCCGCGAGCCCGAGCGCGCGGTACATCAGGTAAATCGGGATCGCGACGGCAATGGGCGGCATCATCCGCGTCGACAGAATGAAGAACAGCAGATCGTCGGCGAGCGGCACCTTGAAGCGCGAGAACGCATAGGCGGCAAGCGTGCCGAGAAACACCGCGAGAAACGTCGAGCCGAAGCCGATCACCAGTGAGTTGACGAAGCGCGGCAAGACCTTCGACGGTCCCGCGATCACCATGTTGCGCTTACGCACATCGCGGTCATACCAGGCCGTTGCGGGCGGCAGGCTCGCGATGAACTCCGGCGTCTGCCGCGAGCGGATCGTGAAGAGGTTCACATAGCCCTCCATCGATGGCTGAAACATCACGACGGGCGGATAGGCAATCGCGTCCTCTTGCGTCTTGAAGCTCGTCAGAATGATCCACACGATCGGCAAGGTCGCAATGAGCGCGTACGCAATCACGACGACGGCGGCAAACGTCTTGCTGCGCGGCGTGGCAGCTACGACTGATTGTTGAAGGGCAAGGTCTGTCATCGCTGTTTCACCTTGTTGAGTGCCTTCACATAGATATTCGCAGCACCGAATACGACGACGAACAGGATGATCGCGAGCGCGGACGAATAGCCCGTCTGCCACTTCTCGAACGCGGCGCGCTTGAGCGTGATCGATACGGTTTCCGTTACAGAGCCAGGACCGCCTGATGTCAGCAGATTCACCATGTCGAACATCTTGAAGTTCTCGATGCCGCGAAACAGGATCGCGAGCATCAGGAACGGCAGCGTCATCGGCAGTGTGATCGACCAGAACTGGCGCCACGGCGAGGCACGGTCGACTTCAGCCGCTTCGTAGATGTAGTCGGGAATCGAGCGCAGCCCGGCGAGACAGATCAGCATCACGTACGGCGTCCACATCCATGTATCAACCATCACGATGGTCCATGGCGCGAGCGGCACGTCGCCGATCATCTGGAACGAGCTGGGCGGAATGCCCGTGAAGAAGCTGACGATGTCGTTGAAGAGACCGGTTTGCGGCTGCAGCAGGAAGGTCCAGAAATTGCCGACCACGGCGGGCGACAACATCATCGGCAGCAGGATCAGCGTCGTCCAGAAACTATGGCCTCTGAACTGCCGGTTGATCAGCAGCGCGAGCCCGAACCCGAGCAGGACTTCCAGTCCGACCGACCAGAATACGAAGCGCGCGGTGACCTGCATCGCGTACCAGATGTCTTCGTCGGTCAGAATGTCCGTGTAGTTGTCGATGCCGACATTGCGCGCGGGCACGCTGGGCATGTTCGATTTGAAATTCGTGAACGACAGGCGCAATGCCCAGATCAACGGAAAGATGTTGATCGCGAGCAGCAATACGATGGTCGGAAGAATGAACAGCCACGCGATCGTCCTGTCGGACAGCCCGCGCTGGCGCACGGCCGCGCGCGGCGGCCGTTTCGCCTGCAACCCTTCCGGAGCAAAAGGCTTGTTTGCCAACATGCCGACTCCTTTTCGCGGATTAGCGGGGATGACCCGCCCGCTAATCCGCGACCCGAGATATTTTGATTGCTAATGCGTCTCTACTTCCCTTCCGCCTTGAAGACCTTGTTCCAGTCCTTGACCAGCAGATCGAGTGCTTCTTTTGCCGTGCCTTTATCGGCAACCACATAGTCGTGCACGCGCTTCTGCATGTCGAGCAGCAACTCTGCGTAGGCCGGCTCCGCCCAGAAGTCCTTGACGATCGACATCGACTTCAGGAAGGCGGGCGCGAACGGTGCGCTCTTCGGAAAGTCGGGTGCATCCACGACCGACTTCGCCGCCGAATAGCCGCCGAGTTGCCACCATTTCTTCTGCACATCGGCTTGCGCGAACCATTTGATGTATTCGAGCGCGTCCGCTTTGTGATCCGAGTACGACACGACGGAGATACCCTGCCCGCCGAGCTGCGTGAACTGTTTTGTTTCCTTTGGATTGACGAAGAAGCCAATCTTGTCGCCGCCGACATTCGGATCCTTGTACAGCCCCGGGAAGAACGCGAACCAGTTCATCTGCATCGCAACCTGACCGGACTTGAACGCATCGAGTCCTTCCTGCATATACGCGTTCGTCATGCCCGGCGCCGTGCAGCATTTGTACAGCGCCTTATAGAACTCCAGCCCCTTGATTGCACCGGGTGAGTTCACAAAGCCTTCGAGGTGATATGGCTTCTTGGGATCCTGATATTCGAAGCCGAAGTTGTAGAGCATGTTCGTCACGCCCATCGTGATGCCTTCCGAACCGCGCTCCGTGAAGATATACACGCCGTACACGGTCTTTCCATCGATCTTCCGCCCCTGGAAAAACTCGGCAGTTTGCTTGAGTTCGTCCATCGTGGTTGGCGGTTCGAGTTCGCGTTTGTATTTCTGCTTGAACTCGGCGCGCAGCTCAGGCCTTGCAAACCAGTCTTTCCGATAGGTCCAGCCCACCGCGTCCGCCATGGCAGGCAACGCCCAGTAGTTCGGCGTGTTCTTCGGCCATTCCGCGTAGCCGACAACGGTTGCCGGCACGAAGTCATCCATGGAGATCTTGTTCTTCGCGAAGAAATCATTCAACTTCACGTAGTGACCATTGACAGCCGCTCCGCCAATCCACTGGCTATCGCCGATGATCAGATCGCACAGTTTGCCGTGTGAATTGAGTTCGTTGATGAAGCGGTCTGCGTAGCTCGTCCATGGCACGAACTCGAACTTCATTGCAATGCCGGTTTTGGCCGTGAAGTCTTTCGATAATTCGACGAGTGCATTGGCGGGGTCCCACGCCGCCCAGCACAATGTCAACTGCTTGCCCTGGGCGTGCGCCGCCGATCCGAGGCAAAGTCCCAATGATGCGAGGACCGCCGCGACTACCCTTGCTGACGTTAGACGTAACATGTGTCTTCTCCTTGTCTTTCTCGGGTCTCCAACCTGATGACAGACAGCGTCCATGCGCCGGACGCCGTATACGGGCTCTGGCGGATTCAGAAAGCTGTCCGCGTGTCGCGAGCGTCAGGCATGCGCATTCTCACGAAGATAAATCCGGGTTTCGGGCGTCGGGATGTTGAGCACGCCCCGCACATCGTTCAGAAAATTGATGGCTGCGAGGCCCGCCCAATGGACGATGCCGCGCACATCCTGATCGAGGATCACGTCGATGGCGCGCTCGGACAATTGCGCGCGCGTCTCGGCCGTACATTCGTGGCCGATCAGAATGACGCGCGCCTTGTCGCCCGACTCCTGCAACGCAGACGCAATGCCGGAAATGCCGCCGCCCGTCACATACACGCCGACCAGATCCGGGTGCCCTGCAATCAGGCCTTGAACAGCGAGACCGGCGCTGTCGTCGTCTTCGGCGAAATCGGGCTCGGTGACCCAGCGCAGGTTGCGAAAATCTTCTTCGAGAACCTGTGAGAAACCCGTGCGGCGCTCCAGTTGATCGTGCAACCGTGACGAGGCGGACAGCACCGCGACCGTGCCAATGCGAGATCCGACGAAGCGGCCCATCAGCAGCCCGGCCGTGCGTCCGGCGATGCGGTTATCGACGCCGACATAAGCCGCGCGTCCACTCGACGGCAGATCGGAGAACACCGTGACGACAGGCATGTTCGCGTCGGTCATGTCCTGGATCATCCGCACGACCCACGGGTAATCGAGCGGCACGAGCACAAGCGCGTCGTAGTCGGTCAGCTGCTGGGCGAAGGATGCGGCGTCTCGCTGGTTCGACAGGTCGCATCGATAAAACGACGGGACGATGCGATGCTCGCGAAAGAAGCTCGCCGACAGCGCGATATCACGCTCGGCCTGATCGAGAAAGCGGGAATTGATTTGTGGCAGAACGAATGCGACCCGAAATGACGTGGCTTTTGCCGGACGACCACGACTTGCACGCTCGTCGCGCAATGTCGCAAGCGCGAGATGAACGCGTTCGGCTGTCTCCGGGCGCACGCCCTGGTCGTCGCGCAGCACACGATCGACCGTGGCGACGCTCACGCCGGCGCGACGCGCAATCATCATACGAGTAGCCGGCATGGGTCTCCTCCGTTGCCGAGCCAAGAATCGTTTTGTTATTTGAAAATAGTTTTTCCAGCGAAGAATGCAAGGTTTTTCGTTGGGATAAATGCGTCATTCTTGATGACGTTGCCGCGCAAGATAATTCGCGAGTGCGTGGCGAGGGAATCAGCTATTGCGCAGACGATAAGAAATGGTCCGCAAAAGAGAATCATTTGCGCTCCCTGTCTCGTTATCGCCGTGCTCACGCCAGCCGTCTATCCTGTATGAAACTCTGCGGAATGACGGGAGCTGTCATGCAAGCCGATCCAAAAGTCATTGAATATCTGAACGCCGAACTGAAGTACGAACTGACGGCCATCAATCAGTACTTTCTACATGCACGCCTCTACAAGCATTGGGGCCTGGAAGGACTCGGGAAACACGAATATGACGAGTCGATCGAGGAAATGAAGCATGCCGACAAGCTGATCGAGCGGATCTTCATGCTCGACGGCTTGCCCAATCTGCAGGATCTAGCCAAGCTTCTCGTCGGCGAGGATACGCTCGAGGTCCTTCAATGCGATCTCAAACTCGAACAGTCCGCCCAGGCCCATTGCAAAGAGGCGATCACATACTGTGAATCAGTCAAAGACTACGCGTCGAGAATGATCTTTTCGGATATCCTCGATGACACTGAAGATCATATCGACTGGCTGGAGATACAGATCGGCTTGATCGACAAGGTCGGAATCCAGAACTACCAGCAGTCATCGATGGGTTCACCTGGTTGAGTCGCGAGTCCGCGCTATCTTGCATAACGCGGCGAGGCGGCCGCGAGTTGGTTGCGCGAGAAGCACAGGAACATCGCGTTTCTCAGAGCCGCTCAAGGGCGACACTCACCGGGCGGATCTTCCAGATCTCGTGACAGTACTCGCCGATCGCTCGATCGGAGGAGAACTTACCCGAACGTGCGGTGTTGAGGATGGACATACGGGTCCAGCGCCGCATGTCGTGCCATGCGCTGTTCACACGCTCCTGGCAAGCCACATAATCCGCGTAGTCGGCCAGCACAAAAAACGGGTCGGCGTGCAGCAGATTGTCGACAAGCGGTCGGAACATATCCCGGTCGCCGCGCGAGAAATGCCCACTGACAATCAGATCCAGTGCGTCGCGCAATTCGCCATTGCCAGCCGCGAAGTCTGCCGGACGGTAACCGTCGCGCCGGAGTTCCTCCACCTGAGAGTCGGTCATGCCGAACAGGAAAAAGTTCTCCTCGCCGACCTCCTCCCGGATCTCGACGTTCGCGCCGTCGAGCGTTCCGATGGTCAGTGCGCCGTTCATCATGAATTTCATGTTGCCCGTACCCGATGCCTCCTTGCCCGCAGTCGATATCTGCTCGGACAAGTCCGCTGCGGGATAGATGAACTGTGCGTTCTTCACATTGAAGTTCGGGTAGAACACCACTTTGAGCCGTCCGGCTATCGACGGGTCGTTGTTCACGACTTCCGCCACGCCGTTGATCAGGCGAATGATGAGTTTGGCCATCGCGTACCCCGGCGCCGCTTTCCCGCCGAATACGAAGCAGCGCGGCGCGACAGCGAGTTGCGGGTCGCGGCGCAGACGCTGATACAGCGTGACGATGTACAGCGCGTTCAGGTGCTGTCGCTTGTACTCGTGAATGCGCTTGACCTGAATGTCGAACAACGCGGCAGGGTCCACCTCGACGCCTGTCGTGCTTCGAATGTGCTGCGCGAGGATCGCCTTGTTCGAATACTTGACGCGGCGCCATTCGTCGAGAAAGCCCGGGTCGTCGGCATGCGATTCGAGGGCGCGAAGCCGTGTGAGGTCGGTCGCCCATCCCTCGCCCACTGTCTTGTCCAGTAACCGCGCAAGCCCAGGATTGCTGAGCAGCATGAAGCGACGTGGTGTGACGCCATTGGTGACGTTTTTGAAACGCTCAGGCCACAGTTGTGCGAAATCGCGCATTACCGTTTGTTTGAGCAGCGCAGAATGAAGCTCTGCCACACCGTTCACGGCATGGCAGCCGACAGTCGCCAGATGCGCCATGCGCACCTTCTTCTCGCCGGCCTCGTCGATCATCGACATCCGCGCCACGCGTGCATCGTCGCCGGGATAACGTTGCCGGACCTCGTCGAGAAAGCGCCGGTTGATCTCATAGATGATTTCGAGCAGGCGCGGCAGCAGGCTGCGAAAAAGCGGCAGCCCCCAGGTTTCGAGCGCTTCGGGCAGCAGTGTGTGATTGGTATAGGCCAGCGTGCCGCGGGTTATATTCCAGGCTTCGTCCCAAGGGACCTGCCGCTCGTCGACGAGCAGGCGCATCAGTTCTGCCACGGCGATTGAAGGATGCGTATCGTTCAGCTGTACCGTGAACATGTCGGAAAAGCGCGCGATGGGTTCGCCCTTGATATCGAGCAGGCGCAGCATGTCCTGCAACGAGCAGGAAACGAAGAAGTACTGCTGCGCGAGGCGCAGCCGCTTGCCGGCTTCGGGCTCATCGTTGGGATAGAGCACCTTGGACAGCGTTTCGGAAATCACCTTTTCCTGCACGGCCTGGTAGTAATCGCCGGCGTTGAAGTCCTCCAGATCGAAGGACTCGACAGCTTCGCTCTTCCATAGGCGCAGCGTGTTGCAGGTGTTGACCCTGAATCCGAGCATCGGTGTATCGCAAGCCACACCCTTGACCATGTGCGCCGGTATCCAGCGGACGCAGTAGCGGCCTTGCGCATCATTCTCGACCTGCGTGTGTCCGCCGAAGCGCACGTAGTAGTTCACGTTGGGGCGCACGATCTCCCATGGGTTGCCCTTCTGCAGCCACTTGTCGGTGGCCTCTACCTGCCGGCCATCGCGGATCACCTGGTCGAAGATACCGAACTCATAGCGTATGCCGTATCCGACCGACGGTATCTGGAGCGTGGCCAGCGAGTCCAGATAGCAGGCGGCGAGCCTTCCAAGTCCGCCATTGCCAAGTCCCGGCTCTTCCTCGAGGGCGATGAGCCCGTCGAGATCCTGGCCGAGCGACTGCATGGCAGCACGCGCTTCCGCCTCGATGCCCAGGTTCACGAGATTGTTGCCGAGTTGCGGTCCGATCAGGAACTCCGCAGAGAGGTAACACGCAACCCTCAGCTCGCGAGCAGCATAGGTCTGGATCGTGGCGGCCCAGCGCGCCAGCATGCGGTCGCGCACGCTGTAGGCAAGCGCCATATACCAGTCGTGCGGCGTAGCAATGGCCAGCGGGCGAGCCTGCAGGCAGATGAGATTGTCGAGCACGCCGCGCCGCAATGCGTCGGGATCCAGCGCGCTACGCGCGGAGTCGCCGCAACTGGCGCTGGCGGACATGTCGGCAGCCATGGTCTTGCCCTCCTGTTTTTGCGCGACCGCTTCAAACCCGAGGGCAGTCTCACATTCGCAGCGCTACCCGAGGAGATAGGCGTGCACGAAGGCAGCATACGTTACACCATGCGTATTTCAAGGCAATGCCCGATTTATCGCGGTTCGTTCAGATGATTAGGCGCGATTCAGGCAGCACGTCGACGCTGCGGCGTTGAATCCGGATCATGGCGAACACATCCATGTGCTGCCCTTGTGACATGGCTTTCGCTGAAGAAGGACCCGCTCCGTACTCAACTCGTCATCGTATCTACCAGCGAGAAAGTGGGTGCCGCGCTGCGGAGCACCACCGCGTCCACGATGTGATGCGCGCGGCTCGTCCGTGTCCACAATCGGATCAAGCCTGCGAGATGATGGCCAATCGATAAATGTCTGGCGGATTCAGGATGGACCGTGGTGCGCCGCGACGCACGGCATTGAGCATGGCGTCGCCGACAACCGACGTCGTCAACACATGCTCCGGCGAAATGCGGCGGGCCAGAATCAGAAACGGCTTGAGCACGACATACATCCACCGATACACGGCGGTGCGCGACTGGATGCCGTCCTCGGGAATGATGGCGGCGGGCCGAAAAATCACGACGTGCCGAAATGGGAGCCGCTGCAACGCATTCTCGGTTTTTCCGCGGATGCGGGCCCACATGGTCTTGCCCTGCTCGCTGCTGTCGGCGCCAGCGCCGGATACGTACACCATCGTCATCGCAGGGCTCACGCGAAGCAGTTCTTGCGCGACATGAAGCGTGAGGTCGTAGGTCACCGCGTGATATGCCGCCTCGGACATACGGAATGACGAAACACCCACGCAGAAAAAGCATGCATCGACCTTGGCGAAAACGTCGCCCTCGGCCTGAAGGCGCTCCAGATGTGGCGTGATGACGACCTTGAGTCGCGGATCCTCGTAACCCTGTAGCGCACGCCGGCTGATCACGATGACTTCGGTGACGTCGCGTGCTTTCAGGCACGCTCGCAACACGCCTTCGCCCACCATGCCGGTTGCGCCGATCAGAACAATACGCATCGTCTTACTCCGGGGGCAACTCAGGCGATACCGCGCCGAAATCGGCAGCGAGGGTGACTGGCTTCCAGCGCAGCGTCGTCTCGCGGCGCGTCTGCTCCTCGGCTTCGACGACCTGCCAGGCGTCCGAGCCGAGCAGCAGCCGCGCCGGTAGCGTTGCATGCGACGTGAGCGCGACGATCAGCTTTGCAACCCGCTCGGGGTCGCCCACTTCATGACCGACGTAAGCATCGATCAACGCTTTGAAATCACCCATCGATGCCTGGTAGCCTTCAGGAAGTTGCTGCAGTGTCGTGCGGGCCTCATGTCCCCATTCGGTGCGCATGCCACCCGGTTCGAGCGTGCAGACGCGGATCCCGAAGGGCGCGACTTCCTTGCCAACGACATCGCTGAATCCGCCTACAGCCCATTTGGCCGCCTGATAAGCCGAGAGCCCCGGGCTGCTGATACGCCCGCCCGCCGACGATACCTGAAAGATGTCGCCGCCGCCCTGCGCACGCATCACCGGGATGGCCGCACGCGTGAGGTTGACCACGCCAAAGAGATTGGTCTCGATTTGCGCGCGGAAATCGTCGGCTGCCGTGTGTTCAAAGGGCTGAATGTGGCCGTAACCGGCATTGTTGACCAGCACGTCCAGCCGGTCGAACCGGCGCACCGCTTCGGATACGGCCTCCTTTGCCTGCAACTCGTTCGTGACGTCCAGTTCGAACGTCGCGAGGCGCTCGCCGTAGCGCGACTGCAAATCGGCGAGCCGCGCGCTGTCGCGCGCAGTTGCCAGCACGTTCGCGCCTTCCTCCAGCGCGGCCTCGAGAATCATGCGGCCCAAACCTCGGGACGCACCGCTAATCAACCAGACTTTGGACATGATCGTTTAATCCTTTGATATACGCCGGGATTGCCCATTGGCATTGGAGAGGCGGAAGCTCGTCACTCGGGCATGAAGCCAGACTTACCTTCGAACATCACAGAGGCGGCGAGATCCTTTTGCGCCTGCAGCGCGGCCAGACTCCGGGTATAGCCCGCTTCCAGCACAGCAAAGGCATCGCCGCCGAGAACGGTGCGCAGCGGCGGCTCCGCCATCTGGCTGATCGTATAGATCGCTTCGGCCATTCTCACCGGGTCGCCCGAAGCATCTGCTTCACCGTTTTCCTCGATCCATCGACGCAGCCTGGCAACCGTGCTGTCCTTGTAGTGGTCGAGCTGCGGCGTCCAGCGGATATTCGCCACGAAGCCCGTCTTGATGGAGCCCGGTTCGATAATGATGGTCTTGATGCCGAACTCGGCGACTTCCTGGCTGACTGCTTCGGCGAAGCCCTCCAGACCGAACTTCGCGGCGTGATACATCGAGCCTCCGGCGAACGCGGCTCGTCCGCCGACGCTGCTGACATGGATGAACGTGCCGCGCTGTTTCGCCCGCAATGCGCCGAGAAACGCGCGCGTGACGTGGATAGGCGCCAGCAGGTTCAGGGCGATCTGCTGCTGGATATCGGCGTCACTCATTTCCTCCATCGCGCCGATAACCGCGCCGCCCGCGTTGTTGACCACAACGTCGACATCGGGATGACGTGCTGCTGCCGCCTGAACCTGCTCGCGATCAGTCACGTCCACCGACTCCACTTCGAGCAAATCCGGATAGGCCTGCGTCAGTGCTCGCATTCCCTCGATGCGACGCACCGCTGCGACCACACGATGCCCTTGCGCCAGCACTTTTTCCGTGAGGGCGAGCCCGAGACCGCCGGAGGCTCCCGTGATGAACCACTTCTGACTGGACATGATGCCGTTCTCCTTTCGCAAACTAAGTGAGTGCATATTAATGAGCGCCCAATCACTCATTAATTGAGTAAAAAAATTACATCGTGATTGCGCGCCACAGGACGCGAAAGCCGAGCTTCCTTTGAAGCGCGGCGTCCTTGGGATGTCTTTCAATATGCTCGATCGTCGTGTCGGCAATGTGCTCGATCAACGACGAGAGAAAGCTGATCGGCGCATCGACCAACACGCCGTCGCGCACGCCATCCTGCATCATCTGGGCGACGGCCAGAAACGGCTGCATGCCCTCTGATCGTGTGTCGTCCGATACCTGCCCTGAACCCGCAAGCCGGGCAACCGCGAACCGAGCAGACGGATTGGCCAGTCCCCAGTTCACGTAACGCTCGAAAACGTGCTGCATGCGCTGCATGTAGTCGGCTCCCGTGGGATAGTCAGGCATCACAGCGTCGGCCAGGCCGCGCTTGAGGTGCAGATACAGTTCCTGGAACAATGCCTCCTTGCTCTCGAAGTACGTGAACAACGTGCCCTCCGCCACGCCGGCGCCACGCGCGATGCTCGCCGTGGAGGCCTGCACGCCCAGTTCAGCGACGGCTTGCGTCGCGGATTCCAACAGGGCGCTACGTTTTTCGGGACTCAAGGGACGGGCCATGAACTGCCTTAAATGACTGATTACTTGCTCAACTATAACCGTCTTTTTCAAGACACGCAATCGAAAGTGGCCCTTCTTTCGAAGTCGAAGATCGATACGACTGCGCGGCGCGATCCTGAATAATCCTTCACGCAGCATCTGGCCAGCTATCTCGTTTCGGAATACGAGCAAGCCATCCCGGCATTTCGTCGAACTGCCCAAGCAGGCAGCGCCCGCGCGATCTGCGGGCGCCCAGGCACATGACCAGATTGGCAAACGCGTTAGAAGCGCGTACGCAAGCCTACCGTCGCCGCCACCTGATTGCCCGTCGTAGCCTGAGCCAGGCCGTTGATGAACGCACCTTCGAACGCGGAACCTGTCGCACCGTACGCGTGTTGATAGACGCCTTCGACATAGACATCGGTGCGTTTGCTGAAGGCATAGTCGGCCATCAGCGTCACTTGATGCCACTTCGGGTCACCCGAACCGGTGCTTCCGTCAAAGGCACCTTGGGTGAACGTATAGGCACCTGCGAGCGAAATTGACGGCGTCACGGCATAGTGCACATTGACTTCATAGTTGTCGAAATGAAGCGAGTCAAACGACTGAGCGATCACAGAGTTCGCGCCCGGCTGCGTGTTGTCGAACAGGGTATGCGTCCACAGCAAGCCGACAGACGCCGGCCCGATCGTATAGTTGCCGCCAACCCCCATCACACGCTGGCGTGAAGCGGGGAAATTGACGAAGTCGTTGTTCGACACCGCTCCCGTTCCCGAAAGCGAACCATTATTAAGTTGAAGGTAAGCAGCCGCCAGATTGATAGGGCCAACGCTGTACGTCACACCGAAGCTATAGGCGCGATTGTTCGAAAAGCCACCGGCCGCGTTACTGAAGCCGTATAGTGCCTCGGCCTGCAGTCCCCGATACGTCGGACTCACGTACTTGACCGAGTTGTTGATATAGAACGAGTCATCCACGTTGTCGTTGTCGAACGGATGTGCGGCCAGATTGTTTCCATCGCCGTTGTTCGCCAATGCAATGGGGCCAAGGTCATCGACCACGGAATCATACTGGCGGCCGAACGTTAGCGTTCCATACAGATCGTTTTGCAGACCGACGAAAGCCTGACGGCCGAACATCGTACCCGCGTATGTGGTCTTGCCGTTTTGTATATTGAAGCCGTTCTCAAGACGGAAGATCGTACGCAGACCGCCGCCGAGATCCTCACTTCCCCGCAGACCCCACACTTCATTCGACAGCATGCTGCTTTGTTCCTGCACCACGCTGCTGCCACCCTGGTTATTCGTATAGACGATACCTGTATCGATCAATCCATAAAGGGTGACGCTGCTTTGCGCGTGAACCCCCGCCGCAAAGACGGAAAGAACAGCTGCACCGATAATCTTCTTCTTCACTTGCTTTGCACTCCAGGCCGTGTCACAAAAAGAGATCATGACGTGTGCATGATCCCCGTCCATCCAGAAGCTCCGGATAACGCGCGCTCAGTTGACAAGAATTACCGAAGGATCCGCCGGCACCGTAATGGCTAGTCATCCGTCGAATGTGATCCGCTTTGCACCCGCGCATCCGCAGCGTCACGATTCTATGGGTATCGACATTGCGGTTTATCGAAAGAATTGCAGTCTTCCCGCAAAGATTTCATAAACGACTATCGGAAGTCATCGAAACACTGCTCACTCTGTGCAACATTGCAGCGACTGGCCGCGTCACGTCGGCCAACCCAGCTTTAGTGGCGTCGACACGAACGCATTCAACTCAAGGGACAGCTGCTTGAGACAACAGTCGCGCCCTACCCGGGAGCCCTCGCGCAATTTAAGGTAGTCTGTCTGGAACGGTTCAGCAGCGGCGGGTTCAGGGATCGACTCCGCCAATACGACGATGCTTATAGCGACCTCATGGAGGGTATTGACTGTGGCTACGAAGAATGGCGGTACGCTGTATATCCTGCAGGCACGTCCACCGGCGATCATCGCTCTATCACCGGACGGTTCACACGAGGTGATTATCGCGAACCTTACGCGCACACCCGACGGCATCAAGGTCGATGCTGAAAGCCAGGTGGTCTACTGGACCAACATGGGAACGGGCATCCATCTGGTCGATGACGATCCGGCTTCCGGCGCAGTTCCTCCGAACGACGGCACGATCGAATGCGCGAAGCTCGACGGAAGCGAGCATCGTGTGCTGGTGCCTTCCGGTAAAGCCGGGACGCCCAAGGAACTCGTGCTGGACAAGGAAGGCGGCCACCTGTACTGGTGCGATCGCGAAGGCATGCGAGTCATGCGCGCGCGGTTGGATGGCAGCGAGGTGAGGAACTCGTCCGCACCGGGAATTTCCCCGAAGATACGGGCGACGCGACTCGCCATTGCGTAGGCATCGTATTGGATAAAGCAAACGGGCACGTCTACTGGACGCAAAAGGGACCGCCGGATGGCGGCGAAGGCCGCATCTTCAGGGCGGGGATCGAGTTGCCGCCTTCCGCGACGCCCGATCGACGCCCGGACGTCGAATGTTTGCTGGCCGATCTGCCCGAACCGATCGACCTCGATATCGATCACCGCGATAGCATGCTTTACTGGACGGATCGTGGCGACGATACGCATGACGGAAATACTTTGAATCGCGCAAGAATCACGGCGTCCGGGCTGGTTGATCGCCAGGTACTCGCCCACGATCTGAAAGAGGGGATTGGCGTGTCTCTGGACTCACGTGGGCGCCGTGCCTTTGTGACCGATCTGGGCGGCAACGTGCGCGAGCTGAACATCGATACGAAGCACACCTCGCATTTCACCACCGTCGCACATCTAGGTGTTCTGACCGGTATCGACTACGCCGAGATTTGAGTCGGATCCCAAAGACTGCCCGGGACGTATCCGGCAGTCTTGTCACGCTAGCCCCCATTGATCCTCGATAAGCGGCGATCGACGGCGCTACGCTCTACCGGTCGTACTTTCGGCCGGGCTCGCCCGCAAGCCTCGAAAATAGAACCATGCGTTACGCGAAGAGAGGGGCCACTCTTGTTCTATGTAATTGGATCGATGGGCTTGTCGCGGTAAAGATCGATGGATGAGCGAGATCAATACGTCGTAACGGAACACGCGCGCTGCCTGGCTGTCACGGCCCTGTCACGGACAGATAGGCGGCGACCTGTTCGATCTGCTGTTCGTCAAGCGCAGCAGCAACGGCCGTCATCGTGCCCGACTTCGGCGGCGCGGACTTCGCGCGCGCCTGAAATTCGTGCAATCGTGCAATCGTGAACGCGGACGGCTCGCCCGCAATCGACGGGAATCGCGCGCCATTGCCTTTGCCGCCTGCGGCGTGACAACTGAAACACGCCGGAACACTAGCGCCCGCGCCCGTCTCCGCCAGTTGCCGGCCCGCCATCACGAGCGTTTGCGAAGGCGGCGGGGAAGCCTTCACGATCGGCGGGTGCTGCCCGGAAAAGAACACGGCAAGCGCATGCATATCGCTGTCCGAGAGGTTCTGCGCCACCGCCTGCATCGGCACACTGATGCGCGTGCCTGCCTTGAACATCGACAAAGCGTGGGCAAGGTACTGCGGATCCTTTCCCGCGAGTCGCGGCGCGCCGGACGCTTCGCCGGCACCCAACGCACCGTGACACGCGACGCAAGTCGTGATCGAAGGAATCTGCGTCGATGTGGTTCCAACCGCAGCAATGGCATTGTCTTGCGCGAAGCCCACACTCGCGAATGTGCCTAACGACAGGAAAATACCCAGTTGTGCACCGCCTAACAGGATGCGCGCGCAAAACGAGACTTTTTTTGTGCGCCACGCGCTCCTGTCCGGGACGCTCGCATTGAACAACCTTGCCCTTTTCAACATCGGTCCTTTCTCCGCTGAAAGCCATGGAGTCGCCCCTTGATTGGGAGCCAACATGAGTCGAGGAGCGTACCTCAAACCGGGTGACTATCACGTTGGATTTGTGCGAGATGTCCAATTTGTAATCTGAAGGCAATGTACTCGTTATATGTCATGCGACATGTGCTTGAGTCGTGTGCGCTTTCTTAAGCGAAACCGTCGCGCAGTTTGTAATCTTGAGTAATCAGGCTTTCTTACGCCCTGTTATTTTTTGCCGCTGCCTACATCAATGATATTTACTATCGATTCCTAAACGTATGTCAGCTCGCAACGCGCACCCCATTATCTATTTTGTCGAAGTCTTCTCTTTGCGTGAGACGAATGGGTCCAAGGAATTGAGTCGACGACGTAGTGATCGGGGAGACGAATGCCGCCGATGAACATTTGCAATTCCGGTAGAAAAACGCATCGACCCCACTAACGGATCGTTCTGATTTGCGTCGAAGGGCTACCTTATGACCGATGCGTGCTTGCGTAATTCGGAATAGCGGGTTGACGCTGGTGCGCCGCTGACCGATATTGGCAATCTGCCCCGCTCCGTTTTCGATTCGTCTTATCTTATTGCGATCGCGGTATCGGTTCGCATCATGGAGCAGTTGCATTTATAGGGGGAACATTTGCCGATGGACGCTCAAACCGCTCGTCGCCCGAATTCTTTGACCACGTGCGCGCAGTGCGGCGGTAGGTTATCCGAGCCTGTTAATTTTTGTCCACAATGCGGGGCGCCCGCGAGGCTCGCGTTCAGCGAACGCACCTCGACGAAGAAGCACAATGCCGCAACGGCATCCAAAACGGCAAGCGCTACAGGTGCGCGTGCGAATGTTGCGCCCGGGGGCCAGATCTGGCGGTCCCGGCTGACATCGTTCGTCCGACCGGCCGTCGCCGCCCCGCATGGCGGCGCGCGTTCACCTTCGCGATCTCAAGGCGGCTTCCGTGGTTCGCGTATGAAAACGGGGACAGCGCTAACTCTGGTGGCATTAGTCGTGCTCTGCGGCGCAGTGGTATTGGTTCACCGTCTTAGTGGCTCCGCCGATGGAGAACCGATAGCGGCATCGAACACTGCGCAAGGTAGCGTAACGGCAAATGGCACGAGCCAGGCGAGGCGGACCCCGGGGGTTGATGCGCCGGCAATCACGCGAGGCTCGGCGCAAAATCCAGCGTTGGCGCAAAACTCGACAATGACAGCAGAAACAACGCCTGCGCCGGTCGCGTCGGTTGCCGTGCCCGAACCGGCTCAACCGTCGACCGCGACGCCGCAGCCGTCACAATCCGTGTCCTCGCAGAGTTCGGTTTCGAACAGCGGGCGAGATAGCGACAAGAATCACAGGCTGATGGCGCTCGCACTTGCGCGAGCACACAGCGGTCTCGACAAAAACGACCTGCGTATGGCGCGCTCGGGCATTTTTTGGGCGCTTTCCTTGCAGCACGACAATAGCGAGGCACTCATGTTGAAGCAGGAGTTGCTCTCGCGGGAAAGGGAGCGTAATACGTCATCCACCGCGACACGCGGATCCGTCAACGGTGCGAGCCCGGCGGACTAAGTCCACCGTGGCCAAAAGCGCCAATGGATCAGTAGTTTTCTGGAAGGGCGAAAGGGCAGCGACTTCGGCAGACGCCTCCGTCTTTCCTCCTCGAGAGTCCGTCGTTCGCTGATCGATGCTCACAGCGAGCGCCCTGAGATGACTGGCCTGAACGAAAAGGCGTACCCGCGGTCTTATGTTATCTCCACCTCCCAGTCACTGGGATCGTTCCCTAACTGCCTGGGGATCAAAATGAAACGTACATTTATCGCGATCGTTCTGGTTGTAACAGCGTCGACGGCGTTTGCGCAATCGACCCGCGGCGTCGCTTCCATCGCGCAGCCCGCCAACAACTCGCTCCAATTGCCGAGCAGCCATTCCGCCGGTCTGCCGGCCGGCCGATGGGTCCCGCCATATAGCGGGCCGACGCCTGCCAGAACTCCCGCACAGGTTTATCAGCAAACCGTGCATGCGGAGGTCGACGGACAACTCGCGCATCTCAACTCGATGGCGGCGGCAGCTCGCCACTAGCGCGCAGGTTGAAGACCGGGGACCCAGCGTCCCCGGTTTGCCACAAAGATCCGATCCAAAACCGCGCTATAAAGTTAAATTGACGTACCAGTTAATATGCAAACCTAACTAATTAATGATGCAAACGCCGGCGCTGGCCAAACCAGATTGACCTCACTCTTTATCACGTCAACGATCACATCCCAAGCTTGACAAGGGATGCGAACGCATCATTTAGGCAGCGCTCAGGCGATCAGCAGAAAAGCGAAGATCGCCATTCGAAACAGCACCCAGATTTGCGTCAATCCCCCAGCCGTCGCCAGGTACCTCTGCCCCACCGGCTCGGACCGGGGACGACACTATCACCCCCATTACCAGTAAGGCCATCCACGCATATCGTGAAATTCCGATATAAGATTCGGTCCATAGCGATTCAGACGCCGACATTCCGGCCAGAGAGTCTGTCCGCTGTTTCATGAGCACGAAGCCCAACCCGAAGACCACCGATATCGACATCGACGCGATCCACAAGGCGCTGGCCAACCCGGCGCGTCGCGTGATTCTTGCGAAGCTGCGCGAGCCGGGAAAGTATTTCCCGGAGCAGGAGCTTTCGTACGAGCACGGGGTCTGCGCCGGACAGTTCGACGACTGCTGCGGTCTGTCGCAGTCCACGGTGTCCGCGCACCTCGCCGCGTTACAGCGCGCGGGGCTGATCACGTCGAAACGCGTGGGTCAATGGGTGTTCTTCAAGCGCAACGAGGCCGTCATCGAGGCGTTCCTCGCACGCATGAACACGGATCTCTGATTTACGCCGGCGTCTTCGCTTTCCCCGAATGCAGTCTCGACACATCGGGCCATGCGCCTGCAAGGATTGACACAACATGCCGACACTTTTCGACCCGCTCCAGATTGGCGATCTCACGCTGAAAAACCGTATCGTGATGGCGCCGCTCACGCGTCAACGCGCTGGCGACGTGCGCGTGCCCAACGCGTTGATGGCGAAGTACTACGCCGAACGCGCAAGCGCCGGCCTGATCATCTCCGAAGCCACGTCCGTGACGCCGCAAGGCCTCGGCTACGCCGACACGCCGGGCATCTGGTCGGATGAACAGGTGGCAGGCTGGAAGCTCGTGACGGACGCCGTCCACAAGGAAGGTGGCAAGATTTTCCTGCAACTGTGGCACGTCGGCCGTGTGTCGGACCCTGTGTTCCTGAACGGCGAACTGCCTGTCGCGCCGAGCGCGCTCGCGCCGGAAGGCCACGTGAGCCTCGTGCGTCCGCAGCGTCCGTACGTGACGCCGCGCGCGCTCGACATCTCGGAGATTCCGGGCATCGTCGCCGCGTATCGCAAGGGCGCGGAAAACGCGAAGAAGGCGGGCTTCGACGGTGTTCAGGTGCACGGCGCGAACGGCTATCTGCTCGACCAGTTCCTGCAGGACAGCACCAACAAGCGCACCGACGCATACGGCGGCTCGATCGAAAACCGCGCGCGCCTGCTGCTCGAAGTGACGGACGCGTGTATCGACGTGTGGGGCGCGGATCGCGTGGGCATGCACCTCGCGCCGCGCGGCGATTCGCACACGATGGGCGATACCGATCCCGCCACGACGTTCGGCTATGTCGCGCGTGAGCTCGGCAAGCGCAAGATCGCGTTCATCGCGGCACGCGAAGCGCTCGGCGACGATCGCGTCGGCCCGCTGCTGAAGAAGGAATTCGGCGGCGTGTATATCGCCAACGAAAAGTTCACGAAGGAAAGCGCGCAAAAGCTGCTGGACTCGGGCGAAGCGGACGCTGTCGCGTGGGGCAAGCTGTATATCGCGAATCCGGACCTCGTGCGCCGCTTCGAGCTGGATGCGCCGCTGAACGAGCCGGTTCCCGCAACGTTCTATGCGCAAGGCGAAGCGGGCTACACCGACTATCCGGCGCTGGAAACCGTCAACTGATCTCGCGACGGGCTGGAAACTAACAGCCAGTAATGCAACGAACGCGGCGGGAGCGATTCCCGCCGCGTTTTTTCATTCATGCCCAGCGGGCTTCACCGCGCGCCGCATGAACACGCGCTTCGTTTCATCGACGCCACGCGCGATCCGCAAGTTGCGGATGCGCAGCAGCGCGGCATCGAGTTCATCGTCGTCCAGCACGCTAAAGCCGAGCCGCTGATAGTACGGCGCATTCCACGGCACATGCCGGAACGTCGACAGCTCGACATACGTCGCGCCCGTCTCTCGCGCCCTTACGTCAACCTGATCGAGCAAGGCCGCGCCGATTCGCCGCCCCGCATGCTGGGGCACGACGTCGAGCGCTTCGACGTAGATGCGCGCACGCAGCATCGCGAACATCACGAAGCCGACGCATTCGCCGTCGCATTGCGCGACGATCACTTCCGACGCCCCCACCTTCTTCAGCACGAACGGCGCATCCATCGGGCGCGCGGTCGCGATGCCCGTCAGCCCGACGCTGACGAAACGCTGCGCCGCCTCGCATTCGACGACGCGAATCGACGGGACATCTTCGGGCACAGCAGGCCGATAGTGAACGACGGGTGGTTGCATCGGGTTGGTTGGCAGAGGCTCAGCGGACATATTGACACTGCTTGCCCGCGCAACTCAACCCGCCACGCCGATATAATCCAGCCACAGACCCTTTCGCAAAGGAGTCGTTCGATGGCACTTTCCGGTCTTCTCGTCTTCGCGCTCGCGCTGATCGTTGCCGCGGGCTCGCCCGGCCCGAGCATCGCGGCGCTCGTCGCCCGCGTGCTCACCAACGGCTTCCGCGACGTGCTGCCGTTTCTCGCCGCAATGTGGATCGGCGAAGCGCTGTGGCTCACCTGCGCGGTCGCCGGCCTTGCAGTCGTCGCGCATAGCTTCGCGCTGGTGTTCATCGCGCTGAAGTTCGCGGGCGTCGCGTATCTGCTGTTCCTCGCATGGAAGATGTGGTTCGCGCCCACCGACGTCCACGAAAGCACGCTGCCGAGCGGCCAGTCGCCGTGGCGCATGTTCGTCGCGGGGCTGATGGTCACGCTCGGCAATCCCAAGATCATGGTTTTCTATCTGGCGCTGCTGCCGACCATCGTCGACCTGTCGCGTGTCGGCACGCTCGCGTGGCTCGAACTGACGCTGACGATGCTCGCCGTGCTGATGTCCGTCGATTTCATCTGGGCGCTCGCCGCCGTCAAGGCGCGCGCGCTGCTGACCAGCCGCCGCGCGGTGAAGATCGCGAACCGCACCAGCGCGACGATGATGGCGGGCGCCGCGGCCGCCATCGCCACGCGCTGAACTCACACACACCATCTCGACGAGGTTCGCATGCGCGCCCGCATGTTCACGCAGATCGGCCGTGACGCGCTGTCCGCGCTCGGCCGCGAACTGGCCGCCTGGAAGCCGACGCCCGAGCGTGCGCTGTTCGGCGTCGAAGCGGTGATCTCGGTCGTCCTGTCGGTGGCGCTCGCGCATCTGCTGCACCTGCCCTATACCTGGTGGGCCGCCATCAGCGGTTTCGCCGTGATGCAGACGCGCTTCTCGGCTTCCGCACAACGCGCGCTGCATCGCGTGCTCGGCACCATTCTCGGCGGCCTGCTCGGCACGCTGCTGGGCCCGATCATCGGCGATCGTCCGTGGCTGTTCGTGCCCGTGCTGGGCGTGATCGGCGCCATCTGCGTCTATCGCGGAAACGGCTCGTCGGCGTCGTATGCATGGGTGCTGGGCGGCATCACGTGGGTGCTGGTCACGTTCGAGGCGCACAAGCTGATCGCGTTCGGCCCGACGGCGTCGTTCGCGATGATGCGCGTCGCCGAGGTGTGCGTCGGCACGTTTGCGTGCCTCCTCGTGTCGGGCGCGTTTCACATCTGCATCAGCTGGTATGAGCGGCGCCGGCCCGCATCGAAAGTCGTCGCGGCGGCTGCCGCTACCGCGAACGCCCCGCCGCCCACCTTCGAGACCCTGCGCCACGCGCGCATGGTGCTGGGCGTGCAGGCGGGCATCGCCGTTGCGATCCTCGCGGCGCTCACCGTCACGCTCGATCTGCCCGGCTTCGCGCAGGCGCTCGTGACGACGATCGCGGTGATGATCCTGCCGCCCACTTCCGTCGTCGTGCGCTCGCAGAAGCCCGTCGCCGACAAGATGGTGCAACGCATGGTGGGCTGCCTGATCGCGGGCGCGGTTGGGATCGCGCTATTGCCGCTGATGCAAGGCCAGATCGTGCCGTCCCTGCTCGCGCTGGCGGCGGGCATATGGGCAGGCTGCCACGTGCAGACGGGCAAACAGGGCGCGAGCTATATCGGCCGGCAGTTCACGATCGCCTTCATCATGGTTTTCGTGCAGGACCACGCGTGGTCCGCCGATCCGCACGCCGCGATGCTGCGGCTCGCGGGCATCCTGACGGGCATTGCGATTCTCACGTGCGTGATGCTGCTCGCGTCGCGCCTGTCGTTCTTGCCGGCTTCGGAAGAAGCCACGCCGTAAGCGCCACGCGGGCTTCGATGCGCTTCGATGCGCATCGGTAAGCTTCGACGCGACTCAAGGCTCGCCGAACAGCGCCTCGCACAGCTCCAGCCCTTCGCCCGTCAGCGACGCCGATCCGCGCCCTTCCTCGTCCATCTGCACGGCGATCACGCCCGCCGACTGCAACTGCGTGAAATAGCGCCGCAACGTGCTCATGGGGAGATCGGCACGCTTGCTGATCTTCGCGAGCGACCACGGCTTGCCGGGCGATTCGCGCGACGCTTCCCATAGCAGCATCAGCAACTGCTCGACGGTGGGATCGAGTTCGTTATCGTCGTCATCGTCTTCGCAATGCTTGTCGTGTGCCGCATCATTCGGATTCAAGTCGGTTCTCCTCTCGACGAAACGTCAGCTCATTCGCGCATGCTCGCGGCCGCCAGTTTGCCGACCGTCATCAGCGCGCTCTCGATTTCCGGCGACCATGCATAACTGTAATTCAAGCGGATGCAATGGCTATACCCGTTCGTGGTCGAGAACATATAGCCGGGGCCAACCGTAATGCCGTGCTCCAGCGCGAGCTTGTAGAGCTGCATCGAATCGACACTGCGCGGCAGCTCGACCCACAGCACGTAGCCGCCCATCGGATGCGACACGCGCGTGCCTTCGGGAAAGAAGCGCGTGACCATCGTCGTCATCAGCTTCGCGCGCTGCGCGAGGCCCTTGCGCAGCTTGCGCAGATGATGCTCAT
Organism: Paraburkholderia hospita; assembly: GCF_002902965.1. GTDB lineage: Bacteria > Pseudomonadota > Gammaproteobacteria > Burkholderiales > Burkholderiaceae > Paraburkholderia > Paraburkholderia hospita. Next base: position 987,706 of record NZ_CP026106.1, on the reverse strand, counting down.
AGCCATCCTGCTTCAGATATTCGGCAATCGCGAGCTGCGGAATCGACGGCGTGGTCAGCGTGTTGAGAAACTTGAGCTTCTCGACCTGCTCGCGGTAGCGGCCCGGCATCGCCCAGCCGATCCGGTACGCGGACGTGAGCGTCTTCGAAAACGACGCGCAATGCAGCACCAGCCCTTTCTTGTCATAGTTCTTCAGCGCGCCGGGATGCACGTCGCCGAAGTACAGCTCGTGATAGACGTCGTTCTCGATGACGGGTACGTCGTGCCGCGTCAGCAACTTGACGAGTTCGCGCTTCTTGTCGTCGGGCATCTGGAAGCCGAGCGGATTCTGGAAGTTCGGCATCACCATGCACGCGGCGATTTTGCGTTTATCCAGTATGTGCGCGAGCGCGCCGAGGTCGATGCCTTCGCGTGGATGCGTCGCCACTTCGATCGCGCGCATGCCCATGCGCTCGATGGCGTGCAGCATCGCGTAGAAGGTCGGCGATTCGACGGCGACCGTGTCGCCGGGTTTCGCGACCGCCTGCAGACACAGATTGATCGCCTCCGTCGCGCCGACCGTCACGACGATCTCGTTCGGATCGATCGCGATGCCATTCTCCAGATAGCGCCGGGCGATCTGCCGGATCAGATCGGGATTGCCTGGCGGCAGCTCGTCGGTGACGCCCCATTGCGTCTTGCGCCGGCCGATCACGTGGGCGTATCGGTTGATCTTCTGGAACGGATACAGACTGGGATCGGGATACGGCGAGCCGAGCGGCACGGCCTCGTCGCTGCCGATGGAGCGCAGCGTCGACAGCACGAGCCGGCTCACGTCGACCTGCGCGGACACGGCGATTGGCTTCGATACATCCAGTTCCTGCACGGGCGGCGGCGCGTCGTTCGCGCCGAGCCGCACGAAGTAGCCGGACTGCGGGCGGCTCTGGATCACGCCCTTGCTCTCCAGCATCAGGTACGCGCGCAGCACCGTCGTGATCGAGATCTGCCGGTGCTGGCTGGTCTGCCTTACGGAGGGCACGCGCTCGCCCGGCCGGAACACGCCGCGCCGGATCTGCCCTTCGATTTCCTTCGCCAGTTCTTCGTAAAGCTTCAAGAGATGCCTCTGCCGTAGGCACAGCGGACGGGCGCCGCGCCCAAATTTTGAGCACAGTTCACCGAAATTGAGCCTTTCGGTCGATAACAGTCGCAACTGTACTCTTTTTCTATCACACATTGTGTACACGCCGGGTACGCGTATTCCCCACTACCCTAGCCTCAACATCAAGCCACACCGGACACAAGAACACATGGACAAGACCAGCACCAAACCGGGCCGCATCGAACCGTACATCGGGCCTGCCGCCGGATGGGGCGCATTGAAGTACGTCGCGATCAATCTCGTCAAGGAGAAGGTCGCCGGGGGCAAGTACAAGACGCTTTTCAAGCAGAACCAGGCGGACGGCTTCGACTGCCCGGGCTGCGCATGGCCGGACCGCCAGCACGCGTCGACCTTCGAGTTCTGCGAAAACGGCGTGAAGGCCGTTGCGGCGGAAGCGACGAGCAAGCGTGTGACGCCCGCGTTCTTCGCGCAGCACACCATCGACGAGTTGATGAAGCAGGACGACTACACGCTCGAACAGCATGGCCGCCTGACTGATCCGATGGTGTTCGATCCGCTGACGGACAAGTACCAACCCATTTCGTGGGACGCCGCGTATCAACTGATCGCGAAGCATCTGAAAGGGCTCGACAGTCCGCATCGCGCCGCGTTCTACACGTCGGGCCGGGCGAGCAACGAAGCCGCGTTCCTGTACCAACTGTTCGTGCGCATGTACGGCACGAACAACTTCCCCGACTGCTCGAACATGTGCCACGAGGCGACGAGCCGCGGCCTGCCGACCACGGTCGGCATCGGCAAGGGCACGGTGTTGCTCGAAGACTTCGAGCACGCCGACACGCTGCTGATCTTCGGCCAGAACCCGGCGACGAACCACCCGCGCATGCTCAACGAACTGCGTGACGCCGCGAAACGCGGGGCGACCATTGTGTCGATCAACCCGTTGCGCGAGCGCGGCCTCGAACGATTCGCGAGCCCGCAGCACGTGACGGACATGCTGTCGTCGGGTGTGCAGATTGCGTCGACGTTCATCCAGCCGAAGATCGGCGGCGACTTCGCGCTGATCAAGGGCGTAGCCAAGCGTGTGCTGGAACTCGACGACCTCGCTGTCGAACAGAACGCCGAGCGTGTGCTCGACGTCGCGTTCATCGAAGAACACACGGCCAACTTCGAAGCCTTCGCTGGCGATCTGCGCGGACAAAGCTGGGAAGCGCTGGTCGAAGAATCGGGCGTGCCGCGCGAAGATATCGAGAACCTCGCACGCATCTACGTGAACGGCAAGCGCGTGATCTCGACGTGGGGCATGGGCATCACGCAGCACAAGCATTCCGTGCCGACGGTTCACATGCTGTCGAACCTGATGATGATGCGCGGCAATATCGGCCGTCTGGGCGCCGGCCTGTGCCCGGTGCGCGGCCACTCGAACGTGCAGGGCAACCGCACAATCGGCATCGAGGAAAAGCCCACTGACGCGTTTCTCGACCGGCTCGGCAAGGTGTTCGATTTCGAGCCGCCGCGCGGTCACGGCTACGACGTGGTCGAAACGATCGAGGCGATGCTTGAAGGCCACGTGAAAGTGTTCATTGGCCTGGGCGGCAATTTCTCGATCGCGACGCCGGACACGCCGCGCACGTGGGAAGCGCTGCGCGCCTGCGACCTGACGGTGCATATCACGACCAAGCTCAACCGCAGCCATCTCGTGCATGGCAAGGCAGCGCTGATTCTGCCGACGCTCGGGCGCACTGAAATCGACTTGCAGAATGGCGTTGCGCAAGGTGTGACTGTCGAAGACTCGATGAGCATGGTTCACGTGTCGTACGGGATGAACACGCCTGCGTCGGGCAACCTCGTGTCGGAGACGCGTATCGTTGCGCAGATTGCGGAGGCGACGCTTGGCAGCGCGAAGGTGGACTGGCTTGCTTACGCGAATGATTACGCGAAGATTCGCGATGCGATTGAGTGGTCGATCGATGGTTTTTACGAGTACAACAAGCGGATCGAGCAGCCGGGCGGGTTCCATCTGCGGGTTGCGTCGCGCGAGCGCGACTGGAAGACGGAGACGGGGAAGGCGAACTTCGTTGTGCATCAGATTCAGCGCGATACGCCGATCCAGCGGGCCCGGAGGCTGCACGGTGAACGTGCGATGACCTTGATGACGACTCGGTCGCACGATCAGTACAACACGACCATCTATGCGATGGATGATCGCTATCGCGGGGTTTATAACCAGCGGCGCGTGGTGTTTGTGAATGCTGCTGATATCGCGATGCTTGGGTTCAAGGCTGGCGATTGGGTCGATATGGAAACCATCTGGGATGATGGGATCGAGCGGCGTGCTGAGCGGTTTTTGCTTGTCGAGTATGACATTCCGCGTGGGTGTCTCGGGGCTTATTATCCGGAGACGAATCCGCTTGTGCCGTTGAATAGCGTTGCTGATGTGTGTAATACGCCGACTTCGAAGTCGATTCCGGTGTTGTTGAGGGCGTCTTCTGCGCCTGTGGCGCGGGCTGCTTAACGCGGGGTTTGTTGGTGTCTGCGACGCTGGTGTGGTTTGCCTGTGTTTGCGCTGGCATCCGCGGTTTGGCTTCGTGGCGCGTGCGGTTTTGGTTTTGCTTGTGTTTGCGCTGGCATCCGCGTTACGGTGTTTGCCCTTCAAGCGTCGCCCCTGTGCGGGGCGGCACCTACTTTTCTTTGCCGCCGCAAAGAAAAGTAGGCAAAAGAAAGCGGCTAACACCGCCAGTTCTAGTTATTGCCTGAGGGCCCCCAGACGGTCCCACGCTTCACACGGCAACCACGTGACTCATGTTCGTTGCCAACGCTTCGAATGAACGCCTCACCCGCTTCACGCACCCGTGTTGCAGCGTGCCGCGCCGGATATTCCTCCGCCATCCAGGTGGCAAACTGTGTGTAGGCCGTAGCGCTACACACGCCTCACTTCGGAACGATAGCGCACGCACACCACCATGTATGAGCGCTAACGTGTACGTCGCGACAACCTACACACCGTTTGCCACCTGGGCGGCAGAAACCATTCGCTGCCGCTTGCCCTTGTGCGGGTGTTTGAAGTGGGTGAGGCGTGTATTCAAAGCGTTGGCAACGAACGCGAACAAAGACTTTGCCGTGTGAAGTGTGGGACCGGTTGAGGGCCCTCAGGCAAGAACTAGAACTGACGGTGTGAGCCGCTTTCTTTTGCCTACTTTTCTTTGCGGCGGCAAAGAAAAGTAGGTGCCGCCCCGCACAGGGGCGACGCTTGAAGCACGAAGGCAAAGCGCGGATGCCAGCGCAACGGCAAGCCCACAACGGCTACGCATGCACACCAAAGCCAAAATGCGGATGCCAGCGCAAACAAAAGCAAACCAAACCGCCCGCGCCGCAAAGGCGCTAACTCTTGACCAACTGCCGAACCACCATCTCAACCGTAACATCCCCCTTAACCGACGCCGGAGGCGCTTCAAACTCAATCCACCCTTCATTAAACCCATCGATCATCTGCATCCGCGGCAGCGGATTATTCATCCCTTGCGAGAGGAACAAAGACTCCCATTCATCCCGCGGCACGATCTGCATCCGCACCGACCGATCAAGCGCACTAGCAAACGCAGCAGCAATCTCATCAGGCGTCACGCGGCGCGGCCCTTCAAGCTCAACAACCCGCGCCCCCGTCCAGGCATCCTGAAACAACTCCGCGGCAACGCGCCCAATATCATCAGTTGCCACCATCGGCACCGGCTTATCGAGCGGTTGAAGAAAGCTAGGAATCACACCATTCGCCCGAGCTGGCTCAACATCCCATACAAAGTTCTCAAAGAACCACGCAGCACGCAGAAACACAACAGGCAAAGGCAGAGTGCCTAACTCCTGCTCCATAATCCCAAGCTGGTTCAGCAAATTGGGCTGCGTGGCCTGCGCGCCAATCGTCGACAGCACGACCACGCGCCCCGGCTTCGCCTCGCTCAAAGCAGCCCGCAGCGCGGCAATATTCCTCCGCGACTCCGAAAAATCCGGCGACGGATCGAACACGGGCGGCAACAGCACGAACACACCTTCCGCACCCTCGAACGCACGCAGCAACGCGTCCCGATCATGCATCTCCGCGAGCGCCACTTCACAGCCTCGCGCAGCCCAGGCCGCGCCCTTTTCCTCGCTGCGCACCACCGCGCGCACCTGCTTGCCCTGCGCGAGCAGCGTCCTCGCGACCACACCGCCGACCTGACCTGTGATACCCGTAATTGCGTACATCCCCAAACTCCCGTTCAATGAGAAATTGCTTGCGTCGGGATGGATTCTGGTCGCCGGCAGTGCTTTACACCATGACATGAGTGTCATTTGATTCATGACACAATGTCATTCATCTCAACAAGGAGCGCACCATGTCCTTCGACGAACGGATTCTCAACGGCATGGGCGTGCTGACGGCGATCGTCGAAAGCGGCAGCTTTGCGGGCGCAAGCGAACGGCTCGACATGTCGCAATCCGGCGTGAGCCGCTCGGTCGCGCGGCTGGAGGCGCGGCTCGGCATCCGCCTGTTCGACCGCACCACGCGCACCGTCAAGCTCACCGATGAAGGCCTGCGTCTCTACGAACAGATCGTGCCGCTCATGGACGGCCTCGAAGAAGCGGCGGCATCGGCGGCAGGGGGCGCGACCGCCGTACGTGGACGGTTGCGCGTGAACGTCGATCCGTTCTTCTCGAAGATCGTGCTGAGCCCACGCATCGGCGAATTCGTCGCGCGTTATCCGGAACTCAATCTCGACCTGATCACGCGCGACCAGCTCGGCGACATGGTCGCCGACGGCTTCGACCTCGCCGTGCGCTTCGGCGAGCCGCGTCCTTCAACACTCATCGCGCGCAGGCTGCTCGACACGCGCATCGTGACGGCCGCGTCGCCAGGCTATCTGAAGAAACACGGTCGCCCCCTCAAGCCGACCGATCTCGAACGCGAGCCGCACAACTGCATCCAGTACCGCGACCCGGAAACAGGACGCCCATTCGTGTGGGAATTTCACCGGCCGCGCAAAAAACTCATCATCGACGCACGCGGCCGCCTCATGGTCAACGACGTCTCGACAATGCACGGCGCATGCCTCGCCGGTCACGGGATCGCGCAGATCATGGCGCTCGGCACGCAGCCGCTGTTCGACAGCGGCCGCCTCGTCGATCTTTTTCCCGACTGGCCCGACGAGCGCTTTCCGCTCTGCGCGCTCTACCCTTCGCGGCGTCATCCGTCCGCGAAGGTCCGCGCGTTTCTCGACTTCATCGTCAAGATCACCGGCTCGCCGCTCAACGACAAGCCGTGGTACTGACGCGGCCGTTCACTTGCTGTTTTTGGCCCGCGCCTGCTCGGCGATCGCCTTGTAATCGTAGGTTGGGTAGAAATCGGTGCTGTAGCCGCCCCACGCAGTCTCCTCGATTGCGCGGTTCACTTCGCGCAGGCGGTTGGCCGGCACGCGCAGCGTTACGACCTGGCCGATCCCCATCATCACGTACCACGACACCACTTCGATGCCTGGCGGCGGAAACGCCTTGTAGAAGCCCTGATCGGCTAGTTGCTGGTTGATCTTCGGCAGCGGCTTCGACTGGTCGTGCTTCAGGAAGATCGTCAGCAGAAACGTGCTGTCGCCTGCGGGCGTCGGCGGCGGCATCGTGCCAGGGTTGGTCTGCGCGGCGGCGGGCAGCGGGACCAGCGCGGCGAGCGTCGCGGCGAGGGCAATTCCAGCGATCCATTGGCGAACGGCGTGCATCGGTTTTCTCCTTGATTTTGTTGATGGACAAGTACACAGGGCTACAGAGGAAGGCACCGCTGCATTCATCATGCCATCGCCGCGTGCCATCCACATGACCGCGCCTCAACCGCCATGAGATCGAACTTAGGGGTAAAACATATGTTGCAATAATTACTTTCATGGCAACATTCGTAAACACGCTACGGATTCAACCAGAGGACCTGCAATGAACCGACTGACTTCGCTCGCACTCGCCTTGTGCGTCTCGGCGCCCTGCCTTATGACGATGACGAACGCCGCCGCGCAGGACGCGCAACCGACGCTGGCCAAAGTCGAGGCTGCCAATCTGATCGCGATCGGCCATCGCGAGACGTCGGTGCCGTTCTCATATGTCGATACGAACAATCAGGTGATCGGCTTTTCGCAGGACCTGTGCAACCGGATCATCGACGCGGTGAAGGCCAAAACACACAAGCCGAATCTGCAGGTGCGCTTCATTCCCGTCACATCGCAGAACCGCATTTCGCTGGTGCAGAACGGCACCGTCGATCTCGAATGCGGCGTCACCACGAACCTCACGTCGCGTCAGAACCAGGTCGCGTTCGGCGATACGTTCTTCGTCGCGACCACGCGCCTGCTCACGCGCAAGGATTCGGGCGTCAAGGACTTTCCCGATCTGGCGGGCAAGACGGTCGTGACGAATCAGGGCACGACGTCAGAACGCATCCTGCGCAAGATGAACGAAGAGAAGAAGATGAACATGCAGATCATCAGCGCGAAGGACTACGGCGAAGGCCGCATGACGCTGGAGACGGGCCGCGCCGTCGCGTACATGATGGACGACGTGCTGCTCGCGGGCACGCGCACGCTGACGGCGAAGCCTGCCGACTGGGTGATCGTCGGCACGCCGCAATCGTCGGAAGCGTATGGCTTCATGCTGCGCAAGGGCGACCCGGCCTTCCTCAAGATCGTCGACGATACGCTCGCGCAGGTCATGAAGAGCGGCGAGATCGACGCAATGTACGACCGGTGGTTCATGAAGCCCGTGCCGCCCAAGAACATGAACTTCGACTTTCCGATGAGCGAGAACCTGCGCGCACTCTACAAGAATCCGAACGACAAGGCGTTCGAATAAGTCTTGCCGCCGAAGCCCGTGCCGCCCTTCATTGCGCTTTCAGGGCGGCGTGACGGGCGACGGCTATTCAGCCGCGCGCATGCCACCGGAGTAAAATCGAACGAATCGAAACTCGTGACGATCCGCTCCGGAGCCGCAATGAACCCGCCTTCGCCAAAAGAACAAAAGACGCACTGGAAACCCTCGCCTACGCTGCTGAACGTTATGACCGCGCTCATCGGCATCGGCACGCTGTGCGCGGGGATCGGCTGGCTCGTCTACAGCTGGTACGTGGATCTCGAAGTGCCTTACTTCGCGATACCGCTCGTCATGTGCGTGCCCGTGATCGTCGCCGTTGCGTTCAGGAATATGTTCGACTGATTTACGCGGCACGCAAGGCGTTCCGCGCGAATAGAAAGGCCCGCTTCGCGCGGGCCTTTCTGTGCCGGCTTGCCTTATGACACGCTGACGTGCTTCACGCGGCCTTTGCGGGCACGATGCCGTCGGCGAGTTCGCCGCCGAGCGCATCGACGAGGCCGTCCAGCATCTTCGCCAGTTCGCCCGTCATCAGCGTGAAATCGGACTCGAACTGTTCGTCGTCATTCTGCGCGGTCGGGTCAGCGGCATCCTTGATGACATCGAGCGGCGTGACGCGCTTGATGGTCAGCGACGGCGTCAGTACGAACGACACGCGGTCGTTCCACGTCATCGCCAGACGCATGCACTGCTTGCCCGCTTCGATATGACGGCGCATGTCGTCCGCTTCGAGCGCGTGGCCGACATAGCGCACCGTCGCATTGCCTTCCGCGGGCGAGCGCAACTCGGTGTCCTGGTCCAGCGTGAAATTGACGGGGCCGTCGCCCGCGAGCAACCAGTTGGTCATCGCCGAAACGGGCGCTTGCGCGACGCGCACGCTCATGATCGGCAGCCGATCCACCGACTTGACCAGCAGCCCGAGCACATCGTCGCCAAGCGCTTGCGACGCGGAATCGATTGCGAGCCAGCCGTTGACGGTGTCGATCCACACGCGCGTATCGCGCTGGATGCTGAACGCGCGCGGCAGCAGTTCGTCGGTGACCTGCTCTTTGAGGTCGCGCATCTGCTTGCGGCCGGGCTTGAAACCCTGCTGCTCTTCGAGTTCCAGCGCGCGCGCCTTCGTCACCTGCGTGACGACGGAAGCGGGCAGCAGTTTCTTTTCCGCGCGGAACGTGAGCAGCAGCTGCTTGTTGGTCGAGTAGACGAGCGTGCCGTCATTGCGCGGCGACGCCCAGCCCTGGCGCGTCGTCTCGACGCTGTTGGCCGGCTGGAACGCGTGCGGCTCGAGCCACTTTTCGATTTGCTCGGCGCTCACTTTCCACGGAGCGGGAAGACGGTGAAGCTGTAGATTCTTGAACCACATGGCGAGAACGGGCAAAGCGCGTCATTCTATATGACGATGGCGGCGCGGCGGATTTTCGTTTTGCTGGTTCCGCTTTTTCGCATGCTTCACGGGGCTTCGCGCCGCGACGGAAGCCGCGCGAGCGACGTTCGAGTGCGCCTTTTAGTCCATCAGCCTGGCCAGAGGAATCGTCAATTCCACGACCAGACCCTGCTCACGCCAATCGGACACCAACGTACCGCCGAACAGCCGCGTAACGGTGTTGTTCAGCAGCCTCGTGCCGTAGCCGGTTGCTTGCGGAGGCGCCGTGATCGGCGGCCCGCCGTTTTCTTCCCAGCGCACTGCAAGGGAATCGCCCTGTTGTTCCCAATCGATCGACACACACCCTGCGTCTTCCGCTAATGCCCCGTATTTGGCCGCGTTGGTCGCAAGCTCGTGAAACACCAAAGCCAGGCTCGTGACTGCGCGATCGCCGAGGCATAAATCGTTTCCCTCCACGCTGAAACGCGCCTGGCTCGTCCCTTCGTAGGGCTTGAAGATCGCGCCCGTCAGCGCGTGTAGCGTCGCAATGGAAGGTCGCTGAACCTGCGGCCCTGGCCCGAAACTATGGCGCACGAGCGCGTGCGCGGCGGCAAGCGCATGCAGCCTGCCTGAAAGCGTGTCGGCGAAGGCGGCCGTCGATGTCGCGGACCGCTTGCCGATCTGGATCATCGCATCGACGACGAAGAACACGTTATTCACCCGATGATTCATCTCGCGCGTCAGCAACTCCTGCTGAGCCAGTGCTTCCTGAAGCCGGCTCTGGTTTTGCAGCATGGCAAGCGCAATTCCTGCAAACGACGCCAGTTCGCGCATGATGCGCGCGTGCCCGCTATCGAACTGCCCTTCCTTCTCCGCGACGATCCACAACGTGCCGAGCGGTTGGCCATGCGCCATGTAAAGCGGCACGAGCAGCACTTCGGGACAGACCACACCGGCGTCCGCAATCCACCCGTAATGGCGCTCGGGATGGCGCGTCAAAGTGGGCTCGAACCGATCGAGGCAGACGCCGCACGGGCTGTAATTGCGGGGCGTCGTCGCACCCTCGAAAGGCGCCAGCCTGCCGCGCAGGTCGCGCCATCGAAAGATGCCTGCGCTGCCTTCCATCGGCTCGAACGCGCTGATGCCCGCCGACTCGGCACCCGTCATCTGCATCGCCCGTTCGACGAGCCTGGGCAGGAGTTGCTCGGGATGATCGAGCATCTGCGCGCCAATGTCCTGCAAAGCGAGTTTTTCGCCGAGGTGATCGACAAACTTCGGCACCCGTCGATGCAGCTCCGGCGTGATGTAGAGATCGGGGGGCGGTAACGTTTCGGATCCAGACATGCCATCCTCCAAGTCGATCGCAAGCATGTTCCGGAACACATCGGCGCAACTCCAGCTGGCGCGGGCGCTTTCGGGAAAGGAATGTTTGGCGTTGGCCACACCCATTATGCATGCAATCCCGGGCCTGGAAGTCCGTTACATGGCGCGATAACCCACAGTGGCGACTGCCTCCTTTGCACGTACCGTGAACGAACCGACAGCGACGCGTTCGCGCCGCTGTCCGCGCCCGTTCACACGCGCAACACGATCAACCCGCGATCCCCGCCTGCACCTTCGCCGCGACATCGGCAGGCACCCACGTCTTCCACATTTCCGGATGCGTACGCAGGAACTGCGCGGCCATGGTCTGCGCATCCAGTTTCTTGACGCTCATGTCGAGAATCGTCGCGTTCAGGAAGTCCATCGGAAACTTGACCTTCGTGAACATCGTCATCAATTGCGGCTCGGCGTTGTAGAACGGCGTCGACGCGCCGACCGTCACGTGCGAGACCATATACGACGACGCGCATTGCTGCGTGCTACTCTCGTTGCGCAGCGTCTGCCAGCACGCATCGTTGAACGCGGGCATTTTCAGCTCGGTCAGCTTGTACTTCGCCATCAGCGCAGCGGGACCCCAATAGTAGAACAGGATCGGCGCGCCGCGCGTGTAAGCCGATGCGATCGCGGCATCGAGCGCCGCGCCCGTACCGGGACGGAAGTTCGTGTACGCGTCATCCAGCTTGAGCACTTTCAGGAGCCGCGAGTTCACGCGCTCGCAATCCCAGCCGCTCGGGCAGTTCAGAAAGCGGCCCTTGTTCGGCTCTTCATCGTCGGTGAAGACGTTCTTGTACTTCGGCAGATCCGCCACCGAAGCCAGTCCCGGGGCCGATGCCTTGATGCCGCGCGAGGGATCGCCCTTCACGACGTAGTCGGGCACGAACCAGCCCTCTTTCGTGCCGCCCGGCAGCGTGTCGCCGACCAGCTTCACGCTGCCCGTCTCGACAGCCTTCGCGGTGATCTCGCTGCGGCCTGTCCATTGCTCGGCCCAGATCTGCACGTCGTTGTGCGCGAGCGCGGTTTCCGTCGCGGCCGTGCTGCCCGGCACGACGTCCGTCTTGCAGCCATAGCCTTTCTCCAGAATCTGCCGCAGCACTTCCGTCGCGAACGCGCCGCTTTCCCACGTGATGCCCGCAAAGTGCACGGTCTTGCCCGCGCTGCACCAGCTTCCGGATTTCGCGGCGTTGCTGTCGGCGGCATGCGCGCTGCCTGCCGTGAGTATGGTTGCCGCAGTGGCGACGGCGGCGAACAGGGCCGTGCGCAGCTTGATGGATTGCATCATCGTATGTCTCCTGTGTCGATGGGAGTTAGCGCTTTAGCGCTTACTCCCATCCCATGCAAATTTACTTGCGGTCGATGGGAGTTAGCGCTTTAGCGCTTACTCCCATCCCATGCAAATTCATTTGCGGTCGATGGGAGTTAGCGCTTTAGCGCTTACTCCCATCCCATGCAAATTCATTTGCGGTCGATGGGAGTTAGCGCTTTAGTGCTTACTCCCATCCCATGCAAATTCATTTGCGGTCGATGGGAGTTAGCGCTTTAGCGCTTACTCCCGTCCCACGCAAATTCATTTGCGGGGAAGGTCTCGGATCTTGTTGTGATCGGCCGCGCGGATAACGCGACCCGCCGCGCCAGCGCAGGGGCATGACATGGCATCGCGATTGTGCGGTCCGATTTTTTCGACGATGAAGCGATGTTTTTTGATGCCGGGTATGAGTCCCGCTCAACTTCGGGTTTCTACGGCCGGGTTTGCGCGGATGCTTCGGCGCAGCTTGCAGGCAGGTTCAGCGCGACGGATAGCAGAATGCGTAGTCTTCGCAACCGGGACAGCCCGGCGCGGGCGCAGGCACGCGGCCTTCGGCGAGCGCCAGTTCGCGCGCGAGGAATTTCTTCCAGCGCGTGTTATCCGTGTTGCGCGCGACGAGTTCCGGATAGTGGCGCGTCAGTATCGCCGTGACGTCGTCGCGCCCGTCGAGTCCGAGATCCCGCCACAAGTGATCGGGACGCAGGCACGCCGTGGCGATGATCGTCGCGAGGCATTGCGCATCGGCATCCGTTGCAGCGAGTGAGGACTCGTGATGCAGCAGGAAAGCGCGCAACGCATCGACGAAAGGCTGATGCGCGCTCGCGGCAATGTGCTCGGGCACTGCATGCAGCGGCGCCGCGTCGCGGAAATGACGTGAGCACACCGCGTCGAGCGCGGCGCGCGTCAAGCCGAGATGCAGCAGTTCGCCGCTCGCGAACTTCGCGCCGATCAGCCGCGCGAACATGATCGTATCGGCTGCATCGCGCTGCGGCGCGTGATCGAGCAACCGCGCAACTTCCGCGTCGCGTGCATGATTCGACTCCGTTGTCATGTGGTCGCCTCCTGTCGCATCAAGCATAGCGCAGCAACATCACGCCACAGCCGACGCACCGAACTTCTTGCGATACGCGCCCGGACTCGTCAACGCAATGCGCCGGAAATGCCGACGCAGCGATTCCTCGGACCCGAAGCCTGCCAGCTCCGCGACGCGCGACATCGGCAGATCGGCGGGCGACTCCAGCAACTCGCGCGCAATCGCCACGCGCTCGCGGATCAGCCACTCGTAAGGCGCCATTCCCGTCGCGTCGCGAAACTGCCGCTGCAACGTGCGCGGACTCATCGCCGCCTGGTCCGCCAGCGATGCCAGCGTATGCGCATGCGCGGGGTTGGCGCGCACGTAATCCATCAGTCGCGCGAGACGACTGCTGTCGTCCTGCGGCATAGGACGCGGCACGAACTGCGCCTGGCCGCCCTCGCGATGCGGCGGCACGACCAGCCGCTGCGCGACGCGGTTCGCAATCGCGCTGCCGTAGTCGCGCCGCACGAGATGCAACAGCATGTCGAGCCCCGCCGCCGATCCCGCAGATGTAATCACCTGCCCTTCGTCGACATAGAGCGCATCGGGCTTCACGCGCAGTTGCGGATAGCGCTGCTGCAACTTCTCTGCGTATCGCCAGTGGGTCGTGACCGTCTTGCCGTCGAGCACACCCGCCGCAGCCAGCACGAACACGCCCGAGCAGATCGAACAGACACGCGCGCCGCGCTCAACGGCCGCGCGGATTTTTTTCAGCAGCGGCTCGGGCGGACGCTCGTCGGGATCGCGCCAGCCGGGCACGACGATCGTCGACGCGCGATCGAGCATCTTGAGCGAATACGGCGCAGCAATGCCGATCCCGCCCGCCGCGCGAATCGGCCCCGGTTCGACCGCGCAGACGGCGAAGCGATACCACGTCACGCCGAGTTCCGGGCGCTCGAGCGCGAACAGTTCGGTCACGCAACCGAATTCGAAAGTGCACAGGCGGTCGTAGACGAGCGCCGCGACGAGATGATCTTGCATGGCGTGATGTTACCGGAGATTGACGATTGCGCCACTTACGGGCGCGCGGCCCGCTGCCCATAATTGACACATCGTCCCCATCGACAAGGAGAACACACATGGCCCCTTCCACCGTCAGTGCCGTCCCCGCCGCCGACAGCGCGAGCGCGCTCGCGCATTTCGAGTCGTCGCTGCGCTTCGAGACCGACTGCTGGGACGTCTCGGACACCCTCGCGTCGGGCAACGCCGACTTCGTGCTGCTCGATGTTCGCAGCCCCGAGCTTTTCGCGCGCGGCCATATTCCCGGCGCACTCAATCTGCCGCACCGGAAAATCATCGAGTCTAAATTGCGCGAATATCCGGCCGATACACTATTCGTGACCTATTGCGCCGGTCCGCATTGCAATGGCGCGACGCGCGGTGCAATCCGCCTCGCAAAACTCGGCCGGCCCGTGAAAATCATGATCGGCGGCGTGACGGGCTGGCTCGACGAGGGCTTCGCGCTGGAAACGCAGGCTGCAAGCGCCTGTACAGAAATGGAACAGGAACCCTGATCTTCATCGGAATATTTTACCCACCATTTTTTGCGAGCAATTTCATGCCTTTTAAAGACTTCAAAAGCCGCTAAAGAGCTTTCAAAACGCCTCGCTAAATCTTCGAATAAAACTTTTAAAAAAGTGCTCAATGTTTTAAAACGGCTGCCGTTAACCAGTCGAGGGAACTTCCTCTTGCGACGGAACTGACATGCAGAGCACTTACTATCTGGGTCTGGTTGTCGTGTCGCTCGCCGTCGCAACACTGGCTTCATACACGGCGCTCGACCTGGCCGGGCGAATTTCGACCATGGCATCGGCCCGCCTGCGCCACCTTTGGCTAGCAGGCGGCGCGGCCGCAATGGGCACAGGCATCTGGTCGATGCACTTCATCGGGATGCTGGCCTTCTCGCTGCCCATCCCGCTCGGCTACGACTTCGCGATCACCAGCTACTCGCTCATCATCGCGATGATCGTGTCGTACTTCGCGCTCGTCCAGGTGGCGCGCCCGACGCTCTCCGCCAGACGCCTCGTCACGGGCGGCCTGCTGATGGGCTTCGGCATCGCGGGCATGCACTACACCGGCATGGCTGCAATGCAGATGCAGCCGGGCATCCACTATCGTCCGGGCCTGTTCGCCGCGTCCGTCGCGATTGCGATCGCGGCGTCGATGGCTGCGCTGTGGATCGCGCACACGCTGCGCGATTCGCGCCAGCATCGCGTGCTGATCAAGCGCATCGGCGCAGCTTGCGTGATGGGCATCGCGATCACGGGCATGCACTACACGGGCATGGCCGCCGCCGACTTCCTGCCCGGCTCGGTGTGCGGCGCCGCGCGGGGCGTCAACGCGCAGTGGCTCGCGACGACGATCATCCTGTTCACGTTCGTGATTCTGATCGTCACGCTGATCCTGTCGCGCTTCGATGCACACACAACCTTCCTCGCCGGCTCGGTTTCGTCGCTGAACAACCAGATCGTGCGCCTTGCCACCTACGACACCCTCACCGATCTGCCGAACCGCCGCACGCTGAATGAGCACATCGAGCGCGCGATCCACGCGTCGAAGCAGACCCGCCGGGGCTTCGCGATCCTCTTCATGGACCTTGACGGCTTCAAGACGATCAACGATTCGCTCGGCCACGCGTTCGGCGACGAAGTGCTGAAATCGTTCGCCCAGCACCTGCGGCAATGCGTGCGCAACGTCGATACCGTCGCGCGGCTCGGCGGCGACGAGTTCGTCGTGCTGGCCGAAAACATCGGCGCGCCTCGCGACGCAGAAAGGATGGCCGAGGCCGTACTCGAACGGATGCGCGAAGGGATTAGCACGCAAAGCCAGATGCTGCAGATCATGCCGAGCATCGGCATTGCGCTGTATCCGCAGGATGGCAGTTCCGTCGACGAGTTGCTGAAGCACGCCGACGCCGCGATGTACGAAGCAAAGCGCGGCGGCCGCAGCACGTATCGCTTCTTCGAAGCGCACATGAACGAAGCGGCGATGCGCACGCTCAAGATCCAGAGCGCGCTGCACGAGGCGCTCGGCAAGGGCTATTTCTCGCTGCACTTCCAGCCGAAGTTCCGCGGCGACAGCGGCGCGGTCGCGGGCGCGGAAGCCTTGATCCGCCTGAATCACCCGGAGATCGGCGTGCTCCCGCCGATGGATTTCATCCCGATCGCCGAGCGTTCCGGGCAGGTCGTGGAGATCGGCTATTGGGTCGTGCGCGAGACGTGCCGCCAGATTCGCCGCTGGGAAAGTGCCGGCCTGCCGTCGATGAAAATCGCGATCAACCTGTCGCCGCGCCAGATGGCGCAGCCGGATCTCGTCGCGAAGATTCTGGAGATCGTGCACGCGGAAGGCGTCGATTGCAACCAGATCATGTTCGAGATCACGGAAACGGTCGCGATGCAGGACGCCGCCAAGACGACCGAAATGATCCGCGAGTTCCAGAACAGCGGCTTCGAAATTTCAATCGACGACTTCGGCACCGGCTATTCGAGCCTCGCCTATCTGCAGCGCTTTCGCGTGAAGCAGTTGAAGATCGACCGCTTCTTCACGAGCGGACTCGATGCCGACGGCCACGAAGGCAGCGCAATCGTGCAGGCGATCATCGCGCTCGCGCATTCGCTGGAAATGGACGTGGTGGCGGAAGGCGTCGAAACGGCATCGCAGCTCGACAAGCTCAAGGACCTGCAATGCGACGAAATGCAGGGCTTCCTGCTCGGCAAGCCGCTCACGGCCGACGCATTCAGCGAACTGCTTCAGGAGCGCATGCCGACGACGTGACGTGAGGCGCCGTCCAGGCCCGTCACTGATCTATGGTCGATACGTCGGCCTTTTGCAGCGCGAACGTCGCGGGCTCGATATGCGGGCTCGCCGGCGTGGGCGCAACATCGCGCCGCGTCAACTTGCCATCCACCGACGCGCCCACATCCATCCGCAACTGCTGGTAGTAGATGTTGCCCGTGATGTACGCGTTCTCCTGCAACTCGACGAAGTGATCGGCGATCACGTCGCCCGTGATCCTGCCGTTGACGATCACGTCGTAGCCGTACACGTTACCCGTGATCGAGCCGCGATTGCTCAGCACCAGCAGGGTCTCGCATCCGGCCTTGCCCGCGACGTTGCCTTTTACATGGCCGTCCATGCGCAGGCCGTCGCTGAATTCGATGTCGCCTGTGATGGTCACGTCGTGTGCAATGAGGGTCGCCAGTTTGTTCTGGGAGACGCCGGGTGACTTCTTCTTGCTGAACATAATCGATACCGGGATGAAGTTGAACACGCGCCGCGCCTCAGCGGCGCGAACGGCTTTGGCCCTGCAGAAACAGCACTTGCGCCTGAAGCCTGCGCACTTCGACGGTGAGCGCGTCGGCGGATTTCTGCACGCTCGCGCGCGACGCCGATTCCTGCATCAGCGTGAGCTGCGCACGCGCTAGCGCGTCTTGCAACTCGTCGTGCGCTGCGGGCGCGACGCACGACGGACCCGCTGAAGCATCGGGCCGCGCGTAGCCACGCATCGCCGCTGCGCCCGCCGCCATGCACGCGATACAAACGAGCGCCCACACGCTGATGCGCACTGCGAGCGAGCGCACGGGCTGCAATGCATACGTGCGCTGCGTGACAACATGGCCGCGGACATGCCCGCGGACACGCACGCGCCGCCTGCCCGGGCGAAGTAAATCAGCCATGAGACGGCCCCATGAAAAGTGCGAGATAGTCGGTTGGATCGACGGGCGCGCCGTTGACGAGCACTTCGAAGTGCAGATGCGGGCCCGTCGAGCGGCCCGTCGAGCCGACATCGGCGATATGCTGGCGCGGCAGCACGAGATCGCCCTCCTGCACGACGATCCTCGAAGCATGTCCATAGCGCGTGATCAGGCCGTTGCCGTGGTCGATCTCGACGGCATTGCCGTAGCCGCCCTGTGGTCCCGCGTGAATCACGCGGCCGCCCGCTGCGGCGAGAATCGGCGTGCCCGGCAGCGCGACGAGATCGACGCCCGGGTGAAAGCTGAGGTGATGCGTGAACGGATCGACGCGATTGCCGAATGGCGAGCCGAACCGCGCGCCGTCGACGGGCATGCGGCCCGGGAACGACTCCCAGTTCGCGACGTGCAGCGTCGCTTCCTGTTCGAGCGCCGACAACGTCGTGACGAGGCAGGCGATCTGTTCGTGAATCGCAAGCGCGTCATGCGCCGGGTGGCCGGTCAGTTCGTCGCAACGGCGCGGCGGCAGTGACGGGCCGCCTTCGCCGTTTTCAGCTGCGGTTTCGCTGGCCTTGTCGAGTGGCTGTTCGGCGGGCTTCCCCGTCGACGGACCATCATGGTCGTCCGCATCGCGCTTCGGCGCGGCTCGCGCGGCGCCCTTCGCCGACGGCCTCGCCTTCTCCGACTTCTGCGCCGCGCCGTCAGTCACGTCGTCGCCCGCATCGTCGCCGAGCACGTCACTCGCCGACAGCACGGGCGGCGCGAACACGGGGCGCGGCAAGGTCTTGATCGTCTTCAGACGTGTTTCGAAATCGTGCAGCGTCGCGACCTGCGAGGCGAGCTGCGTGAGGCGTGGCTCCATCTGCTCGATTGCCGCATTCAGCTTGCCGAGTTCAGCGATCGTGTAGTCGCGCGCGACGCGGTTGTCGCTGGCTTGCGTGGCCGCGTCGCGCTTCGGATGATCGCGGCCGATCACGATGCCCGCCGTCAACGTCAGCACCGAGCTGCCACAGGCGACGAGCGCGGCGATGGTCAGCGCGGTGTGCCGCGTGACGAAGCGCACCGAGCCGTTCGTCAGGCTCCTGCCGGTTCCCCAGATCAGCGACATCAGCGGCCGCCCTGCGTTCCGACCGCGACGATGCACGGCGGCATGCATGCGAAAGATGAACGCGCGGCAAGTGTCGTGGTACTTGCAGCGGACGGCGCGGTGTTGCGGTGAACCAGCATACGCAGGATGACGAATCGATCTCGTTGATGGGGAAAAACGGTGGCGCGAATTATCACGCCATCCGCCAGGCCCGCATCTCAAATTGGACGACATCGGATTCGTCGCATGTCCGCAGGAGGTTCAGTGCGCTTTCGTTGCCGCCACCAGTCCGCGAGAAACTGCGCGCGGTCAACGCAAACGGAGATCGCAAACCGTCGAGCAAACGTCAGACTCCAAGCAATTCCTGCAAACGCTCGCGCAACATTTCGCTCGCCTGCGTCATCGGCGCACGCAAATCGCCTTCCATCAGGCCTTGCACGGCGAGCGCCGCCTTCACAGGCGCGGGGTTCGACTCGGCCGTCAGCGCGCCGATCAACGGCACGAGCGAATGGAAAAGCGCGCGCCCTTCGTCAAGACGCCCCGCTTTCAACGCGCGATCGAGCGCGACGAAACGCTCCGGCCACACATGTGCCGACGCCGCGATCGCGCCGCTGCCGCCCATGCAGAGCGTGTCGAAGATGCGGATGTCGTCGCCGGCGAGCACTTGCAGCCGGCCGTCGAGGATCAGCGCGTGCGTGGTGTCGAGCGAGCCCGCGCAGTCCTTGATCGCCTGAATGCGTGGGTGCGCGGCGAGCGAGAGCAATGTCTCCAGCTCGATGCGCACGCCCGTGCGCGCGGGAATGTCGTACATCACGACGGGATGCTCGCTTGCGTCGGCGAGCATCGTGAAGTGCGCGGCGATGCCAGCTTGCGACGGCCGCACATAGTACGGCGCCGAAATCAGCACGCCCGCGAGCGGCAACGCATTCAGGCGCAACACGCGCTCACGCACGGCGCGCGCGTTGTTGCCCGACACGCCGACGATCACCGGCAGCGCGCCGCCCGCCGCGTCGAGCGTGGTCGCGAGCACGGCTTCCTGCTCGCCGGGCTCGAGCGAAGACGGCTCGCCCGTCGTGCCGAGCGCGACCACGCCCGCGACGCCTGCGTCGGCGTAGAGCCTGATCAGGCGGCGCAACGCACCGTGATCGACGGCACCGTTTGCGGAAAACGGCGTGACAAGGGGAATCCAGATACCCGAAAAATTGAACATGACTTTCCTCGAACGCGACCGTACGGGAACCGTTCAGCGGCGAGGAAGCAGGATCGTAAGCGGGAGTTTCGAGGACCGTTGATCGAGGCTGTTCCGTCGCACATCTGACGGAACAGCAGCTCCGGTCAGATGAGCAACTGTTTTTTGGCTTTGGAAGCGGCGCGCGCGATCGCGGCACGCAGAGGCGTACCTGTTTCCACACGATCACGAAGCAATGAGCCGTTTTCCATGTCCGGCAGTGTAACCGCAAAACTGCGCTTGCCGCCGCGAGCGTTTCGCCAGCGCAGGCGAAATCAGTCGCCCGGACGAATGGATGCGAGAAATTCCTTGACTTCCTCGCCCAGCGAATTAATATACGCACCGCGTATATCCATCCGATCTCCTGACGAAAAGAGAGGCAGCCCATGAGCGTCCCGCAACAAGCTTTTCTCCGTGACGCGATGCGGCGTCTGAATCTCACCCGCGATGGCTTCGCGACGCGAATCGGCGTGTCGAAGCGCGCGCTCGACACGTGGCTGCTGCCCGACGATTCGCAGGAATCGCGCGCGATGCCGGAAATCGTCGAGCGCTTCGTGTCGGAAATCGTCGTCAACGGCGCACCCGCTGAAAAACATACGCAGAGCGTAGATTCGCAGTCGCTGGCCAGCCAGATGCTGTTCGAAGGCAAGCCGCAGCTGCTGTCCGTCGATCAGTTCTCGCGCGACGCCGTCGAAGCGCTGTTTCGCGTCGCCGACATCATGCAGCCCATCGCGCGCCGCCGGAAAATCTCACGCGTGCTCGAAGGCGCGGTGCTCGGCAACCTGTTCTTCGAGGCCAGCACGCGTACCCGCGTGAGTTTCGGCGCGGCGTTTTGCCGCCTGGGCGGCTCGGTGTGCGATACGACGGGCTTCACGTTTTCGTCGATGGCCAAGGGCGAATCGATCTACGACACGAGCCGCGTGATGTCCGGCTACGTCGATGCCCTCGTGATCCGCCACCCGGACCAGGGCTCCGTGGCCGAATTCGCGCGCGCCACCAACATTCCCGTGATCAACGGCGGCGACGGCCCCGGCGAGCACCCGAGCCAGGCGCTGCTCGACCTGTACACGATCCAGCGCGAGTTCTCGCGTCTGGGCAAGATCGTCGACGGCGCGCATATCGCGATGGTCGGCGACCTGAAGTACGGGCGCACCGTGCATTCGCTCGTCAAGCTGCTCGCGCTGTATCGCGGCATCAAGTTCACGCTGATTTCGCCGCCCACCCTGGAAATGCCCGCGTATATCGTCGATCAGATTTCGCGCAACGGCCACGTGGTCGAACAGACGCACGATCTCACCAACGGCCTGCGCGGCGCGGACGTCGTCTATGCGACGCGCATCCAGAAGGAGCGCTTCGCCGATGAGTCGTTCGAAGGCTACACGCCCGACTTCCAGATCAATCAGGCGCTCGTCGATACCGTGTGCGGCCAGGACACGCTGATCATGCACCCGCTGCCGCGCGACAGCCGCCCCGGCGCGAACGACCTGAGCACTGATCTGAACCACGATTCGCGCCTGGCGATCTTCCGCCAGACGGACAACGGCATTCCCGTGCGGATGGCGATCTTCGCGGTGCTGCTCGGCGTCGAGAAGCTGGTTCAACATTCGATGCGCGATGCCGCGTGGCGTCCGCCCGCGTATCTCGGACCGGACGATGCGGTGTTTCATGGCATCGATTGATCGGCTCACAAGCTGATTTACTGCTGGCTCATGTGAGACGCGCGTCGAGGTTCGACGCGCGTTTTTGTTTTTGCACCGCGCGTAAAGTCGTTCGACGCATGGCGCCGACGCCATCCCTCCGCCATCTTCGCGCCATCTACCCGTCACGGTTGCGCCACGCCGGATGTGCCACGATCAACACTTGCTTTCAACGCTGCACTCGGCACGGCGCAACCCTTTACGTTGCGCCGTGCCGAGTGCAGCGTGAAGTCGTTTGAGAAAGCCGTTCGCCGCGTGTGCGGTCGTCCCGTGATGTTCTGCACCGGCGGCATCGAAATTGCTCAATGACAAGGCTTGTCATGCACCGAGCGCCCGCTTCGGGTTCGATGCGGCGCAAGCTTGCATCGAACTTCCACGGAGCAAGCAGAACATCATGTCCCACCACAACGACTGTCAGGGTTCGTGCCCGCAACACGATGCGCACACGTCCCGCCAGGACGAGGATGACGTCTCGCCATCCAGCACTTCACGCCGCCGCTTCCTGCAATCTGCCGCCGCAGCGGCCGCAGTTACCACTGCACCCTACACGCACGCGCAGACACAAACGCCGCCAGCAGCACAGCCCGTTGCACGCACAACGGTGCCGCCGCGCGCAGTGAAGCTCAACATCAACGGACGCGACTACACGTTGCAACTCGAGCCACGCGTGACGCTGCTCGACGCGCTGCGCGAATACGCCGGTCTCACGGGCACGAAGAAAGGCTGCGACCGCGGGCAATGCGGTGCGTGCACGGTGCTCGCCAACGGACGGCGCATCAACTCATGTCTCACGCTCGCCGTGATGCATGAAGGCGAAACGATCACAACCGTCGAAGGACTCGCGAGCAACGGCACGCTGAATCCGGTACAACGGGCATTCATCGAACAGGACGCGTTCCAGTGCGGATACTGTACGCCGGGGCAAATCTGTTCGGCGACGGCTTTGCTCACGGAATTCGACGCCGGCACGGCCAGCACGGTCACGGCAGACGTACGACGCCGTCCGCCGCAACTGACCGATGAAGAAATTCGCGAGCGCATGAGCGGCAACATCTGCCGCTGTGGCGCGTACGTGAATATCGTCGCGGCCGTGCAGTCCGCGCATCGTGGCACGGTTGGCAGCGGCACCGACTACACCTATTCGACGTTCGTCATCAAGACGAGCGACGTCGCGTAACGAGGAGACCATCATGGATGCCATCTCCTACGAACGCGCCGCCGATATCACCAGTGCCGTGCGCGCCGCGCAGCAGCCGGGCACGATGTTCATCGGCGGCGGCACCAATCTGCTCGATCTGATGAAGGGCGGCGTGACACGGCCCGTCAGACTCGTCGATATCACGCGCATACAGGGGCTCGATATCGTATCGACACTGCCCGATGGCGGCCTGCGCATCGGCGCGCTCGTACGCAATAGCGATGCCGCGAATCATGCGCTCGTGCGCGCGCGTTATCCGCTGCTGTCGCAGGCGCTGCTCGCGGGCGCATCGGCGCAACTGCGCAATATGGCGACCGTCGGCGGCAACCTGATGCAGCGCACGCGTTGCCCTTACTTCTACGACACCGCGTTCACCGCCTGCAACAAGCGCGAGCCTGGCAGCGGCTGCGCCGCGATCAATGGCCACAACCGCACGCATGCGATTCTCGGCGCGAGCACGCAATGCATCGCCGTGAATCCTTCCGATATGAGCGTCGCGCTCGCCGCACTCGATGCCAACGTGCGCGTGAGCGGCCCGCAAGGCGAGCGCGTGATTGCGTTCGGCGAGTTTCATCGGTTACCCGGCGAGCGCGCGGATCTCGACACCACGCTGCGCCCCGGCGAACTCATCACGTCCGTCGATCTGCCGCCGCCCATCTTTAGCGAGCACGCGTATTACCTGAAGGTACGCGACCGCGCGAGCTATGCGTTCGCGCTGGTGTCCGTCGCAGCCGCGCTGCAGATGGACGGCAACACCGTGCGCAGCGCGCGTATCGCGTTGGGCGGCGTCGCGCACAAGCCGTGGCGCGCGACGGCAGCCGAGCAGATGATCGCGGGCAAGCCGCTCGATAACGCCACATTGAAAAACGCCGCCGCCGCGGCGCTGAACGACGCGAGGCCGCTACACGACAACGCGTTCAAGGTGCGGCTCGCGCAGAACGCGATCGTGCGTGCGGTGAACCAGGCAGCGGGAGGTGTCGCATGAATACGATGATCGGACATCCGCTCGATCGCACGGATGGCTTGCTGAAGGTGACGGGCGAAGCGCGTTACGCGGCCGAGTTTCCCGAAGCGCGTCTTGCGCATGGCGTGCTGGTGACGAGCACGATTGCAAAAGGCGCGATTGCGTCGATCGACGCGAGCCGTGCGTCGGCCTTGCCCGGCGTATTGCTCGTGATGACGTACCAGAATGCGCCACGCCTGCCGAACGGCGGACGGCCCGCGCTCTCGCCGCCAGCGGGACGGCATCTGTCGCTGTTGCAGGACAACCAGATCCATTACAGCAACGAGCCGATCGCAGTCGTGGTTGCGGATACGCTCGAACATGCAACCGATGCCGCGCGTCAGTTGCGCATCACCTATGCGGCGCAACCGGCGGCGCTCGATTTCACGCAGGCCAAGTCCAGCGCGCATGCGCCCGACAAGCCGCAAGGCCGGCAGACCGACACCTCGCGCGGCGATTACGACGCGGGCCTCGCGGCGGGCGTGGTGCGCGTCGACGCCGTCTACACGACGCCGATGGAGCATCACAACCCGATGGAGCCGCACGCGACGATGGCCGTATGGGACGGCCCGCAACTGACGCTCTACGACTCCACGCAAGGCGTGACGGGCACGCGCACCTCCGTCGCGAAGACGCTCGGCATGTCGCCCGACGACGTGCGCGTGATCTCGCCGTTCGTCGGCGGCGGCTTTGGCTGCAAGGGCTCGGCGTGGTCGCACGTGGTGCTGTGCGCGATGGCCGCGAAGCAGACGGGGCGGCCCGTGCGTCTCGCGCTGGAGCGTCCGCAGATGTTCGGCTCCGTTGGCGGGCGGCCGTTCACCGAGCAGCGCATGGTGATCGCCGCGAAGCGCGACGGCACGTTGACCGCGATGCGGCACGACAGCTTCTCGAACACATCGATGATCGAAGACTGGACGGAGACCTGCTGCATGGTCTCGCGGATGATGTACGCAGTGCCGAACCAGGTGACGACGCATCGTCTCGTGCAGTTGAACGTCGGCACGCCGACCTTCATGCGGGCGCCAGGCGAAACGACGGGCTCATGGGCGCTCGAAACGGCGATGGACGAACTGTCGTATCAGTTGAAGATGGATCCCATTGCGCTGCGCCTGAAGAACTACGCGGAGAACGACCCGCAGGAAAACAAGCCGTGGTCGAGCAAGGCCTTGCGCCAGTGCTATAGCGTCGGCGCGGAACGCTTTGGGTGGTCGCGCCGCAAGCCCCAGCCGCGTTCGATGCGCGACGGCAATACGCTGATCGGCCTTGGGATGGGAACGGCGACATATCCCGCCAATCGCAGCGAAGCGGCGGCGCTTGCGCGCATTCTGCCGGACGGTACGGCGATGGTGGTTTCCGGCACGCAGGATCTCGGCACGGGCACGTACACGGTGATGACACAGGTCGCGTCGGATGCCCTCGGCATTGCGCCGGAGAATATCCGTTTCGGCCTCGGTGATTCGTCGCTGCCGAAGGCGCCTGTGTCGGGCGGCTCGCAGTCGGTCGCAAGCGTGTCGCCAGCCGTGCGCGATGCGTGCGATCAGGCGCGCGGCAAGCTGGTGGCGATGGCGCTGGCCGATCGCGGTTCGCCGGTGTTCGGCGTGTCGCCGGATGATGTCGTCGTGCAGAACGGTTGGGTCACGAGCCGTGCCGATCCCTCGAAGCGCGATCCGATCGCGGCGGTTCTTGCGCGCGCCGGCGGGCAGCCGATCGAAGCGACGACCAGCACGAAACCCGGCGACGAGAAGCAGCGTTACTCGTTTCATTCCTGGGGCGCTGTGTTCGCCGAAGTACATGTCGATGCCGATCTTGGGTCGATTCGTGTGGCCAGGCTCACCGGCGTTTATAACGTTGGGCGGATGCTCAATGTGAAGACTGCGCGCAGTCAATTGATGGGTGGGCTTGTTTGGGGGATCGGTGCCGCGCTCGAAGAGGCGACGATGCTCGATAAGCAGTATGGGCGGTTTATCAACGCCAATCTCGCTGAGTACCACGTGCCTGTGAATGCGGATGTTGGGGCGCTCGATGTGCTTGTGCTCGATGAGCCTGATCCTTTTATTAATTCGCTTGGGTCTCGTGGGATTGGGGAAATTGGTATCACTGGCGTGGTGGCGGCTATTGGGAATGCTGTTTATCACGCCACCGGCGTGAGGGTTAGGGATTTGCCTATTACTTTGGATAAGGTTGTTATGGTTTGATTTTTTTTGCCGCTGGGCTCTGCGCTGGCATCCGCGCTTTGCCTTCGTGGCGTGGCCGGTTTTGGTTTGTTCTTTCGCTGGCATCCGCGAGGCAGTGTTTGCTGCGCATGTCTTGCCGGTGTGGTTTTGCGTTTTCGATGGCATCCGCGCTTTGCCTTTTCGTGCTTCATGCGTCGCCCCTGTGGGTTTGCCTTTTCGCTGGCATCCGCGTGATGACTTACCCCTTCAAACGTCGCCCCTGTGCGGGGCGGCACCTACTTTTCTTTGCCGCCGCAAAGAAAAGTAGGCAAAAGAAAGCGGCTCACACCGCCAACATTTCTTCTTGCCTGAGGGCCCTCAACCGGTCCCGCACTTCACACGGCAACGTCTTTGTTCGCGTTCGTTGCCAACGCTTTGAATACACGCCTCACCCACTTCAAACACCCGCACAAGGGCAAGCGGCAGCGAATGGTTTGTGCCGCCCAGGTGGCAAACTGTGTGTAGGTTGTCGCGACGTACACGTTAGCGCTCTTACATGGTGGGGCGCGTGCGCTATCGGTCCGAAGTGAGGCGTGTGGACTACTACGGCCTACACACAGTTTGCCACCTGGGCGGCGGGGGAATATCCGGCGCGGCATGCTGTAACGCGGGTGCGTGAAGCGGGTGAGGCGTCAATTTAGAGCGTTGGCAACAACCATGAGTCACGTGATTGCCGTGTGAAGTGCGGGACCGGTTGGGGGCCCTCGGGCAGGAAAAAGAATTAGCGGTGTGAGCCGCTTTCTTTTGCCTACTTTTCTTTGCGGCGGCAAAGAAAAGTAGGTGCCGCCCCGCACAGGGGCGACGCTTGAAGCGCGAAGGCAAATCGCGGATGCCAGCGAAAAGACAAACCGCGGACACCAGCGCAAAGGCAAAAAAACCAAACCGCCGCAAAGGCGCCCTAATTCCGCCAATTAGCCTCATAAAACCTAACATACCCGCTGCGCAGCACAACACACTGCGCCCGCGTCTCCGACAACAACCGCCGCGTAGCGGCCTCAATCCTCTCGCGATGCGTCGAAAACGCACCCATCATATCTTCGAGCCGCGGCGACGCGGCCCCAAAGTGATCTTCGAGAGCCTCGGCGGTGATCGTGCATTCCACCCTCTGCCCATCGACCATAGCCGGAAACGCCAGAGTCAGCTCGCGCCCCGAGTACTCAGGGACCTCTTTCGGGAAAATGATCTGCATGGGAACACCTTGGTCGAACGACACACCGCCGAGGACCGCGCATGCCCCTGTTCGAGCCTCCGTTATGGATCGCAGCGCGGGCTGTCAGCCGCGAACACACGCCTTTATCGCGCGCGCCCGCAGTTGATTCCAACACTGTAGACGACTTCCGGCGCGCCGCAAGTTTTGTTTCGCCACACGCCAGCATGGTGCCGCCATGCACTGCGAAACGGCACCTAACCCAAACAAAAAGGCGTCACCAACCCCGGACAATTGCCCGCGCGACAACCCTCAAAAATGCGGCAGTGCAGCGTAACGACGCGCCTGAAACCTAAAACTGAGTCGGCAAATGAGGATGATGTTCGTGTGGCCCGACATCGTCGGCGGGATGTTCGGGCGGCGTCTTGCCGGGAAGATCCCGGGGCCACAGCGTCAGCATCGTCACGCACCCCACGATGCTGACCACAATCGCGATCACGCCCATCCAGATCTCGTCATTCAGGTAGTACAGCGAACCGTGGATCGACAATCCAATGCCGCCCAGTGCGATGAAGATCGCAACCGTGGCGAGGACGACTCTCAACTCCATGCGCACCATGACGTTCTCCTCGAAATGGCGCTGTCCGGGACTAACGAACGTGGTCCCAGCGCGGCACGCAGCGCGAACGCATGCCTGTCTACGATCATTGCACTTCTGTACCAGAAGGCAAGCGGAACACGCGCCGCGCGTCCTCCTGTAAGATGGATCGGCATGAGTCGGCACAGACCGACGGCCTCCCCGGCTGGCGCAGCCTGACTGCGCAGCTTTCATCAGGCATGCGGTGCTGCAGTGCAAAAAGCGACCACTCGCTCGATTTGTCTGCACGAAGCAGCACGCAGAATGCACAACATCGGAGACATGCAGTGACCCAACGTTCCGTCACGCCGTCCGTCACGGGCCGCGCCGATGCGCTCGCGCAGGCGCATGCGCGCTCGCGCGACTTCGGCCTGCGCGCATCCGAGGCGCCCGACTTTCATCCGCTGCGGCCACTCGCCTTGCGCGATCTCGTCGACTGCAACCGCTCGCTGTATGCGCACGCCTTGCCCGTGATGGAAACGCTGCATGCGCAGATCGTCGATACCGACAGCATGGTGCTGCTCACCGACAGCAACGGCGTGATCCTGCATAGTCTCGGTGACAGCGATTTCGTCGAGAAAGCGGAGCGCGTCGCGCTGTGTCCGGGCGTGTCGTGGTCCGAGGCGCATCGCGGCACGAATGCCGTCGGCACCGCGCTCGCCGAAGGCCAGCCAACCGTCGTGCACGGCGGCGAACATTTTCTGCAGGCCAATCGCATCCTGACCTGCTCGTGCGCACCGATCGCCGATCCGTACGGCCGCACCATCGGTGCGCTCGACGTGAGCGGCGACCCGCGCGGCTTTCACAAGCACACGCTGGCGCTCGTACGCATGTCGGCGCAGATCATCGAAAACCAGTTGTTCGCGAACCAGTTCGGCGATGCCGTGCGCGTGCGCTTTCATGCGCGCAGCGAGTTCATCGGCACGCTGTTCGAGGGGCTCGCCGCGTTCGGCGCCGATGGCGCGCTGCTCGCCGCGAACCGCAGCGCGCTGTTCCAGTTCGGCCGCCCGCTCGACACGCTGTTCGGCCAGCCCTTCGAGATGCTGTTCGGCACGGCATTTCCAGCCGCCCTCCAGCAGGCGTTGCGCGCGCCGGGCGAATGCCTGACGCTGATGCTGCCGAGCGGCGTGCGCGTGCTCGCGCGCGCCGAATACGCGGCACGCCCCGCGTTTTCCGCAGATTCAGGCGGCCCGCGCACGGCCACGGCATCGCCTGTTGCGCCGACGTCGGGCAAGCCGCGCGCTGCCGCCATCACCTTCGCCACGCTCGACACGGGTGACGCACGGATGGCCGCCGTCCTCGACCGCGTCGAGAAAGTGCGCGGCCGCGACATTGCGCTGCTCGTGCTCGGCAAGACGGGCACCGGCAAGGAATGGCTCGCGCGCGCCATGCACGAAGAATCGCCGCGCCGCGCCGCGCCGTTCGTCGCCGTCAATTGCGCATCGCTGCCCGATACGCTGATCGAAGCGGAACTGTTCGGCTATGAGGACGGCGCCTTCACGGGCGCGCGAAAGCGCGGCAACGTCGGCAAGATCGTGCAGGCCGACGGCGGCACGCTCTTTCTCGACGAAATCGGCGACATGCCGCTCGCGCAGCAGGTGCGTCTGATGCGCGTGCTGCAGGAACGCTGCGTCGTGCCGCTGGGCGGCACGCGCGCGGTGCCCGTCGATGTGCGCGTCGTCTGCGCGACGCACCGCAACCTGCGCGCGATGATCGAAGAAGGCACGTTCCGCGAAGACCTCTATTACCGGATCAACGGCCTAGTCGTCACCCTGCCCGCGCTCGCCGAGCGCACCGATCTGCCCGTGCTCGTCGAGCGGATTCTGGCGCGGCTGCGCAGCGACGAGCCCGACAGCGAGCGGATGCCCACGCGCGTGTCGCAGGACGCGCTCGAATACTTCACGCGATGCCGCTGGCCGGGCAATCTGCGCCAACTGGCAAACGTGCTGCGCACGGCGGGCATCATGGCCGAAGGCGCCGCCGAAATCGACGTCGAGCATCTGCCCGACGATTTCCTGCACGACTGCGAGCCAGCAAGCGACGAGCCGTTGCGCGCGCTGCCTGCCGTCGAGTCGTCCGCGCCGTCGCGGCCCGCGCGCATGGAAGAGTTGCAGGCGACGCTGATCGAGCAGACGCTCGCGCGCAACAACGGCAACATCTCGGCGGCCGCGCGCGAGCTGGGTCTCGCGCGCAACACGGTCTACCGCTACATGCGCATCCGCACGACCCACTGAACGCCCATTCCGCTCCCCTGCCCGCAGCGCGCCGACCCGCGCTGCGTTAAGCTTCGTCCTGACCCCACCAAATACCGACCGACTCCGGTCGCGCATCGACGGATGGCCACCCGGCACGAACTCAAACGCTTTCGCACGAACCTCGCCGACGAACTCGACAGCGCCGCGCTGTACGAAACGCTGTCGCGCGTCGAAAAAGATCCGCAGCGCCGCACGCTGTTCACGCAACTCGCGAGCGCGGAACGCGTGCACGCGAACCTCTGGGCGAACAAGCTGCACGCGAACGGGGCGCGCGTGCCGCCGCACCGCTACAGCGTCAAGACGCATCTGATGCGCGGCCTGATTCATACGCTCGGGCCGAAATTCGTGCTGCCGTCGCTCGCCGCCGCCGAGTATGCGGACCGCGACAAGTACGCGAACCAGCCCGACGCCGCGCAGCTATCGAAGGACGAGCAGCATCATGCCGCCGTGATGCAACAGATGGTCGCCGACATCAAAGCTCAGAAAACCCTGCCGTCGAAAGGCGCGCAGATCGCGGCCGCCGAGTCGTGGCACAGGAACGTGACGTCGGGCAACGACCTGCGCGCCGCCGTGCTCGGCGCGAACGACGGTCTGGTGTCGAACTTCTGTCTGATCATGGGCGTCGCGGGCGCGGGCACGGGCAACAAGGCTATCCTGCTGACGGGGCTGGCCGGGCTGATTGCCGGCGCGTGCTCGATGGCGCTCGGCGAGTGGCTGTCGGTGACGAATGCGCGCGAACTCGCGCGCACGCAGATCGCGAAAGAGGCCGACGAAATCGAGCACACGCCCGAGGCCGAGCAGCACGAACTGGCGCTGATCTTCCAGTCGAAGGGAATCGACGCCGACGAAGCGAAACGCGTCGCCGCGCAGATCATGCGCGACAAGCAGAAAGCGCTCGACACGCTGACGCGCGAAGAACTCGGCCTCGATCCGGCGGAACTGGGCGGCAATCCGTGGACGGCGGCAGGCGTGTCGTTCTGTCTGTTCTCGCTGGGCGCGATTTTTCCGGCGATGCCCTTTCTGTGGACGCACGGCACAGCGGCAATCGCGCAGTGCGTCGCGTTGAGCGCATTCGGCCTTGCCGCTGTCGGCGTCTTCACTTCGCTCTTCAACGGACGCGGCGCCGCGTTCTCGGCCTTCCGTCAGATCGTGATCGGGTTGATCGCGGCCGCCTTCACGTTCGGCGTCGGGCGGCTTCTCGGCGTATCCATTTC
This sequence comes from Paraburkholderia hospita, assembly GCF_002902965.1. Lineage (GTDB taxonomy): Bacteria > Pseudomonadota > Gammaproteobacteria > Burkholderiales > Burkholderiaceae > Paraburkholderia > Paraburkholderia hospita. The sequence continues at coordinate 956,243 of NZ_CP026106.1, read as the reverse complement.
GTGAGCGCGATGTCCAGCGAAGAACCGTCCCGCAGCGCGCCGCCGCATGAATCGAATGAAGAGCGGACCTTCACGGTGCGAGTCGAGCCGCTCGGCCGCACGTTCGATGCGCCCGAATCGCTCACCGTTCTCGAAGCAGCGGGTTTCGCGAATCTGCATCTGCCGCGCATGTGCCGCAACGGCACCTGCCGGACATGCCTGTGCAAGCTGGAATCAGGCAGTGTGCGCTACACGGTCGAATGGCCCGGCGTTAGCGCCGAAGAAAAGGCGCAGGGCTACATCCTGCCGTGCGTGGCCGTCGCGCAGAGCGATCTCGTGCTCGACGCGCCCGACGCCGCCGATATTCCATCCGCGCCGACTACGCCGCCCATCAGGCGCTTCTAGTCGATCGGCGCTAGTTGATGGGTGCAAAACGCGGCACGGTCTGCCCTTCGTGCTCGATCATCTCGAAGAATACCGACGCCGGCCGCGTCCAGATGGTGCCGTTGTCGGCGCGATAGACGATCATCGTGACGCTCGGGTCCGATTCGAGCGTCGCCTCGCAGATGAACTCGTAAATGCCGCCCTTGTAGTGTCGATAACGTACGGTCACAGTCGTTTCCTCACAGATGCATGATTGGACAAAAGCAGCGCGAGCGGCACGCAGCCGCACGCGTCAGCTCGCGCCCTCTTTCATCTGCTTCAGGTGCTTATAGACTGTTGCACGCCCCATGCCAAGCACGTTCGCGACATAGTTCGCCGAGCTTTTGCCGCGAAAGGCGCCTTCCGCATAGAGCGCTTCGACCAGTTCGCGCCGGTGCTCGCGCGTGAGTCCGTTGAGACCGACCTGCCGCTCGCGCAGCCATCCGTGAAGGAACGTGTTGATGCGCTCCTGCCAGTCGTCGCGGAACAGCTCTTCCGGCTGTGCGACGACGCCCGCGCCCTTGATGAACAGATCGAGTGTCGAGCGCACGTCGTCGAACACGGCGATGTTGAAATTGATGCACAGCATGCCCGCCGGCTGGCCGTTGTCGTCGAATAGCACGTTGCTCACGCAGCGCATCCGGCGGCCGTCCCAGTTGAGCTTCTCGTACGGGCCGATCACGCGCTCGCGCGCCGAATGCTCGGTTTCCTCGAGCGCGGAATCGTCGCCGATTTCCCGCTTCGACAGATTGTTCGCGAGATACAGCACGGTCTGATCATGCAGATCGTGGATCACGACTTCCGCGTACGGAAAGAACAGCGCGGCGATGCCGTCCGCGATGGGCGCATAGCGGGTCAGCAGCAGATCCTTGACGGGGGACGTATTCTTCTTGCGCATCGGCGGGCAGGGGCAGTCTTCGCGGGGGTATTCATGATGCCGCTGCGGTTGTTACGCTCGACCCGCAGCGGCGGCTGATCGCCATTGTAGCTATTGTGCCTGGTCTCCACGATCCGTCAGATGGCGGTAGAGCTCGCTGGCGATCGCGACGTCTTCGAGGCCGAGGCCGATCGAGCGGAAGAACGCGTGCCGCGCGTACGCGGGCTTCTCGCACGTACCTGCCAGCAGCGACGGCAGATCGCCCTTCACTTTCTGCGGCGACCAGCCGTGCTGCGCGGCGAGCTTCATTTCACCGGCGCTCGCGGGCGTCGTCGCGCGATAGTCGCAGTAGACGTCCATCTCCGGCAGCCACGCCGGATCGATTTCGTGCGCGTTCACGGCATTCGTGCTGATCGACGTGATGAGTGCGGGCTTCGTCAGCGCGTCGCGCGGCAGCACGGGCGTGCCCGACGACGTGCACAGCATCACCACGTCCGCATCCTTCACGCACGCTTCGATGCTCGCGCTGGCTTCGGCACGCGCATCGGCGGATTGCACGGCGGCGCGCTTCGCGTCGCTGGCGGCGAGATCGGGCGAATACACGCGAATCGATTCCCACGCGCGCAGCGGCGCGACATGCCGCAGATGCGCGAGGCCAACCGCGCCTGCGCCGATGATCGCAAGCCGCTTCGCATCGGCGCGCGCGAGCTGGTCGACGGCGAGCGCCGTGGTGCCCGCCGTGCGCTCGGTGGTGAGCAGACCGGCGTCGCACCACATCAGCGGCTGGCCCGTTTCCATCGACATCAGCGCGGTCCAGGCGGTGATCACCGGCTTGCTGCCCGTCACGATATACGGCGACAGCTTCGCGCCGAACACCTTCGCGTCGGCGAGCACACCAAGATAGGTAATGAAGTCGCCGGCGCCGTTCGGGAACAGTGTCAGCGTTTGCGGCGGCTGCACCGCCTCGGCGGAAGCGAGCGCGCGAAACATCGCGGTCAGCGCGCGGCGCACGTCGAGCGCGGGCAGCGCGGCACGGACGGCCAGTTCGTCAACGGCGAGTGGCAAGGCGGTCATCATCGAAATCATCTCCTCAGTCGACGCGTGATGCGTCAATTGCAATTCCTTTCCGATCGACGATCCGACCGAAACGTAGACTTATAGTCTACTTGAGACTTTGCCAATTTGGACAGAAAAGTCTCGTTTTGGACGTGTGCAGCGTGCGCGAGGTAACCGGTATAGATAGACTTTTCGCGGCTCTTGCCCTTTCTGTGCAAGGCTCCGGAACAAACAGAACGGCATTTTTGATCACTGGACTATCGTATTCCCTATAGTCCATACTGGACTTTCAGTCTATATTTCAACTGCACCGCCGCTAGTCGCGCGTGGTCCGATCATCAACGACAGGAACCGTCATGAACCTGAAGCTCTCCTTCGCCGCCGCCGTCCTCGCCATGACGGCGGGCGCCGCCTGTGCGCAATCGTCCGACACGTTGCGCTTCGGCATCGAAGCCGCCTACCCTCCGTTCGAAAGCAAGACCGCGTCGGGCCAGCTCGAAGGCTTCGATGTGGAGGTCGGCAACGCGGTCTGCGCGAAGATGAAGGTGAAATGCGTGTGGGTCGAGAACGCATTCGACGGGCTGATTCCCGCGTTGCAGGCGCGCAAGTTCGACGTGATCAACTCGGCGATGAACATCACGGCCAAGCGCAAGGAAAGCATCGCGTTTACGCCGCCCATTTACGTCGTGCCCATCGTGATGATCGCGAAGCGCGGCTCCAATCTGCTGCCGGACGTGAAGAGCCTGCAAGGCAAGCACGTCGGCGTGCTGCAAGGCTCGTCGCAGGAAGACTTCCTGAAGAAGCACTGGGCGAATGCGGGCGTGCAGATCGTGTCGTATCAGGACCAGGATCAGGTGTACGCGGACCTCACCGCGGGACGTCTGGACGCCGCCGTGCAGGAAGCGCAGACGGCGCAAGATGGTTTCCTGAGCAAGCCGGCGGGCGCGGGCTTCGCCATGGTCGGCGAGCCGCTGAAAGATCCGTCGACGCTCGGCGAAGGCACGGGCTTCGGTCTGCGCAAGGGCGACAAGGCGCTGCAGGCGAAAGTCGATGCCGCGCTCGCCGAACTGAAGAAGGACGGCACGCTGACAGCGCTGTCGCAGAAGTACTTCAAGCGCGACATCATCGCGAAGTGATACGCTGCTGAGCCAAAGCCGGCAGCGTCGAAGCCGGCCCCGGCGATCCGATGCGCGAGCGCGTGGTGACACGCGCTCGTTGCGCTTCTGACGCATTACTCAACATCACTTCAAACGTTATGGATTTCGACGTCATCGTGCTGGGCGCGGGCATCGTCGGCGTGTCGTCGGCGTTGCATCTGCAGGATCGCGGGCGGCGCGTCGCGCTGGTCGACCGGCGCGCACCCGGCGAGGAGACGAGCTTCGGCAACGCGGGGCTGATCGAGCGCTCGTCGCTCGTGCCGTACGGCTTTCCGCGCAAGATCGGCACACTGCTGCGCTACGCGCGCAACCAGTCGACCGATCTCTACTGGGACTATAAAGCGCTGCCCGCTTACGCGGCGTGGCTCGCGCGCTTCTGGTGGGAATCGTCGCCGCAGCGGCTCGCCACTGCCGCGCGCGACCTGACGCCGTTGATCGGCGCATGTGTCGATGAACACGACAAGCTGATCGCGCGCGCGGGTGTCGGCCAGCTCGTGCACGACGGCGGCTGGATCGAGGCGTTCCGCACGCGCGCCGCGTTCGATAGCGAAGCAAGAGCATCGGAAGATGCGATCCGCGAGCATGGACTGCACGTGAGCGTGCTCGACGCGGCTGCGCTGCATGCGCAAGAGCCGTCGGTGGGCGAAGGCATCTGCGGCGCGATTCACTGGAAGGACCCGAAGAGCGTGCTCAATCCGGGCGCGCTGGTGAAAGGCTATGCGCGGCTTTTTGAGGCGAACGGCGGGACTTTCGTCAATGGCGATGCGGCGACCTTGCGGTCATCGGGCGATGCGTGGACCGTCGAGACGCAACACGGCACGGTCAGCGCGAAAGAAGTCGTGCTCGCGCTCGGGCCCTGGTCCGATACCGTGTTCGAGCCGCTCGGCTATCGCATTCCGCTGCGCGCGAAGCGCGGCTATCACATGCACTATCGGCCGGCGCGGCAGATGCTGTCCGTGCCGATCGTCGATACGGAACGCGGCTATGTGATCGCGCCGATGGAAGGCAATCGCCTGCGCCTGACGACGGGCGTCGAGATCGCGGAGCGCGGCGCGCCGCCGACGGGCATTCAGCTCGAACGCGTCGAGCCGCTCGCGCGTGTGACGTTTGGGCTGGGTGAGCGCGTCGATGACAAGCCGTGGCTCGGGATGCGGCCTTGCACGCCGGATATGCGGCCTGTGATCGGGCCGGCGCCGCGTCATCGTGGGCTGTGGTTCGCGTTTGGGCATAACCATCATGGGCTGACGCTTGGGCCTGTTACCGGGCGGCTGCTCGCGGAGATGATGACGGGGGAGACGCCGTTTGCGGATCCGAGGCCGTTTCGGGTGGAGAGGTTTGGGTGAGGGGCGGTTCGGTTTTGGTGTTTCGGCCTTTGCGTCGGCATCCGCGTTGTGGTTTTTTGCTGGCATCCGCGATTTGCCTTCGTGGCGCGGGCGGTTTGGTTTTTATGGGTTTTCGCTGGCATCCGCGATTTGTTAGCGTGCTTCACGCGTCGCCCCTGTGCGGGGCGGCACCTACTTTTCTTTGCCGCCGCAAAGAAAAGTAGGCAAAAGAAAGCGGCTAACACCGCCAGTTCTTGTGTTTGCCTGAGGGCCCCCACAGGGTCTTACACTTCACACGGCAATCACGTGACCCATGGCCGTTGCCAGCGCTCTTGCGGTGCGCCTCACCCGCTTCACGCACCCGCGCTGCATCATGCCGTGCCAGGTAGTCCACGGCCGCCCAGGTGGCAAACTGTGTGTAGGCCCCTTGTGCTCCACACGCATCACTTCGGACCGATAGCGCACGCCTCGATGTAAGAGCGCCGAGCTATACGACGCGACAACCTACACACAGTTTGCCACCTGGGCGGCACATACCGTTCGCTGCCGTGAGCCCTAGTACGGGTGTTTGAAGCGGGTGAGACGCACATTCAAAGCGTTGGCAACGCACGCAAACAGAAAGGCTGCCGTGTGAAGTGTAAGACCCTGTAGGGGCCCTCAGGCAAGAAGAAATGTTGGCGGTGTGAGCCGCTTTCTTTTGCCTACTTTTCTTTGCGGCGGCAAAGAAAAGTAGGTGCCGCCCCGCACAGGGGCGACGCTTGAACGGCAAACACCGTAACGCGGATGCCAGCGCCAAACACAAGCAAACCAAATCGCCCGCGCCACGAAGGCAAATCGCGGATGCCAGCAAAAAAAACAAGCACACCACCTGTTCGTCTGAGCCTTCAGACCACATCTACCCTGAACGCCGCCGTCAACTCACTCAACCGCTTCGCCTCATCCGCAAGCGCGGCCCCCGTCGCCGCGTTCTCCTCGACCAGCGCCGCGTTCTGCTGCGTCACTTCATCCATCTGCGTGACGGCGAGGCTCACTTCCTTGATGCCATCACTTTGCTGCTGCGACGCCGTCGCAATCTCGCCCACAATCTTCGCGACCCGAGAAATCGCGGTCTCGATATCGCGGATCGTGTCGCCCGCGCCCGTCGCAATCTGCGCACCGTGCGCGACGCGCGCCGTCGAATCCGCGATCAACACGCCGATCTCTTTCGCCGCCGCGGCCGATCGCTGCGCGAGGCTGCGCACCTCGCCCGCGACGACCGCGAAGCCGCGCCCTTCCTCGCCCGCGCGCGCCGCCTCGACGGCCGCGTTCAGCGCCAGAATATTGGTCTGAAACGCGATCCCTTCGATCGCCGTGATGATGCCCGTCATCTTCGACGAGCCGGCGTCAATCAGATGCATCGTCTCGACGAGGCTGCCGACCGCTTCGCGCCCATGCGCCGTCATCGATGATGCGTCTTCGGCCAGCTTGCTCGCGTGCTGCGCGTTCTCGGCGTTCAGTTGCACGGTCGACGTCAGCTCGTCCATCGCCGCAGCCGTCTGTTCGAGCGACGCGGCCTGCTCCTCCGTGCGCTGCGACAGATCGAGGTTGCCCGCCGCGATCTGCTGCGTCGCGGCTGCGATCGAATCGGAACCCTTGCGCACCGTCGTGATCGTCGCGCCGAGCTTGTCCTGCATCGTCGCGAGGCCGTGCAGCAGCGTGCCCATTTCGTCCTCGGAACGGATTTCGACGCGCGTGCGCAGTTCGCCCGATGCGATCGCGTCAAACTGGCCGAGCGCGTCACGCATCGGCGACATAATCGCGCGGCGCAGCGCCCGCCAACTCAGGAACGCGACACCCAGCCCGACGGCGATGCTCGCGATGCACGCCATCAGCAGCGTACGGAACGTCGCGGAAGAATGGTCGGCGGCGGCTTGGGCGGCGTCGTCGAGATACTTTTCCAGCGCGCCCTGGCTCGCGTTCATCGCCGAGTACAGGCCGATCAGATGATTCACGCGGCTCTCGTCCATCCAGCTCGTGTCGCCGCCGCCGATCGCCTGGATCAGCTGGTCGATGCCGTCGCGCAGGACGGCCGTGCGTTTGGCGTCGAGATCGTCGGTGAGGATTTGCAACTCCGGCGTCTTCGGTAGCGCGCGGAAGTCGGACCATGCCTTGTCGGCGTCGCCGAGCAGACGCTTCGCACGGTTCAACTGCTCGCCGAGCTGCGGCGAATGCGGATTGCTCATCGCCCAGTCGAGGCCGAAGCGCGCCCGCGACATCGCCGTCCCCGAGCGGCCCAGCGCAACCACCGACGCGAAATTGACCTCATACCCGTCGCGCTGCGCCTGGTTGCTTTTCGCCATGCCGAAGATGCCGAGCGCGCCCGTCGCGATCAGCAGCACGCCGAGGAACGCGATGGTCGTCGCGATCCGGGCGTTGATGGTCAAGCTCTTCATGTTGTCTGGTCTCTCGCTGTCTTTCTGTTTTCGCCGATGAGTCGGTCGCTTTTTGTTCCATATGTAAAACATATATCCTTATATGGAACTTAAAACGAGTGTAAGGCGAAAAAAATGAGCAGACCACTGCTCATTCAGCGTGCGTTGCAAGCCCGCGACAACGGATCAACCGGCCGCCATCACCCCGGCGCATGCATATAGAACAGCAGCAGCGACAGCGAAACGAGCGACCCGAGCGTCGATAGCAGAATGGTCTGCGACGTGATGTGCGCCTCGCGTTCATAGAACTCGGCAAGCATGTAAGGACCTGTGCCCGTCGGTAGTGCGGCGAGCAGCACGGCCATGTCGACCATCGGCACAGGCAGCGCGAACACGCGCGCGGCGATCCACCATGCGAGCGCAGGCTGCGCGATCAGCTTGATGGCCGTCAGCACGAACGACGTCACCGGCTCGGCCGCTTGCTCCGCCGGCGTGCGCTTTTCCGCGAGGAACAGCCCGAGGCTCACCAGCGCGCACGGGCTCGCCGCGCCGCTCAGCAGTTTCAGGAAGGTCTCGACGCTATGCGGCAGCGTCACATCCGCGCTCGCCGCCAGCACACCGAGGATCGGCGACGCGATCAGCGGATTCCTCAGCAACCGCCACACCACTTTCGCGCCGAGCTTGTGCGGCGTGCGCTCGGTCTGCAAGCCGATCTCGATCAGCACGATCGCGAGCGCGAACAGTACACAGGCGACGATGATCGTCGCGATGGTGGTCGGCGTGAGGCTCGCGTTGCCGAACGCGAGCAGTCCGAGCGGAAAGCCGATGTAGCCCGTGTTCGGATACGACGCCGCAATCGCGTCGACGCTTGCATCGGCAAGATGCCGTCCGCTCGCGAGCCGCGCCAGCAGCACGACCACGAACACGCCCGCGCAGGCAATCGAGAACGTCGCGATGAAGGCGGGCTGATCGAGCTGATGCCAGGTCGAATGGGCCATCGTGTCGAACAGCAGCGCGGGCAGCGCGAGCCACACGACGAAGCGGTTCAGTTCGGAAGCGGCCGTGGGGCCGAGCAGGTTGCGGCGGCGGCAGAAAAAGCCCGCGAAGATCAGCGCGAAGACAGGCAGCAGGATTTCGAGCGTGGACAGCATGAAGTTGCGGCAACGAAGGTGAAGAGGACGGAAACGCGCAAGGGTAAGCGTTTACACCTATACAATCCAATGCCGATTCAAACCCTCGACGATACTTTTTTTGCATCATGCTCGACGTCAAGCCGCTTCGCTACTTCGTCACGCTCGCCGAAACGCGCCATTTCGGGCGCGCGGCCGCGCGGCTGAACCTGTCGCAGCCACCGCTGAGCCGGCAACTGGCCGCGCTCGAAACGGCGCTCGGCGTCACGCTGATCGAGCGCAGTCCGCGCAGCGTCGCGCTCACGGCAGCGGGCGAGCGCTTCTACGAGGATGCGAAGGCGATTCTCGCGTCGATCGAGCAGGCGGCGAAAAATGCTCGCGCGGCGTCCGTCGGCGACAGCGGCCAGTTGACCATCGGCTTCACGATGTGCGCCGCGTACAGCGTGCTGCCCAGCTATGCACGCGCGTACGGCGATGCCTGGCCCGGCGTGACGCTGAACCTGCGCGAAGTCGTATCGAACGATCTGGCGTCGCAGGTGGTGAGCGGTCAGATCGACGCCGCGATCATGTTTCCGGGCGCTCAAAGCAAAGATCTCGAGACCCGCGCGATCTTCACTGAGCCGCTGTGCGTCGCGCTGTCGCGCGAGCATCCGCTCGCCCGCGCGAGCCAGCTGAAGATCGCGCAGCTCGCGCACGAGCCGTTCGTGATGGCGTCGGAAGCCGTGTCGCCGAGCCTGCGCGCGACCATCGTCGATCATTGCGCACAAGGCGGCTTCGCGCCCGATGTGCGCTTCGAGGTGCAGTTGCAGCAGACGGTGTTGAGTCTCGTCGACGAAGGCGTCGGGATCGCGCTGGTGCCGGAGTCGATGCGCAAGGCGCAACTGGCGGGCGTGGTGTTCAGGCCGCTCGCCGACGCGCCGACGATTTCGCAGATGCTTGTCTGGTCGCCATTGAACCGCAACCCATGTCTGGCGCGGTTTCTGGAAATTGCCTGGAAGCGGCGAACTGAACGAAACGAAGAAGAGAGCCGCGCGCCTGCGCATTCGAGCGCAGGCGCGGGAAAGCAGCGTTACAGATAAGCCGAGTTGCGCGCCGCTGCAGCCGACGCGCGCGCAATGCGTTCGCTGCGCTCGACCAGCGCGCCGAACAACAGGCCGATCGTCGCCCACATGATCGCCTGCATGCCGAGCGCCGTGAAGCGGAACTTCCACAGCACGACGGCCGGGAACGCTTCGGGCACTTCGTTGACCGTCGGCAGCGCGATCTGGATCGCGGCGATGATCGCGATGAACACGATGCCGCCCACGATCGACGCGTTCCACAGCCCGAGCCGCGGCATCAGGTGCTTGCGGACTTTCATCGAGAACACCATCACGACGAGCGACGTGACGATCATCAGAAAGAACAGCCCCGTGCGCATGCCGATCGTATCCGGGTCGCCGACAGACGGCGGATTCGCCGGGTACTTAATGGTCGGCACCAGCACGACGGCGACATAGGCGCCCACAGCGAGCCACGCCGACAACGCACGCGCGCCGAGCCGGCCGACGCGTCCGTGCAGATACGCGAACGTCAGCGCGAACAGCCCGCCGAACGCCATGCCATACGCGACGACGCCCGTCAGCAGACCGAGGCCCGCCTGCGTGCCGCGGCTGACGAGCTCTTCTTCGTGATCGTGACCGCCGCTCGCGTCGCCGTGATCGTGCGCGGCTTGCATCTTTTCTTCGAACGAGATCGCCGTATCGACGAGCGGCTCGCCTGCGACCCGCGCGAACGCGAACGTGAGCAGACCCGCGACGATGCCTGCGAGCATCCCTCGCATCAACAACTTACCAACCATGGTGATGACTCCCTTACGCGATCAGTGGCAAGGAAAGCCGAGCAGATGGCGGCCGTCGTGCACGAATTCATGCACGTACATGCCGGGAATCAGCGACGTCGCGCCTTCTTCAGCACCGACGAAATAGAGCGCAAGCAACATCAGCAGACCGCCGAAGACGATCCACGGCATCAGCTCACGCAGCGGGATTGGGGTGATGACGGGTTGATCGGTCTGACCGGCCTGGTCGAGAACAGCGTCGTTCATGACGGACATCTCCTGGGGGTTACGCGCCCCGATAGTCGAATGATGAGAGAGGTCGAAGCTTGGGTCTGGCTTCCGGCTTGTGTACAGCCTGTTGTGTACGCATTTGCTGCCGATTACAGTGGCGCGACCGCGCCGGGCTTGCACCGGCTTCCGCGCTTCGAGTGGCGACTATTCTACGGCTAAACTGCAGAACGCTCTCTTCTTTCTTCCCATTTCCCAGACCCAAGGCCGTCGATGCGCACACGCCTGTTGTTGATCAGCCACCCGGCGACGGCCGCGCAGCGCAAGGGCACGTTCCCCGCCGACGATCCCCTCGATGCGCGCGCCGTCGAAGAAGCCACCGCGTTCCGCGCATCGCATGCCGGCTTGCTGAACACCGATCTGGCGCTCAGCAGCCCCGCTGCGTGCGCGCTGGAAACGGCGCAGGCGCTTGGACTCGCGGCGAAGGCCGTGCCGGATCTCGCCGATGCCGATTTCGGCCGCTGGCGTGGCCGCCGTTTGCTCGACGTGGCAAACGAAGAAACGGACGCGCTCGACACGTGGACGCGCGATCCGTCATCCGCGCCGCATGGAGGCGAATCGTTCGATGCGCTGACCTTACGCGTCGGCGGCTGGCTCGATGCGTTCGAGCATCGCGGCACGGTCATCGCCGTCACCCATGCCAGTGTGATCCGCGCGGCGCTCATGCATGTGCTGCAAGCGCCGTCCGCGACATTCGCGCGCATCGAGGTTCCGCCCCTTTCCGTCGTCGAACTGCAACGTAGCGAGCGCGGCTGGGCGTGGTGGCCAGCGCCTGACCGTCAAACCTGAGACGCCCACGCGCGCTCACAGCGTCGGGCACGACAGCACCTGCTGCGGATTGAGCGTCGTGCCCGGCATGCCGTCGGTGGCGGGCGTGCCCTGCGCCGGCGTCGCGATCAGGCGCACGGCATCCGTGCCCGCGTTCGCGAGCACGTAGCGCTCGGGGCGGCCTTGGGGCTGCCAGTACGCGCGATAGATGCCGCCGTCCTTCAACACATGCAGCGTGCCGGGCACCGTCTTGCCGCCCGCGATGAAATCGACGGGCTCGCCGTCGCGCAACGCGAAGCCGCTCGCGGCCGACACGCTCGACGCACCCGATGCACCCGACACGCCCGCCCCGCCACCCGCGCCCGCCAGCAAGCCGCAGGACGCATCGCCCGTTGCCGCGATCGCCAGTTGCGCGACGGTCCATAGCGCGAGCGGCGCGATCGTTCTGAGTGTCATGGTGAACCTCGTGTCGTCTGGAATCGTCTGAAACGAGCCTCATGCGCGTCGCAAAACGCATACCCAGCACGGCCCGCTGACGTGAAGCGACGTGAATTTTGACCGCGTGGCACCGTGTTTTTTGATGTGCGATAAGAGTCAGGTCTTTCACAAGCGTTCACTGAAAAGAGGCAACCGATGGCTACGCTCGAAGCGTTTCGTACCGTGCTCGACGATGCACGCACGCCCGAGATCATCCGCAACCACATCATCGACTCGCTGCAGTACGCGCTGCGCAACCACGGCCAGGTTTTCACGTCGAAGGAAGTCGAATGGCTCGCGAAGTGGGACGACGCGCGCATACCGCTCGCCGCCAGCCGCGAGCTGCAAAAACGCCTGACGCAGACGACGGACTGAGCGCGCGCAGCGGCCACGCACGGGCGCCGCGCGCCAGACGTGCATGCTCCATCAAAGCGGCCGGGAGAAAGTTTCTGCTACCCAAAGCCCTGTTTTTAGGGCATAATATATTTAACGCAGCGCTCTGCCCGCATCACCCGTCACTTCTTCACCGTAACGCGTCAACGTCTTCTCGTCTTCGCCGCGTTGCACTGATTGCATTGCATCCCAGCCGTCCCGTTATCGCGCAACACCATGCAGCGGCAACCCGGCGGTCTTCGTCACTCCGGCCACGCGCTGCACGCCTGAATCCGACGGGGTGACATTCGCTACGTTCGTTGCCCGCGCGGCATCAGCGTATTTTTCTCCATCCGTTCCGCGTTGATCGCGGTTGCGTTCGAGCCAGCGCATAGGGCTCGCGCGAGACTTTTTCCGTTGCGGCGCGCCCGATGGCGCTGCGCCGCCCGCTGCCTATTCGCCGCGCCTGCCCGTTGCAGTGACGCGCGCCGGCAGCCGCATCACAGGACTTTGTATATGACGACTCAAAGCACCAAGACCTACAAGGGCTACGAAATTCATCCGCTGATCTATCCGCGCCGTACGGCGAACGGCGTGGCGCACCGCAATTCGATCGACAGCGGCTACGACGCGTCGGTTCGCATCTGCCGCGTCGGCGCGAACGCCGCCGCCGATGGCCGCGTGTTCCGCCTGTCGTATTTCCGTCCGTTCGAAGGCGCGGGCAAGGCACGCATGGCCTGCATGGAGCATGCAGCACAAGTGATCGACGGCCGGGTCGACGGACAGACCGTCTCCGACCTTTGATCACACGCGCGCCGCAAAAGGCGTGTATTACTGTCTCACCCGCATCGCCGCGGCAGCCTTCGCGCTGCCGCGCAAGTTACGCTGCGCGCCGCGCGCGGCACCCTTCCCTCATCGACCAGGAGTAATGCATGGCGAAAGAAGAACTGCTTGAACTGGACGGCATCGTCGACGAAGTACTACCCGATAGCCGCTATCGCGTCACGCTGGATAACGGCGTGGTCGTGGGCGCGTACGCGTCGGGACGCATGCGCAAGAATCACATCCGTATCCTCGCGGGCGACCGCGTCACGCTCGAACTGTCGGTCTATGACCTGACCAAAGGGCGCATCAATTTCCGTCACAAGGACGAACGTAGCAGCGGCCCGCGTAGCGCACCAATGCGCCGCCGCTAATGTAGCGGCAATCCACTGAAGCGTCCCGCGCTTGAAACCGGCGCGACGCAACCGATGAATCGACGTACACGGCAGTCGTCGATCACCGCAAAAGATGCGGCATGCGCAACGCATGCCGATCGATTCATCCGCGAAACACCGCACGCGGATCGTCGCTCGCACTGGTCTGCATGCGCGTCACGACGCGCTCTTCCAGTTCCGCGAGATGCGCACGCATCGCTTCGAGCGCCGCGCTCAAATCTCCATCATCCAGAGCCGCGATGAGCTGTGCGTGTTCGTCGGCGGAGCAGGTCGTGCCTTTCGACGGATCGTACAGCGCCTTGTACAGCTCCGTCTTCGCAACGAGCTGCGCGACGAAACCCTGCAACTCCGCACTCCCCGCAATCTGCGTCAGCAGCACATGAAAGTGTCCCGCGAGCCGCACCTGCTCATCCACACGCCCTTCCTTCAGCGCCTTTTTCTCGCTTGCGATGTGTGCCTTCAGCACGCGCCTGTCCTGCGACGACAGCGCGCCGCATAGCACGGTGACGATCCCGGCTTCGACGATCTGCCGCGCACGATAGACCTGCCGCACATCCTCTTCCGACGGCGCCGGCACGAACGCGCCGCGATTCGCTTCCAGCACCAGCTTGCCTTCGAACCCGAGCCGCGCCAGCACTTTGCGCAGCGCGCCGCGCGTGCAGTTGAACGCGGCCGCGAGATCGCGCTCGACGAGTTGCGCGCCAGGGCGCAGGCGGCCTTCGAGCAGCGCCGTGGTGATCGACGCGTAGATGCGGTCCTCGACGTTGTCTTCATCCGAGGCGGGCGGCGGTGTGTTCGGGCGTGTGGCCATGTTTGCGATTGGGAAGGTTGCGGCGGCGGCCGTATTTTAGCGGCGCGCGCGCTTGCACGCATGAAGCGTCGACAGCATCCGCCAAATACCGGTGATAGCGGATTCTCATCTAATGGTTAACCATTTTACGTTATTATGGTTAACCAAAAGCTTTCGACTCATCCGCAGGACACCCCGTGAACCAGACTCCCGGCATCGATACCCCGCGCATTGCGCGTCGCACGACATCCACGGCTCTATCGTGGCAGGACGGGCTCTGGCTCGCGGTCATCGTCGCGATCGGCGTCAATCTGCGGCCGCTGCTAACGTCCGTGAGTCCGTTGATGGCGACGATCCGCGCGGCCACGGGCCTCAGTTTCTCGGGCGCCGCGCTGCTGACGAGCCTGCCCGTCGTCGCCATGGGATTCGGCGCGTTCGGCGCTGGCCTGCTGACGCGCGTGGCCGGCGAAGCGCGCGGTGTCGCGCTGGGGCTGCTGGCGATTGCCGTCGCGTGTAGCGCGCGTCTGGCGGCGTCGAGCGGCACGGCCTTGCTGATGACGGCACTCGTGGCGGGCATGGGCGTCGCCGTCATTCAGGCGTTGTTGCCGGGCGTGATGAAGCAGCGCTTTCATGCACGCGTGCCGCTTGCGATGGGCCTGTTCTCCGCGTCGATCATGGGCGGCGGCGGGCTGGGCGCGAGTCTGAGCCCCTATGTCGCGAAAGCATCCGGTTCGTGGCACGCGGGCCTCGCGATGTGGGCCGTGCCCGCTGCGCTCGCATGCGTGTGCTGGCTCGCGCTGCAACGCCGTGCATCGGCGTTCGATGGACGGACCTTGACGCACGCTGCGGCGAGCCCGACGCACCCGCCTGTGGCGATCTGGAAGAAGCGCCGCGCGTGGGCGTTGGGTCTGCACTTCGGCCTCGTCAATGGCGGATACACGACGATGGTTGCGTGGCTGCCCGCTTACTACCAGCAGCGCGGCGCGAGCGTTGCGCACAGCGGCTCGCTGCTCGCGGCAATGACCGTCTTCCAGGCGGCGTCGGCGCTGCTGCTGCCGCTCGCGGCAACGTCGTTCCGCGACCGCCGGCCGTGGCTCGTCGCTGGCCTGTCCGCGCAACTCGTCGGGATAGTCGGGCTGCTCGCGTATCCCGATGCGCTGCCCCTCGCGTGGGTCGCGATTGCAGGCGCGGGACTCGGCGGCACGTTTTCGCTGACGCTCGTGACAGCACTCGATCATGCCGACGATCACCGCCTCGCCGGAAGGCTCGTTGCGTTCGTGCAGGGCGTCGGTTTCATCGTGGCGGCGATCTCGCCGATCATCGCCGGACGCTTGCGCGATCTGACGGGCAGCTTCACGGCCGCGTGGATCATGCTCGCGGCTTGCATCGCCGCAATGATCGCCTTGACCTTCGCGTTCTCGCCGCGCAGTTACGCACGCTGGCTCGGCGCGCGGTAAGCGCTCTACGCGAGCCGGTCATCCACGACTGGCTCCGCATTCACTATTTCGCGCCAAACAGGTGCAGCACACCAGGGCGCGCACTGGCACGGTGCATCAGCGCCATGCTGTCGTGACGGCTCGAAGCTGTGCGCAGCAAACGTGACAGCGATTGTCGATTGATGGCATACAAGTTGCAGTGTTACTGCACGCTCTCCGACAGGTCGGAGCAGACACGCGACTGCTGCCGTCACCCGGCGCGAAGCGAGATGCAGAACCCGCAATCCGACGAATGAAGCTGCGTAACTCCCCCTACTCCATACCGGGCAATCCATGCTGCGTGTTTTGCTCGTAACCGATACCGACAAGCCCATCGGCGAGTTGCGCGATACGCTTGCGCGGCTCGGCTATGAGATGCTCGCCGCCACGGCGTCGCCGCAAGCGCTGCACAAAGCTGTCGAGAGCGAACGGCCCGACGTGATCATCGTCGACACGGAATCGCCTTCGCGCGACACGCTCGAGCAGCTTGCCGTGATGAACGCGACGGCGCCGCGGCCGGTCCTGATGTTCAGCAACGACGCGAACCAGCAACTGATACGCGATGCCGTCGGCGCGGGCGTGACGGCGTATCTCGTCGAAGGTCTGGCGACGGAACGCCTCGCGCCGATTCTCGAAGTGGCGCTGGCGCGTTTCGCGCAGGAATCTCAACTGCGCGAGCGACTCGCGCAGGCCGAGAACGAACTGGCCGAGCGCAAGCTGATCGACCGCGCGAAGCGGATGCTGATGGATTCGCAAAAGATGACCGAACATGCCGCCTACGCGACGATGCGCAAGCGCGCGATGAACCAGGGCGTAAAGCTCGCGGAAGTCGCGCGCCAGATTGTCGCTGCAGCCGATTTGCCAGATTGATGCGCTGCCCATGAACTCACCTGCCTACACCTCTTCCTCCGACGAATCCGGCAAGCTCGAGAAGACGCACTTGCGCCTCGGGTTCGTCGCGCTCAGCGATGCCGCGCCGCTGGTCGCCGCGAAGCTGCTCGAATTCGGCCATGCGCACGGACTGACGATCGAACTGCTGAAGCAGCCGTCGTGGGCCGCGATACGCGACAAGCTGTTGTCGGGCGATCTCGACGCCGCGCATTCGCTTTACGGCCTCGTGTATGGCGTGCAGCTCGGCATCGGCGGCCCGCAAACGGATATGGCCGTGCTGATGGTGCTGAACCGCAACGGCCAGGCGATCACGGTATCGAACCGTCTTGCTGCTGCGCTCGACGAGCACAAGACGCTGCCTGCCGCGCTGGCGACGCTCGGGCGCAAGCCCGTGTTCGCGCAGACATTTCCAACGGGCACGCATGCGATGTGGCTGTATTACTGGCTCGCTTCGCAGGGCGTGAATCCTTTGCGCGATATCGAAGGCGTGGTGATTCCGCCGCCGCAGATGGTCGATGCGCTTGCGCAGGACCGGCTCGACGGGCTGTGTGTTGGCGAGCCGTGGAATGCTGTTGCGCAGGAGCGCGGTGTTGGCAGAACGATTGCGTATACGAGTGAGGTGTGGCCCGATCATCCCGAGAAGGTGCTGGCGAGCCGGCGCGATTTTGTTACGCGGTATCCAAATACTGCGCGGGCACTCGTGCAGACGATGCTCGAGGCGTGTCGATGGCTCGATGATGACGTGCATCGTGTGGAGATTTCGGCTCGGCTCGCTGCTGATGAGTTTGTTGGCGTGCCCGCCGGGTTGATTGCTCCACGGTTGATTGCTGCGGGTTCTGATGAGAAGCGGCGGGCTGTGAAGTTTTTTGCTGACGGTGCGGTGAATTTTCCGCATCCTGCGGAAGGGGTATGGTTTTTTGCGCAATACGCGCGGTGGGGGATGGCCGAGTGGCGGGATGATTTTGCTCGGATTGCGGGTGAGGTTAATCAGGTTGATCTTTATTGCCAGGCTGCCGCTAATGTTGGTGTGAGCGTGTATGCCGATACGCCGTCGGCGGTGCTTATTGATGGGCGGGTTTGGGATGGGAAGGCCGATCAGGCCTATATGCAAGGGTTTTCGATCAGGGCCTGAAGGTTTTTTGTTGTCTGCGACGCTGTTGGGGTTTTTGGTCTTGCTCTGGCATTCGCGTTGGCGTCGTCGCGGTGCAAGCGGTTTGATTTTTTGTCTTTGCCCTGGCGTCCGCGGTTTGGCTTCGTGTTTCATGCGTTGCCGGTCGGTGTTTTGGGCCTGCGCTGGCATCCGCGCTTTGCCTTCGTGCTTCAAGCGTCGCCCCTGTGCGGGGCGGCACCTACTTTTCTTTGCCGCCGCAAAGAAAAGTAGGCAAAAGAAAGCGGCTCACACCGCCAACATTTCTTCTTGCCTGAGGGCCCCCAACCGGTCCCACGCTTCACACGGCAACGTCCTTGTTCGCGTTCGTTGCCAACGCTTTGAATACACGCCTCACCCACTTCAAACACCCGCACAAGGGCAAGCGGCAACGAATGGCATGTGCCGCCCAGGTGGCAAACTGTGTGTAGGTTGTCGCGTCGTACACGTTAGCGCTCTTACATGGTGGGACGCGTGCGCTATCGGTCCGAAGTGAGGGGTGTGTAGCGCTATGGCCTACACACAGTTTGCCACCTGGGCGGCGGAGGAATATCCGGCGCGGCATGCTGTAACGCGGGTGCGCGAAGCGGGTGAGGCGCACCGCAAGAGCGCTGGCAACAAACATGAGTCACGTGGTTGCCGTGTGAAGTGCGGGACCGGTTGGGGGCCCTCAGGCAGGAACAAGAATTAGCGGTGTTAGCCGCTTTCTTTTACCTACTTTTCTTTGCGGCGGCAAAGAAAAGTAGGTGCCGCCCCGCACAGGGGCGACGCGTGAAGCACGAAGGCATAGCGCGGATGCCAGCGCAAACACAAGCAAACCAAACCGCTCGCGCCATGAAGGCAAACCGCGGATGCCAGCGCAAAGTCAAAAACAAAAGACCCGTCGCAGACAAAAAAACAAGCGCCTCAATGCGCCGCAATATAAGCCTTAACGGCCGGCAAGCCGTCCTTGCCATCAATAGTCTGCACTCCTGCCAGCCACTTATCCAAAGCCTGCGGATTAGCCTTCAACCAGGCCAGCGCAGCCTTATTTGCATCTTCCTTGTTCATGATAGGCACCATCACATGATTCTCGATTGCCGTCGTGAACTGCAAGTTCGATACAAACTTCGCCGCATTCGGACAACGCGCAGCGTAATCGGGCGGCGTAGCCGTAAACACCTTAGCCTCGCCATAATTAGGCCCGAACACATCATCTCCGCCAGACAGATAATCGATCTTCATCTGCACGTTCATCGGATGCGGCTCCCAGCCGAGGAACACGATCCACTTCTTGTCTCGAACCGCACGGTTCAGTTCCACCAGCATGCCCGCCTCGCTCGACTCAACCAGCTTGAACTTGCCAAGCCCAAACTGGTTGCCATCAATCATCTTTTTGATCAACGCATTGCCGTCATTACCCGGCTCGATGCCATAGATCTTTCCATCGAGCTTGTCCGCGTACTTCGCAATATCGCTGAAGTTCTTCAGCCCGCCGTTGTACACATACTCCGGTACAGCAAGCGTATACTTCGCGCCTGTCAGGTTCGGCGTCGCCAACACCTTGATCGTGCCGGACTTCACGAACGGCTGGATGATCGGGTCCATCGTCGGCGCCCAATAACCCAGGAACACGTCG
Source organism: Paraburkholderia hospita (assembly GCF_002902965.1). Taxonomy (GTDB): domain Bacteria; phylum Pseudomonadota; class Gammaproteobacteria; order Burkholderiales; family Burkholderiaceae; genus Paraburkholderia; species Paraburkholderia hospita. The sequence goes on along the minus strand of NZ_CP026106.1, from coordinate 937,026 downwards.
ATCTGCTTGCTCTTGATGCCCGCAAACGTAATCGGCACGGAAGCAATCGTCTTCGTCGGGTTATAGCCGAGACCCTGGAAGATCGTCGATGCCAACCCCGTCGTCGCGGCAATGTCGGTCCAGCCGACGTCGGCGAAACGGACGTTGCGGCACACCGCGGGATCGGCGGCGTGCGCGGTCGCGGCAGCCGTCGCGCACAGCGCGGCCACCATCATCAGCTTGCGTTTCATCACTTTCTCCTCGGAATGATTTGTTTGCAGCTCGACTGGCTAGTTCGCGTGGCGTCGCTCGACGCTCGGCGCATGACCGAACTGCGCGCGATAGGCCTTGCTGAAATGACACGGCGAATGAAATCCGCACACGGCCGTCACGCGCGCAATCGATGCGTCCGTCGTGCGCAGCAGATCGCGCGCGCGCCGCAATCGCAGCGACAGGTAGTAATGCGTCGGCGACACACTCAGATAAACCTTGAACATCCGCTGTAGATGGCGTTGCGACAGTTGCACCAGCCGCGCGAGTTCTTCGAGCGACAAAGGCTCTTCGATATTCGCTTCCATTAGCCGCACTACCTCGATCAGTTCGGCACGCGAGAAACCGACGCGCGCATCGACGGGAATCGGCTGCGGATCGCTCGCACTGCGGATGCGCTCCAGAATGAACTGCTCGGACACTTGCGCAGCAAGGTTCTGCCCGAAACGCGAACCGACGAGATCGAGCATCAGATCGAGCGGCGCGGTGCCGCCCGTGCATGTCAACCGATCGCGATCGATCACGAACAGCTCGTCGGCGAATTGCACATGCGGATATTCCTTGTGCAGCGCCGACAGGTCTTCCCAATGCACGGAGCAGCGATATCCGTCGAGCAATCCCGCCGTCATCAACGCATAAGCGCCCGTGCAAATGCCGCCCAACGGCACGCCTTGCGATGCGGCCTCCGCGAGCAGCGTCTTCACGTTGGTATCGACGGCATTGCGTATCTGCGTGCCGCCGCACACGATCAGCACATCCGGCATGCCTGCCTCTTCGAGCGTGCGTGTCGGCTTGACGGTCAGGCCGTTGCTCGCCCGCACGGGCACGCCGTCGGTCGTGATCACAGACCAGCGATAGTGCTGCGCGCGCGAAACGTAGTTCGCCATGCGCAGCACTTCGACCGCGCTCGTAAACGCGATCATCGAAAAACTGGGCAAAGTCAGAAAGCCCACATGCGCAAGATTCGACAACGGCGCTTCAGCCCTGATAGACGTCACGTCGCGCTCCGTGATGCACAAAGAAGAATGTGTTTGGCCACCGCGAAAGCCCAAAGGCTCTCGCGGGACGACCACTATTGGTTCTATTGCAGACGCGCCGGAAATCCGGCGCTTGAGTGAAAACGACAGAGACTTAACTTTGCGCGACAGCCTGCTGCTCGCGTCGCACGCGCATCACATTGCGCAGTCCCGCGAAGCGCGGCGCGGTTGCCGAGCCAGGAGAGCGGCCAAAGCTCTCGGTAATACGGTCCAGAATGATCGCCAGCAACACGACAGACAGACCGCTTTCGAAACCCAGCCCGATATCGAGGCGCTGGATACTCGCGAGCACATCGTTGCCGAGACCACCCGCGCCCACCATCGATGCGATGATCACCATCGACAGCGCCATCATGATGGTCTGGTTCACGCCCTGCATGATCGACGGCAAGGCGTTCGGGAATTGCACCTTGTACAGCAGCTGCCACGGCGTGCAGCCGAAGGCCTGCCCCGCTTCGACGATCTCGCGGTTCACGTGCTTGATGCCGAGGCTCGTGAGACGCACGGCGGGCGGCATCGCGAAGATCACGGTGGAGAGAATCCCCGGCACGCGGCCAAGTCCGAACAGCATCGCTGCGGGAATCAGGTAGACGAAGGCGGGCATCGTCTGCATCAGATCGAGAATCGGCCGCACGATCATCTGCACATGCTTGTTCTTCGCGGTCCAGATGCCGAGCGGAATGCCGAACAAAAGGCTGATCAGCGTCGACGACAGCGTGAGGCCCAGCGTGATGACCGTCTGGTCCCAGAACCCGGTTGCGTAAATCAGCAAGAGCGACGCGGTGGCGAAAATTGCAAAACGCCAGCCCACACGCCACAAACCGATGCCGATGAAGAACGCCATCAGCGCCCACATCGGAATGGCCTGCAGGCCATGCTCGATCATCGCGGCGAAGCTCTCGATTGCCTTGCCGATCGAATCGAACGTGCTCGCATCGTGATCGAGCAGATAGTGAACGGACTGGTCGACCCAACGGCCGAGTGGAATCATCTCAGACATGGGCGCCCCCTCTGTTACGCGTAATGACCTTCAGGACCGCGGCCTGATCGACGGAACCGCAATAGCGGTCCTCGTCGTCGACCACGGGCAGAGCCGTCGTGCTCGCGCACACGCGCGACACGACATGTTCGAGCGGCGCGCCGCGCGAAATGCATTCGACCTTGTTCAGCGACGGCGACGCGTTGCCGATCGCCTCGCGTGTGACGAAGCCGCGGATGCGGCGCTCGGCATCCAGCACGAACGCATATTCCGCGCTGCCGTTCAGCGACTCGGCAACGCTCGTCTGATCCAGGTTGCGCACGAGCGGCACGCCGTTCGCCTGCATCAGATCGCCCGCCGTCAGATAGCGGCTCGTATCGACGCCTTCGAAGAACGCGCGCACATAGTCGTCCGCCGGGTTCGCGATGATGTCCTGCGGCGTGCCGATCTGCACGACGCGCCCGCCTTCCATGATCGCGATGCGGGTGCCAATGCGCAGCGCCTCTTCCAGATCGTGGGACACGAACAGAATGGTGCGCTGCTGGTTCTTCTGCAATTCGAGCAGCACGTTTTGCATTTCCTTGCGCTTGAGCGGGTCGAGCGCGGAGAACGCTTCGTCCATGATCATCAGCGACGGGTTCACCGCGAGCGCACGCGCGAGACCTACGCGCTGCTGCATGCCGCCCGACAGCTCGGAAGGCAGCTTGCCCGCGAAGGTCGCGAGGCCCACCTGCTCGAGCACTTCGAGCGCGCGCTTCTCGCGTTGCTTGCGGCCCATGCCGCCGACTTCGAGACCGAACGCCGCATTCGACAGCACCGTGCGTTGCGGCATCAGCGCGAACGACTGGAACACCATGCTCATGTCGGTGCGACGCAGCGACGTCAGCTCGGAGCGCTTGATGGCGGCAACATCGCGGCCATCGATAATCACCTTGCCGGCCGTCGGTTCGACGAGCCGGTTGATGAGACGGATCAGCGTGGACTTGCCGGAGCCGGACAGGCCCATCAGCACGAAAATCTCTCCTTCCTGCACGTCGAAGGAGACGTTGTGGACGCCCACCACATGCCCCGTCTTGGCGAATACTTCGTCCTTCGACGCGCCTCGCGAGAGCATGTCCTGCGCCAACTTCGGGTTAGGCCCGAAAACCTTACATAATCCTTCGACCACGACCTTTGGGGATTTCATCGAGTCCATCTCCTCGTGGTGCAGGCGCCGGCCTGCACATGTGTGACTACATAGTTGCCAGAAAAAACCCCGCCTAGCCGACTAATTGCGACAGACGCTTGCGGAAATGCGACACGAGGAAAAACGAACGGGCGTTAGCGGATACGTGTAGCCCTTATGCAGCAAGGCTTTGCGAGGATGCTGCAGTGCGTGATGAGCGCGTGCGCGTGTCGCTTATTGGAAGGTCGGCATTCAACAAATGACGCATTCGCGGCGCGTTTCGACAAGCGCCGTCAAGGGTTCTCCCTGCCCTGCCGCGCAAACGCGTCATCCCATCGCTTCTGTTGCGCTGCAACCGCGTCGCGTCGCGATCCTCGCAGCCCTTCCAACGAACGCCATCTCGCGCGACGAATGGGCTAAGCTGATCTGCATCGATGTACGAAAAACGAAGCAAAAACAGGAGACCTCATGCGCAAGCTCCGCTCGCAAAGCTGGTTCGGCCGCAACGACAAGGACGGCTTCATCCATCGTTCGTGGATGAAAAACCAGGGCATTCCGCACGATGAATTCGACGGCCGCCCCGTGGTCGGCATCTGCAATACATGGTCGGAGCTGACGCCCTGCAACGCGCACTTCCGCGAGCTTGCCGAGTACGTGAAGCGCGGCGTGCGCGAGGCTGGCGGCCTGCCGCTCGAATTCCCCGTGATGTCGCTCGGTGAATCGAACCTGCGGCCCACGGCGATGCTGTTTCGCAATCTGGCTTCGATGGATGTCGAAGAGTCGATACGCGGCAATCCGCTCGACGGCGTGATCCTGCTGGTCGGCTGCGACAAGACCACGCCGGCGCTGTTGATGGGCGCGGCCTCGTGCAACCTGCCCGCGCTCGCCGTGTCGGGCGGGCCGATGCTCAACGGCCGCTTTCGCGGCCGCACGATCGGCTCGGGCACGGGCGTGTGGCAGATGTCCGAGGAAGTGCGCGCAGGGACGATGAGCCAGCAGGAATTCATCGATGCCGAATCGTGCATGAACCGCTCGCGCGGCCATTGCATGACGATGGGCACGGCATCGACGATGGCGTCGATGGTCGAATCGCTCGGCATCGGTCTGCCGCACAACGCGGCGATTCCCGCTGTCGATGCGCGCCGCCAGGTGCTCGCGCATCTCGCCGGACGGCGCATCGTCGAGATGGTCCGCGACGATGTGACGATGGACAAGATCCTCACGCGCCAGGCCTTCGAAAACGCGATCCGCACGAACGCCGCGATCGGCGGATCGACGAATGCCGTCGTGCATCTGATTGCGCTCGCGCGGCGCATCGGCGTCGATCTCGCGCTCGACGACTGGGAACTCGGCTCGGACGTGCCGTGCCTCGTGAACCTGCAGCCATCGGGCGAGTACCTGATGGAAGATTTCTACTACGCGGGCGGCTTGCCTGCCGTGTTGCGGCAACTGGGCGAGCAAGGGCTGCTGCATCGCGACGCGTTGACCGTCAATGGCAAAACCCTCTGGGACAACGTCTGCGATGCGCCCAACTACGATCAGAAGGTGATCACTACTTTCGCTAAGCCGTTCAAGCCGCAAGCGGGCATCGCCGTGCTGCGCGGCAACCTCGCGCCGAATGGCGCCGTCATCAAGCCGTCGGCGGCAACGGCTTCGCTGCTGAAGCATCGCGGCCGCGCGGTGGTGTTCGAGAACGTCGAAGAACTGCACGCGAAGGTCGACGACGAATCGCTCGATATCGACGAGCATTGCGTGATGGTGCTCAAGGGCGCGGGGCCGAAGGGCTATCCCGGTTTCGCCGAGGTCGGCAACATGCCGCTGCCGAAAAAGGTCCTGCAAAAAGGCATTACCGACATGGTGCGCATCTCCGATGGCCGCATGAGCGGCACGGCGTATGGCGCCGTGGTGCTGCACGTATCGCCCGAAGCAGCGGCAGGCGGACCGCTCGCGCTCGTGCAGACGGGCGACATGATCGAACTCGACGTCGCCGCGCGGCGCCTGCATCTGGACGTATCCGACGATGAACTGGAACGGCGCCGCGCCGCATGGAGCGCACCCGAACTGCCCGCGCGCGGCTATTACCGGCTCTATGTCGAGCATGTGTTGCAGGCGGACCAGGGCGCCGATCTCGACTTCCTGGTGGGCGCGAGCGGCGCGCCCGTACCGCGCGATTCGCATTGATCATGACGCGACTACCCTCGTTCTCGCCACGCGGCATGTGGCCCGTGCTCTACGCCTACTTCGACGCGAACGATGCGCTCGACCGTCAAGCGATCCACACGCAGATCGACGCGACGATCGATGCAGGCGCAAGCGGCATCGTGATTCTCGGTCTTGCGACGGAAGTGAACCGTTTGACGCTTGAAGAGAAGCAGCGTTTTATCGAGTGGACGGGTACGTACATCGCGGGACGCGTGCCGTTCGCCGTGACGATCACGGGCGATACTACCGACGCACAACTCGCATTGGCGGATTACGCAGCGGATCACGGCGCGTCGTCGCTGATCCTGCAACCGCCATCCGTTCGCGACGAGCCCGAATCGTTTTACTTCGATTTTTTCGCCGACGTCATGCAGCGCGTGCGCGTGCCTGTCGGCATCCAGAATGCGCCTGAATATCTGGGCGTCGGGCTCACGGTTCAATCGCTCGTCGCGCTGGCCGCGCAATGCGGGCAGTTTCAGTGGCTCAAAGGCGAAGGCCCGGCCACGATCATTCATTCGACGATCGAACGGCTGCGCGAGCATGGCAGTCCGTTACCCGTGTTCAATGGGCGCGGCGGCCAGGAACTGATCGACAATCTGCGCGCCGGTTGCGCAGGCCTGATCGTCGCACCCGATTCGTTCGACTGGCAAGCCGCGACGTACAGCGCTTTCATCGAAGACGATCAGGCGAACGCGCAAGCGCTTTACGAACGCATCCTGCCGTCCATCGTCTTCGTGATGCAATCGCTGGATGCATTGACCTGCTACGGCAAACGGATCGCAGCGTGGCGCATGGGTTTCGATGTCGAGCACGACCGAGGCATGCGTCCGACTGCATTTGGTCTCTCATGCGCGCGCCGTTTTGCTGCGGCGCTGGGTCCGTTCGCAGACCAGCGCAACACGGCCCGTTGAAGCAAAAAAAGAGGAAGGCGGTTTCACAACCGCGCTTCCTCTTGCAACATCAGCGTGGAGCGCTAAGACTTACTGTGCTGCCGACGCTGCTTCGTCGCTGGCTGCCTTTGCGGGCGCTGCCTTCTTGTGTGCGTGCTTCTTCTTCGTGCTGTGCTTCTTTGCGTGGTGCTTGGCAGCGGGTGCCGATGCTGCTGCGGGCGCTTCTTCCGTTGCTGCGGGAGCCGATGCCTGCGCGAATGCGGCGATCGAGAACAGACCTGCCAGAGCGGCGGCGATGATGTGCTTATTCATTGCGTGAATCCTCAAACCTTGGGTTATTGACTAACGGCTTGCTGGCCGTCCGACCTGATAGGGGTCATCGCACTAAACGCGCGGGTTCATGAAGCGTTGACGCATTTCTGCTGGCAATCTTCATCCTTGACAGTTCTTTACAGGAACTGCAATTCGCGCATCAATGACGGCCTTCGCACTGCCGCTTTGCCGCTTGAATTCCGACGCGCAGATTTATCTTTTTTTAAGGAAATGCATCGGAAAGCATCAACCGGTCGAACAAGACCTACAAAGCGATTGGGTCTGCGAAGCGAAGAAGTGTTGCAAATCACACACGTGTACTACGTCGGATTTGTTCGAAAATATTCAGTAGTTTCATAAAACGCAACTCAATTGTCGGTCTGTTCGTTATCCTTACGTCTTCCGTTCATTTTTCCTTCAGCCCGCAGGACGAACCCCGCGTCAATGCAGAAATGGCGTGCATCGCGCCAACCCGTTCCGACGTCCCATGGACGTTCCACCGACGCTGTCCAGCCTTCCCATCATGAATGCCATTCGCGATTTCCGGATTGCCATTGCAGACGACCACCCCGTTATCCGGCATGCTGTCATCAGCGCGTTGACGGGCATGCCAGGCTTTATCGTCGATGCCGCCGTCAAGTCGGGCAACGAACTGCTGCAACTGCTGTCCCAAGGCACCTGGGATCTGATCATCACGGACTTGACGATGGGAACGGCGCAGGATGATATCGACGGACTCGACCTCATTGCGCGACTTCGCAAGCGCTATCCCGACATTCCTGTCGTCGTCTTCACCATGCTCGCTAACGATGACGTCCTGATCCGCGTATCCCGCTCAGGTGTCGCGGGCATCGTTGACAAACGCGAGGGCATCGAAGAATTCCGTATCGCCGCGCGCGAAGTCATGCAGCATCGCCGGCCTTATTTCTCCGCGAAGATCCGTGCGCGCCTTCATCGGCTTGACGGCAATGAAAAGAATGGCGGCAAGCCCGCCCTGACGAAAAAGGAAATGAATGTGATCCGGCTGTTCGCTGCCGGCGCGTCGTTGACCGAAATCGCGCGACAGGTGAACCGGTCGGTCTCGACCGTCGCGACGCAAAAAAGCACCGCAATGAAGAAACTTCATCTGGAGACGAACGCGGATCTCGTCAAGTACTCACAGGTCAATGGCTTGATCTGACGCGCGACGCCAGTTTGCATTGAAAAGTAAAAAGGCCGCTCACGTCGCGCGAGCGGCCCGCTTCTAGCAAGTGACTCGATGAACCTCAGAAGTTGAAGTTATCGATATTGCTTGCGTCAAACGTGGTCGGCGGTCCAAGAATGATTTCGCCTTGCGCACCGATGGTGCGCTTGCCGAGCTTGCCCGCGTCGAACGATTCGCCTTCCTTGCCCGTGATCGCGCCCGATGCGAGACTTGCCGCCGCATACGCCGCGAGATAGCCCAACTGACCCGGATCCCACAACTGGAACGCCTTCACGGTGCCGTTCTTCACGAACGCGCGCATCTGGTTAGGCGTGCCGAGACCCGTCACCGCGACCTTGCCCTTGCTCGAGGACGTCGAGATATAGCGCGCCGCCGCCGCAATGCCGACGGAGGTGGGCGCCACGATCGCCTTCAGGTTCGGATACGCCTGCAAAAGCCCTTGCGTCTCGACGAACGACTTCTGGTCATCGTCGTTGCCGTACGCGATCTTCACGAGCTTCAACTTCGAATACTCGGGCTTCTTCAGTTCTTCCTGCATCCACTTGATCCACGTATTCTGATTCGTCGCGTTCGGCGTGGCAGACAGGATCGCGAACTCGCCCTCGCCGCCCATCAGCTTCGACACGAGCTGAATCTGCCCGCGCCCAATGCTCTCCGCGTTGGCCTGATTCACGAACAGCTGGCGGCCATCGGGCGCCGTGTCGGAGTCGAACGTCACGACCTTGATGCCTTGCGACATTGCCTTCTTCAGATACGGCACGAGCGCATTCGCGTCGTTCGCCGCGATGACGATGGCATCCTGACGCTGCGTGGTCAGCGTATTGATGTACGACACCTGTGACGACGCGCCCGCGTCCGACGGACCCACCACCTTGCCCTGCCCCTTGAACTCCTTGATCGCGGCCATGCCGCCATCATCGGCGATCACTTCGTAAGGGTTGTTGATCTGCTTGGGCACGAACGCGATCTTCAGATCCGGCTTGATGCCGGCCGCCGACGCGGCGACGCTCACGCCCAGCATGGCCGCGCAGAGCATCATCGCTCCCGCGTGACGCAGTGGTTTGTTCATCTGTTGTCTCCTGGTGGTGGATCGGACTTTTGGCGTCCGGTTGAATTAAACGGCATCACGTACGGCGGGTTTACGTCACTTACGACGCGCTCGGCTTCGTCAACGTTTGAGCGGCGATCAGCTTGCGGTCGCGCATCGCTCGCCAGCGCGCGACCAGGTTCGGAATCAGCACCGATGCGAGCAGCAGCGCGCCCGTCACGATGGTCAGCGTTTCGCTGGAGACATCGTCGAGCGTGAGCGCGTTCTTCAATACGCCGATGATCAGCAAGGACAGCAGCACGCCGACCATCGACCCGCGTCCGCCGAAGATGCTCACGCCACCGAACAACACGGCGGCAATCACCGACAGCTCGAAGCCTTCGCCGTTGTCGCCGCGCGCGCTCGTAAAGCGCAGCGTGTAGACAATGCCCGCAAGCGCGCTCATGAAGCCCGATAGCATGAAAAGACGCATCCGCACCTTCGCGACCTCGATACCGGAGAACGCCGCCGCCGTCGAGTTCGCGCCGATCGCGTAGAGGCTGCGGCCGAACGCCGTCGACTGCAACAGCACGGTGAACAGCACGGCGCAGACAATGACGATCACGAACGGCAGCGGAATGAACGTACCGAACAGCGTGTCCATGCCGAACGCCGTGTAGCCCGCCGGAAAATCCGCGACGGCCTGATCGCCTAGCAGCACATACGACAACCCGCGAAACAGCGCGAGCGTGCCGATCGTGACGGCGAGCGACGGCAGATTAAGCTTCACGATCACGAGCCCGTTGAACAGCCCCGCGATCACGCCGAACAGCAGCACGAGCACGATCACGACGGGCATCGGCAGGCCCATGTGCCACAGCACGCCCATCAGCGCGCTCGACGCGCCGAGCACCGACGCCACGGAGAGATCGATCTCCGCCGCGACGATGATCAGCGTCATCGGCAACGCCATCAACGCGATCTCGGTGAGGTCGGCGAGCACGTTGCTGAGGTTCGCGCCCGTCAGAAAGACGGGCGACAACACGCGCCCCAACCCGAGCGACAGGATCAGCACGACGACCAGCAAGGTTTCCCAGCGCAGCGGCGTTTCGCGCTTGCGCGTGAGCAGCGCGGAATCGGGTTTAGCCATGATCGCGTTTCCTCATCATGCGTTTGGCGACGGAGCGGGCCAGCAGCGTGTCGGCGGCAATTGCAGCGACGATCAGCGCGCCTTCGATCGCCTGCTCCCAGAACGGCGACACGTGCAGCACGACGAGCGCGATGCTGATCACGCCGAGCACGAGCGCACCGAGCGCCGCGCCGAGTATCGTGCCGACGCCACCCGTGATCGCGACGCTGCCGACCACGGCCGCCGCCACCACCTGCAGCTCGATGCCTTTCGCGGTGCTCGCGTCGACGGTGCCGAAGCGCGCGAGCCACAGCGCGCCCGCAAAGCCCGCAATCGCGCCCGACAGCAGGAAGCCCGACATCACGCGCCGTTCGACATTGACGCCCGCCAGGCGCGCCGCTTCGGGATTCGAACCGATCGCGTAGTGTTCGCGGCCCGCACGGAAATGCTTCAGATAGAACGACAGCGCCAACAGCACGGCAGCGGCGATCAGCGCAAGCGTCGGAATGCCGAGCACGGTGCCTGTCGCGAGACGCGAGTACGCCTCGGGCAGGCTCGTCGCGTTGATCTGGCCGCCGTGTACCCACGCGTAATCGGCGCCGCGGAAGATATAGAGCGTCGATAGCGTCGCCACCAGCGACGGCACGCGCCCCACCGCGATCAGCAACGCATTGATGCCGCCCGCGATGAGCCCGATCGCGACGCCCGCAACCAGCGCGACCAGCACGGGCATATGCGGAAACGCAACGTACAGACTGCCGACGGCATATGCGCTGATGCCGACCGTCGAACCAATCGACAGATCGATGTGCCGCATCAGGATGACGACCGTCATGCCCGCCGTCAGCAAGCTGACGATCGACACGTTGAGCAGCACGTCGCGCAGATTCTGCAGGTTCAGAAACTGTGGCCGTGCGAGCGACGTGCCGAGTATCAGCAGGATCAGCACGACGAAGAGCGTCGTCTCGCGGCTCTTCGCGATCGTCCCGACGATGCCGCCGGGGCCGGAGCGCGTGCGTTGCAACGGCGCGTGTTCGATCGACGCCGCGTGTGAATGCGTGGAATGCCGGATCATGCTGCGCGCCCCAGTAATGCCGCCGATTGCCCGAGTGCCGCGCTCATGATGCGCTCCTCGCTCGCATCGGCGCGTGAAATGTCTGCGCTGATGCGGCCTTCGTGCATCACGAGCACGCGGTCCGCCATGCCGAGCACTTCGGGCAATTCGCTCGAAATCATCAACACAGCCATGCCTTCCTGCACGAGTTCGGAGAGGGCGCCATACACTTCCGTTTTCGCGCCGACATCGATGCCACGCGTCGGTTCGTCGATGATCAGCACTTTCGGGCCCGTCGCGAGCCATTTGCCGAGCACCACCTTTTGCTGGTTGCCACCTGATAGCGTGCCGACGGGCGCTAAAGGATCGCTTGCCTTCAGGCGCAGCCGCGTGCCCCAGCGCGTCGCAAGTTGCGTCTCGCTGCGCGTCGAGATCAGACCGTGGCGCACGAGACGGCCGAGCACCGTCATCGACGCATTACGCGCGATGCTCAACTCCAGCGCCAGACCTTGCTGGCGGCGGTCTTCGGGCACGAGCGCAAGGCCCGCACGCACAGCCGCGGCGGGATTGCCCGTCTTCAGACGCTTGCCCGCAATCTGCACTTCGCCCGAATCGATCGGGTCGATGCCGAAGATCGCGCGTGCCACTTCGCTGCGGCCAGCGCCGACGAGACCCGCGAGCGCGACGATTTCGCCTGCGCGCACATCGAATGACACGTCCTTGAACACGCCGACGCGCGTCAAATTGCGCACCGACAGATGCACGTCGCCGGGCTTCACGTCGGCCTTCGGATAGAACGTTTCCAGATCGCGTCCGACCATCTTCGCGACCACCGATTCCGTCGTCATTTCTGACGTCGGCGCATCGAACACCTTCGCGCCGTCGCGCATGATCGTGACGTGCTGCGTCAATGCAAACACTTCATCGAGCCGATGCGTGATGAACAGGATCGCGACGTCGCGCTCGCGCAGCTTGCGCACGATCGTAAAGAGCCGCTCGACTTCGGGCAGTGACAGCGCCGCCGTCGGCTCGTCCATGATTAGCACGTTCGCGTTCAGCGACAGCGCCTTCGCAATCTCAATGACTTGCTGATCGGCGATCGACAGACCGCGCACGAGACGATCCGCGCGCAGATCGACGCCGAGCGACGCCAGCAGTCCATCGACTTCGCGGCGCATCGCATCGTGCTGAATGCGGCCGAAGCGATCGACGGGCTGCCGTCCCATGAAGATGTTCTCGGCAATCGACAGATCGAAGAACAGCGTCGGTTCCTGATAGATGACGGCAAGGCCCGCGTCGCGCGCTTCGGCGGGTGTCGCGAAACGGCGCTCGATGCCATCGATGCGAAGCTCGCCCGTATCGGGCTGATGCACGCCCGCGAGTATCTTCACGAGCGTCGACTTGCCCGCGCCGTTCTCGCCGAGCAGCGCATGCACTTCGCCGGGCCACAGCACGAGTTCGCCGTCGGATAGTGCGCGCACGCGCCCGAACGTTTTGCTGGCGTGCCGCAGTTCGAGCCTCGGCACGCTTTCAGTGTGTTGCTCCACCCTGTTCTCCTTCATGCTGCGACTGCATGTTGTTCGAGGCTTCTTCAGATGCGATAGAAGCGTTCGGCATTGCGCACGAAAAGCGCGTCTTTCTCCGCATCGCTCGCGCCACCGACAATCGATGCATATGCGCGCCACAAATCGCCATACGAACCGAACTGCCTGTCCACCGGAAAGTTCGATGCGAACATCGAGCGCTCGACGCCGAACGTGTCGATCGTTTCGAGCACGTAAGGCCGCAGGCTTTCGACGGTCCACTTGTGGTCAAACATCGCCAGACCGCTGATCTTCACGGCGACGTTCGGACATTGCGCGAGCGTCTTCATCCCGTCGCGCCACGCGCGATATCCAGCGACGCTATTGCGATCGACGAACATGCCCGTGTGATTGACGATGAACTGCGTGTCGTGATCTGCGTTCGCGAGTGCGGCCGCGTCTTCCATTTGCGACGGATAAAGCTGCACGTCGAACGACATCCCGTGTTTGCGCAGCAGCCGGAAGTTTTCGCGCCAAGTCGCCTCGCGCATGAAGTGGCGGCCTACGTAGTCATATAGCTTGTCGTGATGCACATTGAGGATTTGCCGCACGCCGCGCGTGTTGGCGAATGCGGCGTGGCGTTCTAGAACCTCGGCGGCGTTGTCCGCGGAAAGATCGACGGCGGCGACGATGCCGTTGGGCATCGAGCGCGAACCCGGATCGTCTGCAACGCTTTGCAGCCAGCGCGTCTCTTCGACGGGATCTTTCGGATCGTGATTCGCCTCGACGTGCACGCACTTGAGCAATTCGATGTCGCTCGCGTCTTTCAGCAGATCGGCGATCAGGTAGTCGTGCTTGAGCACACGCGCATCGCCGACGAACGACACGCCGGGATGGGCGAGCCAGGGGTAGTGATGCGTCTTCAGATCCCACAGGTGAATGTGCGGGTCGACAACTTTCATGGCGCGTCCTTCGTCGCCGGCGCGCGTGCGCGGCGAGCGTCGCGAATCAGTGGAAGGGATGCTGCAGCTCAAATACTGGAACCAGCGCTTGCTGGAGCGGCGTATGGTCAGGCGCCGTTTGCATGATGTCAGCCATGCAATCCCACCATTTGCGCATCACCGCGAGCTCGGGCAGGCGCTCCATCGAATGATCGGCGTTGCGCGTCAGTATCGCGAACAGATGGTGCGTGTCTTCGTCGAGAAAGATCCGGTAATCGCGCACGCCTGCGTTGTGCAGCGCATCGACGAGTTCCGGCCAGATTGCCCGATGCCGGCGCTCGTACTCGTCGCGCATGCCGGGGTTCAGCACCATCCGGAAAGCGATTGTCTCCATGCCGGGCTTGTCTCCAGTGTCTTTGATCACTTGTTCTTGCCGCTCTCTAAGGTAGCGTCTTGATGCGACTATAATTCGGGCGTCGATAGCATCTCAATCCGTTGTTGGGATTGGGCGATACTCAAACCGAATCGCACCGCTGATCCTCCATGAGCCAGAACGCTGCCAGCATTCCCCTCGTCAACCGGCTCAAGTTCAAGCATCTTGCGCTGCTTGTCGCGCTCGACGACGCGCGCAACGTCCATCAGGCCGCCGATGCCATCAATGTCGCGCAGCCCAGCGCGAGCCGCATGCTCGGCGACATTGAAGAGGCGCTTGGCTTTTTGCTGTTCGAGCGCAACGCGCGCGGCATGCAGCCGACGCCGCTGGGCGTCGTTACGCTTGCCTATGCGCGGCGTGCGCTGGCGGATCTCACGCGCTTTGCCGAGGATCTGGACGCGAAACGCAAGGGCGGGCATGGGCAACTGACCGTTGGCGCGATCATGGGCGCCGCGCCCGATCTGCTGGCGATGGCCGTCGCCGCGCTGAAAACCGAACGGCCGTTGTTGCATGTGTGCATTCTCGGGGAAACGAGCGATCAGGTGGTGCAATTGCTGCATCGCCGCGAAGTCGATCTCGCGCTGGGGCGGTTGACTAATCCGTTGCAGCATAACGATTTCAGTTTTGAGCCGCTGGCGCGGGAGACTTTGGTGCTGGTTGTGCGGGCTGTGCATCCCGTTGCTGGGCGGGCTGCTGTTTCGCTTCGCGAGTTGATGGAGTGGCCTTGGGTGGCGCAGCCTATTACTAGTCCGGCTCGGGTTTTGTTTGAAGAGGAACTCGCCCGGGCGGGGCTTGGGACGCCGGCTAATCTCACCGAGTGTGCTTCTATATTTGCTACGCTGCAGTTGCTTGAGAATTATGATGCTGTGGCGATGTTGCCTGAGTCTGTTGTGCGCGATCATGTGCGCGGCAAGTTGCTCGTTGCGTTGCCTGTGGAGATTGGCAAGAGCCTTGCCGGGTTTGGCATCCTTACTCGTAAAGAGGAGGCTCTGGCTGAGCCTGCGCAGCGGTTTGTCGATTTGCTTCGGGTTTATTCACATCGACTGGCTAATGAGGATAACCTGGCGGTTGGGGTTTGAGGTTTTTTTGTTGTCTGCGACGCTGGGTGGTTTGCTTTGTTTTTGCGCTGGCATCCGGTTTGGTTTTTTTAGCTTTGCGCTGGCAGCCGATTTTTGCTTTTTGGGTGTAGATGGAGCCGGTCGGTGTTTTGGTCTTTGCGCCGGCATCCGCGTTATGGCTTTTCGCTGGCATCCGCGATACGTTAGCTTGCTTCAAGCGTCGCCCCTGTGCGGGGCGGCACCTACTTTTCTTTGCCGCCGCAAAGAAAAGTAGGCAAAAGAAAGCGGCTCACACCGCTAATTCTTGCCCTTGCCTGAGGGCCCCCAAAGGGTCTTACGCTTCACACGACAACCACGTGACTCATGTTTGTTGCCAGCGCTCTTGCGGTGCGCCTCACCCGCTTCGCACGCCCGCGTCGCAGCGTGCCGCGCCAGATATTCCGCCGCCGCCCAGGTGGCAAACTGTGTGTAGGCCGTAGCGCTACACACGCCTCACTTCGGACCGATAGCGCACGCGCCCCACCATGTACGAGCGCCAAGCTATACGTCGCGATAACCTACACACAGTTTGCCACCTGGGCGGCGCAAACCATTCGCTGCCGCTCGCCCGTGTATGGGAGTTCGAAGCGGGTGAGGCGTTTATTCGAAGCGTTGGCAACGCGCGCTGACAGAGATGTTGCCGTGTGAAGCATAAGACCGGTTGGGGGCCCTCAGGCAAGAAGAAAGATTGGCGGTGTGAGCCGCTTTCTTTTGCCTACTTTTCTTTGCGGCGGCAAAGAAAAGTAGGTGCCGCCCCGCACAGGGGCGACGTTTGAACGGCAGACACCGTAACGCGGATGCCAACGCAAACACATAGCAAACCCCAGCGTCGCAGACAACCAAAAACCCTACTGCAAATTCACAAACAACCCACCATCAACCAACAACGCAGCGCCAGTAACATATCTGGCCCGATCAGAAGCAAGAAACACCACACAATCCGCCACATCATCCGGCTGCCCCAGCCGTCCAAGCGGAATGCGCTTCTCGAAGTAAGCCTTCTTGGCATCATCGCCGAGATCCTCGGCATTCAGATCAGTAGCAATCGTCCCAGGCATAACAGAATTACACCGTATGCCGTAAGGCCCAAGCGCAATCGCGCAAGACTGCATCAGCGAGTGCACACCCGCTTTCGTCGGCGTGTAATGCGTCTGCATCCCACCCCCAACGAGCGCACTGATCGAACTCGTCGCGACGATCGCACCGCCAGTGCCCTGCGCCTTCATCTGCTGCGCAACAGCCTGCGTGACAAAGAACGCCCCATTGAGATTGACGGCAACAGTCGTCTCCAGCACATCGGCGGGCATGTCAAGAAATGCATGAAACGGACAAATGCCCGCATTGCTGGCCAGCACATCAACCTTACCGAACGCCTCGACCGTGCGCCGCACAAGCTCAGGCCCCGTCTCCTTCAACGCGACATTGCCCTCGACGGCAATCACCCGCCGCCCAAGCGATTCGATTTCACCCACCACTTCTTCGACCGCGGAACGCCGGTTATACGACGCATCGTTATCGCCCCAGTAGTTGATCGCAACATCGGCGCCCTCTTTCGCACACGCCACGGCAATCGCCCGCCCAATGCCGCGCGAGCCACCCGTAACGATCACCGCCTTGTCTTTCAGCAGCACATGCTTCTCCGTTCAATGTTGATAAGGCCGCTCGAGCGTGCATTCGGGATTCAGCCGCACACCGAAGCCCGGCGTGTCAGGCACTTTCATGCGGCCATTGACGGGCACCGGCTCGTCGAGCAGCAACGGCGTGAACATCGGCACCACCTGATCGGCCTTCGGCGCCATCATCAGGAACTCGGCGAACGGCGAGTTGTGACGCGTGACGACGAAGTGATAGCTGTACACCGACGACCCATGCGGCACGACCATCACGTTATGCGCATCGGCGAGCGCGGAAATCTTGATCAGTTCGGTGATGCCGCCGCACCAGCCGACGTCCGGCTGGATCAGATCGCAGCAGTTCATTTCGAGCAGCATCCTGAAGCCCCAGCGCGTCGCCTCGTGCTCACCCGTCGACACCATCATGCCGCGCGGCACGTTGCGGCGCAGTTCGGCGTAACCCCAGTAGTCGTCGGGCGATAGCGCTTCTTCGATCCACTTCAGCCCATAGTCGTGCGCGGCCTTCGCGAGCTTCGTCGCGTACGTGACGTCGAGGCTCATCCAGCAGTCGTACATCAGCCAGAAATCGTCGCCGACGCGGCCGCGCATTTCCGCGAGCTTGTCGATATTCTTTCTGAGTCCCTCCTCACCTTCTGCCGGATTGTGCTGCAACGGCAGCTTGCCGCCGATAAAGCCCATTTCCTTCGCAAGGTCGGGCCGCGCGCCCGTCGCGTAGAACTGCAACTCGTCGCGCACCGGGCCGCCCAATAGCTGGTACACGGGCTCCTTGCGCACTTTCGCGAGTAGATCCCACAGTGCGAGATCGACGCCCGAAATCGTGTTGAGCACCACGCCCTTGCGTCCGTAGTAGAGCGTCGAGAAGTACATCTGATCCCACATCTTCTCGATGTCCGTCACGAGTTGTCCTTCGAGGAAGCGCGCCAGATGCTTCTCGACGATGAACGCGCCGATCTCGCCACCCGTCGTCACCGCGAAGCCGACCGTGCCGTCGCTCGCCTCGATTTCAACGACCAGCGTCCCCAGCACGTTGATGCCGAACGACTGCCGGCTTTGCCGGTACTGCGGATAACGCGCCATCGGCGTCGAGATGTGATCGTCGATCCAGTGTCCGTCGGCCTGATCGTGATAGTCCGCGCCGCCGCCGCGGACGACGAAGGCACGCACGTGCCGGATAGTGGGCATCGCCATGTTCTAGAGCTCCGTTCGTGGGTTGCGTGCGCCTCGCGTGTCAGCGGGCGCGATGAATGGGTTGTGGGAAAGCGGGCGTGTCGCGCGTCGCGTCGCGGCGCACCAGCGTGCCAATCAGCAGCGCGGCCAGCAAACTCGCCGCGCCGAGCAGCAGCAGACCCGCCGAGGTCGACTGGAACGCATGCTCGGCGCTCGTGCGCAGCGTCGGCGCGATGAAACCACCCAGGCTGCCGAGCGAGTTGATCAACGCGATGCCGCCTGCGGCCGCCGCGCCCGTCAGGTAGCGCGTCGGAAAAGTCCAGAAGAGCGGCTGTGCGGCGATGAAGCCGCTTGCCGCGCAGCACAGCGCGGCCATCGCCAGCAGCGGGCTATGCGTTGCGCCCGATACGCCGATCCCGCATCCGGCGAGCACCAGCAGCGCGACAGCCCAGCGCCGGTGCGTGCCCGTCGCGTCGGCGCGGCGCGGCACGAACCAGGTCAGCGCGAGCGCGCAGATCCACGGCACGGCCGCCACCATGCCGACCCGCAAGCCGACCGACTCGCCCATCAGCGCCGCGACCTGCTGCGGCAGATAAAAGATCACGCCGTACACGCTCATCTGGATCAGCAGATAGATCGCGGAGAACAGCAGCACGCGTTTATCGACGAGCGCCGCCAGCAGATTGCGCGGACCATGCGCGGACGCGGCGCGCGCGTCGTCGTCGAGCGCCGCGCTCAAGGTCTTGCGCGCTTGCGGCGTGAGCCAGCTGGCGTCTTCGGGCCGATCGTCGAGATAGAAGAACGCCCACACGCCGACCACCGACGCCAGCCCGCCTTCGATCAGAAACAGCCACTGCCAGCCCGCGAGATTCAACGCGCCGTGCAGCTCGAGCAGAAAGCCCGACAGCGGACTGCCGAACATGAAGGCAAGCGGCGCGCCGAAATAAAACACGCCGACAGCACGCGCGCGCGCCGATTGCGGAAACCAGCGCGTCAGGTAATAGATGACGCCCGGAAAGAAGCCCGCTTCAGCGACGCCGAGCAAAAAGCGCAGCGCATAAAACGTGGTAGCCGTGTGCGCGAGACTCATCGCCGCCGACACGAGGCCCCACGTGACCATGATCCGGCACATCCACAGCCGCGCGCCGACGCGATGCAGCAGCAGATTGCTCGGCACTTCGAACAGCGCATAGCCGACGAAGAACACGCCCGCGCCGAACGCGAACGCGGCGTTCGAAATGCCCGTGTCGTGCTGCAAGGCCTTTTGTGCAAAGCCGATGTTCGCGCGGTCGAGGAACGCGAGCACGTACATCAGCAGCAGGAACGGCAACAGCCGCCGCATGACCTGGCTGACGATGCCGTCGAGGGTGTCGCGGGTTTCGGACGAGGTCCCGTTCATCATGTCTCCGTGTCGCCTTCGTGCGAAGGCGCAAGCGGCATACGTGTGCCGCTTTCGTTCGTCGCTTTCGTTCGTCGTTTGTCGCTTTCGTTTGTGATTGCTGTCGTTAGGGTGCGACGGGTCTAGTACGTCGCGCGGCCGCCCGACAGATCGAACACGGCGCCCGTGCTGAATGCGCAGTCTTCCGACGCGAGCCACAGGATCAGAGACGCTGCCTCGTCCGGTAGCAGGAAGCGGTTCATCGGAATCTTCGACAGCATGTAGTCGATGTGCTCCTGCTTCATCGAATCGAAGATTTCGGTTTTCGCGGCTGCGGGCGTGACAGCGTTGACGAGAATGTTCTTCGTCGCGAGTTCCTTGCCTAGCGATTTGGTCAGGCCGATCAGCCCTGCTTTCGACGCGCTGTAGTGCGATGCGTTCGGATTGCCTTCCTTGCCCGCCACGGAAGCAATATTGACGATGCGCCCATAGCCCTGCTTCAGCATCTGCGGCACGACCGCGCGGCATGCGAGATACGGGCCGATCAGGTTGACGTCGATCACGCGGCGCCACATGTCCGGTTCGAGTTCCCACGTCGTGCCGTTGCCGCCCGTGATGCCGGCGCAGTTGATCAGCACGTCGATGGCGCCGTGAGCGGCGAGCGTCTTGCTGACGGCGGCGTCGATCTCGGCCTCTTTGGTTTGATCGACGGTGACGGCTGCGACCTTGCCGAGTTCGCTTAGCTCTTTCGCGCTGCGCTCGAGCCGCTCGGCGTCGACATCCCAGAGCGCCACGGCCGCGCCCGAGCGCAGCGCGCGCTGCGCTACCGCATAGCCGATTCCCCGCGCGCCGCCCGTAATGACGACGACACGGCCCTTCAGATCGATCTGATTCATCGCTGCGCTCCTTGTTTTGCTACTGATGCGGGATGTTGCTCGCGCATTTGTTGTTGTTGGGGTTTGGGGTTGGTGTTCGGTCACGGACCCTCGGTGTACGCAATATAAATCGCGGGGCGATACGGGAACAATCCGAGTGTTGGATGGGGTGATAACAAAAGTGAATCGGGGATGGGGCCGGGCGGCGCGAGTGTTGTTGGTCGGGGTTTTTGCCTTTGCGCTGGCATTTCGCGTTATGCCTTCGTGCCTCAAGCGTTGCCGTTGGGTGTTTTGGCCTTTGCGCTGGCATCCGCGTTATGCCTTCGCGCCTCAAGCGTCGCCCCTGTGCGGGGCGGCACCTACTTTTCTTTGCCGCCGCAAAGAAAAGTAGGCAAAAGAAAGCGGCTCACACCGCCAGCACGTGTGTTTGCCTGAGGGCCCCCAACCGGTCTTATGCTTCACACGGCAACATCTCTATTGGCGCGCGTTGCCAACGCTTCGAATAAACGCCTCACCCGCTTCAAACTCCCATACACGGGCGAGCGGCAGCGAATGGTTTGTGCCGCCCAGGTGGCAAACTGTGTGTAGGTTGTCGCGTCGTATAGCTTGGCGCTCTTACATGGAGGTATGCGCGCGCTATCGGTCCGAAGTGAGGCGTGTGCAGTGCTGCGGCCTACACACAGTTTGCCACCTGGGCGGCAGAGGAATGTCTGGCACGGCATGCGGCGACGCGGGCGCGTGAAGCGGGTGAGGCGTTTATTCGAAGCGTTGGCAACGAACGCGAACAAGGACGTTGCCGTGTGAAGCGTGGGACCGGTTGGGGGCCCTCAGGCAGGAACTAGAGTTGGCGGTGTGAGCCGCTTTCTTTTGCCTACTTTTCTTTGCGGCGGCAAAGAAAAGTAGGTGCCGCCCCGCACAGGGGCGACGCTTGAAGCACGAAAGCAACACGCGGATGCCAGCGAAAACACAAGCAAACCAAATCGCCCGCGCCACGAAGGCAAATCGCGGATGCCAGCGCAAAGCACAAGCAAACCACACCACTTGCGCAGCAAACACCGCCCTCCGGATGCCAGCACAAAGGCAAAAACACCAAAACAGGTACCGCCTTCAGGCGAAGCAGTCAGTTGGCATCCGCACATTCAACCATCATCGCCCACCATGCAACGCTAACCGGACACAGCGCGCTCTGCTTTAATAAAAGAGCATTTCAATTGCAGGATCGGCTCGCCGTTCAACCCGAGGAGGGAGGAATCGTTCGATGCGGCCCATTTTCATCAGTTACCGACGCGAGGATACGGAAGGCCAGGCAGGTCGCCTGTTCGAATCGTTGCGCGAAGTGTTCGGCGAACACACGGTCTTCATGGACGTTGCGACGATCGAGCCGGGCGCCGACTTCCGGCGCGCAATCGAGACGAACATCGACAAGTGCGCAGTGTTGCTGGCGCTGATCGGCCGGACCTGGCTCACCGTCACAGACCGGGAGGGCAAACGGCGCCTCGACAATCCGAACGACTTCGTACGGCTCGAAACGTCGTCGGCGCTCAAGCGCGACGTGACGGTAATACCCGTGCTGGTGCAAGGCGCGACGATGCCGCAGGAACCCGATCTGCCCGCCGATATCAAGGACCTCGCCTACCGCAATGCGTTCGAGCTGACACACGCCCGCTGGGACAGCGACGTGGAACTGCTGATCAAGACATTGCGCACACACGCAGGCGACGAACCGGGCGACAGCGCGCCCGCCGACACGCCGCACGCGAAACCCACCCCGAACGCAAACGCTGGCAAGAGTCACACACGCATGTGGACGATCGGCGGCGCGGTCGCGGCGGTCGCGCTGATGGGCGCTGTCGTATTGAAGATATCGGGGGCCGGACACGAGGCAAAAGCGGACACGACCGTTGTCGCATCGGCGCCCGTTCCGACGACGACGACGGCGGCGACGCCCGGCAATCAGGCGGGCAAAGGCGATCAGATGGTGTCGAAGAAGGCTTTGCAGCGGTCCGCGCACGATCGCGGCGCGTGCGTCAGGCCTTTCGTCTGGCGCCAGGCGCAACCTCGCGACAAGGTGTGCGTGACGCCCGAAACGCAACTGCGCATCCTCGCCGAAAACCGGGCCGCCTCCGACAACCGCTTGCCGAACGGCGGCGCGTATGGACCGGACACCTGTAAGCCCGGCTTCGTGTGGCGCGCGGCGTTCGACAGCGACACCGTGTGCGTGACGCCCGAATCGCGGCAGATGACAGCCGACGACAATATGCTCGGGGCTCGGCGAATCGTGCCGTTGCCACAGTAACGCGCGCGGCGCGTTTCCTCAAGCGCAAAAAAAGCCCCGGATTCTTGCGAATCCGGGGCCAATCCCATGTCAAGGAGTTCTCATGGAGGAGACGGTTTCATATTAGCGCCCGCCCGTCCCCGTTCCAACGAAGCCTTTTGCACAAGCAATCCACGCCGCCGCGCGCAGCCGATAACCCTTCTGCCGTTATATCGTTAGAACAAAAAGTCGTTTCCCGCTGGTACGATCGGTCACTAACATGGCGGTTCAGGTCCAGAGGCCCGTTCGCATGGGACACGCCACAGGTGTCCAACATGCATCCGGCCGGCCGCCACTGCAGCAAGGAGCTTGAAGTTGACCCGTTTCGACCAGAACCGCCGCCCGCTCGTGATCGGCATCGGCGGCACCACGCGCGCTGCATCGTCTACTGAACGCGCGCTCGGCTTTGCGCTGCGCGGCGCGGAACAGGCGGGCGCACGTACGCGTCTGTTTGGCGGCACGTTCCTGCACAGCCTGCCGCACTATGCGCCCGAAAGCACCCAACGCACCGACGAACAGATCGAATTGATCGAGGCCGTCCGTCACGCCGACGCCCTCATCATCGCGACACCCGGTTATCACGGCGGCGTGTCGGGCCTCGTGAAAAATGCGCTCGACACGCTCGAAGAACTGCGTGCCGACGAGCGCCCTTACCTCGACGGCCGCGCGGTCGGCTGCATCGTCACCGCGTATGGGTGGCAGGCGGCGGGCTCGGTGCTGACGTCGCTGCGCTCCATCGTGCACGCGTTGCGCGGCTGGCCGACGCCGTTCGGCGCAGGCATCAACACGCTCGAAACACGTTTCGAATCTGCCGATACCTGCTCCGATCCGAAGGTGGTCGAACAGCTGTCGATAGTCGGCCAGCAGGCCTCGCAATTCGCGCTCGCGTTCCGCTCGCATCATGCCTCGCATCACGCGGACGGCGCATCCGCGGCGTCCGCAACTTCGGCGAGCGACGCCGACGAAACGCGGCCCAAACGCGTTCTGGTACTGGCGAACTGATTCGCCGCTTCCGCTTGCGCAATGCCATGTGCCGCATCGAAGCGGCGCGTGTCATTGCGCATGCGCGCTAACGCCTCTTCACCGCTCACGCCGCTCCATCACACTGTGCCGCCGCAGCGCCTCGCTGCGTGCGCTGGCCAACATGCGCGGCGACGCGATCGTGGTCCAAACAACAGACCCGGCTGCCCTCGCCGCCGCATCATCGCGACAACGCACGCGATAACGCCTCATCCAGATCCCCGCAGACCGTTCCCTGGCCGCCCGTGATTTGCTTGCGACGAATGATTGGTTCACGCGCTCCACGGCCCAGCCTACGCTAGTCCCTGCCCGCTTCGATTAACTGATCGCCGTGCTGCGCGCAATCCGTCGCGGGGAGGCGATCAAACATGAAACAGATGAACAGACATATCCGCTACAAGGGCTACGAAGTGGCCCCCGCTGCACAACGCCTGCCCAACGGGCTCTTCGCTGCGAACCTCACCATCGAGAAAGCCACGGCCGCCAGCGGCGGACACGCCTATTCGTTCGACGCGCTCGACTATTTCTTCGACGAAGAGCACGCGCTTGCGTATGCGTTCCGTTGGGGCCGGCTGTGGATCGACAGCCATCAGTAAACACGCAGGTCCATTGCAATTTTTGACGCAATGCAGCGCCTAAAGGCGTGCGGCAGCACGGCGCATGCCCGCTCGACGCCACAAATTAACGGGTTATGACAGAATAGCCGGAATAACTGGTCACGTTTCCGCCTGACATGTCAGATACCCTGATAACAGATGCAGAAGCCGCTCACGATCATGCGCTGCGCAACTGGACCTTCGATGGCCACGCACGCATGCGTGTCGGCTCCGACGAACACAAGCAGATGTTCTGCCGGATGCTTCTCGAAACGCATAACCCTTACAAGCCGGCCGTTATCGACTGGCCGCAATTGCAGCCCGATGCGCTGAAGCGCATCACGTCCCTGCCCATCTGGGACATCGCCGTGCAAACGGAAGGCCGCGCGTCGATTCGCGTCGCCACGTACGCCGCGCAGGTGCAGGACCCGCTGATACGCGAAGCGATCGAAATGGACGCGGCTGAAGAAGCGCGTCACAAGCACGTTTTGTCGCGTCTGGTCGCCGCATATGGCATCGAGCTCGCGCCCGAGCCGCAGTATCCCGCTCCGCGCGACGCCGAATGGGCATGGATGTTCACCGGCTACAGCGAGTGCATCGACAGCTTCTTTTCGTTCGGGCTGTTCCGCTCCGCACAGTTGTCCGGCTATTTCCCGCAAGAACTGGTCGAAACCTTCGAGCCCGTGATTCAGGAAGAAGCGCGCCACATTCTCTTTTTCGTCAACTGGGTCGCGTGGTATCGCCGAACGATGCCATGGTGGCGCCGTCCGTGGCACTCGCTGCGCGTCGGCGCGATCTGGATCAAGCTGATCTGGGACCGCGTCGCGATTGCGAAGGGCATCGACTCGAACGGCGTCGCGCACGACTCGAACTTCCTGCCCGCCAACAGCTCGACGATCGGCCAGGCACTCTCGACGCGTCAACTGATCGAACTCTGCCTCCTGGAAAACGACCAACGGATGGCCGGCTACGACAAACGGCTCGTCCGTCCGACGCTCGTTCCCGCGCTCGCACGCCTCGCGCTGCGCTTGATGCGCAAGTAGCCGCCAGTAGGCGCAAGCAGCCGCACGATTGCGGAAGCACATCAGCGTGCCGCGCGCACGCGTGCGCATTCACGACACGTACCGATCGAGGGAGACAGACCACATGCAATGGACCGTCGATGAGCAACTCGCGCTGACCGCAACGCAGGCCGTCGCGGCCATCCAGTCGGGGCGGCTCGACGCACTCGACTATGTCGCGACCCTGCTCGCGCGCGCCGCCGCGCTCGACACGCTCAACGCGTTCACCGCGATCGACATGGAAGGCGCGCTTGCCGCCGCGAAACGCATCGACGCGCTCCCGCCCGAGGAAAAAGCCCGTCTGCCGCTCGCGGGGCTGCCCGTCGTCATCAAGGACAACATCAACACAGCGGGTCTGCTGACCTCGGCGGGCACGCCCGCGCTCGACGGCTTCAAGCCGAAGACGGACGCGCCCTCCGTGCGCAGGCTGATCGACGCGGGCGCAATCGTGCTCGGCAAAACCAACATGCACGAACTCGCGTTCGGCATCACGAGTGCGAATCTGGCCCCGCATGCGGGCGTCGTGCGCAATCCTTACGACCCGTCGCTGATCGCGGGCGGCTCGTCGGGCGGCACGGCCGTCGCCATTGCCGCGCGCGTTTCGCCCGCCGGCCTCGGCAGCGACACGGGCGGCTCGACGCGCATTCCCGCCGCGCTCACGGGGATTGCGGGCTTCCGCCCGTCGGTGGGCAACGGCGGCGCAGAGCGCCGCTATCACGACCCGCATGCCGTCGTGCCGATCAGCCACACGCGCGATACCGTCGGGCCGATGGCGCGCACCGTCGCGGACGTCGCGCTGCTCGACGGTGTGATTACGGGCGACACCGCGCTGCCCGACGTGCCACTGTCGGCGCTGCGCATCGGTTTGCCCGAGCCGCTGTGGGCCGAGCTTGAACGCGCGACGGAAGATGTGGCGCGCGCCGCGCTGAAGACACTCGAAGCGGCGGGCGTCACGTTCGTGCCCGTCGCGATGCCCGACCTGCTGCAGCTGAACGAGCAGACGGGCGGCCCGATCGCGATCCACGAGACGCTCGACGACGTGCGCGACTACCTCGTCGCGAACGATGCGCCCGTCCAGACGGTCGGCGAGCTGGCAGCGCGCATCGCCAGCCCGGACGTGCGCAATATCTACGACGTCGTGCTGGCAGGCGCGCTGACCCAGCACTATCCGGACGCGATGAATAAATGGCGTCCGCAATTGCAGCGGCACTACGCGGACACGTTCGCGGCCGAACGCCTCGACGCACTGCTCTTTCCGACCACGCGCCTCGTCGCCGTGCCGATCGACGAAGTGAACGGCTCGTCCGTCGTGTCGATCGACGGCGCGCCTGCCATCGACGAAATGACCGCCTATCTGCGCAACACCGATCCCGCCAGCAACGCTGGCATTCCGGGCCTCTCGCTGCCCGCGGGCCTGACGCAGGACGGCTTGCCCGTGGGCATCGAACTGGATGGACCGCTTGGCAGCGACCGCCGGCTGCTCGCCATCGGCATCGCGTTCGAAGCGCTGCTCGGCACCGTCCCCGCTCCGACTATCTGACACCTCATGACCCGACCACGCATCAGGCACCTCGCGGCGCTTGCCGTCGCGCTGTGCACCTCCAGCTGCGCGCTCATCGCCGCCGCCGATCCCAACGCGCTCTGGAACATCGTCGACCATCAGTGCTTGCCCGTCGCGCGCGCGTCGGGCGGGGCGGGCTTCTGCACAGCCGTCAATCTGCCCGGACACTACGCGATCCTCAAGGACATCAACGGCAACACGCAATATTTGCTGATTCCGACGGACCGCGTGACGGGCATCGAAAGCCCGAGCGTGCTCGCCGCCGATGCGCCCGACTACTGGGCCGACGCGTGGGCCGCGCGGCAGTATGTCGGCTCGCGCATCGGCCTGACGTTCCCGCCCGATCAACTCGGCCTCGAAATCAACTCACAGTTCCGCCGCACGCAAAATCAGCTGCATATCCATATGGACTGCATGCAGGACGACATCATCAAGGACCTCGCGCGCTTTCGCACCGTCGAGCCGGGCCAGTGGCACTGGACGAAGCTCGACGGCAGCGCGTACCGCGTGATGCGCGTGCTGTCGCTGACGGGCGACAACGACCCGTTCCGCATCGTCGCGCGCGACCGGCAAGGCAGCGACGCGATGGCGCAGCAGACCATCCTCGTGACGGGCGCAGGACCGAAAGACAGCGACGGCTGGCTGGTCGTCAACAGCGGCCTGGAACTCGACGACGGCAGCGGCACGGCGGAAGGCATGCTCGATCACGCGTGCAGAATCGGCATGCATCAGTAAAAGCGCTGAGCATTTGTTCAATTCGCACGTATAACAGATGCCAAATCCGCTTTACTCACAAGCTTTGCCGAACAAATTGGTTCGGCGACGGCGGACGCGCCTTTAGGATCGGTGAACTGCAATACGACCGATCCGCCGATGTCTTTCTATCTCGACGACGCACAACGCCACACGCTCACGCAGCGTCGCAACAGCTTCACATGGCGCACCGAATGGCCGACGTGGCTTCTGATCGGGGCAATCTATGGCGGATGGTTTTTCATCGCGAGTCACGCGCGTGGCTTTGGTCTGAGCATTGCGATTCCGCTGCTCGCCGTGTTCAGCGCGTGGTACATGTCGCTTCAGCATGAGTTGCTGCACGGGCATCCGACGCGCTCGCCGTTCGTCAATGGGCTGATCGGGTTTGCACCGCTCGCAGTGTGGTTTCCGTATCGCGTGTATCGCGATCTGCATTTGCAGCATCACGATGATCCGCATCTGACGCATCCTGAAGTCGATCCTGAAAGTTATTTCGTTAGTCGCGAGGCTTGGCGGCATGCTGGGATGCTGACGCGTGTGCTGCTGATTGCGCGGAATACGTTTGCTGGGCGGCTGCTGCTCGGGCCGGCGTTTTCGATTGCGGCGACTTCAACGCAGGCGCTGCGGAAGGTTGCGCGGGGTGATTGGGCTGACGTGCCTGCGTGGTTCGCGCATTTTGCGGCGCTTGCTTTGCTGGTTGTTTGGCTTGATCGTCAGTGTGGGATTGCGCCTTGGCTGTTTATTGCAGGGGTCGGGTATCCGGCGCTCGCGTTGAGTTCTGTGCGTTCGTTTCAGGAGCATCGCGATGCGGATTTGCATGAGCAACGCTCGGTGATCAATGAGGCTGCCTGGTTCTGGCGCTTGCTGTTTCTGAACAATAACTATCACCTCGTGCATCACGACTTGCCGCATGTGCCGTGGTTTGCTTTGCGCACGGTTTATGTTGCGTCCCGCGTGCAATATGTTCAACGGTCTGGTGGGTTTCTGGTTAAGGGTTATAGCGAATGGGCCAGGCAGTACGCGTTTGCTGTGGCCATGCGGCCTGTGCATGGGGATTTGTCCCGTGGCACGCGGTTTGGTCGGCCTGCTGCTGCCGGCAATGCGTTTGCAGGTACCTTGCAGGCGCGTGAGGTTCGTGTGTCCGTTAGTGTCGAACGGGATGGTTCGAGGGTTGGGCGGGTTGATTTGTGAGTGTGGGTTTGGTTTTTTTTCTTTGCGGTGGCATCCGGTTTTTGTCTTTTTGGGCGTAGGCGTTGCCGGTCGGTTTGGTTTGCTCGTGTTGGCGCTGGCATCCGCGATGTGGTGTTTGCCATTCAAGCGTCGCCCCTGTGCGGGGCGGCACCTACTTTTCTTTGCCGCCGCAAAGAAAAGTAGGCAAAAGAAAGCGGCTAACACCGCTAATTCTTGTTCCTGCCTGAGGGCCCCCAAAGGGTCTTACGCTTCACGCGGCAATCACGTGACCCATGTTCGTTGCCAACGCTCTTGCGGTGCGCCTCACCCGCTTCACGCACCCGCGCTTCACCATGCCGTGCCAGATATTCCACCGCCGCCCAGGTGGCAAACTGTGTGTAGGCCGTAGCGACACACACGCTTCACTTCGGACCGATAGCGCACGCGTCCCACCATGTAAGAGCGCTAACGTGTACGACGCGACAACCTACACACAGTTTGCCACCTGGGCGGCACAAACCATTCGCTGCCGCTTGCCCGCGTATGGGAGTTCGAAGCGGGTGAGGCGTTTATTCGAAGCGTTGGCAACGCGCGCCAATAGAGATGTTGCCGTGTGAAGTGTGGGACCGGTTGAGGGCCCTCAGGCAAGAAGAAATGTTGGCGGTGTGAGCCGCTTTCTTTTGCCTACTTTTCTTTGCGGCGGCAAAGAAAAGTAGGTGCCGCCCCGCACAGGGGCGACGCATGAACGGCAAACACCGTAGCGCGGATGCCAGCGCAAACACGAGCAAACCAAACCAGCCGCGCCACGAAGGCAAAACCCGGATACCAGCGAAAAAACCAAACCAACCGCACCGCGAATGCCAGCGCAATGGCAAAAACCCCCACCACCCTGAATTGACCGAATAAACCGGAACCTCGGCGTTTCCCCACGCCCACAACCCGTCACAATCAACCGCATATCGGCAGCCTTGCACGCCAGGAGAATGCGATCCATGGACTGGAAAAACCTGCTAATCGAAACACCAGTCTGGCTGATGGCCCGCTTCCATTCGCCACGTTTCGACCCGCGCCGCGACACCCCACGCGAAATCCTCGTGCTCCGCCCCAACGATTTCGGCGAACTGCTCACCACCACCCCGCTCTTCGAATCGCTGCGCAAGCAGTTTCCGTCGACGCGCCTGATCGCCGGGATCGGCAGTTGGGGACGCCCCATCTTGGAGAACAATCCGTATATCGACGAAATCGTCGAACTCGACGCGCCCTGGAACAACAAGATCGTCACGGACCGGTCCCACAAGAACGTCTTGCGCTTCCTGTGGAAGTCCCCTCAGATCGACGCGCTGCGCGCCCGGGGCGGCTTCGACGTCGCGATCGATGTGCTAGGCAGCTATATGGGCGCGTTGCTGATGATGCGGCTCGGCGCGCGCTACCGCATCGGCGTGCGCGGCTATCGCGGCGGCTGGAGCGGCTGTCAGGCGCACGTCGTCTACGCGCGACGGCAGGCCGGACGCGCGGCGCTCGCGCAAGGCGAATTGCTCGGCGCGACAGCGTTGCCGGAAGTGCGGCCGCAACTATTTCTGACCACCGACGAACGCGCACGCGCCACGCAACTCTGGATGACAAACCCGCCAGCAGGTCGGCCCACCGTGCGCATCGTCGCTGGCGTCGGCGCCGGCGTGCCCACCAAGGCATGGCCCCCGCGCGAAGTCGGCGCGGCGCTCGCGCAAATCGCCCTAGCGCTGGAACAGCAAGGCCACGCGTGTGAAGTCGTGATCGTCGGCAGCGCGGCGGATCAGGCTCGCGCGGCCGAGGCCATCGCCGTAGCCGGTCCGGGCGTGTCCGTTCGCTCCGTTGCAGGCGAAGTGCCGATGCGCGTCATGTTCGCGCTCGTGGAACAGGCAGACGTCGTGCTGACGAACTCGACGATGCTGATGCACGTGGCGGCTGCGTTCCGCCGTCCAACGGTCGCCGTGCTCGGCGGCAGCATCACGAAACCGGACGTGCATGACGCGATATGGGGTTATCCACCGCCCTATGTGAGCGTCACGCCCGAGAGGTCCGCCGACGGTCAGCGGCTGAAGGATTGGCCGGAGGTCGGGCGCGTGGCGCAAGCGGTGTTGCAGTCCGTCGCCACGGTGGACGCGCCGCGCACGAGCCTCGACGCTGCGGCCTGACGGCGCGAGCGCTGTTTCGTCGACGATGCCGCTCAGCGTCGTCCGCGCTGTCACGATGGGCGCAACATGGTGATCGCGTGACGAACCACGCTGCCCGCAGACCGATCCGCGTTTAGAATCGCCTGCATGAACCAGATCGCCGCCCTGCCGATGTACAACGTCTCGCCCGCGCTCGCCGCTGACTGGCATGCGCTGCTCGTGGACGTGCTGCGCAATGTCGACCCTCGCGCCGCGATCGTCGAACCGGACGATCTGCACACGTTCTGGCGACGCCCCGACCTGCTGCTGTCGCAGACCTGCGGTTATCCGTACGTGCTCGGGCTGCACGAGCATGTGCAACTAATCGCGACACCACGATTCGATGCGCCCGGCTGCGAGAGTGCGAACTATTCGAGCGTGCTCGTCACGCGTGATGACGCCCAGTTCGATTCGATCGAAGCCTGTCGCGGCGCGCGCGCCGCCTTCAATTCCACCGATTCGAACAGTGGCTATAACGCGTTGCGCCACGCAGTTGCGCCGCATGCGAAGAACGGCAGGTTCTTCGGCGCAACGCTGGAAACAGGATCGCATCTCGGCTCGCTGCGCGCGATTGCAGAAGATCGCGCGGACCTTGCCGCGATCGATTGCGTCACGATGGCCTTCGCGCGCGACGCGTATCCGGAACTGACGGGCCGCTTGCGCGAAATCGGCTACACGCGTTCATCGCCGGGGCTGCCGTTGATCGCGTCGACGCATGTTGCACCTGAACAGATCGACGCTTTGCGCGACGCGCTCGACGAAGCCGTCACAGCACAACCCGAGCGGGCGCGACGACTCAAGCTCAAAGGCTTTTCGCGCTTGCCGCCCGAAGCATACGAAAGCATCCGTCAAATGGAAAACGAGGCGCGCGTAGCGAACTACGCGCGCCTCGCATGACGCTTCCTCGAAAACCAGCGCCTTATTCGACGTCCAGCACCAACAGCTGCGCACCATCGGTGACCTGATCGCCGACTGCGTACAGCACCTCAGCCACCTTGCCCGCAGTGGGCGAGCCGATCGTGTGCTCCATCTTCATCGCTTCCATCACGATCAGCGGCTGCCCTTTCTCCACCACTGCGCCCTGTTCGACCAGCACCGCGATCACCTTGCCCGGCATCGGCGCAGTGAGACGCCCTTCGCCATGTTCGGCATCGGCTGCATGCGCGAGCAGGTTCTGCCATTCGAAGGCGAGCGCGTCGCCGCGGCAGAACACATGGAACGTATCGCCGTCGATAAACACGCGGCCCGTCACATGCGCGTCGCCGATCGTCGCGCCATATTCATGCTGGCCCGCGCCCGTCCACCACTTGAACGGCTCGGTGCGGCCATCGTGCGTGAGGGTCCGCGTATCGCCGTCGCGTGAGAAAACCGCTGTAAACGCAGCCTCTTTCTCGACGTCGCGCCAGTTGAGCGTCTGCGTATAACCGCCGTTCAGGCGCCAGTGCGACAGCGCATCCCACGGCGACGCCCCATGCGCGACACCGCCTTCTCGCGTCAATAGCGCGCCACATGCGAGCGCCAGCGCTTCGACGAACGGCTTTTTTACCGGTGCGAACAGCGCATCGTGATGACGCTCGATCAACCCCGTATCGAGATCGCCCGTCGAAAACGGCACGCTCGCGACGATACGCTGCAGGAACTCGACGTTCGTATGCGGGCCGACCACTTCGCAGCCGCGCAGCGCCTGGCTCATACGCTTCAGCGCTTCTTCACGGCTTGCGCCATGCACGATCAGCTTCGCGATCATCGGATCGTAGAACGGCGTGATCGTATCGCCCTCGCGCACGCCGCTGTCGATACGCACGGGCGCACGCTCGCCGCCCGCGCCAAGCGAAAACTCCACGCCTTCCGGCATGCGCAGATGCTTCAACGTACCCGTCGACGGCAAAAAGCCGCGCGCCGGATGCTCGGCGTAGATGCGCGCCTCGATCGCATGGCCCTCGACTCTCAGTTGATCCTGCGCGAGCGGCAGCGGCTCGCCCGCCGCGACACGCAACTGCCATTCGACGAGATCGAGTCCCGTCACCATCTCCGTCACAGGATGCTCGACCTGCAGACGCGTGTTCATCTCCATGAAGTAGAACTCGCCGCCTTCCGTCATGATGAACTCGACCGTGCCCGCGCCGACGTAGTTCACCGCGCGCGCCGCCGCGACAGCGGCCTCGCCCATCGCGCGCCGCACGTGCGGCTGCAAGCCGGGCGCGGGCGCTTCTTCAAGTACTTTCTGGTGACGGCGCTGCACCGAGCAGTCGCGGTCGAACAGATAGACCGCGCCGCCATGCTTGTCGGCAAACACCTGCACTTCAACGTGACGCGGACGCGTCAGATACTTTTCGATCAGCACGCGATCGTTGCCGAAGCTGCTCGCGGCCTCGCGCTTGCACGACGCCAGCGCGGCGTCGAATTCCTCGGTGCGCGTGACCACGCGCATGCCCTTGCCGCCGCCGCCCGCGCTCGCCTTCAGCAGCACGGGATAGCCGATCTCATCGGCCTGGCGATGCAGCAGATCGGCGTTCTGGTCGTCGCCGTGATAGCCCGGCACGAGCGGCACGGCAGCCGAATGCATCAGCGCCTTCGCAGCGGCCTTCGAGCCCATCGCGGCAATCGCTTCGACGGGCGGCCCGATGAACGCGATGCCCGCCTTCTCGCAAGCGTGCGCGAAGTCCTCGTTCTCCGACAAAAAGCCGTAGCCGGGGTGCACGGCCTGCGCGCCCGTCGCGATTGCCGCCTCGATGATGCGTTCGACGCGCAGATAGCTTTCCGCCGCCGTCGAGCCGCCGATATGCACGGCTTCGTCGCACGCGGCGACATGCTTCGCGTTCGCGTCGGCGTCGGAATAGACCGCGACGCTCGTGATGCCGAGCCGCTTGCAGGTCGCGGCGACGCGGCAGGCAATTTCGCCCCGGTTCGCAATCAGGATCTTGTTGAACATGAGGTGTCTCGATGGGTGTTGTTCTGTGCCGTGGCGACGTTCAAGCGCGTCTTTTAAACCCGCCACGAAGGCGAGCGCTTCTCAAGAAACGACGCGACGCCTTCGCGGCCTTCCGCGCCCGCGCGCGTTTTCGCAATACGCGCGGCCGTATCTTCGATTAACGCCGCGCTGATCTCGCGGCCCGCGATGTCGTGCACGAGCTGCTTGCACGCCTTCACCGCTTGCGGTCCGTTCGCGCACAACGTGGCCGCGAGTTGCTGCACGGTCTCGTCGAGCTGGTCCGCGCTCACGCATTCGGCGACAAAGCCCAAGCGATAAGCCGTCGCGCAATCGAATGCTTCCGCCGTCATGAAGTAACGGCGCGACGCCTGCTCGCCGAGCGCGCGGATCACATACGGCGCGATCGTCGCGGGAATCAGGCCGAGGCGCGCTTCGGACAGGCAGAACTTCGCGCTGTCGACGGCGACGACGATATCGCACGCCGAGATCAGGCCCATGCCGCCCGCGTAAGCGTCGCCGTTCACGCGCGCGATCACCGGCTTGTTGCAGCGGTAGATCGACGCGAGCATGTCGGCAAGACGCATTGCGTCGGCGCGGTTCTCGTCGTCCGAGTAACCGGCCATCTTCTTCATCCAGTTCAGGTCCGCGCCCGCGCAGAACGCCTTGCCGCTCGCCGCGAGCACGACGGCGCGCACGTCGTCGCGCTCGTTCAGCGCGCGAAACACCGACGTGAGTTCCGCGATCATCGCTTCGTTGAACGCGTTGCGCACATCCGGGCGATTGAGCGTGACGGTGGCGATCCCGCTCTCGAACGCGACGATCAGGTTATCGTATTGCATGGCCGAAACTCCTTTCGCTGCGCCGTCGTTACATGCGGAACACGCCGAAGCGTGTGTCTTCGATCGGCGCGTTCATCGCCGCTGACAAGCCGAGGCCCAATACGTCACGCGTCTGCGCAGGATCGATCACGCCGTCATCCCACAAGCGGGCGCTGGCGTAATACGGATGCCCCTGATGCTCGTACTGCTCACGGATCGGCTGCTTGAACGCCTCTTCCTGCTCGGCCGTCCACGTGCCGCCCTTCCCTTCGATGCCGTCGCGCTTGACAGTGGCGAGCACGGACGCCGCCTGCTCGCCGCCCATCACCGAGATGCGTGCGTTCGGCCACATCCACAGGAAGCGCGGCGAATACGCGCGGCCGCACATGCCGTAGTTGCCCGCGCCGAACGATCCACCGATGATCACCGTGAACTTCGGCACCTTCGCGGTGGCGACGGCCGTCACCATCTTCGCGCCGTTGCGCGCGATGCCTTCGTTCTCGTACTTGCGGCCCACCATGAAGCCCGTGATGTTCTGCAGGAACACGAGCGGAATCTTGCGCTGTGCGCACAGTTCGATGAAGTGCGCGCCCTTCAACGCCGACTCGGAAAACAGAATGCCGTTGTTCGCGACGATGCCGACGGGATGCCCCCAGATATGCGCGAAGCCGCATACGAGCGTCGTGCCGTAGCGCGCCTTGAACTCGTCGAACGCGGAATCGTCGACGATACGCGCGATCACTTCACGGATGTCGAAGGGCTTGCGCGTATCGACGGGAATCACGCCGTAGATGCTCTTTTCGTCGTAGCGCGGCGGCTTCGGTTCCTGCATCGTGACAGGCACGTCCTTGCGCCGGTTCAGATTGCCGACGATGCTGCGCGCAATCGCCAGCGCGTGCGGGTCGTTTTGCGCGAGATGATCGACGACGCCCGACAGACGCGTGTGCACGTCGCCGCCGCCCAGATCTTCCGCGCTGACCTCTTCGCCCGTCGCCGCTTTGACCAGAGGCGGGCCGCCCAGAAAAATCGTGCCTTGATTCTTGACGATGATCGACTCGTCGCTCATGGCGGGCACATACGCGCCGCCCGCCGTGCACGAGCCCATTACAACGGCGATCTGCGGAATACCTTGCGCCGACAGGTTCGCCTGGTTATAGAAGATGCGGCCGAAGTGATCGCGGTCGGGAAACACCTCGTCCTGATTCGGCAGGTTCGCGCCGCCCGAATCGACGAGATACACGCACGGCAAGCGGTTTTCCTCGGCAATTTCCTGCGCGCGGACGTGCTTCTTCACGGTCACGGGGTAGTAGGTGCCGCCCTTCACCGTCGCGTCGTTGCAGACGATCACGCACTCCTGGCCCGCGATGCGCCCGATGCCCGTAATCACGCCCGCGCCCGGCGCGTCGTCGTGATACATGCCGAACGCCGCGAGTTGCGACAGTTCGAGAAACGGCGTGCCCGGATCGAGCAGTTGCGCGATGCGATCGCGCGGCAGCAGCTTGCCGCGCGACACGTGCTTGTCGCGCGCGGCGGGACCGCCGCCCAGCGCGAGCTTGCTGATCTTCGCCTTCAGGTCTTCGACGAGCGCTTCGAGCGCGGCCGCGTTGGTGCGGAAATCGTCGGAGCGCGGGTTCAGCTTCGATTCGATGATCGGCATGTTGTGTTCTCGCTAGTGTCGACTGGAGTTAGCGCTTTAGCGCTTACTCCAGTCCCATCGCATGTCGACCGGTGTTGGCGCTTCAGCGCCTACTCCGGTCCCATGGGGAGTCGGCCAGAGTTAGCGCTATAGCGCTTCCTCCAGTCCCATGGCTCTTACATCGTTTCCGCGAACAGCTCGCGGCCGATCAGCATGCGGCGGATTTCGCTCGTACCCGCGCCGATTTCATAGAGCTTCGCGTCGCGCCACAGACGTCCCACGGGATATTCGTTGATATACCCATTGCCGCCGAGAATCTGAATCGCCTCGCCCGCCATCCACGTAGCCTTTTCCGCCGTGTAGAGAATCACGCCCGCGCAGTCCTTGCGCACCTGGCGCACATGCGCCGTACCGATCGTATCGAGCTGGCGGCCCACCGCGTACAGATACGCGCGGCACGCCTGCAACGTGGTGTACAGATCGGCGACCTTGCCCTGGATCAGCTGGAATTCGCCGATCGACTGACCGAACTGCTTGCGGTCGTGGATGTACGGCACAACAGAATCCATCACCGCCAGCATGATGCCCGTCGGGCCACCCGCGAGCACGGCGCGCTCGTAGTCGAGGCCGCTCATCAGCACCTTCACGCCGCCGTTCAGCTCACCCAGAATGTTCTCTTCCGGCACTTCGACGTTCTCGAACACCAGTTCGCCCGTGTGCGAGCCGCGCATTCCGAGCTTGTCGAGCTTTTGCGCGACGGAAAAGCCCTTCATGCCCTTCTCGACGATGAACGCCGTGATGCCGCGCGGACCGGCTTCGATATCCGTCTTCGCGTAGACCACGAGCGTGTCGCAGTCCGGGCCGTTCGTGATCCACATCTTCGTGCCGTTCAGCACGTAGCGGTCGCCCTTCTTCTCGGCGCGCAGCTTCATGCTGACCACGTCCGAGCCCGCGTTCGGCTCGCTCATCGCAAGCGCGCCCACATGATCGCCCGACACCAGCTTCGGCAGGTACTTCTCTTTTTGCGCCGCGGTGCCGTTGCGGTGAATCTGGTTCACGCACAGATTCGAGTGCGCGCCGTACGACAGCCCGACGGATGCCGACGCGCGCGAGATTTCCTCCATCGCGACCATGTGCGCGGTGTAGCCCATGTTCGCGCCGCCGTATTCCTCGGAGACTGTCATGCCGAGCACGCCCAGATCGCCGAACTTCTTCCACAGGTCCATCGGGAACTGGTCGGTGCGGTCGATCTCGCCCGCACGCGGCGCGATCTCCTTCGCCGCAAACGACGCGAGGCTGTCGCGCAGCATCTCGATCTCTTCACCAAGCGGGAACTGCAAACCGGGCAAGTTGCTCATGTGTGTCTCCAAGAGTTCGTGGCGGGCGGCTCACGGTGTAGCGCCGCCTCGCATCAGGCAATTTTTCTGAGCCGGACTCAGCCGGCTGGCCCGCCGCGCATTTGGCTTCCATCGTCATTCATACGACATGTGCGGCCGCGCGGCAGTACAGAGCGCATTTCACTCCAGATTTACGTAAGCGTCAATCGGTATTTTTGAGTGTCACTCAAAAACCGTGAAGTACACGCTGAATGGCCTGCCAGCGTGGTAGTATCGGCCGCAACGGGGCCTTCCTGCTCCGAAATCTGAACTGGACTCATATGATGGGCGTAGCAAGGGCCGAGGTATCGGGATCGCGCCGCCAGCCGGCGGGCCGCAAGTCGCAGCAACGTGTGAAGGAGATCCTTCAGGCGGGCCGCGACGTCTTTTCCGAAAAGGGCTACGAACGCGCGACGACGGCAGAGATCGCGCAGCGGCTCGGCATTTCCGAGGCCACGGTGTTCAGCTACTTTCGCGGCAAGCGCGAGCTGTGCGCGCGCGTGATCGGCGACTGGTACGACGAGATCATCGAAGCAATCGAGTCGGGCCTGCCGCGCGACGGCAGCATCCGCCAGCAGTTCGCGTTCATCGTGCGCACGCATCTGCGGCTGATGCTGGTCAATGGGACGGGGCTGTGCGCGCTCGTCCTGTCGGAAGGCCGCACGCGTCAGCACGAACTCAGCGAAGAACTGACGGGCTTGCAGCGCCGCTACACCGCGCCGCTGATGCGCGTGCTGTCGCACGGCCAGCAGACGGGCCAGATCCGCTCGGACGTGCCGCTGCGCCTGCTGCGCTCGCTCGTCTTCGGCCCGATGGAACACGTGCTGTGGGACGCGACGCTCGGCAATCGCCGCACCGACATCGACGCCACGGCAGACCGCCTGATCGACGTGCTGTGGTCCGCGTTGCAGCCGCCCGACGCGTCGCTCAGCGCGCTGGTGCAGTTCCGCCAGGAAGTGGGCGAAGCGGCGCGCCGCCTGGCCGAAGCGGAAGCCGCGCATCAGCAGAATGCGAAGCAACCGGCGCCCGAACGTATCAATACCGGCGAAGACGCCTGAGCCTCCGCGTAGCACCGAGCGCCCGGCCGGGTGCGCAACTTGCTGACGATGTTGATGCCAGCAACGTAACCCAAGGAGGCCCGGCCATGTCAACCACGCCCAACGAAGGCGAAAATCCGATCCGCCCCGACCAGTCCGACGTCGTGCAGACCGATCTGCCCGATGTCGGTCCGTCGCAGGACCCGGACGCGCCGCCGCTCGATCCTGACGTCAACCCCGATTACGAAGACGACAAGCCGTAGGACGGGCGCCGTTCGTCGACAACATCGAATGACAGGGAGGGAGGATCATCGTGCAACACGTATTCAACAGAACATGCCAGATGGGCGTCGCGAGCTTGCTGGCCGCGCTCATCTCGACAACAGCGCCCGCGCAAGGCTCGCCGCAATCCGTCACCGAACGCCGTACGGAAGTCATGCAGACGGGCAGCGGCTTTCGCGCCTCGAAGCTCGCGGGAACGAGCGTTTATAACCGCGACAAGGACAAGATCGGCACCATCGACGATCTGATCGTCTCGCCGTCCGATCACACCGCGTTCGCGATTCTGTCGGTGGGCGGCTTTCTCGGCATGGGCAAGCACTACGTCGCCGTGCCGTTCAGCGATCTGCAGATCACCGCCAAACAGGTGACGATGCCGGAGGCGACCAAGTCGTCGCTTGAAGCATTGCCCGAGTTCAAGTACGCGCCTGACTGAGCATGGAAACCTTCGACCGCTTCGCATCGAACCTGCGAAGCGGCCATATTCATTCGTCGATCAGCGCGGGAATCTCAGCGACGAGCGCGTCAATCGCGCAACGCACTTTCGACGCCATATAGCGCGTTTGCGGCCACACGACATTGATCTCCTGCGGCGGCAAACTGCAGCGCCCCTTGACCAGCACGAGTTCGCCCGACTTCACGTAACGCGCGAGCAGCCATGACGGAATGCGCGCGAGCCCAAAGCCCGCGATCGCCGCCGCGGCAATCGCCTGCACGTCGTCCATGCTCAGTTGCGGGTTGATCTTCACGCGCTTCACCTGCCCTGCCTCGTCGTGCAAATCCCAAGGCACGAGCGCGCCGCCACGCGCATACACGATGCCGTCACGCCCATCCATCTCGTCGAGCGAGACGGGCATGCCGTACCGCATGAGATACGACGGCGCCGCGCCGATGCTCGTGTACTGCACGCCCAGGCGCCGCGCGGCGAGACTCGTGCTGTCGCGTAACTCGCCGATCCGCACGGCGAGATCGAAGCCTTCTTCGACCAGATCGACCATGCGGTCGCTGAACGACATGTCGATCTGCAGTTTCGGATGCCGGCGCGCCAGATTCATCAGCACGGGCGCGACGCACAACTGGCCGAACGCGAGCGGCAAGCTCACGCGCAGCCGCCCGCGCGGCGCGCGCCGTCCGCCTTCGAGTTCGGCCTCGGCCGCTTCCAGTTCAGCGAGCGCGCGCACGCAACGCTCGTAGTACGCCTGGCCGTCTTCCGTGAGGCTCTGGCTGCGCGTCGTGCGATGGATCAGGCGTACGCCGAGCCGCGTCTCCAGGCGCGCAATCACCTTGCCGACAGCCGAGCGCGTAAGGTTCAGCCGTTCGGCCGCCAGCGCGAAACTTCCCGCCTCGACCACCTGCACGAAGGTCGCCACACCGTCGAGGCGATCAATCATCGTGCCGCCTGATTGGTTCCATTCTGGCCGCATTCATGGGAATTTTCCTCGTCAATCGGGACTGATGTTCCCGATATATTAGCCGTTCATCTACCGCAACGGGATTCAGCTCATGCAGCCTCTTCGTCCGCGCAAGAACACCCTTGCGCTGCTCGCCGCCTGCCTTTCGTCGTTGATGTTCGGGCTCGAGATTTCCAGTGTCCCCGCGATCCTGCCGGCGCTCGAACATCTGCTGCACGGCGATTTCAAGGACATGCAATGGGTCATGAACGCGTACACGATTGCCTGCACGACTGTCCTGATGGCGACGGGCACGCTCGCGGACCGCTTCGGCCGCAAGCGCGTGTTCGTCGTCAGCATTGCGCTGTTCGGCATTACGTCGCTGCTGTGCGGGCTGGCGTCGAACATGGCCGTGCTGATCGCGGGCCGCTTCCTGCAAGGCGCGAGCGGCGGCGCGATGCTTATCTGCCAGGTCGCCGTGCTGTCGCATCAGTTCCAGCAGGGACATGAGCGCGTCAAGGCGTTCGCCGCGTGGGGCATCATCTTCGGCATCGGGCTGGGGTTCGGGCCGATTATCGGCAGCGCGACGGTCGCACTGACGGGCTGGCAGTGGGTGTTTCTCGTGCACGCGCCGCTGGCGCTCGCGACGATCGCGCTCGCCATCAGCGGCGTCAGTGAATCGCGTGATCCGCATGCGCAGAAGCTCGATATCGCGGGCGTCGTGACCTTGTCGCTCGCCGTGTTCGGCGTCGCCTTCTATATCACCCAGGGCGCGGACTTCGGCTTCGCGAGCCTGCCCGCGCTTGGCATCGTCGCAGCGAGCGCGCTCTGCCTGACCGCGTTCTTCGTCGCCGAGAACATGAGCGCGCATCCGATGTTCGACTTCTCCGTGTTTCGCATCCGCAAGTTCTCGGGCGCGCTGATCGGATCGGCTGCGATGAATTTCAGCTTCTGGCCTTTCATGATCTATCTGCCCGTGTACTTTCATAACGCACTCGGCTACGACGATCTGCACGCGGGACTCGCGCTACTTGCCTATACGCTGCCTACGCTGGTCGTACCGCCCGTCGCGGAACGTCTCGCGCATCGCTATCAGCCGGGCTTCGTGATTCCCGGCGGGCTCTTCACCATTGGGCTCGGCTTCATGCTGATGCGTATCGGCAGCGGCGCCGAGCACGCCAGCTGGATGACGATGCTGCCCGGCTGCGTGATTGCTGGCGTCGGACTCGGCCTCACCAACACGACCGTGACGAACACCACGACGGGCGCCGTGTCGACGGCACGCGCCGGCATGGCCTCGGGCATCGACATGAGCGCCCGGATGATCTCGCTCGCCATCAACATCGCGTTGATGGGGTTCGTGCTGGTGGCGGGCGTCGCTGCATCTCTGTCGCGCGCGTGGTCAGGCGCGCAGGACGCCGCGCAGATTCACGCGACAAGCGCAGCAATTGCGGCGGGCCATGTCGTCGCGCTCGACGGCAAGATCGCGCACGATGCGCTCGTGCACGGCTTCGGCTGGGTGATGCTGTATGGAGGCGTGGGCGCGTGGCTGCTCGCGGCGGCGAGCTTCGTAACGTTCGGCGCGATGACGAACCCGACCCGTTCGAAGCTGGAAGAGGCGCGCGCGGCGACATCTGCGCAACGCACGGATTGATACAAAAAAGCGTGAGCGCGGATGACGCGCTCACGCTTTCCAGACGTGCAGATCAGTAATAAGGATACGGCGCGTAAACGGCGCCCGGCGGGGCATAGTAATAAGGACGCGGCGCGTAATAGACGGGGCCCGGCGCGTAGTATGCAGGCGGCGTCGCATAGACGGGCGCGGGCGGCTGCGAGATGGTGTTGCCCTTCGACGTCATGCACTGCGCGTAAGCCGCGTCGTAGCGCGCCTGCAGGCCATAAGCCGAATACGACGCGCCGTTCGCGCCCGCCGCGCCGCCGACCAGCAAGCCGCTGCCCGCGCCGATTGCCGCGCCGGCACCCGGATTGCCCGCTGCCGCGCCGATCAGCGCGCCGACAGCCGCACCGCCCAGCGTGCCGACAGCCG
This sequence comes from Paraburkholderia hospita, assembly GCF_002902965.1. GTDB lineage: Bacteria > Pseudomonadota > Gammaproteobacteria > Burkholderiales > Burkholderiaceae > Paraburkholderia > Paraburkholderia hospita. Next base: position 894,547 of record NZ_CP026106.1, on the reverse strand, counting down.
CGCTGCCCACCGCGTTGTTGGTGGCCGCCTGCGATGCACCATTGGCGTCCGTGCTGCGGTACGCGTAGTCGCGGCACGTGTAGTCGTCCTGCTGGAACTGTTCGAGCGGCTCGCCCTTGCGCGGCAGCGCAACCACGCTCGGCCCGCTGGGCGGGATGACGGCACAACCGCCCATTGCGAGCAACACCCCGACGAGGACCGTCGGCATTGCGACCTTTCTTGTGACCTGAGTCTTGTTCATGTTCGTCGACCTGCCAATGAAAAATGCCAATGTCCAATAGAAGAACAATAGTCCAATAGACTTAGGATTGAGTTACGAATCCGTTACTGGATATTTCTGCACTTTGACCTGGCGCAACGCGCAAAAAGTAAAAAAGGGTCAGCGGAATTCACCTTGAAATCGCGACCATATATGTGCATCATGCACATATGCATAGTGCACACATTGAGGTGACGCGATGACCCGGCGCATGGAAAATCTGCTCGGCGTGCTCGCCCTTCTGGTGACGGACGAACTAAACGCACAACCCAGCATTCCCGCGCTGGCCGGTTCGACCGCGCGCGCAATACTCAATGCAATCGGCCAGTACCCCGACTCGTCGATCGAACTGCTGCGCGATGCCGTCGACCTCTCGCATCCCGCCGCCGTGCGCGCGGTAGCGGGACTCGTCGATGCAGGCCTCGTCGAAAAGAAGGCGGGCAGCGACAAGCGCTCGGTTGCGTTGGCTCTCACGGCTACCGGGCGCCGCGAAGCGAACCGCTTGCGCACCGCGCGCGGGCGCATGCTCGAACGCATCGCCGCGAGGCTCGACGAAAGCGAGCGCGACGTGTTCGAAGGTCTGCTGATCAAGATACTCTGGAACGAAACGCGCGACTCGCCGCACGCGATGCAGCTTTGCCGCTTCTGCGACGACAAGCCATGCCTGAAGGCGGGCTGCCCCGTCGAGTGCCGCGAACAGGGGCTGCCGATGCCGGAGAGGAGCGCATCATGAGCGCCGCCGATATAGACGCGATCCGCTTGAACGCTCCGCCCGTGCGCTGGCGCGCGGTGGTCGCGCTGACGGCTGTCTCGACGCTCTCGCAGATCGGCCAGTTCGGAATCGGCTTCATGGTCCTGCCCGTATGGCTCGCGCATCAAGGGCTCGATGCACCGCGCGCCGGACTCTTCGCCGCAGCGCAATGGGCGGGCATGTTCGTCGGACTGTGGTTCGCGCCGCGCCTGATCGAACGCATCGGATCGAAGCTGACGGTGACGCTGGGGCTCGCCGCTTCGCTGATCGCGTATGCATCGTTCGGCGCCTTGTCCTGGCCTGCGTGGATATTGCCCGGCATGCTGACGGGACTCGGCATCGGCTTGCGCTGGATCGCGAACGAGACCTGGCTCTACAGTCTCGTGCCCGCCGACAAGAGCGGCAAAGTGGTCGGCGTTCACGAAACCTTGATCGCATCGGCGGGCGTGCTTGCGCCTGCGCTCGCGGTCTACGGTGGCGTGAGCGGCACATTGGTGTTCGTGTCGGGTTCGCTGCTGACGCTCGCTGCCGCTATTCCGTTGTGGCTCACACGTTCGTCCGCACCGCCACCTGCATTGAAGCCACAACAGGTCGCTCGCGGCAAGCGCCTCGAACTGGGGCCGATTGTTTGCCTCGGCCTCGTTACGATTGCCGTCGGCGGCATCGGTGACGGTGCGCTCTACGGGCTCTTTCCGCTCTTCGCCGACAGCCGAGGACTCACGGCCACGCAAACCGCGACGATGCTCGCGTGCTTCGGTATCGGCGGCATGGTGTTGCAATTTCCCGTTGGTTGGCTCGCGGATCGCGCCGGTCTCGCGGCAACGGTGATCGTCTGCGCATTGACCAGCACGGCGGCTATCGTCGCGTTTTCGTTCGCGCCGTCCGCGTCGCTCGCCTATGTCGGAGCCGCGCTGCTGCTCGGCGGCATGAACAGCGCGTACATCACGCTCGGCATGTATGCGGCCGCGTGCAGCGACAAACTCGCGATAACCCGCAACATGCGCGTGCTGTCGCTCGCCTTCACTGCATGCTCGATCGCCGGGCCGCTGTTTGCCGGGTCTGCGATGAAGGCTCTCGGCAACGATCTGTTGATGTGGCAACTCGCGATCATGAGCGGCGCGCTCATGATCTACACGCTCGGCATGCGTGAAGGGCACCGGCAGGCGCGGCAGCGCGCGCCTTCGGTCTCTTCCTGATAACCGTGGGGCGCGCGCCGCGTTTCGCTCAGCGCAAACGCACCAGCGTCGACTTCAGTTCCGTGTACTTTTCGAGCGCATGCAACGACTTGTCGCGGCCATTGCCCGACTGCTTGTAGCCGCCGAACGGGAAGTTCATGTCGCCGCCTTCGTCATAGCAATTGACCCACACGGTGCCCGCACGCAGACGCCGCGACACTTCGTGCGCCGTGGTCAGGTTTGCTGTCCACACCGCGGCGGCGAGACCGTAGTCGCTGTCATTGGCGATCTGCACGGCTTCGTCGATCGTATCGAACGTAATCACCGACAGCACCGGCCCGAAGATCTCTTCACGCGCGATCTTCGCATCGGGTTTCGGCACATCGAAAACAGTCGGCTCGATATAGAAGCCGCCGCTTTCCTGCTGCACGCGCGCACCGCCATGCAATAGCTTCGCTTCGGCCCGCCCTGCTTCGATATAACCCAGCACGCGATCGAGCTGCACCTGATCGACGATTGCGCCCATCGACGTCTTCGGGTCCAGCGGATTGCCCGGCGCATAGCTGCGCGCCGCCGCGACCAGCTTGTCGAGGAACACGTCCTTGATGTCGCGATGCACGAGTAGACGCGAACCCGCCGTGCACATTTCGCCCATGTTGTAGAAGATCGCGCCCGCTGCTGTCTTAGCTGCGCGATCGAGATCGGGGCAATCGGGCAGCACGATATTCGGCGACTTGCCGCCCAGTTCCAGCCACACGCGTTTCAGGTTCGACTGCCCAGCGTATTGCATGATCAGCTTGCCGACATTCGTCGAACCCGTGAACGCGAGGCAATCCACATCGTGATGCAGCGCGAGCAGCTTGCCCGGCTCGCCGCCACCCGGCACCACATTGAACACACCTGCGGGAATGCCCGCTTCATGCGCGAGCTGCGCGACGCGAATCGCCGTCAACGGCGTTTTCTCCGACGGCTTGAGCACGACGCTATTGCCCGCCGCGAGCGCGGGCCCGAATTTCCACGATGCCATCAGGATCGGGAAATTCCACGGCACCACTGCTGCGACGACGCCGAGCGGCTCGCGCGTCACGAGGCCGACCAGATGATGATCGGCGGGCACGACTTCGCCGCCGACCTTGTCGATCGCTTCCGCAAACCATTCGACGCAATACACCGCGCCCGGTACGTCGACGCTGGTCGTGTCGCCGATCGGCTTGCCCGCATCGAGCGTTTCGAGCAACGCGAGTTCGTCGAGATGCTCGCGCATCAGCGCCGCCCATTTGAGCAGCTTCGCTTTACGCTGACGCGGATTGAGGCCGGACCATACGCCTTTATGGAATGCATGCCGCGCGGCGCGCACGGCAGCGTTCACGTCGGCCTCGCCGCAATCGGCTACTTTCACGAGTACCTTGCCGTCGATGGGACTCACGCAGTCGAACGTGCGCCCGCTTTCGGCCTGCCGATACTCGCCGTCGATAAACGCGCGCCCTTCGATTGCGAGCGTCGCTGCCTTTTCCTGCCAGTAAGCCAATGTCGTCTTGTCCATCAGGATGCCTCAATGTTAAGCGTTCTGCGCAGTGCATCCGGCATGCGCGATGCGATGCCGCGCGAAACGCGTTGACGCGAAGCGGTGTGCGAAAAAATCAGAAAGTGGGCGGCGAATTGGCCGACACGACTTCGCACACCTGCTGCGCGCTGGGATTCCGAAAACGATGCGGTAAGCGGCTTTCGAAGTAATAGCTGTCGCCGGGGTCGAGCAGCCACGTCGTACTGTCGACGGTCAATTCGAGCTGACCGCTGACCACGACGCCGCCCTCGTGCCCTGCGTGCTGCAACATTTCCGGGCCCGTATCCGCGAGCGGCTGATACACCTCGCGCATGATGCCCATATTGCGATCCTTGACACTCGCGCCCGCCAGATAGAACTCGATCTGCTCATTGCCGAGATTCGGCATCTCCGCGCGGCGCGACACCACGGTGCGATCGGCCTCGATTTCAAATGTGAAGAATTCGGCGAGACTCATCGGTATGCATTCGAGCAGCTTCTTCAGCGAGCCGACGGAAGGACTCACGCGGTTCTGCTCGATCAGCGAAATCGTGCCGTTCGTCACGCCCGCCCGTTTCGCCAGCTCCCGCTGCGAAAGACCGTGCTTTTTACGGATGTACTGCAGGCGGGTTGCCACTTCAATTGACATCGACGCACTCATGGAAACGGGTAGTACTTCACGAAAAGCGCGGCATTCGAATAGCACGCGCGTGTGTTGAATATTCTAATCACTTTAAATTGACCGCCTCTGGGGAAAACCCTGAAAGCGAAACGAAATTTTTACGCATCTACAGGCTTCAAAGTTGACTTTATTGTGCACAGATGGCTCAGGGTAAGCCCTCATCAAAGTTTCGTAAAAAGACTTTGACGGCCTTTTTGACTCGTATATCCTGAACTACAGGTCGATGTTTCCTGATTCGATTACTCGCTGCGGCAACCCGATTCATCGCAGAAGCAACGGGTAAAGAATGCGTTACAGGTAACAACCTGACGTCCCGTTTCTTTAAACGTTCGACGCGTTTTCCGAACGGGGCGTTCAATACTTTCAACGTGCCAGTCGAGTGTAATCGTGAGAGTCCGAGGCCCTTTGGTTAGGTGGGATCGTAGTCAGTTCGCGAGGTGTCTTCGCGCTGACAACGCCATCGCCGACGGCAGCAACGGCAGGCTTGCGTTTCGCCGCTTTCTGTCCGTCTTCACGATCCTGTCGCGCCGTTCCGTTCGTCGTCACAACTCTATTTCAGCGCGTGCGTTCATCGCGGTTCATACCGACGAAGTCGCATCGCTGTTGCCCTAGCGCCTTTCCACCTGTCGCTGTCAGGCCCGCTTGCGGGTCGATGCTTCGCACGCGTTATCGCGCTGCGTCTTCGGTTGCGCTCGTCCCTAAGCCGGACACGCTCCGATGCACGCCTGCGATCGCGCGCATCGGAGCGAACCGGACAGCGTATCTGTTTGCTACGCGCGGCGCGATCCGCTGACGACGCTGCCACGCAAGCACCCTTCCAGTAGCTTTGCGCTCCGCGCATGGTTGCGGAATCGTGCCGCGCGTACGCACACCATGATTTGCCGCGTTCCTGCAGTCAACGACGAATACCAGTTAGTCATGCAAATGAAACCTTTAGTCGGCATCACGGCCGACAGAACGATGATGGGTCTGCATCCGTCGCATGTGGCCGGCGAAAAGTACATCGCGGCCGTGGTCGATGGCGCGCAAGCGCTTGCGATGCTGCTGCCCGCGTTGGGCGACAGACAGGCGCCGGAAGATCTGTTCGCGCATATCGACGGTCTGCTGTTTACGGGCAGCTATTCGAATGTCGAGCCGCATCGTTATGGCGGCCATGCGAGCGCGCCCGGCACCCTGCACGACGCCGCACGCGACGCGACGACGCTGCCGCTGTTGCGCGCCGCAATCGACGCAGGCATCCCCGTGCTCGCTATTTGCCGTGGCTTTCAGGAAATGAATGTCGTATTCGGCGGAACGCTGCATCAAAGCGTTCAAACGGTGGACGGCTATGACGACCACCGCGAGAACAAGGAAGACGACCTCGACGTGCAGTACGGGCCTTCGCATGCGCTGCATCTACTGCAAGGCGGGCTGTTGCAGAAGCTCGCCGGCGGCGCAAGCGAAGTGCGCGTGAATTCACTGCATGGCCAGGGCGTCGAGCGGCTCGGCGACGGCCTCACGGCCGAAGCCCACGCGCCGGACGGATTGATCGAAGCGATCAGCGTGACGCATGCGCGCGCCTTCACGCTGGGTGTGCAATGGCACCCGGAATGGAAACACGCGAGCGACGCACTATCGACAGCGATCTTCCGTGCGTTCGGCGCGGCGTGCCGCGATCGAATGCGCATGAGGACGGGTTCAGCAGCGGCTGCAAGCGCACATATCTGATCCCCGTTCTGCGCAAAAAACAGAGAGAACGATCATGCATGACATTGACGAGTTTCTGAAGAAGCATCACATCACCGAAATCGAAGCGATCATTCCCGACATGGCAGGGATCGCGCGCGGCAAGATCATTCCGCGCAGCAAGTTCGAATCTGGCGAATCCATGCGCCTGCCGCAAGCCGTGATGATCCAGACGGTGACGGGCGAATATCCCGAAGACGGCTCGCTCACGGGCGTCACCGACCCCGACATGGTGTGCGTGCCCGATCCGTCGACGATCCGCATCATTCCGTGGGCCGTCGATCCCACCGCGCAGGTGATTCACGACTGCGTGCATTTCGACGGCACGCCCGTCGCGATCTCGCCGCGCCGCGTGCTGCGCCACGTGCTCGATCTCTACAAGGCCAAGGGCTGGAAGCCCGTCATCGCGCCGGAGCTGGAGTTCTATCTGGTCGACATGAACAAGGACCCCGACCTGCCCTTGCAACCGCCCGTCGGGCGCACGGGCCGTCCCGAAACTGGACGCCAGGCGTATTCGATCGAAGCCGTGAACGAATTCGATCCGCTCTTCGAAGATATCTACGAGTACTGCGACATTCAGGAACTCGAGGTCGACACGCTGATTCACGAAGTCGGCGCCGCGCAGATGGAAATCAACTTCCTGCACGGCGATCCGCTCAAGCTCGCGGACCAGGTATTCCTTTTCAAGCGCACGGTGCGCGAAGCGGCGCTGCGTCACCACATGTACGCGACGTTCATGGCGAAGCCGATGGAGAACGAACCCGGTTCCGCGATGCACGTGCATCAAAGCCTCGTCGATGAAGAGACGGGCCAGAACCTGTTCACGGGCAGCGACGGCAAGCCGACCGATCTTTTCAACCAGTACATCGCCGGCCTGCAGAAGTACACGCCCGCGTTGATGCCGATCTTCGCGCCGTACATCAATTCGTATCGGCGGCTGTCGCGCTTCATGGCCGCGCCGATCAACGTGCAATGGGGTTACGACAACCGCACGGTCGGCTTCCGAATTCCGTATTCGAGCCCGCAGGCGCGCCGCATCGAGAACCGCATTCCGGGCGTGGACTGCAATCCGTACCTGGCGATTGCGGGCACGCTCGCGGCCGGCTATCTCGGCATGACGCAGCGACTCACGCCGACCGAGCCGCTCACCAGCGACGGCTATGAATTGCCGTACCAGTTGCCGCGCAATCTCGAAGAAGGACTCACGTTGATGGGCGCGTGCGAGCCGCTTTCCGAAATCATGGGCGAACCGTTCATCAAGGCGTATCTCGCGCTGAAGGAAACCGAATACCAAGCGTTTTTCCGCGTGATCAGTTCGTGGGAACGCAAGCATTTGCTGCTGCACGTCTGAGTCCGGCGTCATCCGCAAAACAACTGGAGGCAACATGAGTTACAGAACAGAAGACATCGCTTACGTGCAGCCTGCGCAACCGGCCGCGAAGGCAAGTACTTCGCAACAGCAACGCAGCACGGCTGAATACCGCGCGCTCGATGCCGCGCATCATATTCACCCGTTCTCCGATATGGGCGCGCTCAATCGCGCGGGCAGCCGCGTGATCGTCAAGGCGGAAGGCGTCTATCTGTGGGACTCCGATGGCAACAAGATCATCGACGGCATGGCGGGACTGTGGTGCGTGAACGTCGGCTATGGCCGCAAAGAACTCGCGGACGCAGCGTACAATCAGTTGCAGGAACTGCCCTTCTACAACACGTTCTTCAAGACCACGCATCCGCCCGTGATCGAACTGTCGGCCTTGCTCGCCGAATTGACGCCCGCGCCGTTCAATCACTTCTTCTATTGCAATAGCGGCTCGGAAGGCAACGATACGGTGCTGCGCATCGTCCATCAGTATTGGGCGACGCAAGGACAGAAGCTGAAAAAGTTCGTCATCTCGCGCAAGAACGGCTATCACGGCTCGACGATCGCGGGCGGCACGCTGGGCGGCATGGGCTATATGCACGAGCAGATGCCTTCTCAGGTCGAGCACATCGTGCATATCGACCAGCCGTACTGGTTCGGCGAAGGCGGCGACATGACGCCGGAAGAATTCGGCCTCGAGCGCGCGCGCCAGCTCGAAACGGAAATTCTCGAGCTTGGCGCCGAGAACGTCGCGGCGTTTATCGGTGAGCCTTTCCAGGGAGCAGGCGGCGTGATCTTTCCGCCTTCTACCTACTGGCCGGAAATCCAGCGCATCTGCCGCAAGTACGACGTGCTGCTCGTCGCCGATGAAGTGATCGGCGGCTTTGGCCGCACGGGCGAATGGTTCGCGCATCAGTATTTCGGCTTCGAACCGGACCTCATCACGATGGCGAAGGGTTTGACGAGCGGCTATATCCCGATGGGCGCCGTCGGCCTGCACGACCGCATCGCCAAAGCGATCATCGAGAACGGCGACTTCAATCACGGGCTCACGTATTCCGGCCATCCCGTCGCCGCCGCTGTCGCGGTCGCGAACCTGAGGCTGTTGCGCGACGAAAAGATCGTCGAGCGCGTGAAGAACGAAACGGGCCCGTATTTCCAGCAGTCGCTGCGCGAGACGTTCGCGAATCATCCCATCGTCGGTGAAGTGGCGGGCGCGGGACTCGTTGCGGGCATCCAGCTCGCGCAGAACCCGAAGACCAGAAAGCGCTTCGAGAATGGCGGCGAGGTCGGCACGATCTGCCGCGACTTCTGCTTCAACGGCAATCTGATCATGCGCGCCACGGGCGACCGCATGCTGCTCTCGCCGCCTCTCGTCGTCACGAAGAGCGAGATCGACGAGATCGTGGCGAAGGCGAAAAAGGCCATCGACGCAACTGCACAACAGCTAGGGCTTTCGTAACGGCAGTCAGACCACCGGCGCGGGCGCCGTGACGCATCGAACGCGACACACGCTCACGCCGGACTTTTACCTTCAAGGGAAATCAACATGAGCGTTTGTCATCTTCGTCATGCGGTCGCGGGGGCCGCGCTGGTAGTCGTGACGGGCATTGCCGCACTGTCGGGCACGGCAGCGCAAGCGGCCGATACCGAACTGAACGTCTATAACTGGTCCGACTACATCGCGAAGGACACGATTCCGAACTTCGAGAAACAGACGGGCATTAAGGTCAAGTACGACAACTACGACAGCGACGACACGTTGCAGGCCAAGCTGCTCGCAGGCAGCTCGGGCTACGACATCGTCGTGCCGACGTCGAACTATATGGCCAAGCAGATTCAGGCCGGCGTCTACCAGAAGCTCGACAAATCGCAGATGCCGAATCTGAAGAATCTCGACCCGACGCTGATGAAGTTGATCTCCGACGCCGACCCGGGCAACCAGTACGGCGTGCCGTGGGCTTACGGCACGGACGGCATTGGCTACAACGTGCAGGCCGTGCAGAAAGTACTCGGCGCGAATGCACCTGTCGATAGCTGGGCGCTCGTGTTCGATCCCGCCAACATGTCGAAGCTCAAGAGCTGTGGCGTGTCGTTCCTCGATCAGGCGGTCGATGTATTCGCCGCGACGCTGCAATACATGCACAAGGACCCGAACAGCACAAGCCCCGGCGACTATCAGGCGGCGTACGAAGTGCTGAAGAAAGTCCGCCCGTACATCACGCAGTTCAATTCGTCGGGCTACATCAACGACCTCGCGAATAACGACGTTTGCGTGGTCGTCGGCTGGTCGGGCGACGTCGGCATCGCGCGGCGCCGCACGCAGGAAGCGAAGCGCTCGTATGAAGTCAAGTTCTCGAACGTGAAGGAAGGCGGCCTGCTGTGGTTCGACGTGATGGTCGTTCCGAAGGACGCACCGCATCCCGAAGCCGCGATGAAGTGGATCAACTTCATTTCGGACGCGAAGAACAATGCAGCCATTACCAACGAAGTGTTCTACCCCACCGCCAATCGCGCCGCGCGCCAGTTCGTCACCCCGGCTGTCGCGCAGGATCAGACGGTCTATCCGGCCGACGACGTGATCGCCAAGATGACGCTGATGAAACCGATGCCGACGGAAATTCTGCGGCTCGAAAACCGCCTGTGGGCGCAACTGAAAACCGGTCATTGAATTTGTGAGTCAACGCCGGTTTTCAGGGACATGAAAGGGAACTGAATGAAACGAAGAGGGATCGCTCGATCCCTCTTCGTAGAGCAGTAGCGCAGTCAGTCTGCGTCTTGCGCGCAGCCCCATGTTTCCCCGATTGCAGCACGACACCTGCGAGCGCTTCGCGCGCCTCGCCAGGGCCCGTTCGTGCCTGCGATCCGCAAAGAACGGTCACATATGAATACGATGCACACCACGCAAGCAGCGAAAGCGGCCACGCAGCCCGCGATGACGAACGCGACTTCGGCGACGAACGAGAAGACGGATCAATTCGTTCGCATCGAAAACGTCGTGAAGAAGTTCGGCGACAGCACGGCTGTCGACAACGTCAACCTGAGCATCGCGAAGAACGAACTGTTCGCGCTACTCGGCAGTTCGGGCTGCGGCAAGTCCACGCTGTTGCGCATGCTGGCGGGCCTGGAGACGGCCACGTCCGGCAAGATCTTTGTGGACGGCGAAGATCTCGCGACCTTGCCGCCCTATCGCCGTCCCGTGAACATGATGTTCCAGTCGTATGCGCTCTTTCCGCATATGACAGTCGAATCGAATGTCGCGTTCGGCCTCAAACAGGAAGGTACGCCGAAGAACGAGATCAGGGAGCGCGTCGCCGATGCGTTGAATCTCGTGCAGATGACGAAGTACGCGAAGCGCAAGCCGCATCAGCTATCGGGCGGCCAGCAGCAGCGCGTCGCGCTGGCGCGCTCGCTCGTCAAGCGCCCCAAGCTGTTGTTGCTCGACGAGCCGATGTCCGCGCTCGACAAGAAGATCCGCCAGAAGACCCAGCTCGAACTCGTGAACATCATCGAGAAAGTCGATGTCACCTGTGTGATGGTCACGCACGATCAGGAAGAAGCGATGACGATGGCGAGCCGCCTCGCCGTGATGAGCGAAGGCCGCATCGTACAGATCGGCTCGCCGACACAGGTCTACGAGTTTCCGAATAGCCGCTTTTCCGCCGAGTTCATCGGCTCCACCAATCTGTTCGAAGGCGTCGTCGTCGAAGACGAACCCGATCACATCTTTGTCGAAAGCGAAGACCTTGAGTCGCGGATGTATGTGAGCCACGGCGTAACGGGGCCGCTTGGCATGCCCGTCGGCATTTCGGTGCGCCCCGAGCGCGTGCGCGTGACGCGCGAGAAACCCGGCGCGGCGCACAACTGGGCGCGCGGCGTCGTGACGGATGTCGCGTACATGGGCAGTTATTCGCTGTACCACGTGCGCCTGCCGAGCGGCAAGACCGTCATGTCGAATCTGTCCAGCTCGCACCTGATGAGCGAAGGTGCGCCTGCCTATAACGACGACGTGTTCGTCTCCTGGTCGCCCTCGAGCGGCGTGGTGCTGACGCAATGAGAAATCCCGCCCAAACCTCTGCGGCGCAACTGGGCGCCGCCACGAATGCAAGCCCCGCGCTCGCATCGCTCAAGCAGAGCCTCACGAAACTGTTGCCTTCGGGCCGCAGCACCGTGATCGGCATTCCGTTCATCTGGCTCGCGGTGTTCTTCGCGCTGCCGTTCGTGCTGGTGCTGAAAATCAGCTTTGCCGATTTGCGCCTCGGCATTCCGCCTTATACGGAACTCGTCAGCGTCAAAGATGGCGTGGTGCATTTCGCGCTGCAATTGAGCCACTACGCGTTCCTGTTGCAGGACAGCCTGTACGTCGCAACGTATCTCAGCTCGCTGAAGATGGCCGCGGTCTCGACTATCTGCTGCCTGCTGATCGGCTATCCGATCGCGTATTACATCGCGCGCTCGGCACCCGCTACGCGCAACCTGCTGATGATGGCCGTGATGCTGCCCTTCTGGACGTCGTTCCTGATTCGCGTGTATGCGTGGATCGGCATTCTGAAAGACGACGGCCTGCTCAATCACACGCTGATCGCGCTGGGCCTGATTCACTCGCCCTTTCGCCTCTATCACACGGATATCGGCGTCTATATCGGCATGGTCTATTCGTACTTGCCGTTCATGGTGATGCCGCTCTACGCGCATCTCGTGAAGATGGATCTGACGCTGCTCGAAGCCGCCTACGACCTCGGTGCAAAACCGTGGACGGCGTTTACGCGAATCACGTTGCCGCTGTCGAAGAACGGGATTATCGCGGGGTCGCTGCTCGTGTTCATTCCCGCCGTCGGCGAGTACGTGATACCGGAACTGCTCGGCGGCGCGGACACGCTGATGATCGGCCGCGTGATGTGGGATGAGTTCTTCAACGACATGGACTGGCCGATGGCATCCGCCGTGACGGTGGCGATGGTGCTGCTGTTGCTCGTGCCGATGGCCGTATTCCAGTACTACCAGGTTAAGGAACTGGAGGGCGCGAAATGATCAAGCCGAACAAGCCTTTGTCCGCCACGGTGCTGACGCTCGGATTTCTCTTTCTCTACATACCGATCATCAGCCTCGTCGTGTTCTCGTTCAACGAGTCGAAGCTCGTCACCGTCTGGTCCGGCTTCTCGCTGAAATGGTATGGCGCGCTACTGCACGATGACGAACTGCTCACGGCCGCGTGGCTTTCGCTGAAGATCGGCTTGATGACGGCGTGCGCGTCCGTGGTGATCGGCACGTGGGCGGGTTTCGTGCTCGCGCGCTTTGGGCGCTTTCGCGGCTTCACGTTCTTCGCGGGCATGATCAACGCGCCGCTGGTGATTCCCGAAGTGATTCAGGGCATTTCGCTGCTGCTGCTCTTCGTCGCGCTGGAGCAGATGATCGGCTGGCCCAAGGGACGCGGCGTGCTGACGATGTGGATCGGCCACGTAATGCTGTGTGTTTCGTATGTCGCGATCATCGTGCAGTCGCGCATCAAGGAACTGAACAGGTCTCTCGAAGAAGCGGCACTCGATCTCGGCGCGACACCGTTCAAGGTGTTCTTCGTCATCACGCTGCCGCTGATCTCGCAGGCCTTGCTGTCCGGCTGGCTGCTGTCGTTCACGCTTTCTGTCGACGATCTCGTGCTCTCCGCGTTCCTGTCCGGCCCAGGCTCGACGACGCTACCGCTCGTCGTGTTCTCGCGCGTGCGTCTCGGCCTGAACCCGGAAATGAATGCACTCGCCACGCTCTTCATCACGGCCGTGACGATTGGCGTGATCGTCGTCAATCAATGGATGCTGATGCGCGACCGCAAGCGCACGCGCGACATGCAGATGGCGTTCGCGATAGCCGACGCCGCCGATGCTCATTCGACAACCACACGCCCTCCCGTGGCGACCAACACGCTCGATACGGCCAACGCATAAGAAGTTCTTCGCAATACGACAAACAAGGAGAAAATTGCATGAGAAAGAAACTTATCTGTCTGCTGGTAGCGGGGGCTCTGCCGGGTGCCGCTTTTGCGGACTCGACCAGCGCACAGATCAAGGCGCTTCAGCAACAACTGAACGCGCTACAAAAAGAAGTGAAGGAATTGCGTGCGCAAGTGGCCACCGCGCCTGCAGCGAAGCCTGCTGTGGGCACAGCCACTACGCCCGCATTGGCCGCCGCCCCGGCTGATATCACTTCTCCCGATTACGGCCGGGCGCCCGCGAACATCAGCAACGACGACCTGACCACGATCAAGCAGCAGATCGCGAATCAGCAGTTGAAGGTGGATTCGCTGGAAGACGCGGCGCAGACGGGGCCGATTGCAGGTCTTTCGGTGACGGGCTATATCGACCCGACGTACATCTATAACCGCGCGCAGAGTTCGTCGTCGTTCCTGTTCGCGAATCACGAGAGCGTGTACAACTACTACAACAGCACGTTCGGCGATCTGTATCTCGACATCAAGAAGACGTTCGGTGTCGGGCCGATGGCGCCGTCGGCGGAAATCACGCTGATGCCGAACCGCGGCAACGGCATCACGCTGCTGCAGAACTCGCATGGCGACATTGGCAACAACATCCTGAACACGGCCGTCGTCACTGTGCCGCTGACGGGGTCGACGACGTTCGTCGCTGGTTTGATTCCGAGCTTTGGCGGTTATGAAGTGCAGCAATCGAACCAGATGCTTACGCTCACGCACAACCTGCTGTATGACTTCTCCGATCCAGGCAGCTATGTCGGCGTCGGTGCGAACTATACGGCGGGCAACTGGGCGTGGAAGTTCTTTGTTGGCAATGAACAGTACCGCACGTATGGTGCCGTCACGCAGACGGGCACGAATGCGTTGGGCGATCCGATCACGACGAGCAACAAGATTCCGACGTTTACTGCGCGTGCTGACTATACGTGGTCCAGTGCGCTGGATATTGGTGGCTCGTTCAATATTGGGCGTCAGACGCTGCCGAGTGCCGTCGATCCGGCGACAGGCAATGTCACTTATGGCGTGGGTGGGCAGGCGCCTAGCTCGGGCGGGACGTTCTTCTTTGGCGAAGTCGACGCGACTTATACGTTGGCGGATGTGCAGTACAACGCCGAACTCGATTATGGTCAGCAGCAGAATGCGGCGTTTAACGGCGGCCAGGCGCAGTGGTATGGTCTGTCACTGCTCGCGCATCGGAAGTTCAATATGCCTGTGGTGGGTCGCATGGGTGCGACTTTGCGGTATGACTTGCTCGTTAATAGCAAGAATGGTGGTGGCGGTGGTGGGATTGCTTTGAATTCCAATGGTATGGATGTGAATAACGGGTTCGGTATCGGTGCTGATTGTCTAGCTAACTCGAAGGCCAATGGTGGCCTTGGGTTTGAGTGCAAGGGGGCTAACCGTCAGGATGTCGCGCTGGATCTGTTGTTCTTCCCGACGCAGCAGATTACCGTCAAGGTGGAATATCGCCACGACTGGGCGAATCAGAACGTGTTCTTGCGGAATGATGGGTCTTATAGCAAGTCGAATGATTTGCTGGCTACGCAGTTTATTTACTCTTTCTGAGGGTGATTTTATGTCTGCGACGCTTCTTGATTGGTGTGCCTGGGGCGTCGCTGGCATCCGCGTTACGGTGTTTGCTCTTTCGCTGGCATCCGCGTTTTGCCTTCGTGCTTCAAGCGTCGCCCCTGTGCGGGGCGGCACCTACTTTTCTTTGCCGCCGCAAAGAAAAGTAGGCAAAAGAAAGCGGCTCACACCGCCAGTTCTTGTATTTGCCTGAGGGACCCCAACCGGTCTTACGCTTCACACGGCAACATCTCTATTGGCGCGCGTTGCCAACGCTTCGAATAAACGCCTCACCCGCTTCGAACTCCCATACGCGGGCTAGTGGCAGCGAATGGTTTATGCCGCCCAGGTGGCAAACTGTGTGTAGGTTGTCGCGGCGTATAGCTTGGCGCTCTTGCATGGAGGTATGCGCGCGCTATCGGGTCCGAAGTGAAGCGTGTGTGTCGCTACGGCCTACACACAGTTTGCCACCTGGGCGGCTGTGGAATATCTGGCACGGCATGTGGCGACGCGGGTACATGAAGTGGGTGAGGCGTACAGAAATAGCGCTGGCAACGAGCATGCGTCACGTGATTGCCGTGTGAAGTGAGGGACCGGTTGGGGGCCCTCAGGCAAATACAAGAGCTGGCGGTGTGAGCCGCTTTCTTTTGCCTACTTTTCTTTGCGGCGGCAAAGAAAAGTAGGTGCCGCCCCGCACAGGGGCGACGCCTGAAGCACGAAGGCATAACGCGGATGCCAGCAAAAAGGCAAAAGCACCAAACACCAAATACCAAACACCACCGACACCTCGCCCATGCCAGAAAACCTCAACTCCCAACCTCACACAGCATCGTGGTACGCAGCAACCACCAACGACCGCACGCAACATCCACCGCTGGATGAAACCATAACCGTCGACGTCTGCGTAATAGGCGCCGGCCTGACCGGCATCTCAACCGCATTGAATCTCGCCGAACGCGGCCACACAGTAGCGGTGCTAGAAGCATCAAAAGTCGGCTGGGCGGCGAGCGGCCGCAATGGTGGCCAACTGATCGGCGGTTTCGCCTGCGAAATAGACACGTTCGGCAAGTACATGCCCGAGAGCGACGTCCAACGCATCTGGAAAATGGGCTTAGAAACGCTGGACATAGTGAAAGACCGCGTAGCGAAGCACAGCATAGACTGCGATCTAACGATGGGTTACCTCACAGCCGCCAACAAACCAAAACACGCAGACGCACTACGCACCTGGCGCGATGACGCAAAAAAACGCTTCAACCACGACCGATATCGGTATATCGAACGCGCGCACATGGACCACTACGTGCAATCGTCCCGCTATCTCGGCGGCCTGTTCGACCCGGACAGCGGCCACCTGCATCCCCTCAACTACACATTAGGCCTCGCCCGCGCAGCCGTCGAAAGTGGCGTCCGCATCTACGAAAACAGTTGCGTCACAACACTACGCAAAGAAAACAGCACACATCTGATCGAAACAGCACAAGGAACGGTGCGCGCCAACTACGTAGTGCTAGCCTGCAACACATGGCTCGGAACGCTAGCGCCACAAGTATCCCGAAAGATCATGCCCGTCGGCACCTACGTAATCGCGACGGAACCGCTCGACCCCGCCCGCGCCGCCGCGCTGATGCCCGCGCGCGCCGCCGTCTGCGATAGCCGCTTCGTGCTCGACTATTTCCGCCCTGCTCCCGACAACCGTCTGCTCTGGGGTGGCAAGGTCAGCTACTCGACTTTTGCGCCGCGCAATCTCGCCGAATCCATGCGCCGCGACATGCTAAAAACCTTCCCGCAACTCGCCGATGTCAAAGTGGACTACGCATGGGGCGGCTTCGTCGACATCACGATGAACCGCGCACCGCATTTCGGCCGCCTCGCGCCGACCGTCTACTTCGCGCAAGGCTTCTCGGGACACGGCGTCAATACGACCGGCCTCGCGGGCAAGCTGATCGCGGAAGCCATCCATGGCCAGGCGTCGCGATTCGATCTGTTCGGTAAAATCCGCCATCGGGACTTTCCCGGCGGCGCACTGCTCCGCACGCCCGCGCTTGTGCTTGCAATGGCCTGGTATCGAATGAAGGACTGGCTCTGATGACAGAAACACTCGACCGCCGCGCGGATGCGCTGATCGGCAACTCGTACTACGAAGCCACAGTGTCGCGCCCGCTCGCGGACGATCCGATGTTGGAAGGCTCGCTCGACGCCGACGTCTGCGTCATCGGCGCGGGCTTCTCCGGATTGTCGGTGGCGCTCGAATGCCGCGCGCGCGGGCTTTCCGTCGTCGTTCTCGATGCGCATCGCCCCGGCTGGGGTGCGTCGGGACGCAACGGCGGTCAGATGCTCGCCGGCTTTGCGAAAGACGAGATCATCGAAAAACAACTTGGCCTCGAAGGCGCGCGCGCTGCGTGGGCCTTGTCGGTCGATGCCGTCAAGCTGGTGCACGAAAGGATCGGGCGCTATGGAATCGAATGCGATTTCACGCCGGGCTTTATGACGGTCGCGACCAAAGCGAAACGCGTCCCCGATCTGCGTGCATGGATGGATGCGGCGACAAACCGCTGGGGTTATCCGCATCTGTCGTGGGTCGCTGCTAGCGACATGCGCGGACGCATCGCGTCCGAACGTTATCTGGCAGGCGTCTACGATGCGTTGTCCGGCCATCTGCATCCGCTCAAGTATTGCCTCGGTCTCGCCGATGCGGCGCGCCGCGAAGGCGCGCAACTCTTCGCGCATTCGCCCGTGCTCGAAGTCGTGCGCGGCGCGCGGCCCGTGGTGCGTACCGCGACGGGCGAAGTGCGCTGCCGCTTCGTTGCCGCGTGCGGCAACGCGACGCTCGGCAATGTGTTGCCCGCTGCAATCGCCGCGCGCATCGCGCCCATCGCGTCGTATATCGTCGCGACGGAATCGCTCGGCAACGCGCGCGCCGATGCACTGATCAGGAACCGGACCGCGATCTGTGACAACAACTTTTTCCTCGACTACTTTCGCGTGTCGGCGGATCATCGCGTGCTGTTCGGCGGACGCGCGAGTTCGACGGGCGCATCCCCTGCGCAACTGACAGAGGATATCCGCAAGCGCATGCTCGCCGTGTTTCCCCAACTCGCGGATACGAAGATCGAATTTGCGTGGGGCGGCTTCGTCGATATTACCCGCAATCGCGCGCCCGATTTCGGCGCGATCGATCCGAACTACTTCTATGTGCAAGGCTTTTCGGGTCATGGCGTGGCGCTGACGGGCATTGCGGGGCGCATCATTGCAAAGGCGATCTCAGGCGACACGGCCGCGCTCGATCTGTTCTCGCGCATCAGGCACGCGCGCTTTCCCGGCGGCCCGGCGCTGCGCGGGCCGGCGCTGGAACTAGGAATGCTTTATCACCGGATTCGCGAGCTGTTCTGAATCGCATTGCAACACGGCTTGCACATGACAGACCGGGTTAAGTAAAGGCAGAATGTGCACCTCACCCTCGATGCGCCACACCCGCATTGAAGGCTTACCGTAACCCACAACCCGTTACGACGAGGCGTCGATGACTGCCGTACTCACTTCTGAAATCGCATCGAAATTCGCGGGCCTCGCGCTGGCTCACCTCACGCGCGAGTATCCGAACAAGCTCACGCATTCGCTCGCCGGGCCGCAGGACGTGCAAGGCCCGCGCGAGCTGCACCCCATCTTCTATGGCAGCTACGACTGGCACTCGAGCGTGCATGGCTACTGGTTGCTGTTGCATCTGATCGAACGCTTTCCGGAGTTGCCGGAAGCGCCGCGCATCGTCGCCGTCGTCGACGAGCACTTCACCGCGCAGAACGTCGCAGGTGAACGCGCGTATCTCGACCTGCCGCATAACCGCGGCTTCGAGCGCCCGTATGGTTGGGGGTGGCTGCTCGCGCTGTCGGGTCAGGTCGCATCGTTAAAGCTGCCGCAAGCCGACCGCTGGGCACAGACCATCGAGCCGCTGACGGCGGCTTTCGTCGAACGCTTCGAAGAGTTTCTGCCGAAGGCGACGTATC
The DNA here is from genome assembly GCF_002902965.1 of Paraburkholderia hospita. GTDB lineage: Bacteria > Pseudomonadota > Gammaproteobacteria > Burkholderiales > Burkholderiaceae > Paraburkholderia > Paraburkholderia hospita. Next base: position 875,499 of record NZ_CP026106.1, on the reverse strand, counting down.
CGCTGCGGGTCGGCACGCATTTCAACACCGCGTTCGCGCTGGCGCTTACGCTCGACTTCGCGCATCGCACGCAGCGCGATTCGCTCGCGCGCCTCGTCGTCGATACGGCGAAGCGCTGGTACCTGAACGACGCCGGATGCCAGGCGTGGGAACCGTCGGGCGACGAGTTCCTGTCGCCCTCGCTGATGGAAGCGGAGTTGATGCGCCGCGTGCTGCCGCCTGCCGAATTCGCCGGATGGTTCGAGCGCTTCCTGCCCGATCTCGCGCAGCGTCAACCCGCGACGCTGTTCGTCCCCGCCACCGTCACGGATCGCAGCGACGGCAAGATCGCGCATCTCGACGGGCTGAACCTGAGCCGCGCGTGGTGCCAGCGGTCGCTGGCGCGCGCGCTGTCGAATGACGATCCGCGCCGCGCCGTGCTCTTCGAAGCCGCCGACGTTCATCTGGAAACCGCGTTGCAACATGTAGCGGGCGACTATATGGGCGAGCACTGGCTCGCCACGTTCGCTACGCTCGCGCTCGAAGCATAGAGAAAGTAGCGATCGCAACCAGTTCGCGGCGCAATTGAAAATGGCCAGTGTCTGTGAAGACACTGGCCATTCCGTTTTTCAGGTAGCAAAAGACGCGCGTTGCCGATCAGTGCGAGATCTCTTCGAGCGCAACGCCGCGCGTGCGCGGCCCCATCACGCCGATCACCAGCATCACGATCGCCATTGCGCCCGCGATGAACACGAACACGCCCGTCGACCCGAAGTAATTGAGTACCGACGCAATAAAGAACGCTGTGAAAATCGCCGAGAAGCGGCTCCATGAATAGACGAAGCCCACTGCACGCGCGCGGATGCTGGTCGGAAACAGCTCTGCCTGATAGGCGTGATAGCTGTACGACATGATATTGCTGCCCAGCGTCAGCCCGACGCCGAGACAGATCAGCAGCGCGGCCGCCGTGGTCTGACTGAACCACAGTCCGCACACGATGATGAGCGCCGCCATCGCGACGATCACGCTCTTGCGCTCGTACTTGTCCGCGATGAAAAGCCCGATGATGGGACCGACTGGCGCCGCGAGCGCGATCACGCTCGAATAGGCAAGGCTCGTCGTCACGGTAATGCCCTGCTTGATCAGCAGCGTCGGCACCCAGTTCGCGAAGCCATAAAAGCCGACTGTCTGGAAGATGTTGAAGATGCTCAGCATCAGCGTGCGGCTACGATAAGGCGGCACCCACATGTCGCTGAAACGTCCGCTCGGCGGCACGGGAACGGGCGGCGCAGCCGGCGGCAGCGGCTTGCCGTACTCGGCCTCGACCTTCGCTTCGAGCGCGCGCATCACGCGGTCCGCTTCATCGACGCGCCCTTGCTGCGCGAGCCAGCGCGGACTTTCGGGCAGATTGCGCCGGATCCACCAGACGAACAGCGCGCCGTGCGCGCCGATCAGCACGACCCAGCGCCAGCCGTCGAGCCCGAGCGGCGCGCGCGGCACCAGCAGCCACGCAAGAAACGCGACGACAGGCACAGCCATGAAGCCCACCGCCTGTTCGCACGCGAATGCGCGGCCGCGAATGTGCTTCGGGACCAGCTCCGAAATGTACGTGCCGATCGTCACCAGTTCGACGCCGATTCCAAGGCCCGCCATGAAGCGCCAGAAGTTGAGCCCTGTGGCCGTCTCCTGAAACGCCATGATGACGTTGGCGACCGTGTACCACAGCAGCGAATAGGTGAAGATCGCGCGGCGGCCGAAGCGGTCCGCGAGAAAGCCACATGCGATCGTGCCGATGAACAGCCCGAGAAACAGCGTCGCGATGAAACTCGCGATGCCCGTCGTACCGAACAGGCCTTGCGTGGTCGACGTGAGAATGCCGCTCTTGACGATGCCGGGCGCGACGTAACCCGTATAGAGCAGATCGTAAAGCTCGAAGAAGAAGCCAAGGCTCAGCATCACGACGAGCTTCCATACCGAGCGCGTCGCGGGCAAGCGGTCGAGCCGCGCGCTGATGGTGCCGGCGTCGATGGCGGAATGCGACGATGCGGTCGTACTCGTCTGCGTGGTCCCAGGCTGCGGGATGCCCGCCTGGTCTTGCGTTGTCATTGTTCTGTCTCCTGTGTCGAAGGCCTGCCGCGACTTCGAATGCAGGCCAGGCTCGCATTGTAGCCGCGCATCGGCTGGCAGGCGTCAGTTGCCTTCCTGCAGCATCACCACGCCGGCATCGGCCCGCTGCAACAGACGCCGGTTGCGTACCGAGAGATTGATTAGGCGCAGGCGCTTGCCGAGCTTTGCGTAGCGCGCGTGCAGCGCTTCCAGTGCCGCAATCGCCGAATGATCCGCACAATGCAGATGGCGGCAATCGAGCGTCACGTTGGCCGGGTCGTTATGCGGCTCGAACAGCGCATGAAAATGCGCGGTCGATGCGAAGAACAGCGTGCCGCGCGGCGCGTGGGTCGTTTCGCCCGATGCGTCGTCGAGCGTTTCGCTGCGAATCTCGCTCGCGTGCTGCCACGCGAAGTTCAGCGCCGAAACGACGATGCCGCACAGCACGGCCGTCGCGAGATCGGTGAACACAGTGATGATCGTGACCGCGATGATCACGAGCGCGTCGCTGCGCGGCACCTTCTTCAGCACGCGTAATGAGCCCCACGAAAACGTCTGCTGCGCGACGACGAACATCACGCCCACCAGCGCCGCGAGCGGAATGCGCTCGATCAGCGGCGACAGGAACAGGATGAAGAGCAGGATCATCACGCCGCTCGTCACGCCCGACACCCGCGAGCGCCCGCCTGAGCCGAGGTTGATGACGGTCTGGCCGATCATCGCGCAGCCGCCCATCGCGCCGAACAGGCCCGACACGATATTCGCGGCGCCGAGCGCAATGCACTCGCGATTCGGTTGTCCGCGAGATTCCGTGAGTTCGTCGGTGAGATTGAGCGTGAGCAGCGTTTCGAGCAAGCCGACCATCGACATCAACGCGGCATACGGAAAGATGATGCGCAGCGTGTCGAGATCGAGCGGTACGCCTGGCATGCTGAATTCGGGCAGGCCGCCTGCAATGTGCGCCATGTCGCCGAGCGTGCGCGTCGGCAAATGCAGCAACTGGCTCAGCACGCCCACGCCGACAATCGCCGCAAGCGCGGGCGGCACAGCTTTCGTCAGACGCGGCAAGCCGTACACGATCGCCATCGTCAACGCGACGAGTCCGCCCATCAGCCACAGCGCGTGACCGTGCAGCCATACGCTGCCTTGCGGCGACGCCTGTTTGAAGTGCTCGAACTGCGCCATCGCGATGATGATCGCGAGTCCGTTGACGAAGCCGAGCATCACGGGATGCGGCACCATCCGGATCAGCTTGCCGAGCCGCAACGCGCCGAAGAGCATCATCAGCAGGCCGCCCAGCACGACGGTCGCGAACAGATACTGCGGACCATGCTGCACGACGAGCGCGACGATCACCACGGCCATCGACCCTGCCGCGCCCGAGATCATGCCCGGCCGGCCGCCGAACAGCGCCGTGATCGTGCAGATGAAGAACGCGCCATACAGGCCCATCAGCGGATTGAGATGCGCGACGAGCGCGAACGCGATGCATTCGGGCACGAGCGCAAACGATGAAGTCAGGCCGGCGAGCACATCGCCGCGAAGCGAGGAAAAGCGGGAGGCGGTAAAACTGCGGTCTTGCATCTTGTTGTATGAACGAATCGGGCGTGCCGTCGGGGAACACTCACTCGCGCGAGCACAGGTGAACGGATTGCGATGCACCCTGGTTGTGCATGACGGACATGGCGTGCACGGACGCCGCGTCGTCGACCGGTTCGCAAGCCGGATGGCGTGCGGCTGGGCACAAGGGTGGACGGGATGGAAAGATGACAGGCTCGTGGCGGCAAGCCCGAGCCGGATCGCCTGATGTGCGCGGCTCTCGCGCAGCGCACGCGATTTTACAGGGTCAGCGGCTCACGCGCAGTGGCGTGCGGTGAAGGCAGCCGCTTCTTTAGCGGTATTCGAAATCGTCTGCGGTAATCAACACGTGCGTCGCGCCCTTCGCGAGCGCCTTGCGCTCGGCGACAGCGGCGATACGGCGCAGGCCGTTGCCGAACGCCTTCGTGAGGTGCGATTCGTCCGCCCCGCGTTCCAGCCAGAAATGCTGCTCGAGCGCGTCGCGCGTAATCGCGCACCCTATCGCACGCTTTTGCACGACGATATCGAAAGTCACGGCTTGGCCGTTAGTCGAAAGCGCAAAGTTGCTTAAGGACTGTTCCATGTTCAGCCTCTCGTGAGCTGCGATCTACCAGTGTTTCGTGTTGCTTTCATGAACCCAGCACCCATATTCCCGCACTCAAACTATCTCATCCCGTTCGGCATCGATCAGTTCGGGCGAACCCTCGACGCATCCCAATGCAAACGTTTGTACGGCCGGTACGCGTGGTCCGTACAACACCCAACGATGAAAAAACGTCCGAGATGTTCGCATTTTGAAGGCCATCGTGCAGTTGACCCTCGACGTCAGACAGCTGCTTTCGCACGCAGTTTCGTGCGCACTCGCACGACGCGCATCGCAGCGTTTCCGTCTGACGAAAACTTTGCGCACGAACGAATCGGCGTAACGCGTGCCCGCTCCGTCAAGCATACATCGCAATCGTTTGCGCCATATGTCACGTTGCATCTAACGAAGAAATCCATGTGATCGAAGAACCTCGTATGATCGAGGCTCTCAAAAGAACTCATACGAATAGTCGATGAAGCATTCGCGCTGGACGGGACTCATCTATCTGCTGGTTACGGCAACGGGATGGGCGCTCAACTGGCCCGCCATGAAAGTACTGCTGCGCGAATGGCCACCGCTATTTTCACGCGGTGTTGCCGGCGTGACGGCGTCCGTCCTGCTCGGCGTGGTCGCCGTGTGCGTGGGAGAGCGGCCACGCGTGCCGCGCGAGTACGTGCCGCGCCTGCTGCTCGCGGCGTGCACGAACGTCTTCGCGTGGATGGGCTTTTCCACGCTCTCGATGAAATGGCTGAGCGTCAGCGAAGGCGCGCTGCTGGTCTACACCATGCCGATCTGGGCAATGCTGCTCGCGTGGCCGGTCCTGTCGCGCAGGCCGTCCACCGTCGAGTTTCTCGCGCTGCTGCTCGGTCTCGCTGGCGTCGTGGTGCTGCTCGGCGGGCGCGGTGTGGCGTTCGACGCGGGCAAGATCGCGGGCATCGCCTTCGCGCTGCTGGCGGCCGTGCTGTTCGCGCTCGGCACTGTGATCGCGCGCACGCCGATTCCCGTCCCGCCCATCAGCCTCGTCGCGTGGCAGGTCGGACTCGGCTGCGCACCGATGATCGTCGCGGGGCTACTGATCGAGCACCCGGAACTCGCGTCGCTGCACGCGGACGGCTGGGCCGTGCTGATCTATATGACGCTCGTGCCGATGGGCGTGTGCTATCTCGCGTGGTTCGCAACCTTGCGTCATCTGCCGCCGCAGATCGCGTCGATCGGCATGCTGCTGGTGCCGATCATGGGCATCGTTGCGGCAGCGCTCGTGCTCGGCGAGCCGCTTGGCTGGAAAGAAGCCGCGGCGATGGCGCTCACGTTGAGCGGCGTCGCGCTGGCGCTGCGGCGCAAAGCGCCGCAGACAGAGCCCGAGTGATGACTGACACTATGGCTTTTCGAGGATGTCCTTGAGCCGATCGACGGCTTCGTCGGACTCGGCCTGGATCTTCGCGCGCAGCAGCACTGCGTTCAGCAACGCGAACCAGAGCGTCGGCGAACGGTACGTGAAGGTGCGCTCGAACTCCGTGCCGTCCTCGCTGTGCGTGTCGGGCGTCAGCGCGTAGCTGACTGTGCCGGCTGGGCGCCCTTCTATCGTGCCGTCGATCGTCCATTTCTCGGGGCGTTTGCGTTCGACAACCGTCCACACGACCTCGCCGCGCCGCCCGGCGACGCGAAATTCTTCTGTGGTCTGCTCGCCCATACCCAGCGAATGATCGGTCGCACCCGTCACGGACAGCGACGACGGATGCCACGCGGGCCAATGCGCGGGCGTCGTCACGTAGTCGAAAACAGTAGTGCTTTCCCGCGCGATCGGCATGACGGTGACGATGCGCGTCGACAGATCGAGTGCGCGCGGCAGCGGAATGAACAGCACGCCGATCGCGGCCGCCACGCAGGCCACCATGACGATTGCTCGCAGTAGCGCTTTCATCGCTGTTCGTGCCGTGTCGGCACGCTTCCGAATGATGAGGGTTCTTTTCCTTCTTACTGGTACTGTATGTTAGCGGCGTGGCCGCGCCAATGAGGATCGACGCGCGCCTCCACGCGATGTCGCAACGTCAAACGGAAGACCACCGATGCAAGCCCATCCTCTCCGCCTTCAACCCGGCCAGGATCTTCGCGACGCGCTGGAAGACACGGTGCGCCAGCTCGGCGCGACGGCCGCGTTCGTGGTTCAGGGCATCGGCAGCCTGAGCGTCGCGCGGTTGCGATTCGCCGGCATCGACCAGCCGAGCGAACTGCGCGCCGACCTGGAAATCCTGACGCTCGCCGGTTCGGTTGCGCCAGACGGCGCGCATCTGCACATGTCGGTCTCCGACGCCGATGGCCACGTGTTAGGCGGACATGTGGCGCGCGGCTGCATCGTGCGAACGACCGTTGAAATTTTGCTCGCGTTGCTGCCCGATCATGCGTTCTCGCGCGAAGCCGATCCGCGGACGGGTTTCATGGAGCTGTTCATCCGTGACTGGCCGCGTGGCGAGTAGCGCCGCGCGCGAAACGCGAATCCGCCAGCGCCCCTGGAACGTTCTTCGCTTGTCTGTTCGATTGGTCACCGTCCCCGCAGTGTAGGAGCGTGCGCCGCAATGCCTTACACTTGTCGGGTCGGAAACACATGGTCACTAATCAGTTGTTCAAGGAGGGAAACGTCCGTGGCAAATGAAAAAATGTTGGCGCAGATTTCTGATAAGGCGGGCTTCATCGCCGCGCTCGACCAGAGCGGCGGCTCCACGCCTGGCGCATTGCGGCAGTACGGCATCGAAGAGAACGCCTACAACGGCGATGCCGAAATGTTCAAGCTGATCCACGAAATGCGCGTGCGCATCATCACCGCCCCTGCATTCTCGGGCGACAAGGTCATCGCGGCGATTCTCTTCGAAGCCACGATGGACGGGCAGGCGCAAGGCAAACCCGTGCCTTCGTTTCTCTGGGAAGACCGCGGCGTCGTGCCGTTCCTCAAGGTCGACAAGGGACTCGAGGCGGAAAGCGACGGCGTGCGTCTGATGAAGCCGATCCCCGGACTCGACGCATTGCTCGCGCGCGCGGGCAAGCTCGGCATCTTCGGCACCAAGATGCGCTCGGTCATCGAGCAGAATTCGCCTGCGGGCATTGCTGCCGTCGTCAAGCAGCAGTTCGAGTACGGCGCGCAAATCGACGCGGGCGGCCTCATGCCGATCCTCGAACCCGAAGTGTCGATCAAGACACCCGACAAGGCAGGCGCCGAGAAGACGCTGCGCGACGAGATCATCAAAGGCCTCGACGCACTGCCCGCCGACAAGCAGGTCATGCTCAAGCTGACTATTCCCGACGTCGCCGATTTCTACAAGCCGCTGATCGATCATCCGCGGGTGGCGCGCGTCGTGGCGCTATCGGGCGGTTATACGCGTACTGAAGCGTGCAAACTGCTTGAAAAGAATCACGGCATGATCGCGAGCTTTTCGCGGGCACTCATCAATGACCTGAAAAAGCAGCTGAGCGATAGCGAATTCAACGCGAAGCTTTCTGAAGCCATCGACGAGATTTACGACGCTTCCGCCGTCAAGGTCTGAGCGGTATTTGCGATGAAGCCGCGCATATATGTCTATGCGCGGCTTCGCCTTAACGTGCTTTTAACGTGCTTCAGCGCTTCACGTCAATGCGCGGTCGGCGGCACGTCGGGGTCGACGTAGTCGCGGCGCGAAACCCAGTACGGATCGCGGTTGTAATACGTATGCAGCGATTCGCCCCATCTGGAATCGGCCATGCTGGGCCAGTGGTCCTTGTCGAAGCCCGGTTCGTCTTTCAGCATCTGCGCGCTGATATCGACGTGAAAGCACTTCTGGTCGGTGTCGAGCGTGAGCGCACTCCACGGAATGGCGTGCAGCGTTGCGCCCATGCCGAGAAAGCCACCCTCGGACAGCACGGCATACGCAATGCGCCCGCTGCGCACGTCGAGCATGATGTCGGAAATCTTGCCGACATGTTCTGCATCGGACGAATACACCTTCGTTCCGTCGAGCGTCGCCGCTGCCATCACCTCCGGCCCCGGACCATCACCGACGCCGCCGCCGACAATATCGGCACCACCCGTTCTGCGCGTTTGCGGATTAATTGAGCCCATGTTTGCCTCCTATGAAAGTGAGCGCATGAAGGCGCGCAATGGGCGTTCCTGCATCGGACGAGGGCGAGCCGGGAATGAAATCGAACTGAAAACTTTACCTGTTCGGATCAGGTGCAAGTCATATTTCCCGAAACCGATATCCAGTGCGACAGCCTGCCGCACCACTGCTACGCAGGAAAAGCAGTCAACTGCTTCTTACACCAATGCCCTCACCCGCCTACGATTGACCCATGAAAACGCGTGACTTCACGCAACCGGCGGGAGAACTGAAATGGGCTTACTGAACATGATGCGCATGGTGTTGTGGAGTTTCTTCGGCGTGCGGCGTGGCGCTGCGCACGAAGCCGATCTCGCGACCGTCAAGCTGCCGCTGCTGCCCGTGATGGCCGTCGTGCTCGCGCTGTGCTTCGGCGGGCTTCTCTTTGCATTCGCCAGAATCGCCGTCACGATTGCGCATTGACGCTCGCGCTGTGCGCTCAGGTGGCCTGCGCGATCAACCCGCCAAGCACATGCACGGCGCGTTCGATATCGGCATTCCACGGGTGCCCGAAGTTCAGCCGCACGCAATTCCGAAAGTTGCGGGACGCGGAAAAGATCGGCCCAGGCGCCAGGCTCACGCCCTGTTCGATCGCCTGCCTGTGCAGCGTCAATGCATCGACGTGCTCGGGCAATTCGAGCCACACGAAATAGCCGCCTGAAGGACAAGTCCACCTCACGCCTTTCGGCATCGCGCGGCGTAGCGCGAGATTCATTGCATCGAGTTGCGCGCGCAACGCGGCACGCAGTTTTCGCAGATGCCTGTCGTATCCGCCATGCTGAAGATAGTCGGCGATACCCGCCTGCACGGGAATGCTCGCCGATAGCGTCGTCATCAGTTTGGCACGCTGTACTTTCTCCGCAAACTTACCCGCAGCGGCCCAGCCAATCCGATATCCCGGCGCGAGCGTCTTCGAGAAAGAACTGCAATGCATGACGAGCCCTTTCCGGTCGAAGGCGATGGCGGGCAATGGATAATCCGCCTGAAAATGCAGTTCGCCATAGACGTCGTCTTCGATCAGCGGCACGTCATACCGTGCCAGTAGTTCGACGAGCGCCTTTTTCTTTTCCACCGGCATCGTCGCGCCTGTCGGGTTCTGATAATTCGTCATGAACCAGCATGCGCGAATAGGCTGCTTTCCCAGCGCTTGCGCAAGCGCGTCCACGTCGAGGCCGGTTTGCGGATCGACGGGTATTTCGACTGCGCGTAGATCGAGTCTTTCAATAGCCTGCAGCGCCGCATAAAAGCCAGGCGATTCGACGGCCACGACATCGCCGGGACGCGTCACGGCCATCAGGCAAAGATTCAGTGCTTCGAGCGCGCCGTTCGTGACGACGATCTCATCGAGCGGTTGCGACAGGCCCATGCCGAGATAGCGCAGCGCGATCTGCTGGCGCAAAGCCTCGTTGCCCGGCGGCAAATCGACGACGGTACTCCATGGGTTCATCGTCCGCGATGTTTGTGCAAGCGATTTGGAAAGACGTTGTAGCGGAAACAGCATCGGCGAGGGAAAAGCCGAGCCTAACGGTACGACACTCGTATGCTTCGCCGCTTCGAGCACGCTGAAAACGAGTTCGCTGATATCGACCTTCGCGGACTCTGTGAGCGCGCGCTTCGCGGTCGCTTCCCGCGTGTCGCGCACGGCTGCGCCCGGCGCGACGTAATAGCCGGAGCGCTCCTGCGCGCGAATGAGGCCCCACTCTTCCAGCAGATAGTACGCACGAAACGCCGTCGATTGACTCACGCCATGCTGCGCAATGACCTGCCGCAACGAAGGCATGCGCGCGCCGACAGCAAGACTGCCCGAGCGTATTTCGGCCGCCATCGTATTGGCGAGTGCTTCATATCGGTTCATTGAACATTGCGCGTGGCGGGGCGCTCGTGACACAGAGCTTTTTATACTAATCGGTACACGCCTGCGCAATCAACTGCGATCAGCGATTCTTGCGTCGCATCGACAGAAATACGATCGACGCGGATACCGCCGCCACGATCGATGCGCCAGCGAATGCACGCGCAAAGCCTTCGCCGTAACTCGACCGTGCGATATGAACGAGTGCATCCATCGATGCCGGTGAATAGAGCGCAAACGCACGCGAGAAGTCTCCCGCCATCACACGCTCGGTAAAGCCTTGCACGACGGGCAGATGGGTCTGTGTCATCTGTGCCGTCAGCGCGGAACGCACGCCTTCGGCCAGCACGGCGCCCAGCCCGGAGAAGCCGAGCAGAATGCCCGTGAATCGCGAGGTCGTGCTGATGCCGGACGCCATGCCCGCGCGGTCGCGCGGCACTGTGCCCATGATCGCCTTCTGCGTCTCGCCGTTCAGCAGGCCGCCGCCGCTGCCGAGCAGCGCCATGGCGACGATCAGCCATGCGTGACTGGCGCTGCGCGCGGCGACCATCATCGCGAGATTGCCGCATGCGACCACCGCGAGGCCGAGCGTGAGAATCTGGCGCGAGTCCATGTACGCTGCGAGCTTGCGTCCTAGCTGCGGCAAGATCAGCATCGCAATCGCGAAAGGCAGCATGCCCGCGCCCGCGACCAGCGCGCTTTCGCCACGCGCGTTTTGCAGAAATAGCGGCAACAGCGAAGCCATGACCTGCGCCGACGACGCATAAGCAAACATCGCCACGATCGCGCCGACGAACGGCAGCGAGCGGAACAGCGCGAGATCGAGCATCGGATGCGCGCGCCGGCTTTCCACCCACACGAACAACGCGAAAAGGTTCACGCCGGCGCATGCGCGGGACAGCGCCGGCGTGCTCAGCCATCCGCGGTCAGGTCCGAGAATCAGCGCCCACGTCAGCGAGAACATCGCCGAGGCAAAGAGCGCAATACCGGGCAGATCGAGCGATCTCGGCGTCGGATCACGCGATTCGTCGACGATCCGCACGACGCCCGTCGCCAGCAACGCGCAGATCGGCACGTTGATCGCGAATGCCCAGCGCCAGCCGAGCCACGCGCTGATCACGCCGCCGATCAGCGGCGAGAGGACCATCGTCAGCCCCATGATGCCGCCCCACACCGCCCAGGCTCGCGCGCGTTCGCGCTCGTCATGAAACGCGTGGCCGATGATGGCGAGCGCCGGCGCGAGCAGGAAGGCCGCGCCGACGCCTTGCGCAGCCCGCGCGACGTAAAGCAGCTCGGCCGTCGGCGCAACGCCGCATGCGAGCGACGCGGCCGCGAACAGCGCGATGCCCGTCAGAAACACGCGCTTGCGCCCATAGCGGTCGGCAAGCGAGCCAGCGGGCAATAGCAGCGCGGCGAAGCACAACACATACGCGCTGATCACCCATTCGATATCGGCGAAAGAAGCGTTGAGATCGCGCGCGATAGTGGGCAGGACGATGCCGACCACGTTGGTGTCGAGCACCGTCATCGCGCAACCCATCGAGGCGATGAGGAGCAGCGGCGTGCCGCGAGAGACGGAACGGGAAGCGGTAATCGAGCTCATCGGACGGACCCGGCGGAAAACCTGCGGAAAGGAAGCCTGTATTCCACCAGCTTTCTCTATTCCGTTCATTGCCCGTCGTGTTCAATATAATTAGTTTCTACCTAATACCGGGAAGCATCGCGTTATGGAGCTGAGGCACCTGCGTTACTTCATCGCCGTCGCCGAGCGACTGCATTTCGCGCAGGCTGCAGAAGCGCTCGGCATTGCGCCGCCCACGCTCACTGTGCAGATCCAGGAGATGGAGCGCGCGCTGCAGGCACAACTGTTTCGCCGCACGCGGCGCTCGGTTGCGCTGACGCCCGCCGGCGAAGCGTTTCTCGCCGAAGCGCGCGAGACCATCGCGCAGTTCGAGCGGGCGTTGCACGTCGGCCAGCGCGCCGGGCGCGGCGAGCTGGGGCGTATTCATATCGGCTATGTCGGCTCGGCGGCTTTTTCCGGCATCTTGCAGAAACAGTTGCGCGCGTTCCGTAAAGCCCGGCCGCACGTGCTCGTGCAGGCCACCGAGCACCCGATGGGCGAGTTGCCCGCGCTGCTGGAGGAAGGCCGCGTCGATGTCGCATTCGTCCGCTTGCCGGTGGATCTGCCGCCGTCGCTGCGCGCTCACGTGCTGGCTCGCGATGCGTTCTGCGCGGCGCTACCCGCCGAGCATCCGCTGGCGGCTGCCACAGGGCCGATCAAGGCGCGCGCGCTGGCGGGCGAGAGCTTCGTCGTGCCAGAACAGGAGCTGGGCACGCGGGAAATCGCGCGGCGCGGGCGGTTCAACCCGCGCATCGTCAGCGCGCCCGGCACGCTGCTGGCCGTCCTGACGCAGGTTTCCGTCGGCGTGGGCGTCGCCATCGTGCCAAATGTGCTGACGCGGGTCATCAATCTGCCCAATGTCGTCTTCAAGACGCTGGCGGGCGAGCCAATCGCATCGGAAGTCGCAGCCGTTTTCCGCAAATTCGAGCATTCGCCCGCGACGAAAAAGCTCATCGCGCAGATGACGGGCGCGCCGGATCAGTAGTTTCCCGGCTTTTGCGCCGTTAGCGGCCTATCATGGGAGAACGATTCCGATGCCCGGCGTCACTCGCCCCCAACGGGTTCGGCACGAGCCGGACTGGATCGTTCCTTGCTGCGCTGCACCGAAGCGAGCGCCCCACCCCGCGCCGCCTGGCCTTGGACCGCGAACAGATCGCCCGGAAGGCCGGCGCCAGCGAGCGTTCGTGAATTTCATCTGGCACTCACGGAGAAATCAAATGACCATCGAATTCACCAGCCGCCGGCACGTCGTGGCCGCATCGCGAGTCGCATTCGAAGCGACCGTCGAAGGAAAAGAGGTATGGTGCAGCGTATCAATCGACGCCCTGAACAACCATTTCGGCAATACAGGTACGTCGTCGCACGATCTGATCACGACGTTCGAGGGTAATCGCAAGACAATCGAGGACGCAGCGCGCCGCGTGCTGCAACGAAATGGGGGGCAGTCGGTCGAACTGGAGACGCTCGACTTTCATAAACCACATTGAAGAAGGGAGCGCGCGCCGGAAGGCAAGGACGGCGCGTGCGGTGCCGCCGAAATTGGGCGGCACCCATCGATGAGCAATTGAGCCGAAATGGCTCACGCATAAAAATGCTGTGCACCCGGCCTTGTGCATTCGCCACTACGTTCGGCAAAAGCGTGCCGACTTCGCCATCAGGCAAAGCTTCTTTTGCCGAAAAGAGGCGAGAACGCAGTCCCGCCCCTTCCTGATTCTTTTCGTCGTTCTTACGCGCGCGGCTTTCTTCCTGCCTTTTTGGCACCGATCTTCTTTCGCGCAACGCCATTCAAGCCCGCCGCTTTTGCTCCAGCGACCAGGAACTTGCTACGGTCTTTTTCGCCCGCCAGCCATGCGGGTGCAGGACCACGGCCACTCCATGTCGCGCCAGTTTCGGGGTGACGATACTTCGCCGGTTGCGGTCCCTTCGGCTGGCCATTACCCGTGCCGTGCTTTACGGCGACGCCCGTGGCAACCGGTGCGGACGCGCCCGCCACCAGGTACTTCGAACGGTCTTTCGCAGCCGCAATCCATGCAGGCGCACGGCCATGCCCCGTCCAGGTTGCACCCGTTTTAGGATCGGAGTATTTGGCTACGCCTTTGGTTTGCACGCCTGCCGACTTCAACGCAGGACGGCCACGCTTTTTGCGGCCGAGATGCGCGTCGATATCAGCCGTAGTCAGATTGTGCTTTGCCATCAGTGCACGAATGCCTTCGAGCGCCACCGTCGACTTCTTCGACGCAATGGCTTCCGCCTGGGCCTGAAGCTTTTTTATCTTTGCCTGAAGTGCTTCGAGTGTAGCCATATTGAAACTCCTGATTGAAGATACCGGCACTATGCCATGGACCGGTCATATATGGCTAGAGTTCATCTATTACATGAAAAGACACGCGCGAGTCGTTGTACTGCCTGATTGCCCCAGAGTGTCCAATCGAGGCCCCCAATTGCCAGGATTTATCTGGTGTACGACAAATGTCAATTGGCTTGCATCGATGTTGACTGTCCAATTACTCACGCTATCCATAAGACTTTTAAGATTCCACGTCCGAAAGCGCTGACACGCTAATCGGAATTAGCGCGGTGTCCTTCTACTGAAGAAATGGACTTTCGCGAATGTCACCCGGTACAAAACGCCCTCGTTTGTAGAAGCACATCCGATGCATCAAGCAATAAATTCACATTCACTACTTCTTTTTTCCAATTTGCCTCAATGCTATGCGCGATGCGCGAATCGCGAATGTGAAAAGGCCGAAGACTGTGCATGACAGGCTCCGGCCTAATGGTTGACTCAGAACTCGCTGCAGTCAGAGAGTCTGCGTACGCCGCCCCGCAAACAACTGTTAATGATGCGAGAACGTGATGCCATTCGCATCGGCGCGCACGCCGGCTTCCGACACGCCATTCACCGCGCCACCCAATCCGCTTTGCTGGGTCGACGCAGCCTGTTGTGCGGCCAGACGCGCTTCGGCAGCCTGAATATGCGTGGGATAGCTGTTGCGATCGTCGAGTGGGCTGTAACCGACGCTATGCAATTGCACGAGTTCTTCGCGCACCTGTGCGCGCGTCAAAGGCTGATTGCTCTGCGCGAATGCGGCCAGGGGAGCACTGACAAGAGCGGCGACGATAACGAATTGACCGAGCGATTTCATGGCGACTACCTCCAGATCTGTCTGTTGGGTTGCGCGAGAACGGGTGTTCTGCAACCGTTGAACAGAGTGTAGAAGCGCGACCGCCGCCGATAAATACGTGAGGCTCGAATAGATCTTTCAAGGAATTGCTACAATCCGCGCGTCATGAATGGACCGCCGCGCCCCCGACGCGGCAGCCCGTCCATGCCGCGCCAAGCCGTCAGCTGGCCAGCTTGCGGAACGTTTCGAGCACTGCGTCGCCCTTGAACGGCTTTACGATCCAGCCCTTCACGCCTGCCGCCTTGCCGCGCTCCTTCATTGCAGGGCTGCTTTCCGTTGTCAGCATGATGATGTTGACGCTCGCATTGGCCAGTTCGCCGCGAATCTTTTCGGCCATCGTCAGGCCGTCCATATTCGGCATGTTGACGTCGCTGACGACGAGACGGATGCCGGGCGACGCCTTCAGCTTCGCGAGACCATCCTTGCCGTCCACAGCGGTATCGACGTCGAGACCATTCTTCCTCAGAAAACCCGCGACTTCATCGCGCACCGTGCTCGAATCGTCCACTACCAGAACCTTAGCCATTGCTTACCCCGTAGCGCCTTTCATACGGCGCATTGATTGAAAATGTGCTCTCTGCGCTGCTCAGAAGCATTCAAAAGAGTTCGAGTTCACCCGTGCTCTCCTCGGCCTCGTTCACATACGCGACAAAATCGACGGGCGAACTCGCGCATATGCACAGCGTCGCGCCCAGTTGTACGTTTGCGCCGATGCTCACGCGAAAAGCCGCGAGATAGCCCGGCTTCAACTCCGTCAGATAAGGCACGCAAGCGCCGCTCAATTGATAAGGCGTCGACATCCCGAGGTCCGGAAAGAACTCGACCAATTGCTGATTGATCGCGCCACAACACAGATTGCCGACTTCCATCAGTGCTTCCGCCAACGAGCGTTCTTCCGACTCGCGCAGATAGTAGTCGCGCGTCGCCTGGTCATCGTTGAAATGCAGCACGAGCAGAAAGCGGAATGCGATCGATGAAATGGTCAGAACGACGATATGGCTCGCAAGCGCGGTATTGGCCTGCTGCGCGTCGAGTGCCGTGATGTCGCATGCGTCGCTGGAATCGACAGGCAAACGCGTGCGCGCGGAATACAAAAAGATCCGCTCGATACTGTCTTTCGCTTGCTGACTGATCACGTCGTCGCCTGCTCTAACCGGGATTGAATCTGACCGGCAAGCGCCTCGACGCTCGCCAGCGACGCCGCAATCATCTTGCCGCCCGCCTGAATGTCCTGAAACGTGGCCGTCGTGATCAGGTCGTTGCGATTCAGGCTGTCGTGATAGCTCTTCGACAATTCCTGCGAGCGTGCCGCAAGTGAACGCACTTCGCTTGCGACGATCGAGAAACCGCGCCCCGCTGCGCCCGCGCGCGCCGCTTCAATCGACGCATTCAGCGACACGATCAGGACATGACGCACGATCGACGACAGTTCATTGTTCTTCGAGTGCATGTCGTGGTTCTGCGACATTAGCGAGATCATCTGCTCGTGCCAGCGCTCGAACGTGGCGGACAGATGCCGCAGGCGCCCCGCTTCCGTTGAGAGGCGCGTCGCCTGTTGCAGCCACTCGTCCTTTTGCAGATGCAGCGCATTCAGCGCTTCGCGCGCTTCTTCTGCCGACACAGACTGCTGCGCGAGATCGTCGCGCAGCGTATCGACGAGCGCGTGCAGTTCGCGCGCCTGCTGCTCGTGCTGCCGAACCTCGGCGGCGTGACGTTCTTCAGCCTGGGCGAGCGCGGTGCTCTGCGCATCGACTGTCGTCTGCCGTTGCGCGGCGGCCCGTTTCCGGTACCACCACCGATGCACGAACAAACCTGCCAGCGCGCCCCACGCGACACCCGCCAATGCTGCCGCAATCACATACTGATCAACCACAGCCTATCCCCGTCGTGCTATTCGAAATGTGCATTCGCCTGAATCGAACTCACTGTTTGCGCGGCGTCATGCATCGACGTGCCGACGCTATCGACAGCGCAGTTCTCCGGCAGATAGACGATCGTCTGGAACTGGCGGAAATCCGCGCCCGCATGATCGTCCGTGAAGCGCAACTCGATGCGCCCGCCTTCGCGGCGGATGAAATCGCGCACCGCATCCATGCCGACACCGCGGCCCGACACCTCCGTCACGTTCTGCGCAGTCGAGAAGCCCGGACGGAAGATGAATTCCGCCACAGCTTCGTCGCTCAATTGCGTGTCGGGCTGAAGCCAGCCGCGATCGGCCGCGATGCCGCGAATGCGCGACAGCGCGAGACCGCGTCCATCGTCGCTCAACGTGATCTGCAATGCGCCTTCGGCGACGCCCACTTCGATATCGATGACACCCGCTTCCGGTTTGCCGAGCGCTACACGCTGCGCGGTGGGCTCGATGCCGTGATCGACGGAATTGCGCAGCAGATGCATGAACACGTTCTTGAGCATGCTGCCCGCCTGCGTGCGAACGCGATACCCGTTGTCGTCGATACGCACGGCGGGCGCGGTCTTGCCAAGCTCGGCGGCAAGCGAGGGCAACGAGTGCAGCACGCCGGCGAGCGCCTCTTCGACTTTCTCCGTACCAAGCAGGCGCAATGTCCTGCGCACCGAGTCGCGCGCCGTCAGCAGATCGAGCATGTCAGCCGGGTTCGCCGCATCGAGCAGGCGCAGGCTTTCCTGAATATGCTCGCGATCCACCATCAGATAGCGTTCGGCGCTGCCGACACGGCCCGCCTTGCGTCGGCCGAGGCTCACTTCGTTGATCGTCGCGTAGTGCTGCAACGCTTCTTTCACGCGCGCCAGTTCGGCAATGAGTTGCTCCTGATCCCATTCGTGCGCCGCCTCGGGTTGGCGCAGCGCGTCGTAACGTTGCTCGGTTTCGTGCACGATGCTGGTCAGATGCTGGAGGCTGTAAGTCCGCGCATTGCCCTTGATCGTATGCATGTTGCGGAACAGTTCGGCGACAGCCGGCTCGTTGACCTGCGCATGCTGACGGATGATGCGTTCGTTCTCGTTGATGAAGCCCGTTGCACTTTCAACGAAATGGTGGAACTTCTCCTCGCTCACCGAGAGAATTTCGCCGATCATTTCGAGGCGGCGCTTCTGCTCGCCCGCTTCTGCGGCGAGCTGGCGCAACTCGGTCACGTCGCGCACGCACAGCATCAGGCGCATCACCGTGTCGCTTTCGTCGGTGATCGCAGACCAGCTCAGATCGAGCGTCTTCACGCGGCCGTCGGGCATCTTGCGCGTCAGTTCGTTGACGAGCAGATGCTGGTTGAACTGGAAGTTGATGCTGTCTTCGCCGATACACGCCAGCACGGCTGCTTCGACTTGCGATACGGTATCCGAACCCAGGTCGCTGTCGCCGAATACGAGGTCCATTAGCGCACGCCCGGCGATATCGTTCGTTTCGAAGATCTCTTCCAGATAGGCCGAGTACTCCGAGTGAATCTTCGCATCTTCGACAACCGTCAGAATGCCCTGCTGCATGTTCTGCAACATCGCCTGAATATCGGCCGTCTTCTGCTTCAGTTGCGCGGAGCTTTGCTGGATCTTTTCGATCATGCCGTTGAACGCGACAATCGAATGGCCGATCTCGTCCATGCGGCCCACGGGCACGCGGCGCGTGAAATCCTGGCTCGAAGCGATCTCGCTCATCATCTCCTGCATGCGCGAAAGCGGTCGCGTGATCTGCCGGTATAGCAGCAGGCCAATTGCGATCAGCACCAGAATCGCCGCACCCGATGCGCTGCCAATCGCCGTGGTAGTCGTCGCGAGGCCCGTATTCAACGCGTCGATGGCTTCGTCTTTCTGGCGGTTCTTTTCGATGCGCAGCGTTTCGACGATGCCTTCGAGTTCGTCGCGGTACTGCGCGACGTTCGCGAACAGATAGGCTTGCGCGAGATCGTTCTTGCCTTCGGCCTTCATTTTCGCGGTATCGTTGATAGCCGCGAAGTAGTTGGCGAGGCTGTCGCGCGCCTGCGTGACGAGCCCTTCCTGCGCATGGCTCGCGGCTGCTTTTGCCTGCAGGTCGAGTGCTTCGCGCAGCGATTTCTCTTTCGCGGCGAGTTCTTTTTGAGCCTGCTCGACCATGTTCGCGTCGGGCGAATAGACGAGTGTCATCGTCGCGAGCTGCACGTCCTTGACCTGCGAGACAAGGTCTGCCGAAGCCAGCGCGCTCGGCACGACGCCCTGCGTCACTTGCCGAACGTCTGCGGCACTGCCGCGAGTCTGATAGACAGCGTATCCACCGATCGCCGACAAGGCGACCAGCATCAACACCACCAGTAGAGTGATGCGGTGACGGATGGTCATGTGGTATTCCCCGTGGTCTGTCACTGCTATGTGGCAGTGCTGCCCGCTCTGAATTTGTCAATTTGACGGGCGACGGGATTATCGTCGGCGGGTCATGACGAAGCTGTGACCGCCGCGCATTCTTCTGGGGATTAAAAGACGCAATAGAACATGGACTCAAATGATTCTAAAGTTCTCGAACTTTCTGCCGTTAACCGCATCGCGCCGGTTTCGATGCAGCCGCAACGTGCTTCGCAATGCCATTTCTAGCTCGTGACAAATGGCTGCGCGGCAGGCTCTATCGGACCGGCATTGAGTCGTTCGTATTCGGCGATCAGTTGCGCGCCGAACAGCATCAGCGTCGCCAGCGCTTCGAGGCTGAACAGCACGATGATGGCCGTCGTCAGCGATCCATAGACGACGCTCACCTGCGATAGCGTCGCGAAGTACCACACCAGCACGCGTCGCGTAACTTCCCACAATACGGCGGCCGCGACCGCGCCGAACAGCGCGTGCCGCAGCGTCGTGCGTCCCGCGGGTATCACCAGATAGATTGCCGTCAGCACGAAAATCTCGCCAGCAAGACCGAACAGATACAGCACGATGCGCGTGGCGCCCGTCAGCGAAATGGTGTGACCGAACAGCACGATGCTGTCGCTCGCGACGGACTGAAGACTGCTCGACACAAGCGTCACGAGCAGCACGCCGATACCCAGCGAAAGACTGAACAGATAAGGCAGGGTCGCCGACAGCAGAAAATGCCTGCGCCGGATCGCAACGCGATGCACGAAGATGATCGACAGCGCATTCTCCAACACCGTGAAGGCGAGCGAACTGAAGAAGATCATCGTGACGACGAGAAACCAGCCGATCACGGTGCGATGCGCGAGAAAGTTGGCAAGCTCCCTGACGATCGCACGCGACTGTCCCGGCACCAGCCATTCGAGCAGACGCGCGAGCGTATCGAGCAGCAGCTTTTCGCCGACGAAATGACTGAACGCGATGGCGACCAGAATCAGAAGCGGCACGATGGACAGCAGCGCGTAATAGGCGATCGCGCCCGCGAGCAGCAGCCCCTGGTTCTTGCGAAACGCCTTGACCACCTGCAACGCGAAGCGCGCGGGATGCGTCGCGACGAAATGCAGCGCGCGATTGTGCGTCCTGTTCACTTCAACCTCCGCTCGCGTTGTTGCGGCCGGACCCTGGCATCAGGGGAGCAAGTGGCGGTCCTGACTTGCGACTAAATCGCACGACTCCCGAGCATTTGCCCATTGAGTGAACAAAAGAACTTAGTCGACGGATTCGCTCACTCCTGATTTACCCCAATCCCGCTCGGTCACCGCGTGCGCTCACCACTCGCTCAAAGCCTTATCGTACAAGACTTTGCGGGCATTGCGGCAGCTTGCCTTAGCCGCGCCGCAGCAAAACCCAGCCTTGCTTTTCGAGACGGTCGCTGCTGTACTAACTAAAACAACTTGATTTAGTAAGTCCCGCGTCACCGGCGAATCCAAAGTCCGGCGAACGCACAAGAAGGCGCGATCAGCGCACAGCCAGCTGCTGAATCGACCGCTGATCACAACGTCGTTGTCAATCATCCGGAGGAGCGTCCCATGAACCCGATTTCCCGCAGGCAACTGCGCCGCGCGTCCCGCACGCAACCCGTCGTCAAGGGCATCGCCGCTGCGTGCGTCGCTGCGTCTGCGCTGTGGTGCGCGAGCGCCAGTCTCGCAGCCGATCAGCCCGTCGTCGGCCTGATCACGAAGACCGACACCAACCCGTTCTTCGTCAAGATGAAGCAAGGCGCGGAATCCGCCGCGCAGAAAGACGGCGCGAAGCTGCTGACCGCCGCCGGCAAGTTCGACGGCGACAACGCGGCGCAGGTCACGGCCATCGAGAACATGATCACGGCGGGCGCAAAGGCGATCCTCATCACGCCGAGCGACACGAAGGCGATCGTGCCGAGCATCAAGAAGGCACGCGCGGCAGGCGCGCTCGTCATCGCGCTCGATACGCCGACCGACCCGCAGGACGCCACCGACGCCCTGTTCGCCACCGACAACTTCAAGGCAGGCGTCTTGATCGGCCAGTATGCGAAGGCCGCGCTCGGCGGCAAGCCCGCGAAGATCGCGACACTCGATCTCGCGCCCGGCGTGTCCGTCGGCGTGCTGCGTCACAACGGCTTTTTGCAGGGCATGGGCGTGAAGGAAGGCGATCCGTCGATCGTCTGCAGCCAGGACACGCGCGGCGACCAGTCGAAGGGCCAGACGGCGATGGAAAACTGCCTGCAGAAAGCACCCGACATCAACGTCGTCTACACGATCAACGAACCGGCCGCGGCAGGCGCGTATCGCGCGCTCAAGAGCGCGGGCAAGGACAAGAGCGTGATGATCGTGTCGATTGACGGCGGCTGTGAAGGCGTACGCAACGTGAAGGCCGGCGCCATTGCCGCGACCTCGCAGCAGTATCCGTTGAAGATGGCCGAGCTCGGCGTGCAGGCAGGCGTCGAGTACGCGAAGACGGGCAAGAAGGTCTCCGGCTATCACGACACGGGTGTCACGCTGATTACCGACAAGCCGCAAGGCGGTGTCGACAGCAAGGATACGAAGTTCGGCCTCGACAACTGTTGGGGCAACAAGTAAGCACGCAGTAACCGCGCATTAACTGAGCAGTCACGGGGACGCGCACGGCGCGCGTCTTCCGCAAGTTCTCCAGCGTGAGCGTGGCGTACGTGTACCGCGCGCAGGCCACGCATTGCTTCGAAGGAACCACATCATGTCGACTCCCACCGCCCCCGCTCACACCCATCGCCGGTTTGCGGATCATCTGCCAACACTTGCCGAAGCTGGCCCGCTCGTCGCGCTCTTGCTCGCATGCATCTTTTTCATCTCGCAGAGCGACCGCTTTCTGTCGTTCCAGAACCTGTCGCTCATCATGCAGCAGACGATGGTGGTCGCCGTCATCGCCATCGGCCAGACGCTGATCGTGCTGACGGGCGGCATCGATCTGTCGTGCGGGATGTTGATGGCGTTCGGCTCGATCGTGATGACGAAATTCGCCGTCGCGTTGGGCGTGCCGCCCGTCATCGCGATCGCTTGCGGCGTTGCTGCGAGCATGCTGTTCGGCTTGCTCAACGGTGTGCTGATCACGCGCATCAAGCTGCCCGCGTTCATCGTCACGCTCGGCACGTTGAATATCGCCTTCGCGGCCACGCAGCTCTATTCGAACGCGGAGAGCGTGTCGAATCTGCCCGACGCGATGATGTTCTTCGGCAACACCTTCAATCTCGGGCCGGCCACCGTCACCTACGGCACCGTGCTCACACTGCTGATGTATCTCGGGACATGGTTCGTATTGCGCGACACGGTGCCCGGCCGTCACCTCTACGCACTCGGCAACAACCCCGAAGCCGCGCGCCTGATGGGCCTTTCCGCGCAACGCATCCTGATCACGGTGTACACCCTGGCGGGCGCGCTCTACGGCATCGCCGCGCTGCTCTCCGTGTCGCGCACGGGCGTCGGCGATCCGCAAGCGGGACAAACGGAGAACCTCGACAGCATCACGGCCGTTGTGCTGGGCGGCACGAGTCTGTTCGGCGGGCGCGGCTCGATTGCGGGCACGCTGCTGGGCGCATTGATTGTCGGCGTGTTCCGCAATGGCTTGACCTTGATGGGTGTGTCGTCGGTGTACCAGGTGCTGATCACCGGCATTCTCGTGATTCTCGCAGTCGCCGCCGACAAACTGTCGCGCCGCGGCGCACGTTGATCGTTATTCGAAGGAGCCTGTGATGTCGACAACCCCCTCTTCCACCAACGGCACGACGCCCGTTCTGCAAGCACGCGGTCTCATCAAGCGCTACGGCCAGGTGACCGCGCTCGACGGCTGCGACTTCGAAGTGATGCCCGGCGAAATCATGGCCGTGATCGGCGATAACGGCGCGGGCAAGTCATCGCTCATCAAGGCGCTCTCCGGCGCGCTCGTGCCCGATGAAGGCGACCTGCTGCTCGACGGCAAAGCGGTCAAGTTCCGCAGTCCGCTCGACGCGCGCCAGCAAGGCATCGAAACCGTCTATCAGGATCTCGCCGTGGCGCCCGCCATGAGCATCGCGGAGAACCTGTTCCTCGCGCGTGAACTGGTGAAGCCTGGCTGGCGCGGCAAGATCTTCAAGATCATCGACAAGCGCCGCATGCTCGAAGAAGCGACCAATGCGATGAAAGACCTGCAGATCGGCATCCGCTCGATGCGCCAGGCCGTCGAAACGCTCTCGGGCGGTCAGCGCCAGGGCGTCGCGGTAGCGCGCAGCGCGGCCTTCGCGCGGCACGTCGTGATTCTCGACGAACCGACGGCGGCGCTCGGCGTGAAGGAAGGCAACATGGTGCTGGAGCTGATCCGGCGCGTGCGCGACCGCGGCCTGCCCGTCATCCTGATCAGTCACAACATGCCGCATGTGTTCGAGATCGCGGACCGCATTCACATTCAGCGGCTCGGACGGCGCGCGGCGCTCGTGAACAAGAGCGACATCCACATGTCGGATGCTGTCGCGATCATGACGGGCGCGAAACAGGCCGACGTGCGGGCCATCGCATGACGAACCGATACGCGTAACCGGACATAGCCGATGGATACGGGCACCCGCTCACCGCTCAAACGCACGGTCGGCTCGAACCAGGTCGGCATGCGGCAGTTCAACGAACGCATCGTGCTGCAGGCGATCCGTTTGCATGGCCAGCTGCCGAAAGCCGACGTGGGACGGCTCACGCGTCTGTCGATGCAGACCGTGTCGATGATCGTCGAGCGATTGATCGACGATGGTCTGCTCGAAAAACAGGCGCGCGTGCGCGGGCGCATCGGGCAGCCTTCCGTGCCCATCGCGTTGCGCGCGGAAGGCGCCTATACGATCGGCGTAAAGGTCGGACGGCGCAGTCTCGATGTGCTCGCCATGGATTTTCTCGGGCGCGTGTGCTGCCGCGAAGTGCAGGAGTACGCGTATCCCGATCCGCGCACGCTGTTCCCCGCGCTCGAAAGCAAGCTCGCGCGCATCAACGAAGCGCTCGGCGCGCGACGCGAGAAAGTGGTCGGCGTCGGCGTGGCGGCGCCGCTGTGGCTCGGCGGCTGGCGCGATTTTCTCGGCGCGCCGCGCGAAGCGCTCGATGCGTGGAACGACATCGACATCCGCGCGCGCATCGCGTCGATGACGGGCCTGCCCGTCGAGTTCGCAAAAGACACCACCGCTGCATGCGCCGCCGAACTCGTGATGGGTCAGGGGCGCGGCATCCATAACTTTTTGTATCTGTTCGTCGGTACGTTTATCGGCGGTGGACTGGTGATCGACGGTCGCCTGCATGGCGGGCCGCACGACAACGCGGGCGCCGTCGGCTCGATACCCATCATGAGCGGCAACGCGCGTCAGCCTGCGCAACAGTTGCTGCACGCGGCATCGGGTTTCGTGCTCGAAAAGCTGTTCGTCGATGCGGGCGCGCCCGCCACTGCCGCGCATGATCACCGTGCGTTGTCGCCGGACCTGTGGCGGCTCACGGAGCAATGGCTCGACACCGCGTGCCCCGCGATTGCGGGCGCATTGACGAACGCGGCGGCGTTGCTCGATCTCGAAGCGGTGGTGATCGACGGGGAAGTGGACCGGCAGCTGGTGCGCGAGATCATTCGCCGCACGGAGCGCGTGCTCGACAAATTCGAGTGGGAAGGCATCGTGCGCCCGCAATTGCTCGAAGGCACGATCGGCTCCGACGCGCGCGCGATGGGCGGCGCGATCCTGCCGCTCTACGCGCACTTCGCGCCGATGCACGAACTTTTCCTGAAGCCCGCCACCGATGTGAGTTATTGAACCTTCGGCCCCGTGCTTGCAGCCACTTTCGGCGTGTCTTTCGAAGCAGGTTCGTCGAGCAGCGGCTGCAACTCGGGCGCCATCGACTTCAGCAATTGCACGGCCAGCGCGCTCGTGAAGTCGTAGCGCTTCGCATACGGTTCGTGTACGACAGCCGTCAGCGAGCCGAAGAAGCGGTCGCCGATCGCGAATACGAAGGTCGCCGTGCGATTGACCTTGCGCGACTCGATCAGCCTGCGCCCTTTCGCGTAGATGTTCAGGCGTTGATCGCCCGTCCCCGTTTTGCCGTAGACCTCCAGCGTCTTGCCGTTCGGAAACGTGATGCCGCCCGCGAGACGCCTCGCCGTACCGCCCGCGACGACGTCGCGCAACAGCGTCTGCGCGACCCGCGCGATCTCCGGCGAGATGGCTTCCGTAGGCTGCGGCGTCGCGGGCACGAAGCGCGTTTCGTACGGCGTGCCCTTCGCGAACTCGAGTTCGGACAGGCTTTGCGTCGGCGCCTGATTGCCCTTGTTCACGATCACGCCGATCAGCTGCGCGAGCGCCGCGGGCCGGTCGCCCGATGCGCCGATCGCAGCCGCATACGATGGCGTCAGATGCGAGAACGGATAGCCGAGCGCCTGCCATGATCTGGCAATCGCATCGTACGCATGCTGCTCGACCATGCGGCGAATGCGCCGATCCTGCGTCGCGTGATAGCGCGTCTTGAAGAGCCACTTGTACGAATCCGCGCGCACGTCGCGGCTCGCATCCATCACCTGGTTCGCGTTCGCGTCGGGATGCTCGCGCAGATAGTCGACGAGCCACAGCTCCAGCGGATGCACGCTCGAAATATACGCGCGGTCGTTCAGATTGAACTTGTCGATGGCGTACTTCTCGTAGAGCTTCGCGAGCGCGTCGTCGGGCGGGTTCGCTTTGGGCGTGTTCTTCAACGCGGCGCGCATCTGGTCGTTGAACCAGGCCTGCGATCCGTCCGGCCGCACGCTGCGCAGCACGGTCGCTATTTTGGGCGGCGACTTGCGCACGCCGCGCAGCAGGATCGCGAGCATCTCATCCTGCGTCTTGCCGTGATACTTCGTGTAGAAGCGGTTCATGTACACGCGGCTTTCCTGATCCGCGAAGCGCGTCAGATACATGTTGCGCGTGGCGGGATCGTCGAGCCATTGCGACGACGGGCCGGACGTCCTGATCGTTTCGTAGTGGACGATGTCGCGCATCATCCGCACGAACACGAGATTCACCGAATGCTGGAAAGCCTGATGTACGGTGAGGATGCGCGAGTTCTCGTCGGCCTCGAAGTTCGTGAAGGTTTGCGCGCCGCCGCCCGTAAAGAAGGTTTCGCCTGCGTTGGCCGAATACTTGCGCTCGACCGACGCATCGAGCATCGCGCTAAGCGATTGGTCCTTCGTGTGCATGAAGTAATCGACGGCCCAGCGCGTCAACGCGTCTTCGCGCTCGGGCTTCACGGCGCGCAGTTCTTCGACGCTCATTTGCCCATAGCGCGCATGCAGGTCCTGCATGATCTGCAGATACGTGATGATCGTACGCAGCTTGGCCGTCGAGCCGAGATTCAGGCGCGCGCCGGAGTTGATATCGAACGGACGGTTCACGCTGTCCGTCTGCACGCGTAACAGGTTCGCGCCGTCGCGCTTTTCGAACAGCGTGAAGCTGAGGGCGATCTTCGACGGGTCGTCCTTCGGTTGCAGCATGTTGAAGCCATAGAGGCCGGCCGCCTGCGCACCATCTTTCGTCGTCGCGGCGGCGAGCCGGTCGCTGATGGCCTGCTGGACCTTGTTGTTCATCGTCGACGTGACGCGCACATCGAGCCGGTCGAGGTCGTACAGCGTCGACACGCCAAGCGACGATAGCAGATGCGTGCGCAGCGACGTCACCGCCTTGCGCTCGACGAACGAGCCTTCGGGCGGCGCGAGCTTCGCGCGCGTCAGCACGAGTTGTTGCGACAGCGCGGCGTCGCGCAGTTGCGGAGTAATCACGCCATTCGTGGCAAACAGGCGCAGATAGCTTTCCGTCAGAGCATTGAGATCGTCGTTCTTGCGCAGCAGGAAATGCGACGGCCCGCGCTGCGCGATCATCAGCGACAGCACCTGACGGAACGCGAGGCCCTGTTCGGCGAGATTGTCGGGCGTGGACGGCGCTTTCAGCACTCGGTTAACTTCGGCGAAATCGCGGCCGTACCACGCCGTGAGCCCGTCGCCGATACCGTTGATCTCGCCGATGCCGGGCTGCGCGGCGAGCGGCACCGAGTTCAGATAGCGCACGACGATCTGCTCGCGCGCGGGCATCGTGCGCGGGCCGTCGAGATACGCGCGCACTGACGCCGACGCGATCTGCCGCAGCTTTTCCTTCGGCGTCGCCGTGCGGCCGCCGGGCGAATGGCGGAACTTCTCGATCTGCGTGGCGAGCGTGCTGCCGCCGGGCTGCGCCTGGGCGTGGTTGAAGACCCGCAGGCCCTGATCCATCAGCGCGCGGCTGAAGCGTCCCCAGTCGATGGCGGGATTGCGGTTCGGCTGGTCGGGGTCGAGCAGATGGCGGTCTTCGATGAACAGCAGCGCCGACACCACCAGCGGCGGCACTGACTCGAAATCGTCATACACACGCGCGGGATACTGCGAGCCGAACAGGCGCGTGCCCGTCGAGTCATACAGCATCAGTCCCGCCTGGTCCTTTTCTTCGTAGGGAATGAAAAGGCCGTCGTCGGCGAGCGACGCCATGCGTTCCGAATCGCGCGCCTGCGACGCGACCGAGAAGCCGCGTTCTTTCAAACGGCGTTCGAATGCTGGAAGAAGCGCGTAGCCGAGGCGGATGTCGTAGGGGCCGTCGGTGGGAAAGCGGATGTTGTCGCTGGGGCCCTCGGAGACGGTAAACCCGACGTCGCGCGTCATCTCCGACAGATAGCGTGCCTGCAAGCGCGACGTGTCCATTTCGATCTGGACAAAGCGCACGCCGAGGGCGACGGCCACCAGAAACGAGGCAAAAAAGAGCCACTTGAACCACTTCCAGGCGGACGTGGTACCGATTGCGCGTAGCGGAAACCGTAGTGGCCGATTCATGGCGGCGTCTCCTTGCAGATGCCTGACCACACTAAACTCGACTGATGTCAGTCTAACGCGTAACAGCGGGTTGTGAGGGTCAGGTGACGCAACGACTTGATTGGGTGAGTACGGCACGCAACACAGCCGTCACACGGACGCGACGAGGCGGCATCTTTTGCCGCTTGGCGCCGCGTTTTTCGCGCCGCGGAACAGTAAAGACGGCCGCCGCTTCGATGCCGATGCAACCTCCGCGCGGCCCTTCCGCCGGCGCGGCCTCCCTGGAATACCGAATACGACGGCCGGGCGAAGTTGAGTAACATGGCGCCGCGCACTTCAAACATCCCATGCCCGCCGGATTCCGGGCGACGACCCAGCCTCCTGAACCCTATGCAAAGCTACTACGAAGCGACCGTCGAGCGGCCCGTGCGCCCTGCACTGGCCGGAAACCTGAGCGCGAACGTCTGCATCGTCGGCGGCGGGCTGGCGGGCCTGTCGACGGCGCTCGGACTGGCCGAGCGCGGCGTGCGCGACGTCGTCGTGGTCGAAGCGAACCAGGTTGGCTATGGCGCGTCGGGCCGCAACGGCGGTTTCGTGTTCGGCGGCTACAGTCTCGACTGCGCGGACCTGCTGAAGATTCTCGGCCCGGCGCGGGCGCGCGAACTGTACGCGCTGACGATCGACGCCGTCGACCTGATGCGCGCGCGCATCGAGCGCTACGCGATCGCCTGCGACGCGACGGACGCGGGCGTGATCCTCGCGAACTGGTTCGACGACCCGTCGCGCCTCGACGGCCAGCGCCGACTGATGAAAGAAACGTTCGGCGTCGAATGGGAGCCGCTCGGCGCCGCCGAACTCGGTGCGCGGCTGAAAACCACGCGCTATCACGGCGGGCTGTTCGAGCGCAATGCGTTTCACTTTCATCCGCTGAAGTACGTGCTGGGTGTCGCGCGCGCGGCGGAAGCGGCCGGCGTGCGGATCGTCGAGCAGTCGCCAGTCGCGTCGCTGCGCAGGCAAGGCGGCGGGTTCGTGGTCGGGACGGCGCAAGGATCGATCGACGCCAGGCATGTCGTGATGGCGGGCGGTGGCTATGCGCGCAACGTTTATCGACGCGTCGAGCGCGCCGTCCTGCCGATTGCGACCTACGTGATGGCGACCGAGCCGCTCGGCGCGCGGCTCGCCGATGCCATCGACTGCCGCAGCGCCGTCTACGACACGCGCTTCGCGTTCGACTACTACCGGCCATTGCCCGACACGCGCATTCTGTGGGGCGGACGCATCTCGATCCTGGAACGCGAGCCCGAGGCGATTGCGCGGCTGCTGCGCCGCGATCTGCTGAAGGTGTATCCGCAGTTGCGCGACGTGCGCGTCGACCATGCGTGGGGCGGCCTGATGAGCTACGCGCGGCACAAGATGCCGCAGATCGGCCAGAGCGCGGACGGCGTCTGGTACGCGGTCGGCTTCGGCGGACATGGGATGGCGCCGACCACGGTGTCGGGCGAACTGCTGGCGGCGGCGATCGCGGGCGAGCGGCCCGTGCCTGACGCGTTCGCGGCCTTCGGCCTCACGCACACGTTCGGTGCGCTGGGCCTCGCCGCTGCGCAGCTGACATACACGGCGATGCAGACGCGCGATGCGCTCGCGGACCGTTCGCGGCGCTCGGGCTGAGCCCTTCTGGCAGCGCGGCCGAACGGGCGCCCAGCGATGCTGGACATGCCGCCAGGCCGCGCTGGCGGGTGATTTCGGCATGCTAGAATGAAACGTCATCGCCGCCGGAACACACAATGAAAAAGGGAAGCCGAGCTATCGCGCCCGAGCATAACGAGACCCCGAACGAACCCTCCGAACCACGGCGCAAATACGATCCCGAAGAGACGAAGCGCAACATCCTCGAGGTGGCCACGCAGGAGTTTTCGTCGATGGGACTCACGGGTGCGCGTGTCGACGCGATTGCGGAGCGCACCAACACTACGAAGCGCATGCTGTACTACTACTTCGGCAGCAAGGAAGGGTTGTATGAGGCCGTGCTCGAGAAGGTGTATGGCGATATTCGCGCGCTTGAGCAGGACCTGAAGGTCAGCGACATGAGCCCTGTCGACGGGCTGCGTAGTCTCGTTGAGTTTACGTTTGACTATCATGATAAACATCGCGACTTCGTGCGTCTCGTGACGATCGAGAATATTCACGGTGCGAAGTATATCGAGCAGGTTAAGACCTTCAAGAATCGTAATGCGACGGTGATTCATACTATTGAAGATCTTCTTGCGAGGGGAGTTGCTTCAGGGGATTTTCGTGACGATATTGATCCGATTGATCTGCATCTGTTGATCAGTTCGTTGTGCTTTCATCGGATTGCCAATCGGCATACGTTTGGGAATGCGTTTGGGCGGGACCCCTCTCATTCAAGGCTTAGGGCGCGGCATCGCGCTATGATTGTTGATGCTACTTTGAGGTTTGTTAAGAGGTAGTTGGTTTTGCTTGCAGCGCTGGTTTGGTGGTTTTTGCCTTTTCGCTGGCATCCGCGCTTTGCCTCCGTGCTTCATGTGTCGCACCTGTGCGTTTGGCTTTTCGCTGGCATCCGCGTTATGGTGTTTGATGTTCACGCGTCGCCTGTGCGGGGCGGCACCTACTTTTCTTTGCCGCCGCAAAGAAAAGTAGGCAAAAGAAAGCGGCTCACACCGCCAACATTTCTCCCTGCCTGAGGGCCCCCAAAGGGTCTTACGCTTCACACGGCAATCACGTGACTGATGTTCGTTGCCAGCGCTCTTGCGGTGCGTCTCACCTACTTCACGCACCTGCATTACAGTCTGCCGTGCCAGATAGTCCACCGCCGCCCAGGTGGCAAACTGTGTGTAGGCCATAGTGCCTCACATGCCTCACTCCGGACCGATAGCGCACGCGTTCCACCCTGTAAGAGCGCAAGGTTATACGACGCGACAACCTACACACAGTTTGCCACCTGGGCGGCGCAAACCATTCGCTGCCGCCTGCCCGTGCACGGGTATTCGAAGCGGGTGAGGCGCTCATTCGAAGCGTTGGCAACGCACGCAAACAAAGATGTTGCCGTGTGAAGCGTGGGGCCGTTGGGGGCCCGTGGACAAGAACACGAGCTGGCGGTGTGAGCCGCTTTCTTTTGCCTACTTTTCTTTGCGGCGGCAAAGAAAAGTAGGTGCCGCCCCGCACAGGGGCAACGCTTGAAGGGGTGAGTCATAACGCGGATGCCAGCGAAAAGGCAAACGCACAGGGGCGACGCTTGAAGCACGAAGGCAATACGCGGATGCCAGCGAAGAAAAGCCAACAACCCCAACCGGCATCGCCCGCGCCTCGCAGCACCAGCGCAAAGGCAACAACCAAACCGCCGCGCAGGCGCATCACCTCAACTTCAAAATCTCCGCCATCCTTTCCAGAGCGAGCACATATCCCTGAGTACCACACCCACAAATAACCCCATCCGCGACAGCGGACACATACGAGTGATGCCGAAACGCTTCACGTTTGTGAACATTAGAGATATGCACCTCAATCACTGGCTTTCCAATCGCCGACAGCGCATCCGCAATCGCCACCGAAGTATGCGTGTAAGCCGCAGGATTAAACACAATCCCCTGCTGCGTCGTACGCACTTCGTGAAGCCATTCGATCAACTGATGCTCGGCATTCGACTGCCGAAAATCAATCGCAAGACCGAGTCTTTGTCCTGCCTCGCGGCAGCGACGCGCAACATCGTCGAGCGTTTCCGCGCCGTAGATCGTCGGCTCTCGCGTGCCAAGCAAGTTGAGATTGGGGCCATTCAAAACCAGCACCGACGCAAAACTCATGACTAAAAAACCCTCCCTATAGTGCCCCACACAGCGCGTCAAAAACCGCTCCCGATGCACCTGACGCGACCTGCGCCAAAGTTTGCACGTCATCGCAACGCGCGTCTTTTGGGGTTTTCACTACATTTGTACCATCTAGTTAGTTTTATTTTAATATAAAAATACGCATATTCAGAACACAGCATAGAGACGTAAGTTAACCAAATAGACCAAAGCTGAACGATAAAACCGCCAGCGGCAAAAGAAATCCCCACCTTGATTGCCCGCAAAAAATCAGGCACACCGCTTGCACCGATATAATTTCCCGAACGTTTTGCGGTTCCGCATCGACGAGCCCGTCCCTCATCCGACGCCTCGTGCGGCGCCCACCGCCAACCAGAAGGAGACTCATGAAGAAGCTAGCCGTCACCCTGTCCATCCCGATGCTGCTCGCCGCTTGCGCGCAATATCAGGCGTCTCACAACCCGGATGCCGGCGATCCGATGAAGGACAACATGACGAATCGCCCCGTCAACGACGTCATCCAGTGCATGACCCAGGCCGCCGCGAAGCACGACACGCCCGTCAAGGCCACGCCCATTCCGCAAGGCCAGATGCTCGATTTCGGCGAGTCCAACATCGTCAAGGTCCGCGCCGACAACGGCGGCACGACGTTCCGCTACTACGCGGGCAAACGCAACACGTCGAACCTATGGATCGAAAGCGCGAGCAAGGAATGCGCGCCCTGAGGCCGCTCGCAAACGCGGCGGCGTAACTGGATGTAACAACTTCCCGCCGCCCGAAGGCGGATGGCTTAAGAATCGTTTAAGTCTGCGCTGCCAGTATTCGTCCTTCACACTGACCCGCGTTCCACCCAGGTGCCAGGATGGATTACTACAAAGACCGCAACGACCCGACGACGCGCATCGCGACCGACACTCCGGCCGCATCCGCGCAAGCCGCCGCCGCGAAAGCAGCGCCGCCTAAAAAGACGACCATTCTCCGCCGGCTCCTCAGCCCGCATGAGCTTGCAACGATGCTGCTGTTGCTGCACGCGCCTATGGCTGCGTTCGCCAAGCCGGAGATTCCGACGCTGCAGGAAGCCGGGCTCGTCGAAAGCATCGCCACGGATGCGGGTGAATCACACATTCGCCTGACGCCAGAAGGCAACGCGATTTTGCGCGGACTCGGCGTCAAGTAAGCCCAGCACATCCCGTTTTTCGGCGGGTCTCGCCCTGCGAAATTACGCCTGCCACACGCCATACCCTGCTTCGCGCAAGCCGATCGCCAGTTCGACTTCCATGTCTCGCGCGCCGTCGTACGGCAGGGGATTGAAGACTTCGTACAGTTCCGGCATCAGCCGCAAGCCATAGTCGCGCACATAGCGATTCGACTGAATGCCCGCTTTGTGACGGTCGAAGCGCAAGTCCGGGTCCAGCCCGGTCATACCCACATACACGCACGGCCGTTCGAACCGATAGTCGGGATTCGCGCGTCGGAAGCGTGCCTCGTTCCAGACGGTATCGTCGAGCGCGACCACGTAAACGTAGTAGCGAAGCTTTGCGCGGCGGGCAGGCATCGTTCTCTGGCGGCTTATATCTGGCTGCTTGTGACTGGCTTCTGACCGCAAGCGCAGCAAATCGCTGATTTGTTTTTGCTCGATGTCGCTGGGCGGAATTGACAGTTAGTTGCGCGAGGTGCCGTGCAACAGCATCCGGTATTCGGTCGGCGTGACGCCGACGGTCGCCTTGAATTGCCGCGTGAACGCACTGTGATCTGTATAGCCGCACAGGGCGGCGACATCGGTGACCTTGTCGTGCGATACAAGTAACGCGGTCGCCGCATCGAGCCGGGTCTTCAGCAGCACCTGGCGCGGCGTCAGGTGAAATACCTTGTGAAAATACCGCTCGAGTTGCGCAACCGACATATCCGCCATCGCGGCAAGCTGCTTCAAATTCAGCGGCTGAACATAGTTCTCTTGCAGATGCTGCACGACCGTCGCGAGCCGGCTATACGCGGGGTGGCTGATTTCATCGGCGCGCAGATCGCGCGAAATGCCCGCCAGCCCGACCACTCGCCCCGCCGCGTCGCGCAACGGCTGCTTGCAGGTCAGGCACCAGCCCGGCTGCCGGCCCGGATACAGATGCAGTTCCAGCTGATCGACCATCTGGTTGCCGACATGAATCACAGCCTTGTCCTGCGCCGTGTAGATGCGGCCGAAGCGGCTCGGAAACACGTCTTCCGCCGTCTTGCCAAGCAGCTTTTCTTTCTCCTTGAATCCGCAGCGCGACACCAGCGTCCGATTGACGAGCGCGTAGCGCGCCTGCGCGTCCTTCACGAAGAACACGATATCGGGCATCGCGTCGAAAACGGGTTCGAGCAGCGCGAAATGCGAGAGCATCCCGGCCAGCGACGCCTCACCCGAATCGAGCGCGTCAAGCGTAGAAGCGAACGTGTTCATCGTGAGGGTTCCGTGCATGGACTGCGAGAGCGTGAAGATTGCCCCGGCGGGTGTCGCGGGCTGATCGATTATAGGGCGGCGCGTGGCGGGCGAAAAAATCTTGCGTCAATGCGTTCGATGCGCGCGCCTTGGCTTTTTTCTCGCGGACGGGCGGGTCAATGCGCGGCCGTATCCTCATCGGCCGCAAGGATCAGCGTGGCGATCTGCGCCGGGTGGATAGGCGGACGAACCTGCGTCACATCCCAGCCGAGCAACGCCTGCGCCGCACCGCCGCAAATGCGGCCCTGACATGCGCCCATTCCGCAGCGCGTGTGCAACTTCGCGTCGCGCCAGTTCGCATGCGCCCGGACCTCGCCGACCGATACATCTTCGCAACGGCATAGCAATGTGTCGTCGGCGGGTAGTTGGCGCGCGTGGTCGCGCAACGCGAATGCCGACTCGACGCGCGCTGCGAAACCCTGCCAGCGCGCGCGTTCCCGTCTCAGTTGCTCGACGGGTTCGCCATGCTGGACGTCCACGGCCGCAAGCCCCGCAAGCCGCCCTTCCACCCGCGCAAGCTCCATCCCGCCGACGCCCACACATTCGCCCGCCGCGAAGATGTTTGCGACGGACGTGCGCTGCGCTTCATCGACGGCGATCGCACCGTCGGCGCGCGTCGCGCAGCCCAGCGCGCGAGCGAGCGTCGTGTTCGGCACGAGGCCGTAGCCGCAAGCGATGCGATCGCAATCGATCGTCTCCATGCGTCCGCCCGCGCGTTCGACGATCGCGCGCTCGACATGTCCACTACCCTGCGCCGCGCGCACCACGCTCGACGTCATATAACGAAGCCCGGCAAAACCGCGCGTCAGTTGAGCAGCTTGCACGAGCTTCGTGGGCGTTGCCGCAAGCGACACGCCAAAGCGCATCACCGACGCCAACGATGCCTGCTCGACCACGGCCACGACCCGCGCGCCTGCCGCGCGCGCGGTCGCGAGAGACGCGAGCAGCAACGGACCGCTGCCCGCAATCACGATGCGCTCGCCGCGCACAGGCATGCCGCCCTTGATCAATGCCTGCAAGCCGCCTGCGCCCGTCACGCCGGGCAACGTCCAGCCGTCGAACGGCAACAGCAGTTCACGTGCGCCCGTGGCAAGAATCAGGCGGTCGTAGCCGATGCACGCGCCGCCTTGCTCCGCCGATTCGATCAGCAGACAGCCTTTGTCGAGCGGCGCAATGATTCGCGCCGCAGACGCGAGCGCCACGTTGCCGCTTGCCTGGATCTCATGCAGAAGCGCGGCCAATTCATCCGATGGGGGATGCGCGGGGCCATTGCGCCATACCTGGCCGCCCGCGCGAGGATTGTCGTCGAGCACGGCGACGCGCGCGCCCGTTTTCGCCGCCTCGCAAGCGGCAGCGAGACCCGCCGGCCCCGCACCCACGACGACGACGTCGAAGTGCTGACCGTTCATCGCGGCCTCGTCGTTTGCACGATCTGGCCGTCGCGGCACACGGTCTGACATGCGAGCACATGCATGCGTCCATCGACCGTCACGCGGCATTCCTGGCACACGCCCATGCCGCACATCGGCGCGCGCGGCTCGCCAGTGACGGACCCGCGCGTGCCGTATGCGCTCCCACCGCACACCGCCAGTGCAGCGGCGATGGTGGCGCCCTGCTCGATCGCGACAGGCTCGCCGTCGATCGTGACGCGTACGCGTGGAAGAACCGATTCAGACATGACACGCCCCAAACTCGAAACGCGCAGGCAGAAACGGATCGACAGCAATGGCAGCCGCTGTCTGCGTGATCTGCGCGGCGAGCAACTGCGCGGTACCGAGCGACGTCGTCACACCCAGTCCTTCATGGCCGACCGCGAGCCACACGCCGGGTGCCGTGCCGCCCGCAGGTCCGATCAGCGGCAAGCCATCCGGCGATGCCGCACGAAAGCCCGTCCATGCGCGAATGCCGTTGAGCGTCGGCAATGCGGGCAGATAACGCGCCGCGCGCTGCAGCATCTGCGCGAGCACGGGCATTTCGACGGCTGCGTCGGTGGTGTCGAACTGGCGCGACGAGCCGATCAGCAGTTGTCCCGTCGGCCGCGGCTGCGCGTTGAACGCGACGGATGTTCCCGTCGCGTGATGGGCGCTCTTGATATAGCCGAGTTCGAGCAGTTGATGGCGGATGAAACCGGGATAGCGGTCGGTGATCAGCAAATGGCCTTTTTTAGGCTGCAACGGCAAGCCGCGCACGAGTTCACGCGCCTGCAATCCGTTCGCGACGACGATGTGCGCGCCGCCGACGCGCTCGCCATTCGACAGCGTGACGTGTTGCGCATCGACGGCCACGGCTTGCGCCTGCAGCCGCACGTCGATCCGCGCAGCGCCGGGCGATTGCGTGAGCAGCCATTGTGCAGCAGACGGCGCATACACGATGCTGTCGTGGCCGATGAGCAAGCCGCCCGCCATGCCCGGTGCGAGCGACGACTCACAGTCGTAGAGCGCGTGCTCGTCGAGCAGTTGCGCCGCGACGTCCTGCGCGACGAAGCCGGCATGCATCTCACGCGCGGCGTCGAGTTCTTCAGCGTCGGATGCGACCCACAGCGTGCCGCAGCGCGCAAACGCATCGCGCGTTCGCAACTGCGGCGCAAGTTCGAGCCACAAGTCGCGCGAATAGCGGCTCAACGCGAATTCCGCCGGCGAGTCGTTCATCACGACGATATGCCCCATGCCCGCCGCCGTCGCACCGCCGCCGATACCCTGCGCATCGAGCACCGTTACGCGCAGCCCACGCGCGGCGAGTTCCGCTGCGCACGCCGCGCCGACGATACCCGCGCCGACGATCACGACATCCGCCGTCATACCGTCCGGATGCCCCACGCGAACGGATCGCGCTCGTCGAAGCAAAGGCGGCTCTCGGCCATGATGTGCGAGTGCCCGGTGATGGTCGGAATGACGGTCGCGATGCCGTCCAGCGTGCCGCCTTCCGCATAGGTCGCTTCAAACACGCTGCCGATGATGCTCTCCTGCCGCCACACCGTTCCCGCCGCAAGCTTGCCGTCGGCGGCGAGGCATGCAACCTTCGCGCTCGTGCCCGTGCCGCACGGCGAGCGGTCGTATGCGTTGCCGGGGCACAGCACGAAGCTGCGGCTGTCGATACCTTCGCGCGAGCCCGGCCCGAACAGCTCGATGTGGTCGATCAGCGCGCCGTTCGCCCCCGTGATGCCCGCCGCGATCAGCGCGTCACGGATCGTCGAGGTAAAGTGCGTGAGCTCGGGAATGTTCGACGCGTCCAGCGTGCGTGCATGGTTCGCGACGAGAAAGAACCAGTTGCCGCCCCACGCGATATCGCCCGTCAGCGGGCCGAAGCCGGGCACGTCGACGGTCACGTCCTTGCGATGCCGGTATGCAGGCACATTGCGCACCGACACGCTGAGATCGTCGTTGAGCGTCGCCTCGACGATGCCGACCGGCGTGTCGATCAGATGCCGGCCCGGCCCAATGCTTCCCATATGCGCAAGCGACACAACGAGGCCGATCGTGCCGTGCCCGCACATGCCCAGATAGCCGACGTTGTTGAAGAAGATCACGCCCGCCGCGCACTCCTTGCGATCCGGCTCGCACAACAGCGCGCCGACCACCACATCCGAGCCGCGCGGCTCGGTGACGATGCCCGCGCGCCAGTCGTCGAAGCGCGCGCGAAACACGTCGAGCCGTTGCGCGAGCGTGCCGCCGCCGAGGTCGGGGCCGCCGGACACCACGAGGCGGGTCGGTTCACCGCCCGTGTGCGAATCGATGACGTTCAAGGTTTTCATGCCGCTCATGGTAGAAACGCGGCGGCGCGCAGTCTTGAAGCGGCTGCGCGTGGATTGTGACGATTTCAGCATAGCCCGAAGAATGCGGATGCAGCCCGCATTCAGACTGCGGCCGGGCGACTCATCGAGCAAGTGGAGCGCGGTTGCATCGCGCACGGAAGCGGTATCGATCCTGCGGCGTTCGACGGATGGAGGCCGGGCAGGACGGAAGCTAAACATCGAAAGCATCGTAAATCAGGGATTCCTCTCGCACAGCCGCTATGCCGAAATCGTCACGCGAAACGCGCGATTCGCGCAAGACATCCGAATATTCCATGCTTACACTGCACTCGACTCATCACTTTCAGGAGAGCAGTCGTGGCGCATATCTGGCAAGGCGTATTGCCCGCAGTCACCACCAAGTTCAACGCGGATTTCAGCATAGACCGTGCGTGGACCGGCAAGAATATCGAGGCGCAGATCGACGCGGGTGTCGACGGGATCATCGTGTGCGGCTCGCTTGGCGAGGCGTCCACCCTTTCCCTCGATGAAAAGCTGCAGGTGCTCGACGTGGCCGTCGAAGCATCGCGCGGCCGGGTGCCCGTGCTGCTGACGATCGCCGAAAACAGCACGCTCGACGGCTGCCGCCAGGCTGAAGCGGGCGCGAAGCATGGCGCCGCCGGCTATATGGTGCTGCCCGGCCTGCGCTATCTGTCGGACCGCCGCGAGACGCTGAACCACTTCCGCATGGTCGCCGACGCCAGCCCGCTGCCGCTGATGATCTACAACAATCCGCTCGCGTATGGCGTCGACATGACGCCGGAGATGTTCGCCGAAATCGCCGACGAGAAGAAGATCGTCGCGATCAAGGAATCGTGCGGCGACGTGCGGCGCGTGACGGATCTCATCAACGAAGTCGGCGACCGCTATGCAATTCTGTGCGGCGTCGACAATCTGGCGATGGAAGCGATCCTGATGGGCGCGCATGGCTGGGTGGCGGGGCTGGTGTGCGCGTTCCCGCACGAGACGGTTGCGATCTACAAGTTGCTGAAGGCGGGACGGCTGGAAGAGGCGCGCGCGATCTACCGCTGGTTCGCGCCGCTGCTCGCGCTCGATGTGTCGGCGAAGCTCGTGCAGAACATCAAGCTGGCGGAAGCGATTGTCGGCCTTGGCACGGAGCCGGTGCGTCCGCCGCGGTTGCCGCTCGCCGGCGACGAGCGCAAGGCCGTCGAAGCGCTGATCCGTCGCTCGATTGAAATGCGTCCGGCATTGCCAAAGCTGTAAGCACGAACGCGGGAAGCAAAAAGAAAACGGCGGCTTCCTTCCACAGGTAGCCGCCGCCAGAACAGCTTAAATCCGCTCAGGCCGCTTCCGCATGCGGCACAACGGCAGTTTCGTTCGTGCGCAGATGCAGCAGGCGATAGCCGCTCTTGTACACGGGCTGCAGACGGAAATCGTTTTGCGGCTCAATCTGCAGCAGCACGCGTAGGCGCGACACGTGGCTGTCGATCGTGCGCGTCACCTCGCGAAACTCGCGGCCCCAGACCATCGCGAAGATGTGATCGCGCGACAGCACGCGGCCGATGTTCGAAAAGAACAGCGACGCCAGCCGGTACTGCGTACCCGACAACTGCACGGGCGCGCCGCGCAGCGTGACCAGCTGACGACGGGTGTCGAAATGATACGGCCCGACGTCGAAGCTGTCCTTGCCGTAGCGTTCCGGATACGCGCGGCGCAGCAGCGCGGACAGGCGCTCGCGAAACTCGGCATGCCGCACGGGCAGCGTGGCGTAGTCGTCGGCGCCCAGCACGAACGCGCGCACAGCGCTTTCTTCCGAGCCATCCGCCGAAGCGAACATCACGGGCATGCGCTCGCCGCCTACCGAGCGAACCGCCTTGAGCACGTCCGTGCCCGACAGACGCAGCGCGTGCCAGTCGAGAATCAGCAGATCGACCGTCGAGCGGGCGAGCACCTTGGAGAGCGTCAGGCCGTCGTCGTACACGACGCAACTGTGGCCAGCCTGAACGATGATTTTTTCCAGCAACTTACCCTGCACGAGGTCACGTTGAAGAATGGCGATACGCATGGTTGAGTCCTCGACAATTGGTCCAGGATCGCGATTCTGTTCACGCTGTATCGTTAAGCCCATAAGACTTGTCCGAATTTGCAAAGGTTCTGCGACAAATTACATCCTGTAAAATCGCGGGCTGGCCAAAATCGTCATCACGCCACCCTATCCGGGCCGGCGTGCCGTGTCCCGTGCCCTACCCGGCACTGCCGCACTTCCCGCCTGACGACCGCCGTACTCCGCGCGCAACGCGCGGCTCTTCTATTCATACAACGACAGGCAATGCAAGCAACCGAACTGGGTAGACCACACGCCAGGGACAGCGCGCACGCGCGTCCTCTGACCCGCCACGACTACAAGACGCTCAGCCTCGCCGCGCTCGGCGGCGCGCTCGAGTTCTACGACTTCATCATCTTCGTATTCTTCGCCCCGGCGATCGGACAGCTGTTCTTCCCGCAGTCGATTCCCGACTGGCTGCGCCAGTTGCAGACCTTCGGCATCTTCGCCGCCGGTTATCTGGCGCGGCCGCTGGGCGGCATCATCATGGCGCACTTCGGCGACCTGCTCGGCCGCAAGCGCATGTTCACGCTGAGCGTGCTGCTGATGTCGCTGCCCACGCTGATGATGGGCATGCTGCCCACCTACGCGAGCATCGGCATCATGGCGCCCGTGCTGCTGCTCCTGTTCCGCGTGATGCAGGGCGCGGCCGTCGGCGGCGAAGTGCCGGGCGCGTGGGTGTTCGTCTCCGAGCACGTGCCGCAGCGCCACGTCGGCTATGCGTGCGGCACGCTGACAGCGGGCTTGACGGCGGGCATCCTGCTCGGCTCGCTGGTCGCGTCGGCGGTAAATCGCCACTTCGCGGCTACTGAAATCGCGGATTTCGCATGGCGCATCCCGTTCCTGCTCGGCGGCGTGTTCGGCCTGTTCTCGGTGTATCTGCGCCGCTGGCTGCACGAGACGCCCGTGTTCGCCGAAATGAAGCAGCGCAAGTCGCTGGCTGCGGAAATTCCGCTGAAGGCCGTGCTGCGCGATCACGGCCGCGCCGTGATCGTGTCGATGCTGCTGACGTGGATGCTGTCGGCCGCAATCGTCGTCGTGATCCTGATGACGCCGACGCTGCTGCAAAAGCAGTTTCACATCGCGCCGGCGACGGCACTCTTCGCCAACAGCATCGCGACGCTGTTCCTGACGATCGGCTGCGTGCTGGCGGGCTCGCTCGCGGGGCGCTTCGGCGCGGGCCGCACGATTTTCGTCGGCTGCGTGGGGCTCGGTATCGCGTATTACGTGCTGTTCCAGCAACTCGCCGTCGATAGCGCGATGCTCGTGCCGCTGTACGCCGTCGCGGGCCTGTTCGTCGGCGTGATCGGCGCGGTGCCGTTCGTGATGGTCAACGCGTTCCCGCCTGTCGTGCGCTTCTCGGGCATCTCGTTCTCGTACAACGTCGCGTACGCGGTGTTCGGCGGCCTGACGCCGATCGTCGTTTCGCTGATGCTGAAGTCGAATCCGATGGCGCCCGCGCTCTACGTCGGCGCGCTGTGCGTGATCGGCGCGCTGACCGCGTGCTTCGTGAAGAAGGACGCCGCGCAGTAACGCTGTTCAAGTGGCGTGCGCAGGCACGCCACTTGCCCGCAAGGACTGGTCGTCCCATCGACACTTCAAGCCGGTCCGAAACGTCGCATGGCAGGGCCGCCCTATCATCGACGCATGAATACTTCTCCTGTACCCCGCTTCACGCCGGCGCTCGCGCGCATCGTCGCGACGGTAAGCGTCGGCTTCGTCGTCACGCAACTCGACGTGACCATCGTCAACATCGCGCTCGCAAAGATCGGCGCGGATCTGCATGCAAACGTCACGGGCCTGCAATGGATCGTCGATGCGTACACGCTCGCGTTCGCGGTGCTGATGCTGTCGGCAGGCGTGCTGGGCGACCGCTTCGGCGCGCGCCGGATGTTCGCGTGCGGCATCGCGCTGTTCGCGGCGGCTTCGCTGGCCTGCGGGCTCGCATCGGGCGCCGCGCTGCTCGTCGCCGCACGCGCCGTGCAAGGGGTGGGCGCGGCCGCGATGCTGCCCAATTCGCTCGCGTTGCTCAACGAGGCGTGCAGCCACGATCCGAAGCTGCGCGCCCGCGCCGTCGGCCTGTGGACGGCGGCGGGCGCAATCGCGATTGCGGCGGGCCCGGTGATCGGCGGACTGCTGATCGCTGCGCTCGGCTGGCGCGCGATCTTTCTGGTGAATCTGCCCATCTGCGCGTTGGGGCTCGCCGCGACTTTCGCGTGGGTGCCGCGTCCGCGAGCCGCCTCGTCCGATAAAGCGCCTGATAGCGCCAGGACGACTTCAACCGCGCGCGGCATCGATCCCGTCGGCCAGCTGCTCGCGGTCGTCGCGCTGACGGCCTTCACGGGCGCCGTGATCGAATGGCGGCCGCTCGGGCTGGCGCATCCGCTCGTTTGTGGCAGCTTCATGCTCGCGCTGATCGCCGCGATCGCGTTCGTCGTCACCGAGCGGCGCGTCGATATGCCGATGCTGCCGCTCACGTTCTTCGGCAACCGCACCTTCAGCGCGGCCGTGCTGTTCGGTATCTGCGTAAATCTGACTTACTACGGCGTC
Source organism: Paraburkholderia hospita (assembly GCF_002902965.1). GTDB lineage: Bacteria > Pseudomonadota > Gammaproteobacteria > Burkholderiales > Burkholderiaceae > Paraburkholderia > Paraburkholderia hospita. The sequence continues at coordinate 832,617 of NZ_CP026106.1, read as the reverse complement.
GTGTTCGTGCTGAGCCTTTATCTGCAGCATGCGCGCGGCGAGACGCCGTTGCAGGCCGGTCTCGCGTTCCTGCCGCTGACGGGCGGATTCCTGGTCTCGAATGTGGCGAGCGGCTGGGTGATCGGGCGCTTCGGCGCGCGGGTGCCGATGATCGCGGGCGCAATCACGGCTGCCCTCGGCTACGGGCTGCTGCACTTCGCACAAGCCGCTTCACCGCTCTGGACGTTGCTGGTGCCGTTTCTGCTGATTCCGTCCGGCATGGGCCTCGCCGTTCCGGCGATGACCACGGCCGTGCTCGCTTCCGTCAACAAGCAGCGCGCGGGCACCGCGTCGGCGGTTCTGAACACGGCACGGCAGGCGGGCGGCGCAGTCGGCGTGGCGGCGTTCGGCGCGCTCGCGAGCGCGTCGGATGCGGCGGGCGCAGCGCAGGTGGTGGCCGGCCTCAGATCGTCGACGCTGATCTCGTCGTGCATCCTGCTGTGCGCGCTCGGGCTCGCGTGTCTCGTGCATCCCGAGCCGCACGCGCGCGATCGGGCGCGCGCTGGCCGCAACGGCGCACGGCCTGCGAACGCCAGCAAATGACACACGCATGACACGCCAAAAACACAACACCCACGATGCACGCGGCATCGTGGGTGTTGTTTTGCCAGAAGCGGTAGCAGACGTTACAGCGTCGTCTCCTGAATCGCGCCCGTATCGAGCGCCCTTTCGATGAGCCCTTCGCTCTGCACCTTGCGGATCGCGTCGGCGACGAGTGTCTCCGGCTGTTCGATTTCCGCCTTGATCGAGCTGATCAATCCGGCTGCATCGAGGATCACCAGCGTTTCGGCCGTATCGGCCCGGCTGATGATCACACGATGCGGCGTCGGCCCTTCGCCGAGGCTCGCGCAAAACTGCATGACCGTGCCGTTGATCGTTTGGTCAAAAGCTTGAATCATCGCGTGCTCCTTTTAGTCGAATTGGCTTGCCAGATATCGATGCTGCACGAATGATGCCCGCTCTGGCGGCAGCCTCGCAACGGAGGGCCCGCTTATTGCCGCTTTTGTGCCGCTCCGTGCCGCTGCACGCGCAACGATCACAGGCTGCTGCCCAGGCCGCCGCGTGGCGCGCGCGCGCCGTCGATGCTGAAACGTCCCGCGCCCGTCACGAACAGCAGCAAAAATCCGCCCGCGATGCCGACGTTCTTCCAGAAATGAATGATCATGTCGCGCTGCAAGGCAGCGTCGGTGATGTTCCAGAAGTCGTGTCCGAGGACGGCCGTCGCGATCGTATAGGCGGCCATGAACAGGCCGAGCGCGCGGATCCTGAAGCCGACGACGAGGAAGAGTCCGCCGAGCACCTCGACGGCCGTCGCAATCGGCGCGGCGACCTGCACGAACGGCACGCCTTTCGAATGCAGATAACCGACGAAGCCCGCATAGCCGAGCAGCTTCATTACGCCGCCCCAAAGGAACAGCACGGCAAGCGCAAGGCGGGCAAGAAGAATTACGCCGGAATCGACGGGACGCGTCATGGATGTGGCTCCTGATTTGAATTAAGCAGAAGACCGGGCGGCACGTCATCAGTTCCCGGGCGCTCAAGTCAGAATAAGTGGAATGCCCCGCTTTTCCAAGCAATCGACATAGGCGAAATCTGACGCGTTCTGGGTTTTCATCGCCTCGATATGGACACCGACGCCGACATGGACGCGATGTTGGGGAATGCCCGCAAATTGAGCAAATTCATCAGCCGGTCGGGCACATGCTTGTTATAATCTTCTCATGAAATCGAACAAAATCTAACGCGCCATCTCGGCTCAACATCGCGTTGAAGAGACCATCCCCATGCTGAAAACTGAACGTCTGCGCATGCTCGCCGATGCGCTGGCCAAACAGAGCGTGATGCGCCTGCGCGACGCGGCGACGCTGCTGGGCGTATCGGAGATGACGGTACGCCGGGACATTGCTGCGAGCCCGGGACATTTCACGTATCTGGGCGGCTATATCGTCAGCGCGACGGACGTGCCGAACACGGCTGGCTATTCGCTGGAACAGGAAAAGGACCACTTCGCGCAGGCCAAGGCGGAGGCGTCGGCTGTGGCGGCGAAGCTGATCGGGAACAACGAGACGCTATTTATCGACTGCGGTACGACGCTTACTACGCTCGCGCGGCTGATCCCTAACGATCTGCATGTGACGATTGTCTGCTATTCGCTGAACGTTGCGGAGATTTTGCGGCGCAAGCCCAATGTGCGGATGATTCTTCTGGGCGGTGTTTATGTGCCGTCGTCGGATTCGTTTTCGGGCGAAGAAAGCATCGAGGTGCTTCGGCGCATGGGGATCAATAAGGCGTTTATTTCCGCCGGTGGCGTTGATGATGCGCACGGCGTGACGTGCTGGAATTTTCATGAAGTCGCTCTGAAACAGGCCGCGATGGCGGCGGCTGTCGAGAGTCATCTCGTGGTTGATAGTAGTAAGTTTGGTGTTGTTAAGGCGGTTCGGTTCTCGAAGATCGAGGAGTTTGCTTCGGTTATTACTGAGAAGGGGCAGCAGGTTACCGCGAGGCGGAAGTGAGTTTTTTTTGTCTGCGACGCAGGGTTGGGTTTTATGGCTTTGCGCTGGCATCCGCGAAGTGTGTTTGCTGCGCACGCTTTGATGTTGCGTGGTTTAGATTTGCGCGGGCATCCGCGTACTGCCTTTCGCGGCGCGGGCGGTTTGGGGTTGGTCTGGCTTTTGTGCTGGCATCCGCGCTATGCCTTCGTGCTTCATGCGTCGCCCCTGTGCGGGGCGGCACCTACTTTTCTTTGCCGCCGCAAAGAAAAGTAGGCAAAAGAAAGCGGCTCACACCGCCAACATTTCTTCTTGCCTGAGGGCCCCCAACCGGTCCCTCGCTTCACACGGCAACCACGTGACTCATGTTTGTTGCCAACGCTCTTAATTGACGCATCACCCGCTTCACGCGCCCTCGTCGCCACATGCCACGCCAGATAATCCACTGCCGCCCAGGTGGCAAACTGTGTGTAGGCTGTAGCAGTGCACACGCATCACTTCGGACCAATAGCGCACGCATGCCGCCCTGTAAGAGCGCCAAGCTATACGACGCGACAACCTACACACAGTTTGCCACCTGGACGGCGGAAACCATTCGCTGCCGCTTGCCTTTGTGCGGGAGTCTGAAGCGGGTGATGCGTCTGTTCAGAGCGTTGGCAACGCACGCGAACAAGGGCGTTGCCGTATGAAGCGTGGGACCGTTTGGGGGCCCTCAGGCAAGAACTAGAACTGGCGGTGTTAGCCGCTTTCTTTTGCCTACTTTTCTTTGCGGCGGCAAAGAAAAGTAGGTGCCGCCCCGCACAGGGGCGACGCGTGAAGCGCGAAGGCATAACGCGGATGCCAGCGCAAACCCAAACCACCCAACATCAAAGGGTCGCAGACAAAAACTCAGCCCTTCCGCTGCAAAGCAAACAACGTCCCAGCAATCAAAATAAACGCCCCAATAATAACCTTCTGCCAGGTACTAGGCACCCCAACAAGAATAAGCACGCTATTAATAAGCGTAACAAGCACAACCCCAAGCAGTGTGCCAACAACAGTCCCAGTCCCCCCAGTAATCCGGGCCCCGCCCAAAATCACCGCAGCGATCACATCGAGCTCAGTCCCGACAAGATCAAAAGGATTCGCCAGCCGGTTATTCGACACATGCAGAATGCCGGCAATCCCCGCGAGCATCCCTGTATAACCAAACACGAAAAGATGAATAGCCCGCAGGTTATAACCAAGCCGCTCGGCAATGGCCAGACTGCCACCCATGGCATAAACACCACGCCCCATCATCGTGCGATTAAGCAGCCACCACGTGACAACGGCAGCAATCACGAGCGCCAACACAGACACAGGTAGCACCGCCCGCAGCCCATCCCCCGTGTGATAAAAGAACAGGGGAATACGCCCAAAATGATCCATGCTGTGCGGAATGTTCATAAAGAACGTCGTGCCGATAAACGTCAGCAAAATCCCGCGATACAAATACTGCGTGCCAATCGTCACAATCAGCGAAGGCGCTTTCAGCCGATGCACGAGCACGCCATTAATCACCCCAAGCACAATGCCGCCCAGCGCGCCAACAACAAGAATCAGCGCAAACGGCGCATCCGGCCACCAGGCAAACACAGCCTTGGTAATCGTATACATGGTGAGTGCGCCAATCGCCGTGAACGATACATCGATACCACCCGACGCGAGCACAACGAGCGTCCCAAGCGCGAACAGCGACATCGTCGTCGCCGAATGCAGCAGATCGAACAGCGTCGCAAGCTGAAAAAAGCGCGGATTGATCGCGCCAACGATCACGCACGTCACGACGATCAGCGCCGCCGTGAACCACTCCGGGTTGCGCGAGAGCTTCGCGCGCCACGTAGGCGGCTTCACCTCGGGCGCGATTTCGACGACGTTGGGGGTAGTCACGGTCCGGTCCATGATAGACGACATCTTATGCAGCCTCTGACAGCAAAGCGTGATACAGCTCCGCTTCGTTCAACTGATCCGCGCGATACTGGCTCGCCACGCGGCCCTTCTTCATCATCAGAATGCGATCGCAGTTCTGCAGCAGCTCGGGCAAGTCATCGCTGATCAGAATGATGCCAATGCCGCGCTGCGACAGCTTTTGCATGATCCGATAAATGATGTCCTTCGAACCCACATCCACGCCGACAGTCGGCCCATGCAGGATCAGCACATGCGGATCGATCGCAAGCCAGCGGCCAATCAGCACGCGCTGCTGGTTGCCACCCGACAGCGACTGCACCGGCTTGTCGACGCCAGGCGTCGCAATCTGCAAGTCCTTCACCGTCTGCTCGGCAAGCTGCTGCGCACGAGCGCGGTCGATCTGTCCAAAGCGGTCGCGCAAGCTCGAAATCATCGCGGTGATCACGTTGTCGCGAATCGGCTTGTCGAGGAAAAGCCCTTCATTCAGGCGGTCTTCGGGCACATAACCGATCCGATGGTCCTTCGCGTCCGAAGGCGTGCGCAACACAACGCGCTTACCTTCGAGCGTGACCGTGCCGCTCTCAGCCGGCGCGACACCCGCCAGCGCGCGCGCCAGTTCGTTGCGGCCCGAATCGAGCAGTCCCGTCACGCCGAGAATTTCTCCGCGATGCAGCGCGAACGACACATCGCGGAACTGCGCGCCGCGCGTATAGCCCTTCACGTCGAGCACGACTTCCTTGCCGACTTCGCCTTCGCGATACCGCTCGCTCGACAGATGACGGCCTGTCATCAGCTCGCTGATCTGCGTTTTCGTGTAATCGGCGATCGGGCCTTGCGCCATCTTCTGGCCGTCACGCAATACGATCACTTCGCCGCCGATCGCATAGCACTCGTCGAGCTTGTGGCTCACGAACAGCACGGTTACGCCCTGCGCGCGCAGATTGCCGAGCACGGCGATCAGGTTGTCCACTTCTTTTTGCGTGAGCGAAGTGGTCGGTTCGTCCATGATGACGAACTTCGCTTCGCTCGCAATCGCGCGCGCAATCGCCACGAGTTGCCGCGTCGCGAGCGGCAACTGTTCGATCAGCGTCGACTGGAATTCGGCATCGCCTGGCAGGCCCACGGCTTCGAGTGCCTTCGCCGCGGTGCGTGTAAGCGCCTTGCGGTCGAACGTGCGCGTGAGGCGCCCGTTGTGCTCCGCAAGCTCCGACGTCAGCGCGACGTTTTCGGCGACGCTCATGTTCGGCAGCAGCGACAGGTCCTGATAGACCGTCTCGATCCCTGCCGCCAGCGATTCAAGCGCCGAGAGCCGCGCGTGCGAAACGCCTTCGATGATCAGCTCGCCTTCATCGGGCGGCTGCGCACCGGAGATGATCTTGATGAGCGTGCTCTTGCCGCAGCCGTTTTCGCCGAGCAGGTGATAGATCTGCCCGCGCTCGAAAGACAGGCTCACGCCGCGCAACGCATGCACGCCCGTGAACCGCTTGTGTACGCCGACCACCTGCAGGAACGGCGTGGAGGAAACGTTTTGATTCATGCTGAAAAGCCGTGCTCCAGATGAATGTCGAAGCGTGCGGGCGTTCGCTCGCGAAAGCCCGCACGCGGTGATGCCACGATCAGAAGTTGTATTGCTTGTAGTTCGTCTTGTCGACGTTCACCCAGCCCTGGCCGCGCACGATGATGCCCTTGCCCGGACCCTTCTCGACCGTCACCTTCGTATAGCCCGGAATGCCGAGATCAGCGCCGTTCTGCACGGTCTTGCCTTCGACCAGCATCTGCGCGACCTTGTTCATCGCGAGACCGGCCTGTTTCGGATCCCAGAATGCAATGCCGTTCACCGCGCCGCTTTCGAGGAACTTGCCCGCTTCCGTCGGCAGCCCCGTGCCGTACACACAGATCTTGCCTTGCATGCCCGCTTCTTCAACCGCGCGGCCAATACCGATCACGTCCAGCGACGACGAACCCTGGAAGCCCTTCAGGTCGGGATGCTTGCGCAGCACTTCCTTCGCGACTTCATAGGCTTTCTCGCCGTCGTTGTTCGTTTCGAGCTTCGGCTCGACGAGATTCAACTTCGGGTACTTGGCCTTCGCGTTGTTGATGCCACCGTCGGCCCATTGCACCTGCGAGCGGCTGCCGAGCGAGCCGACCAGCACGGCCCACTTGCCGTCCTGATGCATGCACGATGCGAGGCGCTCGTTCAGGCCCGCGCCGTACGCGGAGTTGTCGAAGGCCTCGATGTCGACCATCGTGTTCTTCGCGTTGTCGGCTTCATGTGTGACGACCTTGATGCCGCGATCCATCGCCTTCTTCAGTGCGGGTTCGAGCGTCGGCGGATCGTACGGAACGACGGCGATGGCCGTCACTTTCTTCGCGATCAGGTCTTCGATGATCTTCAGCTGCTGCGCGGCGTCGGCGCGGCCCGGGCCCGTCTGATAAGCCTGCACACCGGGGTTGTCCTTCGCGAACTCCTTGACGCCTTCGTCCATCCGGTTGAACCAGTTGATGCCCGTGACCTTGACGACCGTGACGATCGTTTCATTGGTCGCGGCTTGCGCGGCGGCGATCACGCCGAGCGCGAGTGCGCCGGTTGCAAGGGCGGCGCTCAGTCGGGTCAGTTTCATGCGTTTGTCTCCGTTGCCTTTAGTGATTTAGTCATTGAGTGAGTGTCGCCCCTTCATATGCACGCGGAAATCCAGGGCCCCGATGTCCGCTGAAACTATCGCTACAACGTTAGCGCCGTTGATTCGGCTGCGCGAAACCGAAGATCGCGCGCACGCGCTCGCCGCCCGCAAATGCGAGTGACGCCAGCAGCAGGAAACCCCACGCGCAATCGCCGAAGAACTGCGACACGCCGAGCAGATTGAAGAAGCTCGACAGAAACTGCAGCACCGTCGCCGCGAAGAACACGCAAATGATGCGGCCATAACCGCCCGCAGGATTCACGCCGCCCATCACGGCAATCAGGATCGCGATCAGCAGATACGAATTGCCGTAGTCCCATTTCGCGCTCGACGTGTGCGTGACGCTGATCAGCCCCGCGAGCGACGCGAGAATGCCGCACATCATGTATGTAAGAACCAGCATCCGCACGCGCGGAATGCCCGCGTAGAACGCGGCTTTCGGGTTCGTGCCCATCAGATACAGACGCAAGCCGAACGGGCTGCGTCGCAGCAACCAGCCGAGCACCACGACAGCCGCGATGAAGATCACGAACGAAACAGGCACCTGGAACCACGTGCCATTACCGATATCCGACAGCGGCTCGACATAATCGACGTGAACCGACGCGCCGTTGCTCAACACGACGGCACAACCCGTGAACAGCAGCTGTGTGCCGAGCGTGCAGAGAATCGGCGTGAGGCGCAGTCGCGCGATCACGACGCCATTCACCAGCCCGCCAATTGCGCCCATGCACACGACGATCGCGCAGAACACGCTCGTATAGAGCATCGGCGAATCGTCGCCGCTGATGAACTTCGGCACGATCAGCGCCGCGACCATGCCCGACAGGTTCGCGAGCCCAACGCCCGACAGATCGATGCCGCCGTTGCCCGACACCATCGACAGCATGATGCCGAGCGCGAGCAACCCGAGTTCGGGCAACTGGCCGCCCATCGACTGAAGGTTGTCGAGCGAGACGAACTGGCCGTGCGAGATCCAGGTCGCGGCGAGCACGACGAGCACGTTCACCGCTAGCAGAAAGTTCAGTTGCCGGTCGCGAAACAGGCCGGCGAAAAGCGAGGACTTCATGTCGAAACGAACTCCTTCATGCCGCGCGCCGCATCGGGCGGCGCACGCGCTCAATGCGTTGAAAGCGGATGACCGGCTTGCGCCAGCACTTCGTTGACTTCGGCGAGCGTCGGCATCGAAGGCGCGGTGCCGGGCCGCGTCACCGAAATGCCCGCCAGCGCGCAGCCGAAACGCGTCGCATCGACGGCATCCGCGCCGCGCGCGAGCGCCGCCGCGAAGCCGCCTGTGAAACCATCGCCCGCGCCTGCTGTTTCAACGACGCGTCCACACTGGAACGCGGGCACGAACACCGATTGCTCCGCCGAATGCAGCAGCGCGCCCGCTTCGCCGAGCGTCACGATCACATTGCGCACGCCTTTTTTCAGCAGCACGTCAGCGGCGCGGCGCGCATCGTCGACATTGCTGACCTCGATGCCCGTCAGCGCGGTCGTCTCCGTTTCGTTCGGCGTGATGTAGTCGCACAGCGGGAAAATGCTGTCGTCGAGCGGCAACGCGGGCGCGGGATTGAACACCGTCGTCACGCCATGCTTGCGCGCGACTTCGAGGCCGCGCTTCGCAGCGCCGACCGGCTGTTCGAGTTGCGTGACGAACACGCGCGCCGAGGCGATATCCGCTTCGATCGCGTCAACGTCGCCCGCATTCATCGTTGCTGCCGCGCCGGAAGCGACGATGATCGCGTTCTTGCCGGTGATGTCATCGACGAAGATGTGCGCTGCGCCCGTCGATGCGCCGTCGATCACCGACGCGCGCGCCGTGATGCCTTCGGCGTCCCACGTCGCTCGGGCAATCTGGCCGAACGCATCGTTGCCGATGCGCGTGCAGAACACTACGTCGGCGCCCGCGCGCGCCGCCGCGACCGCCTGGTTCGAGCCTTTGCCGCCGGGGCCCATCTTGAACGCATTGCCCGCGATCGTTTCGCCGATCAGTGGCATGCGGTCCGCGCGAAACGTGAGGTCCGTCACGAAGATGCCGAGAATGACGACGCGGCCTTCTTTCTGTTGCGTGGCCATCGTCGTCATTCCTTTGGTACGTCGGGCGCGAGCAGCACGCCCTTCTTGAAGATGAAGCAGCCGTAGCCGCGCGTTTCGCCCGTGGCGATCACGCAGTAGGCTTTCTTCGCGCGCGCATAGAACGCAAAGCGCTCGATGCCGACGAACGGTACATCGCGCCCTTCGGCCTCGTTCACTTCGGCTTGCGCTTCGCGCTGCACGGCGGGAATGGTGTTCGGCTCGCCGACCACTTCCATGCGCGAGGCAGGATCGTCGACGAATGTATCGAGCGGCAGCACCGACAGCAGCGCGCGAATCGCGCGCGGCGCATCGACGCCATCGAGCCGCAGCAACTTGCCCGTCACGGACTCCCGCGCGACCGAGTCGCCCGGAAAGTTCGCGTCGCAAATCACCACTTCGTCGCCGTGGCCCATCGCGCGCAGCGCGTGCAGCACATCGGCGTTCAACAGCGGGTCCAGATTCTTCAGCACGTTGTCTCCTCCGTTATTCGGTTGGCGCGCTATCGTTCTGTCATGCCCTGTCAGGCGATCAGAAAGCGATCAGTCGCCATACGGTATCCAGATGTTCTTGACTTGTGTTGCATGGCGCAGAAACGCCGGGCCTTCGCTCGATGTGTCGAACCAGTCGAACGCGCGGCCATGATCGACGAACGTGCGCTTCAGGTTGCCGATCGACTCGCGTTCGGCAAGCGCCGAATTTTTCGCAGAGCCGAAGCACCACAGCGCATCGACATCGTCATGCTTCGCGAGCGCCGGCAACAGCGCGCCGCGTTCGCCCGTCACGATGTTGAGCACGCCCGCGGGCACGTCCGACGTCTCCACAATCTGATAGAAGTCGGTCACTGTAAGCGGACTCGACGAACTCGGCAAGGCAACGACGCGATTGCCCATCGCAAGCGCGGGCGCGATCAGCGAAATGAAAGACAGCAGCGGCGCTTCATCCGGGCACGCAATGCCGATCACGCCGAGCGGCTCGTTCATCGCGAGCGCGACGCCGCGCAGCGGCGGCGCATGCACCGCGCCGTCGAACTTGTCGGCCCAGGCGGCATACGTGAAGAGCCGCGTCACCGATGCGTCCACTTCGCGGCGCGCTTCGGCAACGCTCGCGCCCGTGCGCTTCACCAGTTGATGCACGAATTCATGCGCGCGCACCGCGAGATTTTCAGCGAGGTAATAGAGCACCTGCGCGCGGTTGTGCGCGGTAGCCTGCGACCACTTCTGCGCGCCGCGTGCCGCCGCGACGGCATTGCGGATGTCCTTGCGGTTGCCCTCACCCACTTCGCCGACCAGCGCGCCATCGGCGCCATAAACAGGCAGCGTGTAGCCGCTATCCGGCCGCGCCTGCTTGCCGCCGATGAAGAGCTTCGCGGTGCGGTCGATCGCCAGTACATCAGCGGTTTGCTCAGGTTCATGCGTGTGTGCCGACACATCGGTGACGCGATGCACCGGGCGACGCTCTCCGAGCGCGAGCCATGCCTTCGGCTTCACATATTCGTAGATGCCTTCGCGGCCGCCTTCGCGTCCGTAGCCCGACTCGCGATAGCCGCCGAAGCCGACCGCCGCGTCGAACAGGTTCGTCGCGTTGACCCACACGACGCCGCACGCGAGGCGCGGCGCGATATCGAGCGCGCGGCCGATCGTCTCGCTCCAGATGCTCGCGGCGAGTCCATAGCGCGTGTTGTTCGCGAGCGCGACGGCTTCATCGGGCGTGCGGAACGTCATCGTCACGAGCACGGGGCCGAAGATCTCTTCCTGCGCCAACGTCGAGGCGGGCGCAACGCCCGTGACGAGCGTCGGCGGATAGAAGCAGCCGCCTGTGGGCACCGTCGTTTGCGTCGACTGATAGATCTCGCAACCTTCCAGACGGCCCGCTTCGACCAGCGAGTCGATGCGCTCCAACTGCACCTTGTCGACGATCGCGCCGATATCGATGCTCTTGTCGAGCGACGGCCCGACGCGCAGCGTCGCCATGCGGCGCTTGAGCTTGTCGATGAAGCGCGCAGCGACGCCTTCCTGCACGAGCAGACGCGAGCCCGCGCAACACACCTGGCCCTGGTTGAACCAGATCGCGTCGACCACGCCTTCGACTGCGCCGTCGAGGTCCGCATCATCGAACACGATGAACGGCGACTTGCCGCCCAATTCCAGCGTCAACGACTTGCCCGTGCCCGCCGTCGCCGCGCGGATCACGCGGCCCACTTCCGTCGAGCCCGTGAATGCGATCTTGTCGACGCCAGCATGTTCGACGAGCGCTGCGCCCGTGCGTCCGTCGCCCGTCACCACGTTCAGCACACCCTTCGGCAAGCCCGCGCGCTGTGCGAGTTCGGCGAACAGCAGCGCCGTCAGCGGCGTGTATTCGGCCGGCTTCAGCACCACACAGTTACCCGTCGCGATGGCAGGCGCGATCTTCCACGCGAGCATCAGCAGCGGGAAATTCCACGGCACGATCTGGCCGATCACGCCGAGCGGCGCGAAGTCCTTGAACTCGCTGTCCTGCAGTTGCGCCCAGCCCGCGTGATGCAGAAAGTGCCTTGCCACAAGAGGTATATCGATGTCGCGCGTTTCACGGATCGGCTTGCCGTTGTCGAGCGCTTCGAGCACGGCAAACAGGCGGCTGTGACGCTGCACCATCCGCGACAGCGCATACAGATGCCGCGCCCGTCCCGCGCCGCCCAGCGCCAGCCAGCCCGGCTGCGCGGCGCGCGCGGCGGCGACGGCGGCATCGACATCCACCGCATCGCCTTGCGCGATATGCGCGAGCAGTTCGCCCGTCGCGGGTTCGTGCGATGCGAAACGTTCGCCCGCTGCGGGCGCGCGCCATCCACCGTCGACGAAATGGCCGAACGTCGCGTCATGCTGCGCAAGCCACGCACGCGCGGGCTGATCGTCCTCGGGTGCGGGACCGTACTCCATCGATGAAAAATACTCGGCTACGCTCATGGGATCGATCTGCTCAGGCAACAGGGTGACGGTTGAAGGCGGAATAACGGCCAGTCGCGTAATGCTCGAGCTGGCGTTCGATATCGGCGAGAAGACTGGATGCGCCGAAGCGGAACAGTTCGGGCTCGAGCCACGCGCGGCCCAGTTCTTCTTTCATCAGGATTTGAAACAACAGCGCCGTCTTCGCGTTCGACACGCCGCCCGCCGGCTTGAAGCCGATCAGGATGCCCGTGCGCGCGTGGTATTCGCGGATCATGCGCGCCATCACGAGCGACACGTCGAGCGTCGCGTTGACACCCTCCTTGCCCGTCGACGTCTTGATGAAATCGGCGCCCGCCATCATGCAGATCATCGATGCGCGCGCAACGTTCGACAGCGTCTGGATATCGCCCGTCGCGAGAATCGCTTTCAGATGCGCTTCGCCGCATGCGGCGCGGAACTCGCGCACTTCGTCGTAGAGTGCCTGCCAGTTGCCTGTCAGCACGTACTCGCGCGTGACGACGATGTCGATTTCCTGCGCGCCGTCGGCTACCGATGCCTCGATTTCCTTCAGCTTCAGCGGATGCGGAATCAGACCGGCGGGAAAGCCCGTCGATACGGCCGCAACGGGAATGCCGCTGCCGGCGAGCGCATCGACGGCGGCCGCGACGTAGCGGTGATACACGCACACGGCGCCCGTCGTGATGGTGTGCGGCGGTACGCCGAGCGCCGCGAGAATGTCGGCGCGCACCGGCTGTCTCGCTTTCGCGCACAGACGCCGCACGCGGCCTTCCGTGTCGTCGCCGTTGAGCGTCGTGAGGTCGATGCAGGTCACGGCTTTCAACAGCCATGCGGCCTGCGCATCCTTCTTGACGGTGCGGCGCGTGCCGAGCGTCGCCGTGCGGCGTTCTACGGCCGACTGGTTGACGCGCAACCCGTCGAGCCACGCGAGATCGAAAGGCACACCCGGATTACGGGCGGGATGGACGTGGGCCGCGCGCCGCAGCGCGACAACCGACGAGGACTGGGTAGGAGCTTCAGGCATAGACATCCGCAAGTTTGTGCAATGCACCGCAACGGCTGATGGTTTATTTGCATGTATCGTACATCGCTTGAGAGGATTCTAACAAGCTTCGTTACGATCGTTTCCAGCATTCACGGATGCGGAAGACCTTGTGGGTATGGGCGGAAGGCTTGTCCCGCAAGGCTTTGGGCATAGCCGACGGCGGGCATTGGTGTTTTCACCAGGGTGTGATCGGAAGCGCTTGGGGGTATGCGCGATGTCACAATGATTCTTCGCAAACAAATCCGTACTGCACCCATCAAAACCCTGTTTTCACTACGGATTTGCTCACAGGAGACTACGGCTCGATGCCGTCTGGAACGCGAAATAAATGAACCTTGCCGGCTCCGGCCCCAAGTGGGCCTATCGGCGTCTGAGAACGGTCATCGCCGCAGCACGTCCTGCATATCAAACAGGCCACTTTCCTGCTTCATCAGGAAGCGCGCGGCTCGCAACGCGCCATTGACATAGGGCAATCTGTTGAGTGTCTTGTGGGTAATTTCGATTCGCTCCCCTTCGCCGATGAACAGGACCGTGTGCTCTCCAACGATGTCGCCACCACGAATTGAGGAAAACCCAATCGTCGAGGGGTCCCGTGCGCCAGTCATCCCTTCACGCGCGAACACTGCACAATCGGCCAGATTGCGGCCAAGCGCACCTGCGATGGTCTCTCCAATCGTCAGTGCGGTCCCCGACGGCGCGTCCACCTTGTGTCGATGGTGTGCTTCGACAACTTCAATGTCATAGCCTTTGGAGAAGTTCTTTGCAGCCAATTCGATAAGCTGAAGCGTCACGTTGAGGCTGACACTCGTACTGGATGCGAACACTATCGCGGTGCTCCTGGCTGTCTCTTCTATCAACCGCAATTGCTCAGCGTCGAAGCCCGTTGTTCCGATAACCATTTTCACCCCGTGCCGCTTCGCTGCCTCGAGATAAGCGAGCGTGCCTGACGGCCGGGTGAAATCGAGCAGGACATCCGACGCTGACAGTACGGCATCGATATCGGCTGTGATTGCAACTCCCGTCGCCTTACCGATAAACGCGCCGGCGTCCTGCCCCAAAGCGGAGCCACCGTCCTTGCTCAATGCGCCGACGAGTGTCGTACCATCCGCTGCCAATACCGCCTCAATCAGCATCCGGCCCATTCGGCCGGTTGCGCCCGCTACCGCAATTCTCATCTGTTTCTCCGTGAAGCTCCATCAGACAAGTCGGTCACGCGTATTGACCACGCCTGCAAAGCGACCCGCTCGCGCAATGCATGGCCTGCCGAAACGCGACATCCAGCGCGGTCAGGCACCGCGACCGACGGCCGCCGCAGGCCCCTGATAGTAAAACGGCATTTTGACCCAGCACGCGCTGTGCTCGCATGTCGACGGCACAAAAGGAGATGACGATTCCGGGCGACGTCAGGCAGTCTGCACGCACGATCGGTCAAGCCCCCGATGCATTTCTGTTCAGCAGACCACGCGCCGCCAGATTGCCGTACAGGGCACGTACGCCGAACGTCCAGGGAGTGATCTCGTCGGAGCGCCGCACGATGTTGACCAACGCGCCCAGCGAGGGCGCCGAGATAGTAACGACGTCACCAAGGTGATGGGTGAACCCCGCACCTTTCGCGTCCCGGTCTTTGATTGGCGAAAACATCGTGCCGAGGAAAAGCATGAAGCCATCGGGATACTGATGGTGCGGACCATAGGTCTGGTTCACCAGGTCGATCGGGTCGCGGCTAATCTCGCTCATATGACTGACGCCTTCGAGCACGAAACCGTCGTCGATGCCGTCAATCTTCAGCGACACACTTTCCTTCCGGACGGAATCAAGCGTGAAATGCGCGTCAAAGAGGCGAACGAACGGGCCAATGGAGCACGAAGCGTTGTTGTCCTTCGCCTTCCCGAGCAGCAAAGCACTGCGACCTTCGATATCTCTCAGATTGACGTCGTTTCCGAGCGTCGCACCCACGATATGACCGGCGCTGTTCACTGCAAGCACAATCTCCGGTTCCGGGTTATTCCAGACTGACGTTTTGTAGAGACCGATATTCGCGCCAAGCCCCACTGCCGACATTGGCTGCGACTTCGAAAACACCTCTGCGTCTGGGCCAATGCCGACCTCCATGTACTGCGACCAGGCGCCCCGCCGCTCCATTTCAGCCTTCAATTTCTGCGCGCTTTCCGAGCCCGGTTTAATCCTGGAGAGGTCTACACCAATCAGTGTGTTAATCGTCTCCCGGATTTCCAATGCTTTGCTTGCATCACCGCCCGCCTGCTCCTCAATCACGCGCTCGAGCAGGCTAACCGCAAACGTCACGCCGCAAGCCTTGATGGCTTGAACGTCGCAAGGCGCGAGCAACCTGAGTCCGGTCGCATTGGGGTCGAGACTCCTGGCTATCAGTGCGTCCACGCCCCCGAGTGACTCACCCGGCGCGTTACGAGCAATTTCCAGTGCGTCCGCGCGGTCGAACAGGTCTGCCGTCGTTACAACGGCTTCTGTGATGTCGAAGACCTCATCGTTTCGAACGACTACGACTGACGGGCCGTTGTGCGGCGCTGGTCGCCATACGCGACCAATGAGTATCGCTCGCTCTGAATCTGCAGGAAGGTATGAATGTGCCGGGGAAATAGCCATTTACGCTGATCGCCTATCAAGGAGAGGGAAGCGCAAATCCTATTGTTGCGGCGAGGGGGTGTCCATTATGTTGAAAATATGTCCAACTGGTTGGACAATCCTTCTTCAAATTCCCGCGAATCTGGTTGCTATGGAAAAGGTCTACGAGGTACCGGCTCTGAAGCGAGCACAAGACATCCTCGACGTTCTGTCTGGGGCGCGGGAGCCCGTGCG
The DNA here is from genome assembly GCF_002902965.1 of Paraburkholderia hospita. Classification (GTDB taxonomy): domain Bacteria; phylum Pseudomonadota; class Gammaproteobacteria; order Burkholderiales; family Burkholderiaceae; genus Paraburkholderia; species Paraburkholderia hospita. The sequence continues at coordinate 816,578 of NZ_CP026106.1, read as the reverse complement.
CGTGTCGGCGTTGCGCGAGGCAACCGGCCTGTCGCGCAGTACGCTCTACCTGCTGCTCGACTCACTGCAGCGGCAGCATTGGGTTGAAAAGCACGGCGACGGCTACCTCATCGGCGTGAAGCTTTTCGAGTTGGGGAACGCGTATGTGCGGCACGACGGCTATCAGTCTGTGTTCCGTGCGTTGGCAGCTTCCTTCGTGGCCGCACATGACGAAGTGGTGCAGTTGGCGACGCTCGACGGAACTGACGTTGTCTACATCGCCCGAGAGGATTCGCGACGACCGGTGCGACTCGTATCGGACCTTGGCTCCCGGCTGCCGGCACATTGCTCAGCGTTGGGGAAAGCGCTGCTTGCAACGCTTTCTGAGGCAGAGTTGATCGAACTGCTCCCGGAAAAGCTCACCGCAGTGACGCCAAGGACAATCACGCGACGCGCTGTCCTGCTACGTGAGCTCGCAGTTGTCCGGGAAAATGGCCAGGCGAGCGAGTTCGAGGAATCTGCCGCTGGACTGGCCTGTTTTGCTGCCTATGTCGGGCAGACAGCCTATGGGAAAAGACTTGCCGTCAGCACGAGCATCCCCATCGGTCGCATCGACCAAAAGCGAGAGAAGCAGATTCGCCTTGCTATAGCGAAGATGGCTTTGCAAATCGGCGCTCGCCTGGGAAATATCTGACTCGCTTCAACCGCATGCCGATAGAGCAGTACTGCTCAAATTCTTGCGAGATCAATGTCGATCAGGCTCACTGGAAAGGCGCTGGCGAATGCCTGGCTAGTTATCTGGGATTGGACCGGGGCAGAGTCGACCAGCGATAGCTTCAACCCCTCAGAGCCACCGTCCGACGCGGTGACGCGCACGAACCTCGCATCACCAGCTCAGCGTCCACCGTCAATCTCCTGCGGGGCAGTTTCGGGTTGTCCAAACGCTCCATCAGGAATCTCCCCGCCGCCTTCCCGAGTTGGTCATGGTTCCATCGAACCACAGTGAACGCAGGCGTCGCGAGAAGCGCGACGTCACTGTCCGCTCCGGCGACAACCGATAAGTCTTGCGGTATCACGAGTCCACGTTCCCGCGTTGCTTGCATTACGCCAGGAAGCAATGATGTTCCGCCGGCAACGATAGCCGTAGGTGGTTTGTCGAGCTCCAACAAATGCCTCGTTTCGGTATAGCCGGCGTCTCTGGCAAATGTGGCGTGCCGGATCAGTTCTGGCTCCAGCGTCAGGCCACGCTCTTTGAATGCATCGCCGAAACCCTTCAACCGGCTTTGCGTCGGATGCACTCCCGGTTCACCAGAAATGATTGCAATGCGGCGATGTCCCAGGTCGGCGAGGTGAAGCACCGCTTGCCGAACACCTGCGGCGTGATTCACGGAGACGGAATCAAGCTCGGCAGGCAACTCACGATCCAGCAACACGATTGGAAATTGTGCTTCCCGCAGCATCGTCAGAAGCGCTGGGTCCTCCTCCGACGACGTGGCGATTACCAGCCCGTCTATCCGTCGCTGCTGGAAGCCAAGCAGCAGTTCTCGTTCGCGCTTGAGGTCGTGGTAGCTGGATGCGACCATCAGCGAGAAGCCGAAACCTTCAATCTCCTTTTGCATCGAGTCGACGAACAAGCTGAGCACAGGGACGGTGAAGTCGCGCATTACGCATGCGAACGTCATCGACCTGTTGCTGCGCATGCTCTGGGCCACCATATTCGGCACATAACCCAGTTCTACGATGGCAGCCTTCACGCGCTTGCGTGTGTCCTCGCGCACGTTGGGATGCGCGTTGATTACCCGCGAGACCGTGCCCAGACTGACGTCCGCCAGTTGCGCGACGTCCCGGATTGACGGCTTGCGTTCATCGTCAGGTGATGCGACGTCAGCTGCGCCCGAAGTTCGGCGTGTCATATTGCCTTTGGATTCGATACTCATTCTGTCGGCAAAGCCTGCGTCAGGCCGTAAGCAAAACTGCTGCGTACCGCCCTCGGTGAGCCCAGCTCTTGCGAGCGCTACGGCTGCGAAAACGGAACACCCGGGAGAGCCGACGCCCCGCATCGACCCCGCGTTCAAATCTGGCCTCGCCTCCTGGCTGGGCGGCGAGGACGTCGCACTCGCGCTGCCTTCCATTCGACGACGCGGTGGAAACGTTCCCAATTTTCCCTGCCGCGCCTACTTTGTCAAGCAAGGTGAACGGGTTCCCCTTCGAGACTTGCTTTCCGCCGGTGGAAGGTCCTCCGCGGAACATCCCTAAAAAGCGACGGTAGATCCGCCAGGGAACTACCGCCTTGACAAAGACGTCCTTCGATCTATCATTGGAAACGTTTCATCAAGCGCCAAACCACGTAGACAAGAGAGCTTCTAGTCATACGTTAAATTTTGGAAACGTTTCATCAAATACATCTGCGAGATACCGTGACCTGCCTCAGAAGCGCTACTGGAGGAAGATGCCCGCATACCGTGCGAACGGACGAATTGCGGAGCACAGCCAATCCTGGCAAGGGGATGCGCCATGGCTGAGAGACAAATGACGCGGCCGCTCCCGCTTGACGGCATTTGCGTCGTGGAGATTGGACACAGCCTTGCGGCACCGTACGCGGGCATCATCTTCGCGCATCTCGGCGCCCGCGTCGTGAAGATTGAGAACGCAGCCCAGGGGGACTACGCCCGCGGATGGGGGCCGCCCTTCATCGACGGAGCCTCCGCGCTCTTTCATGCAATGAACCACGGCAAGGAAAGCATCAGCGCCGATTTCAGCGACCCGGTCTGCACCAAACTCATTCGAGAGTTCATCGTCGCCAATGCCGATGTGGTCCTGCAGAACCTGAAGCCCGGCAATCTCGACCGTTATGGCCTCGGGGCAAAGGACCTGACGGAACTGTGTCCGTCGCTCGTCTATTGCAACCTCGGAGCCTTTGGCGCCACCGGCCCTTTGCGAAGCAAGCCCGGCTACGACCCGTTGGTACAGGCCTACAGCGGGATGATGAGCATCGTGGGGCATGCCGACGACGCGCCCAGCCGCGTTCCCGTCTCGATCAATGACATGGGCACAGGCATGTGGGCCGTCATTGGCGTCCTCGCCGCGCTGCGGGGCAAAGACCGTGGCGACCGTGAGCGCGGCCAGGTCATCGACGTGTCGCTCTACGAGACCGCCCTGGCCTGGATGACGGTGCCCCTTTCGGATTGCCTTGCCGGCGGGCCAGAACCCGCCCGCATAGGGTCGGGTAGCCCAAACATCGTGCCCTATCAGGTATTCGACTGCTCAGATGGCGAAATCCTTGTCGCCGCAGGTAACGACACGCTTTATCGCCGCCTCTGCAATGTGATGGACCTGCCCTCACTGGCTGACGACCCACGGTTTGCGACCAATGGTGACCGTGTCTTGAACCGAAAGGCCTTGATTGCACTTCTCGAAGTCAGGTTCAGGCAGAAGACCGCGAGCGATTGGCTGGAGAAGCTTGAAGCGGAATCGATTCCTTGCGGCCCCTTGCAGACGGTCGACCGCGTGGTCATGGACGAACAGACGGTGTCACTCGACATCCTTCGCGAGACGCCCGATGGACGAACGAGGACCGTCGCGCTGCCTGTCTCCTTCGACGGCCAACGCCCGCCCTTGCCCGGCAATACACCCGGCCTTGGTGAACACAACCATTTGCTGACCAGGCCGCCAGCGCGCAACCGCGAAGACGACCTTTTGCAACAGGAGTGCGATTGAGACGTGAGTTGTATCCGTCGCGAATTCATTTCAAGAATTCATTTCAAGTTTCACCCACACTTCCATTAAGCGTTCTCGGACGTTGGCCTCAATTGCCAGACGAATCGGGACAATCAGGAGACAGCAATTGAGCCAGACCTTTCTTGAACCGACTCCGACATCATCGGACGAACCGCCGTCCGTCGCGGCCGTGAGCGCGGAGGAGCGCAGGCTTTACCTGCGCGTCGCGCTTCGCATCGTGCCGCTGCTCTTCGTTTGCTATGTCGTCGCCTTTCTCGACCGCATCAACGTCGGATTTGCGAAGTTGCAAATGCAGGACGCCCTTGGTTTCAGCGATGCTGTGTACGGCCTGGGCGCGGGTATCTTTTTCCTCTCGTACTGTCTGCTCGAGGTGCCAAGCGCCCTGCTTCTGAAGCGCATGGGAGCGAAGAAGACCATCGCTCGGATCATGATTTGCTGGGGAATCGTTGGGACCTTAACGGCGTTTGTCTCCAACGTGACCGAGTTCTACCTCGTCCGATTACTGCTCGGCGTATTCGAGGCTGGCTTCTTTCCCGGCGTGATTTTCTATCTCAGCTCCTGGTTCCCTGAGAACAGGCGCGGCGTCATCATTTCATGCTTCATGGTCGGCTTTCCCGTTGCCGGCCTGGTCGGCGGCCCCATCTCCGGATGGGCGATGACAGCGCTTGCAAACGTCGCCAACATGGCTGGGTGGCAGTGGCTCTACATCGTGGAGGCGCTGCCTGCCGTCGCACTTGGCATCCTTACGCTGTTCGTCCTGGATGACAACATCGACAAAGCGAAATGGCTGACTGACGCAGAAAAGAACACACTGCGGGAAGGGTTTCGAGCCGAAACGGAACGCAAACGCAAGAACAACCAGAACGGGCACGGAACGCTCGCGCAAGCGCTCGCGGACCCCAAGGTCTACATGCTTGCGTTCATCGACTTCGCCTTCGTTTGCGGAACCTATTCGGTCACGTTCTGGCTTCCTACCGTCATGAAGAGTTCGGGCATATCGAACCTCGCGCAACTTGGATGGCTGTCGGCCATTCCCTACGGTATTGGCGCCATAGGGATGGTCGCAATTAGCCGAAACTCGGACCGCACGCTTGAGCGGCGCTGGCATGCGACCATTGCCGGCGTCATCGGTGCGATAGCGCTTCTTCTTGTGTCGCAGTCGATGAGCTCAGCTGTGGTGACAATCGCTTTGCTGACCGTCGCGTGTGTCGGCATCTTCTCGATAAACGTGCTGATCTGGTCAATGGCTTCCGGCTATCTCCACGGCTCGCCTGCTGCAGCTGGAAGCATTGCGTTCGTGAACTGCATCGGTCTGCTCAGTGGATTCTGCAGCCCTTTCATCATCGGATGGTTGAAGACAATGACCGGGTCGCTCAATAGTGGCCTTTACGTGATGACCGCCGTCCTCTTTCTCGGAATCATCGTCATGTTCGTAGGATTCAAGCCGAAAGCGACCCAACCAGCGTGAACGCCAGCGAGGTTCCATCGAAACGGTAATCAGCAGCAGCTAACTTCTTCTTTGAACGACCCGCCGGGTGTGCGGTCGATACGCCCATCCGGCATCAACAGTAAAGAAACTCATGCACAAAATCGCCATCCTCGACGACTTCCAGAACACCTCGATGAAGTTCGGAAACTGGGACAGCCTGCGCAAGCATGCCGAAATCACCATCTTCACTGACCATATCGACAATGAGGATGCCCTGGTCGAACGGCTCCAACCCTATGACGTCCTGTGCGTGATGCGGGAACGAACCTGGTTCCCGAGGAGCGTCCTATCGAGGCTCAAGAACCTCAAAATGCTTGCAAGCACGGGCCCGTGGAACGCTGCCATTGACATTGAAGCCGCGGACGAACTGGGTATCACTGTCTGCGGGACGGCATCGTCGCTGACGGCAGCGGCTGAACACACGTGGGCACTCATTCTCGCGGCCGCGCGTCATATCCCCGCCGAGGTCAATTCGTTCAGAAATGGTGGATGGCAAGTCTCCGTCGGCAGAGACCTGAGCGGCAAGACCATCGGTCTGCTTGGTTTAGGCTACTCCGGCAGCGTGACAGCGCGCGTCGCACAGGCCTTTGGCATGAAGACAATCGCCTGGAGCCAGAACATGACAGCAGAATCCGCTGCCATGCATGGCGCTCAGTACGTATCAAAAGACGAATTGCTTGCGTCCAGTGACATCCTGTCAATCCACGTTCGCCTGTCCGAACGTACGAGAGGTCTCATCGGCGCTCGTGAACTCTCCCTGATGCAACCCCATGCCTTACTTGTGAACACAGCACGTGGACCGATTGTGGACGAGGACGCATTGATTGCGGCTCTATCGCGCAAACAGATTGCTGGCGCCGCGCTGGACGTATTTGATATCGAACCGCTCCCGGTCACCCACGCGTTCCGGACGATGGACAACGTCATTGCGACGGCACACCTCGGCTATGTCACCGAGGGTTCGTATGAGTTCTACTATGGCGAATCCGTTGAAAACATTCGCGCCTGGATTAAAGGCGAGCCGATTCGTACGTTGACTGCAGAGAGACGCGAAATCAGTTACCAGACCATTACTTCGTAGTCGCGCCCTCGGCTTTCGAATGATCCGGGCGGCGACCAGATCGTCGCCCGGATCGAACCTCGCTGGAGTCGCTCACGTATCGATTCCCGTTGCCTATCCGGCATATCGTGCTCGACCCGATGTTTTGTCCGGGATGCGGCGGCGCACTCAGGAGGTTTCTTGAAGTGCGTCAGTGAGCAGATGGTTATGCTCACCGAGCTTAGGTGTGGACCCAGTATCGGCAGGCCGCTTTCCGCCAAACGATACGGGAAGCCCCACAAACGTCGCGGCGCCGTCCTCAGTCTTCTGCAGGATATCCAACGCTTTCGTCTGCTCATGGACGACGACCTGGTCGACAGTCTGAATCGGTCCGCTGGGAATCCCCACCTTGTCGAGGCGCTCAAGCCAATGTGCAGCCGTGTTTTTGCTGAACTCGTGCTGCAGAAGCGCAATCAGCTCCACCCGATTGCTGACTCGCGCTCCATTGGCCGCAAAGCGGCTGTCGTCCGCCAACTCGTTGACTGACAGAACCTCGCAGAGCCGACGGAAGAGTCGGTCGTTACCTGCTGCGACCATAATGGTCGAATCGGCGCACTCAAATGCCTGGTGCGGCACGATGGCTGCCGTGCCGGAACCCCACCGTCCCGGAAGCGCTCCACACGCAAGGTAGTCGGCAATCTGCATACCGCCCCACGAGAGCGCGGTTTCGTAAAGCGACACCGAAACGACTTCACCGACGCCCGTGGTTTGCCGGCGGAACAGCGCGGATAGCACGCCGATCGCTGCCCACAGACCCGTGCCCATGTCGTTCACCGAGATGGGAATCCGGCTCAATGCCTCATCGGGTTGACCCATGAAGCTCATCAGGCCGCTGAACGCCTGGGCGAGCGGGTCGTATCCAGGCTTGTCGCGCAGCGGCCCGACCGTCCCGAAGGCGCCGAGATTGCAGTACACCAGCGAGGGCTTGGCTTTCAACATCTGCCCGGCGCCAAGCCCATACTTCTCCGTACCGCCTGCTTTCAGGTTCTGCAACACAACATCTGCGCGTCGCGCGATGAGGTCCCTCAACAGGTCCGCCTGCTGGGGGTCCGACAGCGACATCGCGATGCTCGATTTTCCGTGGTTCACCGCGTGAAAAAGTGCCGCAGCACCATCGATGAAAGGAGGGCCCCAGTCTCTCGCGTAGTCCCCGCCTTCCGCGCTTTCAATCTTGATGACTTCCGCGCCAAGTGCCCGCAATACCATGCCGGCATAAGGTGCAGCGAGACTGTGTCCAATCTCGATAACGCAAACGCCATCGAGTGGAAGCTGCTTCGTCATTTCCATACTCCGTTTGTTTCCAGTCACCGGCTTACGTTGCCTCCGCGGCGACTTCAATCTGCTCCGACTGAATCAGTTCGCGGTCAAGCTGATAGAGGCGGACGGCTGCGTCCCGACTGATGTAACCGTCGGCGACGTCCGCCAGGACCAATGCACGCTCGCGCTCCAGCGGCTCACCAAATCCACCGCTACCGGCCGGCTGCACAACGACACGGTCATTCCGATACACGACTGTCTGGCCACCTTTGGCGGGTACAACCATGTCGTGCCCGTCAGCTCGCTGCACCTTGCAAACGAACGGGCTGCCGGCGAGTCCGCCGAAATGTCCTTCCGGCGCCGTGTGCCCACGCTCTCCCGAGACCGTGAACGTGGCTTCGTCATATTCGACGCGGTACACACGGCGGGAAGTCAGACCCCCACGTTGCCGGCCAGCGCCACCCGTATCGGGTACGAGCGACCACTCTTCAACCAGCAACGGCGAAGTTCGTTCAATCATTTCAATCGACTGGCTGCCGGCATTGCCGACATAGACCCGGATGCCGCTCACCCCATCCCTGGCTGCCCGCGCGCCCATCCCGCCAGCATGCACGTCGTGCATCGTGACGAATTTTTCGCCAGTCTCCGCAACACGAGCCTGATTCGTATCGCGTCCGCTAAAGATGCCCGCGCACGCCGCGCAGTTGCTTTGTCCGAGAATGCGATTGGGAACTGCGGGCGCGAGGGCCTTCAGGAGAAGGTCAATGACCCGCGGCGATGTTTCGGTGTTGCCAGATACGACCGACGCCGGATATTCGCAATTGAGAACGCTGCCCTGCGGGGCAATGATGGTCACCGGCCGATAGCAACCCTGATTGATCGGGATGCTAAGGTCCGTCAACGCCTTGACTGTGAACCAGGTGCTGTTGCAGGTGACGGAGAACGGACAGTTGATTCCGCCTCGCACCTGAGCGCCTGTGCCTGTGAAGTCGAACGTGATGTGGTCATCCTTCACGATGACCTTGACCTTCAGCAGCGGGCGCTCGTGTTTCCAGCCCGGCGCCTCGATGGGGTCGAGATATTCCTCCGCCTCGTAGACACCGTCGGGAATCTTCGCAATCTCTGCGCGGATGAGCTTCTCCGAGTGGTCGAGACTCTGGCTCATCACGTCACGCAACGCGTTGGCGCCATACTTTGCAACCAGGTCCACGATGCGGCGGTCACCCACAAAGGTGCCCGCATATTGCGCCTGAATGTCCAGGCGCAGCTCATGAGCGTTTCGGCTATTGCGCGTCAGGATTTCCAGTACGTCGCGCACTGGCTCGTCGTTCCGATAGAGAAGGACGGGGGGAATCCGGATGCCCTCGGCGAACACGTCCCACGTGGCAATTGCATAGCTGCCAGGTGACTGCCCACCGATGTCCGTCCAGTGCCCACGTGTCATCACGAAGGCAACGATTTCACCGTCAACGAAGACCGGGCGCGTGAACTGGACGTCCGGCTGGTGATTGCCGCCGCCGACGTAAGCGTCGTTGCTGACAATGACGTCGCCAGGCCGCAGGTTTTCGCGACCAATGGCCTCGACCGAGACACGGGTGGAAATGACTGCCGAGCCCAACATCGTAGGGATGTCGTTGCCTTGAGCAACGAGCTGCATGTCAGCGTCGAAGATAGCGGCAGATGAGTCGCCACTCGCGTGCATCAGCGGGCTTCCCGCTGTCCGCATCATGGCAATCTTCATTTCCCGCGCAACCGCAAACAGACTGCTACGGATGATTTCGTATGTAACGATGTCCATGTTCATGCCGCCAGTTCAATCACGAGGTTCAGGTCGTCGTCGACGCGCGCTGTGTGCGATGCCTTCAAGACCGCGCAGCTACTGTGCTCTTCGATAACAGCAGGTCCTTCAATCCGGGCACCCACCGGGAGCCGGCTTCGAGCAAAGACCGGCAAGGCGCGGACATTGCCGTCGATATACACGTCACGGGTACGAACGGGAGCAACGGCTGCTTCGTCATCCGAGTGCGCCACGCCGCCTCGCCAACCGCTCGTCGCGATGAGCTGCAAACGCAAATTCGCGACCACAATCGGCTTGTCCTTGCTGACAAAGTTCCAGAGCCGCTGATGTGCCGCTTCAAACTCGCTCGCCAGCGCAGCGCATGATGCGTCGTCGGATACCTCGACTGTGATGACATCAGGCTGACCGGCATAACGGCAATCCGCCAGCCGCACAGCGCGGGTCTGATTCGCCTCCACGCCGTGACGCTCCGCCTCGCTTCGACCGAGCGCGAGCAGTTCGTCAAACTCCGAATGCAACCTTTCATCGCCGAGCCTGGCAAGGTCACATTCAACCGGACGTTGATAGTCATACTGCTGGTCGGCGACCATCATGCCGAACGCGCTGAAGAGCCCAGGCAATGGCGGAATCACCACGCGGCGAATCCCCATTTCGTGGGCAAGGTCGACTGCGTGGACGGGGCCTGCGCCGCCGTAGCAAATGTACGAAAATTCACGCGGGTCGTAACCCCGCTCTACCGTCATGATGCGAATCGCCTGTGCCATCAACGCGTTCGCGACAGAGCGCACGGCCTGCGCCGCCTCGGGCACACTCATTCCCAAGGGCTTTGCGATAACCTCTTCGACGACTCGCCATGCCGCCTTCGCGTCCAGCTGGAATTCGCCACCCAGGAAATTGTCCGGGTCGATGTAGCCGAGCACGAGGTTGCAGTCAGTGACCGTTGGTCGCTTGCCACCACGGCCGTAACATGCCGGCCCCGGGTCAGCCGCGGCGCTTTCAGGGCCGATTCGAACGCCGCCGCCCGCGTCAATCCAGACAATGGAGCCGCCACCCGCGCCCACGGAGTCGATGTCGATGCTGGGCGAACGCACGGTGTAGCTATGCAACAGGCTCTTGTTCCGGATCTCGGGTCGGAAATCCCGGATTAGCGAAACGTCAAACGTGGTGCCGCCCATATCGCCGAGAATGGCATTGCGCAAGTCGCCACGCTCGCAATTGCGGATTGCAGCGCTGACACCACCTGCGGGGCCCGATTCCAGAAGCACAATCGGACGGTCCGCAACGCGTGCAGGGCTTGCGAGGCCACCGTTTGACTGCATGAAGAGAAACTTGCCGGCAAAGCCCAGTTGCGCAAGTGCATCGACCAGACGACCGATGTAGCGGCCACAGACCGGCCCGAGCATCGCGTTGATGACCGTCGAGCTGGTCCGCTCATACTCCATGGCTTCAGGATTGACCTCGTGGGATGCACTCACGAACCGGTCGGGCAGCATTTCACGCAGCGCCGCGACGGCAGCCTTCTCGTGCTCCGGATTGACGTGCGCGTGCAGGAAACACACCGCTACGGCTTCCACGTCGGATTCACGGATGCGTGCAGCAATCCCGGTCAGCTCTTCGTACGCGAGCGGCGTCTCAACGCTCCCGTCAAAACGTAGACGCTCCGTCACCTCGAGCCGCCAACGGCGCTCCACCAGCGCCCGAGGGTTGTCGAACAGCAGGTCATAGAGGTCAGCACGGTCATGGCGGGACGCGCGCCGTAGTTCGAGGATGTCGCGGAAGCCGCGGGTGGTGACCAGAGCCGTTTTGGCGCCCGTGCCCTCCACGACCATGTTCGTGGCCATTGTCGTACCGTGGCCAAGAAAGGAAATATCGGCACTTTTCGAGCCCGAGATTTCAAGAATCCTTCGGAAACCTTCGACCGTTCCTACGACCCGGTCTTGAGGCGTTGTAGGCACCTTGGTCGACCACACCGCACCCGTCGAGTCGTCCACCATCACCACGTCGGTGAAGGTGCCGCCGACGTCAATCCCTATCCGTTTCACGCTTGTTTGTCTCCGTTGACAGGTATGAGCCTTCTGGAAATGCCGGTCGGACGCTGATACGCGTTGCCCATCACAGCGCGGACGTAGATGCAGTCCACATGCATCGAGGCAGAAATCGCGGTTACACTGCGCGGCAGTGATTCGTGCGAGTTATCACCTACCGTCAAACGCCTCGCGCCGTATCGTCAGGCGTCCTGCTTTGGCGGGAATTACCGTCCGAATCGCGCATGCGTCCATCGACAAGTCCAGTGTACTGACGCCCCTTCCGATGCAGATAATGAAAGGTTTGAATCAGGTGAACGTCTGGGGTTATATCCGTGATAACCAGTAACGATGCAATTCTGCGGCGCCTTCGCGGGGCCCATATTGCGCTGCTCATCGCGCTCGACGACCACGGGTCGCTGCGCAAGGCAGCCCACCAGATCTCGCTGTCGCAGCCGGCGATAACCAAATCGCTGCAAGAGCTCGAAGCCATCTTCGGTGTCGAACTGTTTTCCCGTTCGCCGCGAGGGATTGTTCCCAACGACCTTGGCAGGTGCGTCATCCGTCACGCCAGAACCCTTCGGGCGGACGTTGGAACGATGCGAGATGAACTGGCCGCAATCCTGCGAGGTGGCGGGGGCACCCTGGCGATTGGCGCCGTAATGGGCTCGCTGCCAGTATGGCTGGCGCCCACCGTGAAAGCGTTGCGTGAGGCCCAACCTGATACCTCGATCGAGGTCTGGGAAGACAACAGTGCGCGCTTGCTCGCAATGCTCGACCAGCGCTTGCTGGACCTCGTTATCGGGCGGCCCAGTGTCAGCGTCCACCCAGAAGCCTACGATTTCATTCCACTGGAGGTCGAAGAAATCTGCCTCGTCGTTGACGGCGCCGACCCGCTTGGTGACAAAACCGAGGTGCAACTGGCAGACATCATCGGTAACCCATGGATTGTTCCGCAGGCAACGCTTCCGATGCGCTCGCTTTTCGAGCAGTTGCTTGACGATGAGGGCCTGAGCTTTCCACGCTACGCGATGGAGACGTCTTCAACCTTCGCCACGCTCGCTCTGCTTCAGACGGGAAGCGGCACGGTCGGCCTGATACCCCGCAAGGTCGCCGAGTATTTCGCTGTAGGTGGCCTCGTCAAGATACTCCCCTTCTACATCGAACGAAGAGGCGCTCCCTACGGCATCGCGACACGACGAGGCGCAACACTGACGCAGCCTGTTCAGAAGTTCATCGAACTTTGCCAGAGCCGCATCGCGGAAATGTGACCTTTGAGACACGTGTGCGCCTGCACCGCGACCGCTATTCCTTGTCGAAAGCGAAGCGGAACGCGTCGCCGTGACTCACTATCCGACCTGCCGTTGGCGACGGGAAGTGGGCCGTAAGAAGCTTTGTTGACGTGTCTGCGTACCGGCTCATCACGCCAAAGCGCGCCTCATGAGCCAGCTTTGCGTCGAAATCTGCAGCGTTGGCAAGCGAAGGGTCGACAAACTGGATTGGGTGGTGGATAACGTCACCCGTCATGACCGCATGCTCGCCATGCTCGTGCCCAATGTGTACCAGTACGTGGCCCGCCGTGTGGCCCACTGCCGGGGACAGCCATACGTCCTTGCCGAGCTCGTGTTCGAAAGAGTGGTCCATTTCCACGAACGTCGCCTGACCGTGTTCCACGATGGGCAGGACGCTGTCAACAAACGAGCCCCGGTTGACCGGCATCTCAGGGTTCGATTGATGCAGCTTCAGCAGATGGTCGTACTCGACGCGCGAGAAGATATATTTCGCACGCGGGAAAGTCGGAACCCAACGGCCATCTTCGAGACGGGTGTTCCAGCCGACATGGTCAGTGTGCAGATGCGTGCACATGACGTAGTCGATATCTTCTGGTCGAATGCCGATTGCGGCCAGATTCTCGATATACGGTGTCTGCAGATTGCTCCACGAGGGCATCGACGGTCGCTGCTTGTGATTGCCATTGCAGGTGTCCACGAGAATCGTGTGGTGACGGGTCTTGACGACGTAACTGTGGAAGCTGAGATACAGCTTGAGTTCTGTCGGCTCAATGAGATGCGGGCCCAGCCAGCTCCGCTGTTCCTTTACAAAGTCGAGGTCAACGGTAGGAAAGAGCCAATTAGGCTCAAATTCCAGACTATCAATCTCGCTCACTTTGCGAATCTCGATATCGCCAATTTTCTGGACGTGCACTGCGCGCTCCTTCTTTCAATTCAAAAATAGTGTTTCCCGGACGCAATGCACTAGGCCACCACGGCCTCGCGTAAATCGAATGTCTTCGGCAAGCCTGCACGCGCAATCGCACCCGTGAACGGTTCGCCCGGTAACCAGCCTGCAATCGTCTCTCGTATTGCAAGCAGCGCATTGATATCAATGCCCGTATCGAGACCTTCGGACTCCAGCAGGAATACCGTATCTTCAGTGTTGATGTTCCCAGTTGCATTTGGTGCGAACGGACATCCACCAAGGCCGCCAAGTGACGAGTCAAAGCTGCGCACCCCTGCGTCGAGCGCGGCGACGACATTGGCAAGACCAAGGCCACGCGTGTCGTGGAAATGGCAGGCGACTGGTACGTCTTTAGTGATGGCGAGAACTTTACGCATCAGCGCCCTGACCTGCCCGGGATTTGCATAGCCAACTGTGTCGGCAATCGTGATTTCGTCGGCGCCAGCTTCCAGAAGTGTCTCGACGAGACCAAGTACCGTACTTTCCTCGACCCGGCCGGAGATGGTGCACCCGAATGCTGTCGCTACGCCGGCGCCGAGCGTGACGCTGCGTGACGTGCTCCCGCCTGCATCACGCTCTACAACAATCCGTCGAAAATCTTCAACAGACTCCGCGGTCGTTCGACGAACGTTTTTAAGGTTGTGCTCGTTACTGGCTGACAGCACGTAGTGCACTTTTCGCAAGCCAACTTCTATCGCTCGCTGTGCGCCCTTGAGATTAGGCACGAGTGCAGCGGCGTGAAGGTTTGGTATCTCCAGCGCGCCACGTGCGACTTCGGCTGCATCGGCAAACTGCGGGACGATTTTGGGAGGCACAAACGATGTCACCTCAATCTCAACCGACCCTGCATCCACCATCCGTCGGCACCACTCAAGCTTCTGCTCGGTCGACAGAATCGTCTGGACCATTTGCAGACCATCGCGCAGACCTACCTCGCGCACTTGCACCTTTTCACGCGTCGTCATTCCAGAATCTCCGTCGTAACCAGATGACCCGTCCGGGCATCTGTCAAAGCATTGCGTTTGCCGCCACCGAGTCATCCAGCTTGTCAGCACCAAGCTCGGCGACCGACCTGGCTCCCGTCGTTTTAGGAGCGAGCACAATCGCGGCAAGCGCACCAAGGACCATGAGCAAAGAGATGGCGCCAAGGCCTCCAACCATGCTGTTAGTCGCTGTCTTGATGGACCCGATGATCATCGGGCTAACGAAACCACCAAGCAGACCGATGCAGTTCACCAACGCCACGCCACCTGCAGCGCCACTACCGCGGATGTAATCCGTCGAAATCGCCCAGATAAGCGGATTGGGAGCAAGAATCCCGGCCGTCGCGACGGATAAAGCAACGATGGACCACGCAAGGCTGCCGTGAATCAGGCCTGCCGCGAACAATCCAATCGCTCCGATAATCATGGTGATGCCGCAGTGCCAGCGACGCTCCATTGTCCGGTCGGAGTTCCAGTTCATCCCAATGAGCGCAAGCCAGCTCACAAAGTACGGAATCGCCGAGTAGAGACCGATTTCCAGCGGACTGCTCAGCCCCGTACTCTTGATAAGCGTGGGCAACCAGAAGCCGATTGCGAACACACCCGCAATCTGTGCAAACCAGACGAACCCCATCACATACACGCGTGGGTCAAGGAGTGCGCGCCCGAAAGTGTGTTCCGCATGCTTGTCACTCACGCCAGAGCTCTTGTTGATGTCAGCGAGCACCTGTGCCTTTTCCTCGACGCTCAACCATTTCGCTTTCTCGGGACCGTCATCCAGGAAGAAGAAGGCTACGACGCCCAGAAAGCTTGCCGGCAGTCCTTGAACGACGAACATCCACTGCCAGCCGTGCAGTGCTCGAACGCCTTCCATGTGGGTCATCAGCCAACCCGACATCGGTCCACCAAGCAAACCTGCGATACCTGTTGCACAGGTGAAGATTGCGATGGCCTTTGCGCGACGTTCCACCGGATACCAGCGCGTCAGGTAGAAAATGATGCCCGGATAGAGACCGGCCTCGGCAAGGCCGAGCAGGAAACGTACGGTGTAGAAATGCATCGGAAGCGTCACGAATGCCGTCGCTGCTGCCAGGATGCCCCACAGGACCATGATTCGCGAAAACGTGCGCTTCACGCCGATTTTTGTCAGCAGGAGGTTGCTCGGCACCTCCATAAGGACATAGCCAAGGAAGAAAATCCCTGCCCCGATGCTGTAAGTCAAGTCGCTGAAGCCAACGTCGTGCTTCATATCAAGCTGTGCGATGCCTACGTTCACGCGGTCCAGGAAAGCGAACACATAGCAAAGGAACAGAAAAGGAATCAGGCGCCTGGTGATTTTGCGGTACGTCTGCTCGGCTTGCGGGTTAGCTGCAGCGTCGATGGGCAAATTCATGCATGTCTCCTCCAGCCGTCGAGGCCGGTTAGCAGGCCGCCAGCATCGACTGACGGCTTTCCCTTGTTGTGCGACTAGCGACCCTTGAAGACGGGCTGTCGTTTTTCGTTATATGCACTGATACCTTCCAGACGGTCTTGCGTCGGAATAAGTCGGTTGTATGCTTCGATTTCGATGTAAAGACCCGTATTCAGGTCGCTCTGCATGCCGAGGTCAATTGCCTTCTTTGCTTGCGAAACCGAGAGCGGCGCGCTCGTGCAGATATCCCGGGCAGCTTCAATCGCGCGCGCCAGTACCTGGCCCGGCTCGTACAACTGGTTCACGACGCCCCAGGCAAGTGCTTCTTCCGCCGAAAACTTCGAACCGCGGAAAATCAGTTCTTTCGAGCGACGCGTACCAATCGTGCGCGGAAGTTGCTGGGTGCCACCGCCGCCCGGCATGATTCCGCGCTTCACTTCGGTAAATCCGAACACTGCATTCTTCGAGGCGTACGCGAAATCGCACGCCAGCAACAGTTCGAGCCCGCCTGCCACGGCTGACCCATTGACAGCACAGATAAGAGGAATCGGGCAGTGAGTGATTGCGCGAACCATTCTTTCAAACAGATAGTGCTGCGTGCTGAACTGCTCATCCGTCATACCTTCGCGCTGCTTCAGGTCGGCGCCGCCGCAGAAAGCTCGCTCGCCCGTTCCCGTGAGAATCGCGCAACGGTATTGCGTCGGGTCGACTTCCAGTGCCCCAAAGACCTTGATCAGCTCATGGCCCATTGGCGTACTGATTGCATTCGACACTTCGGGACGGTTCAACCGAATCACGAGAATCTGTCCGTCGATTTCTTCCAGCGCCAACGTGCTGATGGTGGCCGGGTCGAGATGTTGAGCTATCTTCAATGTCACTCCTGAGGCAGGTCTATCAATGAATAACCGCGCCGGTCGAGCTTCTGCTACCAGCGGCTGTGTCACTTGTGCTTTCACGACGCCAGGCAATCAGGCCTTTAACATCAGCCGGATTTCGAAGGGGTCCAGTCGCTTGTGCCAGTGTGAGGAGATGTATTGCCGAATTCGCTACCCCATTGGGTAATGGCATAGCGCACTGACACACGGTCGCATTGTGAGCGCGTCACCGACCTCGAATCGCTTCCACCCGGCATTCGTGATTCGCGGCGCTACCGATTCGAGGGTTGCAAGACGCGCCATCACACTGACAATTCGAGTGTACTGATGCGACCTGTGTACGGGTAATGAAACCTTCCAATCACGTGAACGCGATAGGTTATATCGGTGATAACCAGTAGCGTCGACAGAGCGAGGTTTGGCGGGCAGACGACGTGATATTGACGTTCGCTGCAGTACAGCATGGGCGCATTATTTTTCGCCTGGTATCTGACCAGAACCCTTGTCGATCAAGCCTCAGCGTCGGGCCGACGCTGGCGAAGCACCTGCACAAAGTGGTGTGCCGCCGTCGAGAGATGCGCATCCTTACGCGTAACCACGCCAAAGGTTTATGTGAACGGGACTTCAGTTCTACAGGAAGAATACGCACCATCCGTTGGCGGGAAAACAGCTCCGCCACACTTGCCGGCCGAATCGATATCAAGTCCTTGCTTCGCTGCAGGAGAGTAAGGGTCACACATGTCGATGAACTCGAGATGGTGTTTTCGGGCATCGGAAACACGGGCCGCGCCCCGTGAACGCACTTAATTGAGGTCGCCTCCAGCCCATTTCAAGGACTCGATTTTTTCAGAAATCGCACTTGAAAGTTTGCACGGACTTCCTATCTATCGAGTCATCAGGGCAGCCGCTGCATCGACATGACGGCGCTGCATGTATCCATTCGTTCGTCGCGGCATGACAGGCAAACCGGCACACTCAGGCCGGCGCGCCTCGCCGCTCAGAGGAGAGAGCGACCATGAGTGACTTGTATTTCGGAACCGATGTGTTCAGCGAACTCGACCGCTTGCAGCGGCACATGTCGAGCGTGTTCAACGGCTTCCCTTCGAGCCTGCGTTCGAGCCGTGCCGGCACATTCCCGAGCCTCAACATCGGCACAACCGACGAAGCAATCGAGATCGTCGCGTTCGCGCCCGGCATCGATCCGTCAAAGCTGGAGCTGTCGATCGACAAAGGCCTGCTGACCATCGCTGGCGAGCGCGCAGCGGCACGCCCCGCGCAGGAAGAAGGCGCGCGCGCCTATGCACAGGAGCGCTTCAACGGCGCGTTCCGTCGTGTCGTCGAACTGCCGCAACAGGCCGATCCCGACAATGTGCAGGCGCGTTATGTGGACGGCTGTCTGGTGATCACGGTCGGCAAGCGCGAAGCGTCGAAGCCGCGCGCAATCACGGTTCAATAAGGGCGAGGAAAACATCATGAGCGACAACACTCAAGTGACCCAGCGCGACGAGAGCGCGGTGAGCCGCAACGGCGCGCGCCAGCAGGAACGTCGCGTGACCTTGACGCCGCCCGTCGATATCGTCGAGGACAGCAAGGCGGTGACGCTATGGGCGGATCTGCCTGGCGTATCGAAGGACAAGCTCGACATTCGCGTGCACGACGGCAGCCTGACGATCGAAGGTGAATCCGTGGTCCCGGCTTCATCGAATGTGCGGCTCTCGCATGCCGAAGTGCGCGCGCCCTTCTTCGCGCGGCGCTTTTCGATCAGCGACGACTTCGACACGTCGAAGATCGAAGCCAACCTGAAGGATGGCGTGCTGAAGCTCGTCATTCCGCGCCGCGAGCAGGCGCAGCCGCGGCGAATCGAAGTGAAACTCGGCTAAGCGCTTTATCGATGTGAAAAAGGAGCACCCGTCATTGCGGCGGCGTGCTCCTTTTTTTGTCTGCGCGAAACAAGACTACGTCGCGCTATGCCTGTCGATCCAGCGCGGCTCGCAAGTTCTCGATAACGTCGCTCCAGTCATTGCGCTTCGCTTGACGGAACAGGCGCATCTGCGGATACCACGGACTGTCGTCGCGCTTCAGTTGCCAGCGCCAGTCGGGTGTGAACGGCAACGCGATCCATACGGGCTTGCCGAGCGCGCCGGCAACATGTGCAACGGCCGTATCGACGGTGATCACCAGATCGAGTTGCGCGACAAGCGCCGCCGTCTCGGCGAAAGTCGTCAACCGGTCGGACACGTCGCGCAACGCGCCGCGCGCCACGCATTCATCGAGACACGCGCGATCGCTTTCGCGCACGTCCTTCACCAGCGAAACGAACTGCGCGTTCGCATCGAACAGCGGCACGCACTGCGCAAGCGGAATCGACCGGTTATGGTCGTTCAGATGCGTGCGGCTACCCGACCATACGATGCCCACGCGCGGCCTTGCATCGTCTTGCGCGAATACGTCGGCCCATTGCGCGGCCAGTTGCGAATCAGCATGAATATAGGGGCTTGCAGCGCTCAAATCGGTTTCGCGCAGCTTCAGCGCGAATGCGAGACTGAGCATCGGAATGTGGTAGTCGAACGCGGGCAGCGGTGCGGTTTCGCCGATTACTTCAGCCGCGCCGGGATACCCGCGCAACAGCGGCAATAACGCATCCTGAACCCGCACGACGACACGTGCGCCCATCGCACTCAGACGACCAATGAAACGGATGAACTGCACCGTGTCGCCGAAACCCTGTTCGCCATGCACGAGCACCGTCTTGCCATTGAGCGGCTGCTTGCCCGTCCACAGCGTCGCGTCGGGCAAACCGTGACTCATCGTGCCGTCGAGCCAGCGCCATTCGTATTCGCGCCAGCCATGTTCGAACTCGCCTAGCAGCAGATTGGTCTGCGCGCGGTTGGTGCGCGCGCCGGCATCATTCGCATCGATCGATACGGCCTTCTTGAACTGCTGCAACGCTTCATCGAAACGATGCAGATCGCGCAACGCGACGCCCAGGTTCACATACGCGCGCACGAAATTGGGCTTCAGCGCAATCGCCTGGCGATACGCGGCGAGTTCTTCGTCATAGCGCTCCATCTGCCCAAGCAGCGTGCCGCGGTTGTAGTGCACTTCGGCCGATTGCGGATAGCGCTGCGTCAGGCGCGCGAGACGTTGCAGCGCGCGTTCGTGCTCGCCCGTCGCGACGAGCGACATCGCCGCGCCATGCAGCGATTCCGCGTGATCGGGATACGCGGCAAGCACGCGCTCGAAAAGCGCGATGGCGTCGGCATGACGCCCCGCGAGCTGACAGATATGAGCGGCGAAATGAAGCTGCTGCGGGTTCGTCGAGGCGGGCTGCGCGGCGCGCGTCGCATAGTCGGCTGCGCGCGTGTAATCACCCTGCTTCGCCGCGACGTAGCCGAGCGCTTCGAGTGTTTCGCTGTGGTCTGGATCGATCGACAGAATGCCGTGCAGCAGCGCTGCCGCTTCGTCGTATTGGCCGGCGGTGAACTTCTGCTGCGCGTCAGCGAGGCTTTGGGCGATATCGTGATTCATGATGCAGCGGTTCGGCGCAACGCCGCGTCGCGCACGAGGACGGAGGAGTCGATTGTACGCGAGCCCCTCGCCTTGCCTGTGCTTTACGGTCTTTCCGCTGCTGTCACGTCGGCCGGTTTCGTGTCATCAAACTGACACGCGGATCTTGTGGTCCTTCTGCATTTCCTCGAGCTGCTTCTGCGCTTCGAGTTCTTTCTTCATCATGTCGCGGACTTTCTGCATGACCTTTTCGCGCTCTTCGGGCGACATTTTCTTCAGGTCTTCTTCCGTGATGCCGAGCTTCGCGAGAATCATCTTCTCGATTCGCTCGCCCGTGGTGCCTTTCGTGTAATCGGTCAACTGATCGAGCAGTTCCTTGAAGCTCGGCTTGTTGCCCGCTTGCGTGCCGGAACTGCTGCCAACCGCGCTATTCGTGCTGCCCGTGCCCATCGTTCCGATGTTGTTCGTCGTTTGCATGGTCTTGCGTTCCCCGAGGTCTTGTTGAAATTCAAATCTGACATCTGCATTACGCTTGCGCAGCACTTTAGTCAGGACGAACAACGGCGTCAACGGTTCTGAGATGACATATTCGGACACAAACACCATCTGAGCCAGCCGACCAGCGCGAGCAGCATGAGCCCCGCGCCGCCGAGCACCGGCTCACGCCACGCGACGAGCGCGATGAACGTGAATGCGCGGGCGCCTGCGAGCAGCGCGAATCCGGCAATGGCACCCGATGCCGCATCGATTGTGTCCTGCACGCGTGCATACGCGTCGGCGTTCAAGGTGACGGCGGGCTCATGCATGATCGCTCTCCTGTCTTGGTATGTGGGATGGCTGGTTATTGCTGGCTATGCGTCAGGCTGCGCCGGGCGCTTCGTCGAGAAAGCCGGTGACGGACTGCAGCCGGCCGCCCGACTCGACGACGCCGAAGTCGGAGCCCTTCACGATCGAAGCGCCCGAGGGCGTCAGCAATTCCCACGAGAAGCGCAGGCGATCCGCGAAGCCGTCGACCTCCGTCGTGCGGCGAAACGTGTGGTGCGGAAAGCGCTCATGGACGGCGTGGATCATCGCGTCGATGCCGTCGTGCCCGTTGCCGGACAGAAGCGGATCGAGGTAAGCGGCATCGTTCGCCCAGGTCGCCGAAATCAGCTCGCGGCGGCGGCCGGTATCGGTTTCGTTCCAGGCGTCGAAGTAACGGTCGATCAGTGCGGTATGCGCGTTCATCATTGATTCCTTCAGTCGATGGAGGGTCGAGAAGTCCGCCGCGTGCTGCGTGTTTGCGGCGGCCTCGAACTGAAGATTCGTCGATGAACGTACGTGAGTCGATTACGCGGGAGGTAATGATCCGGCAGCACCCGCCGCTTCACAGCGGGCAGGTGCCGGCGAGAAAATCATGCGGAGTGGATTCGGCGAACGCGTGCTATGCGTTCGCGGTGCTGATCTGATCGGCGAGCCGCCGCCCTGCGTCATACCCGGCTTCGCGCGCTTCCTCTTCGCTGTGGAACGTCGCGACGAGTTCCTGGAAGCGGCGGCTTTGTCCTGCAAGATGCGCGTCGGCGCCGTGATGGCACACATAACCGACGTAGTGCCACAAGGTCTCCGGCACGGGCGGCCCATAGGCCGTGACGGGAAGCACCCAGACTTCCTGGCCGTTGTGCTCGATCTTGTCCCACATGTTCGCCTCCGGAACGGTCGCTAGGGACTTCAGTATGAGCGCGTTTGGCTGCGCCGGCGACTGTGCGCGCGGCGACGCATTACCTCGGAGGTAATGGAATTGCTCCCGGGTTTGGCTATCATCGACGCCATGAACACGCTCACTGCCACCTTGTCCGCGCCCTCGGGCGCCCCTTCGATGAGCCGCACGGTCGGCGACATGCTGCGCGACTGGCGCCAGCGGCGCCGGATGAGCCAGTTGCTGCTCGCCTCCGAAGCCGAGATTTCGACGCGCCACCTGAGCTTCGTCGAATCGGGCCGCGCGCAGCCGAGCCGCGAAATGGTCATGCATCTGGCCGAACGGCTGGACGTGCCGCTGCGGGCGCGCAATGCGCTGCTGGTCGCGGCGGGCTATGCGCCGCTCTACCGCGAGCGGCAACTGAGCGACCCCCAACTGGACGCGGCGCGCGCAGCGATCGATCTCGTGCTCAAGGGCCACGAGCCGTATCCCGCCGTCGCCATCGACCGGCACTGGACGATCGTCGCCGCGAACAACGCGCTCGCGCCGCTGCTGACGGCCGCGAAACCCGCGCTGCTCGAAGCGCCCGTCAACGCGCTGCGTCTGTCGATGCATCCGGACGGCATCGCGTCGCAGATCGCCAACTGGCATGCCTGGCGCGCGCATCTGCTGTCGCGTCTGCAGCGCCAGGTCGACGTCAGCGCCGACCCGACGCTCGCCGCGCTCTACGACGAGCTGGCCGCCTACCCGACGCCGCCCGACGCCGAACCCGCCGACGAGAGCCCCGCCTCGCCGCTCGAACAGATTGCCGTGCCGCTGCGCCTGCGCACCGAAATCGGCGTGCTGTCGTTCTTCAGCACGACGACCGTGTTCGGCACGCCCGTCGACGTCACGCTGTCGGAACTCGCGATCGAAGCCTTCTTCCCCGCCGATCCGCAGACGGCCGACGCGCTGCGCAGGTTCGCGGATACGCGCGCGTCGTCGGACGCAGTGGGCGACTGAGGGACGCGCATGCACGAAAACATTTCGATCCGCCAGCTGGAGCCCGCCGACCGCGACGCGTTTTTTGCGCTGCGGCTGCGCGGCCTGAAAACGCACCCCGCCGCGTTTGGGCAAAGCTATGAAGATGCCGTCGAGCGCGGCCCTTCGCAACACGATGCGATGCTGGACGGCACGCATGCCGCGTCCGGCAACTTCCTGCTGGGCGCGTTTTCATCGATAGATGGCGCGCTCGTCGGTACGGTCGGGCTGCTGCGCGAGACACGGTACAAGGAGCCCCACAAGGGCCATGTGATCGGCATGTACGTCGCAGCTGAAGCGGCGGGACGCGGCGCCGGGCGCGCGCTGCTGACGGAACTGCTCGCGCGCGCCGCGCAGATCGACGGATTGCGGCAGCTCGGTTTGCGGGTCACGAGCACGAACGGTTCGGCTCGCGCGCTGTACGAATCACTTGGGTTTCGCGTGTACGGAACGGAGCCGGACGCGCAGTGCATTGATGGCGTGTTTCACGACACCGATCTGATGGTGCGGTTCATCTGAACTCGCGACGAATCAGAAAGCAAATCCCGGCATGTGCGAGCGCCGCCTGCGTCGAGTGGGTGACATCGAAAGGACGGCATCGCACTGAATCACCGCCTCAGCGAACGTCTTGACCACGCCTGCCTGCCCCGTCGGCAGTTGTACGACTTCGATGCTGCCCGGCGACCTCAAGCCTCGATCGAATTTCCGCTGTCCTCGACTACCCGTATCGGGCACCGCAGCTCGGGGCTTCCAGCCATCTACCCCCTCAAACCATATTGACAAGCGTGCATCAAAGCACAAATATTGTCAGGAAACTTTGTTGACGCACGGGAATCACGGAGAAACAGCCAGATCATTGACCACCGCCGGCGTCGCCGGCACGACAAGGAGTTGCCGAGATGGAACACGCAATCCGCAAGCGTATTGATCAAATGTTCCTGCGCGACCGGCGCATGGCGCAAATCGCTCTTCTGGCGCTCTGGGTCACTTTGGGCTACGTCTACTTCGCGATGACCGCCCAGACAACGGATACATCCGTACGCGTCGCGCTCACCATCGGCGTGGGCGCCGTGCTCGTTTTCAACTCCGCCTCGATCCTTGCCATGATCCGCCATTACGAGGAAGACAAGGATCACATCTACGGCCTCGACATACGCCACCTGGACGAAAACCGCGCCAGCAAGGCAGAACTCGCAAGACGCGACGACGAGTCACTCAGTCCAGCCGTCAAGTAAGCGTTCGGACCTTATTTTCACCGTGTTTCGACGCGCCCTCAGTTGCCACGCCGGCAACTGAGCTGTACCCGCATTGCCCTTGAACATGCAAACCCGACGCCGACCCGCGAGGAGCAACTCACTATGACAACCGATTACGTCCCGCCCGTTCAGAAAGGCTTCGGGCAGCTTGTAGATAGCGTCTTTCTCCTCTTGCTCGTGTACTGCAGCCTGCTTGCACCGCTGTTGCTCAAGGCACCCGACAAGCCACCCGAAGCGCAAACCGCGAAAACGCAGGTGTCGTGGCGGGAACTCGGACAAAACCCGGCGATGGAAGCGCAATGGCGCAAGCTCGGCTACGACGCAGAGCAGGCCAAGCCCATCATTACCACCCGCTTCGACTATCAGATCGAACCTGTCTCGCTGATCGTGACGGCACTCGTGATCGTCGGTTATTTCGGGTTCGTGCTGCGCGTGTCGGACAGGCAATATCGGCAGGTGATCGCCGAAAAATTCGGGGAGTGACGCGATGAACTTCTGGCAATGGTCGAGCAATGCCGCGTGGGGCCTGTCGATCCTGATTTTCGCGTGGATCCTCATCGACGCATTCAAGGTCGGGCGCGACTACAACGACGACTTCCTGATGAGTTCCACGGAAGGCAAGGAATAAGAAAACCCTAGGCATCAACCCGCGGAGGAGCGGCTCATGAGTGACGCAACAGCAGGACAGACAGGCGAGCGCATCGCGTTGCTGAAAGTGTTGGGACCGATTCACGTATGGGCGCTCGGCGTCGGTATCGTGCTAGTCGGCGAGTTCATGGGATGGAACTTCTCCGTCGCCAAAGGCGGCGCATATGGATCACTGATCGCGTGCTGGATCATCGGCCTGCTCTATACGTGCGTGGCCATGATCGACTCGGAAGTGACGTCCACCGTCGCTGCGGCGGGCGGACAGTACACGCAGGCAAAGCACATCATCGGGCCGCTCATGGCGTTCAACGTGGGGCTCTATCTCGTGATGGCGTACACGATGCTCGAGGCCGCGGATGCGCTCGTGGTCGGCGATCTGATCAAGGCCGTGGCTGCCGACTCAGGCTACGCGAACTTCGACTCGCGGCCGTTCACGCTCGTGACGATCGCGTTTCTCGCGCTCCTCAACTATCGCGGCGTGTTCGTGACGCTCACGGTCAACTTCGTGATCACGGCCGTCGCATTCATCGCGATCGTTGTGCTGTTCCTGGGTGTCGCGCCCTGGCATCCGGGGCAAACGCTGATTCATCACGAACTGCTCACGCAGTTGCCCTATGGATGGCTCGGCGTCGTCGCCGCCTTGCAGTTCGGCATGTGGTATTACCTGGGTATCGAAGGCACCTGTCAGGCGGCGGAGGAGGTTCGCTCGGCGGGCCGATCGATTCCGCTTGGGACCATGTGCGGCATGATTACGCTGCTCATCGCGGCAGCCATGACCTGGTATGTCGCCACAGGACTCATGCCGTGGGAGTACCTGGGCCAGGCGGTGACTCCGCTCTACGACGCCGCGCGTCTGTCGGGCAGCAAGTCCTTGCAGACGCTGCTGTTCGTGGGCACCCTGTTCTCGGCCGTCGCCTCCGCTAACGGCTGCATCAACGACGCGTCGCGAGCGTGGTTCTCGATGTCGCGCGACCGCTATATGCCGATGTGGTTTGGCGCCGTGCACCCGCGCTATCGCACGCCTTATCGCGCGATCATCTTTCTCGTGCCAATCGCCATTTCGTTCGCGTTCACGGGCCTGCTCGACCAGGTGATCACGTTCTCGATTCTCTCCGGCCTGCTCGGTTACACGTTCATGTCGATCAATATCGTCAAGTTCCGCCGGCAGTGGCCGCTTGGCAGCATCAATCGCGGCTACATCCATCCGTTTCATCCCATTCCAGCCATCGTGCTGGCGGTGCTGTGCACCGCCACTTACTTCGCGACTTATCTGGGCTATGGCGCTTCGCTGCTGTCGATCATGGCGTTCTATATCACGGCCTCGATCTGGTTCGCGCTGCATCGCTACAAGTACGTGAAGCGCGGCGATCAGTTCACGATGGACTGGCCACGTCCGAAGAATTATTGATGCGGCCCGCGCCAACATGGAGCGCTTCGACATGCAATTGATGGGCATCGCACTGGCCGTTCTATTTCTCGCCACGCTTGGCCTGATGCACTGGCGCGATCGCAACGCACTGCGAGCGGAGCGCGGCAAGCTGTTCGATGCGTGCCTCGCGCTCTTCGAGCAGCATCGGCTGACGCAGGACGCCGTCGCCTGGCCTGCGCTTGCCGGGCGCTATGGCGGGCATGAAGTGCACATCGAGCCGCTCGTCGACGACGTCGCCTTTCGCAAGGTGCCGTCGCTCTGGCTGCTCGTCACGGTGAAACGCAAACTGCCAATGACGGGTGCCGTCGATCTGCTCGTGCGCGCGCAGAACACGGAATTCTATTCACCCGCCGACGGTTTGCCTGTTCGGATCATGACGCCGCATGCGTGGCCTCGCCAAATGACGATCAAAGCCGACAGACCTGCAACGGAACTTCCGCTTGCCGTGCTCGATCCTCACGTGAAGCGGTTCTTTACCGACCCGCGCGCGAAGGAGATGCTCGTCACGCGCCAAGGCGTGAGGATGGTCTATCAGGCGCACGCTGCTGAGCGCGGCGATTATCTGGTGTTACGCCGGGCCGTGTTTCGCGAGGCACGGCTCCCCGCAGCGCTCGTCAAGTCGCTGCTGGATCAGGCCATGCATGTGTGTACCGATGTGATGAAGGGAGGTGTCCATGGGAAAGCGTGAGGCCACACGCAGCAGACGGCCGCTGCACCCTTATCTCGTGCTGGTGGCGGCAGTCCTATTGCCCGGCGCGGGCCAGGTGATCAACCGGATGCCGACGCGCGCGCTGATCATGATGTTCTTCATGCTGTCGTTAGGGTTTGTCACGATGCAGCTCGCCGCGCCCGAACGGTCCTTTGCTGGACGGCATGCCGGCGGGCTTTTTGTCTACGCCATCGCGGTGATGGACGCGTATTTCATCGCGAGATTTCGGTGGGAGATGTTTCGAAATCGTGCTGTTGCCTGATCGCCTGCATCACGTCTACCTCGCTCTCCGCCTGAATCCAATTGCTTCGTGAGGGGTAAATGTACTCCCTTCACGACAGCCCTACCTCACCGGTTATACCCCGTCGACAGGATTGAGCATTTGTCCCAGATCGGAAACGATCTTACCTACGGAGACAATGCTGCGTAGCTTCAATTCGTCCTGTTCGCGAATTCCCACGATGCGCACTCCCCTCCAATTCATACCGTCCATTTCACGGAGTGTCATATGGCAAATTCATGGCGCATCTCAGCACTCGCGGACCGTCATCGCGCGTTGGGCTCTCAGCTGGAGGACTGGAACGGCATGGGCACCGCGTGGACCTACTCCACGGATCTCGCCGACCATCACGAAGCTATCCGCACCAGAGCGGGACTGATGGATGTCTCCGGCCTGAAGAAGGTGCACTACGTGGGCCCTCATGCCGAGTCCCTGCTCGATTGGGCGACGACACGCGACATCGGCAAGCTCTACCCAGGCAAGTCCGCCTACGCCGCCATCCTCAACGAGGAGGGCAAGTTCGTCGACGACTGCATCGTGTACCGCACGGGTCCCAACGCGTTCATGGTCGTGCATGGCGCGGGTACAGGCTACGAACGCCTGGTGCGTTCCGCGCAAGGCCGTCAGGTCGCTGTGCTGTTCGACGATGACCTGCATGACCTGTCGTTGCAAGGACCGCGTGCCGTTGAGTTTCTTGCGGAACATGTGCCCGGCATACGCGATCTGCCGTACTTTCATCATGTGCAAACACGTCTTTTTGGCCGGCCCGTGATGATCTCGCGCACCGGCTATACGGGCGAGCGCGGCTACGAAATCTTCTGCAAGGCCGCCGACGCCCCGCTGATCTGGGACACCATCCTGCAAAAGGGCGCTGGATTCGGCATCGTTCCGTGTGCGTTCCTTGCGTTGGACTGGTTGCGCGTCGAGAGTTACCTGCTCTTCTTCCCCTACGATAACTCCGAGATGTACCCATTCGCGGACGAAAAAGCGGGCGATACCTTGTGGGAGCTGGGTCTCGACTTTACTGTTTCGCCTGGCAAGACCGAATTCTGTGGTGCACGAGAACATTTCCGGCTCGCCGGAAAAGAGCGCTTCCGGATCTATGGCGTCGATATCGCCGCCTCGCGCCCTGCGGCTGCTGGCGACACGCTGTGGCACAACGGCGAACAGGTCGGCGTTATCACCTGCGGCATGTACTCGCGGCTCACTGGCCGTTCACTCGCCATTGCGCGCCTGAACGTCGCCCAGGCCCGGGAAGGCGTTGCGCTCGAGGTAAAAGGCAGTCTCGAAGCCCACGCGAGCGCGGCAGCGCTGCCATTCGACGACCCCGACAAGAAAAAGCGCACGGCAGTTGGGTAAGCCGGTTGACAATAACCGTCACCCAGCCGCCCGCCGCAAACTGAATCTTCAAAACTAAAGAGCACTACCGTGACAACCGTCCGGTTTGTGCTCAAGGAGACGTAAATTGAGTGCAACCGAAGAAATTCACCGCCTGGAGGGACTGTCCGACGACGGCGTGCGGTCAACCCTCAAGCGTTCGCTGACGTGGAAGGACGCCTTCTGGGTAGCGAGCGGCTCGCCGGCCTTTGTTCTTTTTACGCTGGGCGCCATTGCCGCGACCGTCGGCCAGCCAGCGTGGATCATCTGGATCGCGTCCATCACCATCGGGTTCATTCAGTGCTTCACGTATGCCGAAATTTCCGGGCTCTTTCCTCATAAATCGGGTGGCGCGTCAATCTATGGCGCGATTGCATGGGTGCGCTATTCGAAGTTTCTCGCGCCCGTCTCCGTGTGGTGCAACTGGTTTGCGTGGTCGCCCGTGCTCGCACTCGGTACGGGTCTCGGCGCAAGCTATGTTCTCTCGACACTCTTTCCCGCAGACGCCGCGATCAACACGTGGTCGTATACCCTGCTGAAGCTCGACTTCATCAAGGAGGGCCTGAATCTTCGCATCAACTCGACTTTCATCCTTGGTGCAGCACTCCTGCTGCTGACATTCTTCGTTCAGCATCACGGCGCGGAACGCGCCGCCAAACTGCAAAAGTACATGGGCATTGCCGCCCTCGTTCCGTTGACCGTGTTTGGCCTCGAGCCGTTGATCACGGGCAGCGTGCATATGAGCAACTGGTTTCCGCTGCTGCCGCTTGCGCATGACGCCAAGGGCAACGTCGTGCCGGGAACATGGAATACGGCGGGCGTAACGCTGATGATCGGCGGGCTCTTTGTCGCGGGCTGGTCGACTTATGGTTTCGAAACGGCCGTCTGCTATACGCGTGAATTCAAGAACCCTAAAACGGACACGTTCAAGGCGATCTTCTATTCCGGCTTGCTGTGCCTCGCGGTGTATATCCTCGTGCCGCTGTCGTTCCAGGGCGCCATGGGACTCAAGGGCCTGCTCGCACCCGACATCTATGACGGCACGGGTGTCGCGGCGGCCATGGCGAGAATCATCGGCGGCGGCGCGACGATCTTCTACCTGATCGTCGTCATGCTCGTGTTCACGCTGTTGCTGTCGGTGATGACGTCGATGATGGGCTCCTCCCGCACGCTGTATCAGGCATCCGTTGACGGCTGGCTGCCGCGCTACCTGTCGCACGTGAACGAACACGGCGCACCGACGCGCGCGATGTGGACCGACCTGTGCTTCAACCTGATTCTGCTGATGATGTCGGACAATGTCGCGGTACTGGCCATGTCCAATGTCTGCTACTTCGGGTTTGTTTTCCTGAACCTTCAGGCCGGCTGGATTCACCGGCTCGACCGTCCGAACTGGGCACGTCCGTTCAAATGCCCGAACTGGCTGCTGGCACTCGGCGCTCTGTGCGGGTTCATCGATCTGGTGTGCATTGGCGCAGGCGCGGATATCTGGGGGCCGGGCACGTTGCGTAATGGTCTGGTGGCAATCGCGCTGATCATCCCCGTCTTCATCTTCCGGCACTATGTGCAGGACAAGGGCCGCTTCCCGGACGCGATGCTGGACGACATGGAACTGAAGTCCGACGACGGCGCGACGAAGCGGCGCGCCGGCTTGCTCCCCTATCTGACGCTCGTCGTAGCCGTGCTCGTGATCTGGCTGTCGCACCACTTCGCCGTGTTTCCGGCGTAATGGATGTCCCGTCCGGTGTCTACCTGTGAGGTCGTGCGTGAACAGAACCGAATATATAGCCAGAATCAAGGCGGCCTTCGAAGGCGAACTCTATGGAGAAGCATGGTTCGCCGCGATGGCCCGCGACGCAGTGGCCCCGGACAGACAGCGCAAGCTTGCCGTCATGGCACAGCTCGAATATCAGACGCGCATGCGCATGACGCCTCTGATCGCCCGTCTTGGCATCACGGGGATCGATGAAGCGGCTCAACGTGAAAAGGGAATCCGGCTTGCCCGGCAACACGCCGGGCAGCCGTGGCCCGCGTTCATCGCGTGGTTTATCGTGGAGATCGGGCGATTCGTTACGCTTTACGACGAGATGGAACGCAACAGCACGGACGAGGACGCCGCGATATTGACGGCACTGGCGAGTCATGAACGCGCGTTGCTCGAATTTGCCCGCCTTGAAGCGCAAGGCATGCCGGACCGTTCGCTCGAGCCCGTGCTCGCGCTGTTGGGCGAGCGGGACTGTGCCAGTCACCTCTGAATGCAGCGCTCACTTGTCTGCGCCCGCCTCGCCACCGACTTCCCAGCCTGAAGCGGCCAGTACGTGATCAAGCACTTTCTTCGGGTCGATCGTGCCGTCGCCAATCGATGCGCAGCCCACACGCGTTGAAACCCGGAACTCATGGCCCTCCACCCGAACGGGCGCCTCGATCAATCTCCGAAGATTGTCCCGGAGTTCATCCAGCGCCGCGTCCGGGCTGGTCGTCATGCGCTGCGCCAATGGTTGCGCGTTGCCGCACCAGCCGAGCGCGTCCGCGCTGAAATCGACGACCAGCACCACGAACACGTGCGGGTCGAGCAGCGCTGCGCAGTTGAGTTGCCCTTGTGTCACCTCGAGCCGCCTGCCGAATTCGATCAGCACCCGATCGGCGTAGTCCTGGCCAAAGCGCGTCGCCACCTGTTCGAGTTCGCCGACGTTGATCGCGAAAATTGCACAGGGCAGCGTGGTTCGCAACGAAATGGCCGCGGAAAACTCCATCCGGTCGATGAGCATCGACACGCTGGTGAGCCCCGTCGAGTGCTCGAACGTCAAGCGCCGGTTGGCGTTTTCTTCGACCATCTGCCTGCGCGCGACTTCGACAATGAACCCTTCCAGCCCCATCAGTTCGTCGCGTGCCGAATAGACACCGCAGCCCTGATCCCAAACCCATTTGGTCTGTCCCGAACGGTCCACGATCCGGTAGGTCAGCTCATACGGTTCGCGAGCCAGGACGCGAGCCCGCACCTCATTCCAGACGAACTCGCGGTCGTCCGGGTGAATCAGCGAGCGGAATGTGATCCGGCTTTCGTCGATCAGCTCGATCGCCTCATAGCCGGTCAGTTCAAAGCACCCTTCACTGACGAACTCCATCGACCAGTCGCGGTTGTTCTGGCCGCGATAGATCATCGCGCGCAGATTGGACAGCAGCGTGCGCAGGCTGCGCCGGCTTGCGCGCAGTGCATCTTCGTTGCGCCGCCGGTTCGAGATATCCGTCGCGAGACCGACGGCGCCGACCAGAATGCCTTCGTCATTGGTCACGGCGTGGCAGCGCAGTTCGACGTGAGCCGTCGTATTGTCAGCGCGGATGAGCCGCGCTTCCGTCACCAGTTCGCTCAGGTGACCATCGAGCAATACTTTCACGCGTGCGTTCAATGTCTCAGCGTCTTCCGGGTGAAAATACGACGAGAACAGCTTGAGCTCCGCGTCGCTGCCAACGGCACGCACGAGACTGCGCCACGCGGGATTAGAAAAGACCAGACGCAACTCGCGGTCGACACGAAACAGCGCTTGAGGCAATTGCAGAACGGCTTCCTGGCAGTGGTGCAGGAGTTGCACTTCGCTACGCTGCGCGTCCGCGCTCAAATACGGAGCGGGAAACTGCAGGAGCGTCATCCGCGAACCGCGTGCGCGCAGCGCCGTGACGGGATGCAAGCGAAAACTGCCGTCGCCATAGGCGATCCGCAGAGAACCCGAGGTGCGCTCCTCACCATCGCGCGATTGCGTGAGCAACGCGGTCAGATCGAGTAACGATTGCGGATGTACGAGATTGCTAAACGGCATGCCAACAATTTCGTCCGCGTACGACTCCCAGTGGGCATGTTTGAGAAACGCGCTGTTGACGAACACGAGCGCGTCGTTATCGAGCAGCACGGCGGGTGTGGAGAGGTTGGCGGCAAAAGCGCCCAGTTCGGGCGACTGGCGCGCGCGCGCGGCGCGCGGCGCTGTACGGCGTGCGCCGTACGCCATGAAGAGCAGAAATGCCGCAAGCCCCCCTGCCAGCCCAATCGAGACATACAATAGATCACTGCTGCCGGGACTGTAGCCAAGTCTGGGAATCACCAATGCAGCTACCGCAGCCAACAAAACCGTGGCGAACAGATAAACCGACATGACGTTCTCGCTTCGAAAAACAGGATCACTGATCGTAAGCGCTGCGCTCTACTACTTCATCTGCCAATGACTACCGACCAGTCCGCGACCGTTCACCGCTATCCGCTCTACGCGAAGGTCTGCTCGCTGCTCGCCTGCATCGTCGCCCTGATTGCGCTGCTCTACGTAAGCGCGTTCATGCAGAAGGGAGGATATGAAGGCTTCCGGCAGACTCTGTTCTCACTCGACGAAGCCGTGAGATTGCGGACCACGGCAGCGACACTGCAGACACGCTCGCAAGACACGGCAAATGCGCTGACTGAGCTGGCCGATTCGCTTGTCCGCAACGATACGCTACTGAACGACTGGAGGCAACGCGGCGCGCCTACCCCTGAAATCGCGACGCTGTTGCCCGCCTCGACAGTACCGGCTGCGCCCGACACCGAGCCCGCCAAAACGCTCGCGGCACTCAAAGCACTGCGCGTCCAGGTCGCTTACCAGGCCCAGGTGCATTCGGCCGTACTCGGGTTGCTACAGGCCTGTACGGCTTTCCTGCTGATCTTCGGCGTGGTGTCGCTTGCATGGGGCGCGCGCCGCGCGCTCGTCACGCGGCCGCACGCGGCCTTGCGGGCGCTGGCGGAAACCGGGCAGACGGTACCGCAAGGCCGCGATGAAATAGACCGCCTGCTCAAGCTCCAGGCGCAGCTCGCCGTCCGGCTGCGCACCGAGCAGGATGAGTCGACCCAGCTCAAACGGATCGTCGAAGACTACATTGCCTTCGCCGACCAGTCGCTCGAACTGCTCCATCACATCTGCGCACAGCTTGCCGAAGAAGAGCCCTCGGGCCGCACGCTCGAAGCCCTGCTGCAACGACTCGTCGGCGTCCTGCGGGTGAAGCGCATTGCGCTGGTGATGACGGAATCGACCGCCCAGCTACTCGATGTCGATTCCGTCGTTTCCCCGAACGGCGATGTGCCGTCCATCGTGCGCGCACGCGTCACGAGTGAACTGATGACGCTCGTCGGCACCCACACGTTTTCGCCTCTTGATGACGGCGAAGTACCACCGCGTGTGCTGGCCGCGCCAGTGCGCGTGCCGCTCGCCACCTATGGCGTGCTCATCGCGGAAGGCGAGCCGGACACGCACTTCGAGCAACGCCACCTGTATCTGCTGGAAACGATTGCCAGCGTGCTGGCGCATGCGATCTCGAACGTCAGCCGCGACGTGCGCGACCGGCGCATGGCGCTCTTCGAGGAACGCAATTCCATTGCGCGTGAACTGCATGACTCGCTCGCGCAATCGCTGTCGTACATGAAGATCCAGCTTGCCCGCCTGCAAGCCGTGCTGCCGCCCGAACTCTCGCAGAGCGACATCGCCGAAATCGCGCAAGGCATCCGCGAAGGCATCGACAGCGCTTATCGGCAGCTACGCGAACTGCTCACCACTTTCCGCTCGCCGATGCATGCGCACGGCCTCGCTTCCACGCTCGAAGATCTCGCCGAAGAATTCGGCTCGCGCAGCGAGGTACAAATCTCGATTGACAACCGTGTGCCGCGCATGCGCCTCACGGTCAATGAAGAGATGCACGTCGCGCAGATCGTGCGGGAAGCGCTGACCAACGTGATCCGCCATGCGCGCGCCACGACGGCCCAGGTGCAACTGATGTCGGACGGCCACTCGATGACCGTGTCGATCGACGACGACGGCCGGGGTATCGACCGCACCCAGGGCGATGAACATCACTACGGCCTCGCGATCATGCGGGAGCGCGCCCGCAGCCTCGGCGGACGGCTCGAACTGAAGCCGGCCGAACAGGGCTCGCGTGTGGTATTGAACTTCGTGCCCGCCGCGCTGGCCGCTCATAAGGCACGCGGCGTCAGTGGCGCAACCAGTCGTTGAGCGGCTGCCAGGCTAGAACTTCTGCGACAAGCCGATTCGGGCGACCACCTGATTTCCCGACGAGGACAGGCCGTTCGAACCAATGATATGCGCGGCATCGAGATCCGTTCCCGTGCTTGCGTTGGTATGTTGCCATGCGCCCTGGAGGTAAACCGAGGTTCGCTTGCTGAGGCTGTAGTTCAGCATGAGCGCGACCTGATGCCAGTTCGGGCTGTCGCTTCCCGCGTCGGATTCAAGCCGTCCATGCGTGAACGTGTAGGCGCCCGTCAGCGAGAGGTCCGGCATGAAGTAATACTGCCCGTTGATCTCGACGTTATCGAATTTCCACGACGTCCACGTCTGCGTTCCGATGTTCGGCGCATACGCGTTTGCGGCGGGTGAAGTCACGTCGACGTGCGAATACGCGAGCGATACATTGGCGTTTTCGGAGAACGTCCATTTCACGCCGGCATCGATATTCTGCTGCTTCGGCGCGACGAACACGGCGTCGGAGGAAACCGCCCCGTCCGCCGTAGTACCGACTCCGTTCAGATGCAGGTAGGCGACCGCAAGGGAAAGCGGGCCAGCGCTATAAGTCAGCCCTGCGCTGTAGGCGCGATTCGCGGAGAAGTTGGTCGTGTTGCTGAAGCCGTACACGCCTTCCAGCTGAAAACCATACAGTGTCGGGGAGACGTACTTGACGGAGTTGCCAAGCCGGAAATCGTAATCCGCATTGTCATTGTCGAACGGATGGGCCGCCAGATCGCCAATCGAGTTTCCTGCGGCGGTGAACGGGCTCCACATGTCGACGGTCGCATCGTACTGCCGGCCGAGCGTGAGCGTGCCTGCGGATGTCGACGCGAGGCCAACGAATGCCTGTCTCCCGAACAGGCGGCCGCCTTCGTTAAGCTGACCGCTATTCAGATTGACGCCACTTTCGAGGGTAAAGATCGCACTGAGTCCGCCGCCCAGATCTTCGCTGCCCTTCAGGCCAAAACTGGTTTCCGCCGTATCGCCACTCACCATGGCGAAGGCATGGTGTCCACCCGAATTACTGGTGTAATTCAAGCCGTCATCCAGCACGCCATAGAGCGTGACGGAACTTTGCGCATAACTATTTCCACAAAGGCACAACGCCGCACATGCGGCGCCGCGAAGCGCGGATTTCATTTGAGTCTCCTCTTGGCAAACAGGTAGCGGGACACCCGGCGTGCGGCTGTCCATGCGCGTGCTCATCGCGCCGTCAAAACGGCGCGATGAGCATCTCGATCAGACTGGGGAAGAACGACAGCGGACTACAGATACGGCTGAGAGATGGCGGGCAATTCGCCGGGCACTTCGGCATCCGCCTGTACACCCATGAACGCAGCAAGGCGCCGCGAAAAATGATCGCGCACAAGGAGCTGCCGCCCGCAACCGCAGCAGGCGACCACGTTCCGTGTGACGGGATCGTTGAACGCGTGGCAGTGAACGCAGTAGACGCGCCGCTGCAACGTGCCGCTGTGCTGCACCTGGACAGCTTCCGGCGCAAGCGCATGGTGCTGCGCGATGCGCCGGATCGACCAGATGAACGGCTCGCTGCCGAGCACGTAGATGCGCAAGCCGATCGTCGCCGTCGTCGTATCGCGCAGCGCCAGGTCGAACGCGGCGTAAAGCGATGCTTCGTCGGCGAAGGTGCGTTCTTTCACACCGTGGAACGTGATACCCGCACCGTGCCGTGTGGGGTCATTCACCTCCCACATGCTCATCGGTGAGAGCCCTGCGAGCGCAAGGCTCACGCGCACGCGATCCTCGGCGCTCGCTCCGTTCGTCACGAGCCAGTGGCGCGTGCCGTGCAGGTCGGGCGCCAGCGGCTTGTATTCAGGCCGGCTTGTGTTGGTCGACGTCATGACTGTTCCATCCGTTGCGCAAGAGGTTTAGTAGATGGCGAGGCTATGCGTCACCACGATCACCACGATGCCCGCCGCCACTGTCACGTACGGCAGGATGCCTGCGCGCCGCGCCACGCGTTGTGAGCCGACGAGTTGCATGTCCTCTTTCATCGCCTCAGGGAAATGCCCCTTGTCGGTCACGTAGTGGCGGAACAGGAACACCGGCACGATCAGCGCAGCGAAGCACAGTCCCGAGACGAGCGTGCCCGCGCCCCAGATATCCGCGCCCATGCCGAGCAGCGCGAGATTGACGAACGAGAACAGCGTACCGAGCGCGAGCAGCCAGTTCGGCGCACGGAACGGCCGGCTCCAGTCCGGGCGGTCCAGCCGGTGAATCCACGCGGAATTCAGGTTCAGGAAGTTGAAGATGATGTAACCGACGTTCGACATCGCCAGCACGAACACATAGTCCGACATCAGCAGCAGGACCAGGTTGAAGCACAGGTCCGTCCACATGGCTCGCGTCGGTGCGCCGTGCTCGTTGACATGCGACAGGTACTTCGGCAACCAGCCATCGACGGATGCCTGGTAAAGCGTGCGCGAAGACCCCGCCATCGACGTCATGATCGCCAGCACGAGCGCCAGCACCAGCATCACGATCAGAACGCGCTCGACCAGCAGGCCGCCGTGAATCATCGGCGCCATGGCTTTCGCGACGCCCATGCCGCTATAGATATCGGGCGAGAGCATGCCGTCATAGATAGCGGGCGTGACGATATTGCCGGCGGCATCCTTGACGGCGGGCGTCACCAGATGGCCGAGACCCAGCACGCCCTGAAACGCCAGCGGCACGATGGTAAACACGAAGATGCACAAGAGGCCTGAATACAGAATGGCCTTGAACGTATCGACCTTCGGATTGCGGAATTCACGCGTATAGCAGACGGCCGTTTCAAAGCCGTAGGTGGACCACGCCGCGATGAACAGCCCGCCCGCCATCAGCGTGATGCCCGCGCGATTCCAGCTGCCGTCGACGATCTGACCGGCGCTGTCCTTCGCAAACGGCACGAGCGGAAGCAGATTGTGCAGCGGCAGATCGCCGCTAATGAGCGGCACCGTGCCGACGAGGATCAGCGGAACCAGGGCGGCAATACCCAGTATCGTCTGGATTCGCGCGGCGTTCAGAATGCCGCGGTGCTGGATGGCGAAGGTGATGAGCAGTACCACCGCGCCGAGTATGAAGGTCGAGTTGATCCGCAAGCTCAGGCCCGAACGGAGCCAGTCGAGACTCACCAGCGTGATCTGCCAGGTATTGATCGCCGCATCAGCTGGAAACAGCACGGAGAGGATATACCCCGCCGCAAGCCCTGAACCGATGGCCAGCACGGGCGACCACGCGAACCAGTTGCACCAGACCGACAGCGGCGCGAACAGCTTCGAATAGCGCACCCACGCAATCGCGCCATAGACCGAGGCGCCGCCCGACTTGTGAGGGAACAGCCCGGCGATCTCCGCATACGAGAAAGACTGAATAAAGCCAAGACCAATCGAGACGATCCATACCGCCCACGACAGCTTGCCGACCGTCGCCGCGATCGAGCCGATTGAAAAGAGCACGAGCGCGGGCACGCCGCTCGCCACCCAGAATGCACCCGTCCAGCTGATCTTTCGATGTAAGGTACCGTCCGCCGTTTCGGCGGCATAGTCTTCGGAGACCGCGCTCATAACTGTCTTCCTTTTGGGGTGGAATGCCGATTGTGGGAATCGTTCCGCGTGAATGCGCCCGGGCCGCGCCGTGGCGGCGCGAACGCGGGAAGGAAACACTGCAACAGCTTGTAGTTGAGTAAGACGTATAACCCCGTGACGCAGTACCCGCAGTACCTACACCAACTCCACCCCGAGACGGTCGACTTCGGGATGCGTGCCGCCCGACAATGCAGAACCATCGTCCAACGGAGCGAGCCAGTCGATGGCCGTCTGCCGGTAGCGTGTGATGCCCTTGTACTCCGCCAGTTCCGGCGGCAACGACGAGAGCACGCGATGCAGCCGCTTGCCCCACTTCGGCACGCGTGTCAGGTCGCCGAGCGCAATCAGATAGCAGCGCACGCCGAACAGAATCGCGTTACTCCGCGGAAGGCGGAACAGCGTTTGCAATTCCACCCGCAGATGCAGCTTGTCGCCGATGTTTTGCGGCGTCACGCTCGCCCGGTCCGGGCCCCATTCGGGGTAACTTTCGGGTGACGTATCGAGCCGCGGATTGACCGTCATCGTCCAGTTCAACCGGCGCACGGGCGCGCCCAGTTGCATGCGCAACAGAAACTTGAGCGCGCGCTCGAAGATGCCAGCCTGATGCGCAAGCGGCACAGGACCATGCCATTCGACGAAGTTCATCCCAAGATCGAAATCGAGTGACCAGTCGGCCTGAGTCGTGACCATGCCGCCGTCCATGAACAGGTTGTCGTCACGCTGGTCGATCAGAACGAAGTCGCCTTGCGCCTGGCGCGTGATGTACTCGAACGGCGCGCAGGGCAACGTGCTGTCGTCACCGAATGTGAAGCTCTGCTCCAGCCCGAGCGGACGGTTAGTCCATTTCCATTGGTCGCCGTTGCGCTCCAGCGCGAAATGCCCGGGGTGGTCTTCGGCGAGACTTTCCATGATCAGTTCGAGCGTGTCCCATTGCGCCGGACCCATGTGATCGAGCACCTGACAGCGCCGCGGATCGCGTTCGAGCGTCAGCGCGCGTTCGCGGCATTCGGCGACATAGTGTTCGTCGATATCGAACGTGCTCCGGAACACGGGCGAGTTGCCGTCCTTCACATGCGGCTCGATATTGACCGAGTACATGTACTTGTCCTCGGGAAACGGAAACGGAAAGCGCAGGATCGCTTCGTCGCTGTTCCGGAACGTGAAGGTATCGCGGAAGGTTTCGTCGGTCTTGAAATCGATTGCCATGATGCCCCCTTGCCTAGATGTTCAGCACGAGACGCTCGCCCCGCGCGCGTGACACGCACGGCAGCATCTGGCCTCCCGTGGCCCGCTCGGTTTCGCCGAGGCAGAAATCCCGATGGTCCGGCTCGCCGTCGAGCACCTCCAGCGCGCAGGTGCCGCATGCGCCGCCACGGCACATGTAGGGCGCGTCGATGCCCTCGCGCTCCAGTGCCTCCAGCAAACTCTCGTCGCTGCGCACGCGAATCGCGCGGCCGCTTTGCGCCAGCACGGCGATAAAAGGCTCGCCATGCGAGCCGCCGCCAAAGCTCTCCTGGTGAAAATGGCTGGCAGGCCAGCCCAACTCACGCGCCGTGCGCGCCACACCATTCATCAGGCCTTCGGGCCCGCATGTATAGAGATGCGTGCCGGCCGGTTGCGCAGCGAGCATGTCGCCAAAGCGTTCTCTCGCATCGCACAAATCGGTGTAGACAGCGACGCCTCCCGTGGTGCGCTTCGCGACTATCTCCGTGAACACCGCTTCGTCTTCCGGGCGGCAGCACAGGTACATCTCGACACGGGCACGCGCCTGCGCCAGTTCGGGCAGCATCGACAGAAACGGTGTGAGGCCAATGCCGCCCGCAATCATCACGTGCTTGGCGCCGCATCGTGCGATCGGAAAGAAATTCGACGGCATCGAGATTTCGAGCTCGCTGCCTTCATGCACTTCGCTGTGCATGAAGGCCGAGCCGCCGCGTGACTGAGGCACGCGCCGCACAATGATCTGATACGCGTCACGTGCGCCCGCGGGCGTCGTCAGCGAATAGGCGTTGCGCCAGATGCGCTCCTTGCCACGCATCGTCACGACGACGTGGCTGCCTGCCGAATACGCCGGAAGGCGGCTTTGATTGGCGCTCTCGAGCGTAAAGCGTCGCACGTCTTGCGTCACCGGCTCGACGTGCGTGACACGCACGGGGATCGTTCTCGATGCATTCATGCCGTCGACACCTCCATAGGTCCGGGTGGATGGATGCGGGTGGACGCGAGCGGCAAGCCATGCCGTGCCTTCGCGTCGTTGCATTCATGGAAGAAGCATCGGCCGGCAATAAACCGTTATCAATGATTCAGTGGGGGTAGTCCCTGCGCAGTAATGGTTGCCTCCCGCTACCCTGCCCGGCGCGTCAAAAGCATCGCGGCGAGATCCCCGTGCGTCGCTGCGCGAGCCGCGCCAGCATTGGCTTTCCCGCCTTCTTTACCAACCTCTTTCGGCAACGTTGCAGTCTCATATCGACGCTCCACGCCCTCTTTCCCTGATTGCACCGGCGCATCCGGAGTAGCACGCACTACCCCCCGGGAGGTAGTGCCACCGGGCGATTGTGGGTCGAAATTGAACAGCAGAGACTTGCGGTCATCGATGCGGGCGTAGTCACGCCGTCCGATACCACCGCCTTCGCAACACGACACGCGTGCAGTCATCCCCAGAAACGGGTTCCACTTTCGGGAAAACATCATGACAAGGCAATCCATTCTCAACGTCCGTCATCGTGAGCTCGGCTCGAAGCTCGATGGCGATTCCTGGAACGACATGCCGATTCCCTGGTACTACTCGGGTGATCCGTATGACGACGTGGTCGCTGTGCGTACGGCAGCCGGCCTCTACGACATCAGCGCGCTGAACATCGTGCGCGTGACAGGCCCCGATGCAGCCGCCGTGATCGACAGCCTCTGCGCGATCGACGTGAGCCGCATGAAGCCCGGTACAGCACGGCTCGCCGCCGAAGTCGACGAGCGCGGCGGCCTCTGCGACGACCTGA
This sequence comes from Paraburkholderia hospita, assembly GCF_002902965.1. Taxonomy (GTDB): domain Bacteria; phylum Pseudomonadota; class Gammaproteobacteria; order Burkholderiales; family Burkholderiaceae; genus Paraburkholderia; species Paraburkholderia hospita. Next base: position 775,174 of record NZ_CP026106.1, on the reverse strand, counting down.
TGGTGATCTACGACGCTCCGCAGCATTTCCGGCTCTCGCACGGCGGCGGCACGACGCAGACGCAGCTCGAGCGCGCCGCGCACAAGCGCAACGTCGAATGGCGTCAGGATTTCGATGTTCATATGCTGTCGCTGCAGGGTCCGCGCTCGACCGACATCCTGCAAGCGCACATCGGCATCGAACTGAACAAGCTGCCTTATTTCGCACACGTCGAAACCCAACTCTTCGGCCGCAAGATCATCGTCTCGCGCGGCGGCTACTCGGGTGAACAGGGCTTCGAAGTGTCGTGCGCGTCGACCGACGCCGTCGCGCTGTGGGACGCCATTCTCGACGCAGGCAAGCCGTACGGCGCCGTGCCCGCGTCGTGGATGTCGCTTGAGATCGCGCGTGTCGAAGCCGCCCTGCTCTTCTATCCGTTCGACATGCCCGAAGGCGACACCACGCCGTGGGAAGTCAATCTCGACTGGATGGTCGATCTCGACAAGGCGGGCGACTACACCGGCAAGGCAGCCCTGCTCGCGGCGCGCGGCAAGGAGCGCGTCAAGCAGGCGGGCGTCGTCGTCAAGCACGATGCAGCCGTGAGCGCCGGCTCGCCGATCTATATCGGCGACGAGCAGGTGGGCGTCGTGACCAGCGCGATTTTCAGCCGCTATCTGATGCAGTCGCTTGCGATGGTGCACCTGAAGCCGAACCACACGGCGCTCGGCACGAAGCTCGAGATTCGCGATGCGGCGGGCAAGTTCAGCGGCGTCGTCAGCAAGACACCGTTCTACGACCCGATGCGCCTGCGCACTCGCGTCGCCGCCTGACCCGCAGCACCCACGATACGGCGGCGGGCGCCATACGACGCACGGCGTTCCGCCACCCAATGAGAAAGACAGAGGCAGAGCGAAGTACAACAACTGTCCAGGGCACCCAACCGGGGCCCCGCCTTTGTCTCATGTAGTCCATGTTAAAGGAGACATTTTTCATGCCCCGCGATCCCCGTCATGACGTGCTGTTCGAGCCGATCCAGATTGGCCCCAAGACCCTGCGCAACCGCTTCTATCAGGTTCCGCACTGTATCGGCGCAGGCAGCAACCTGCCGGGCTTTCAGGCGGCGCACCGCTCGATGAAGGCTGAAGGCGGCTGGGCCGCGATGAACACCGAATACTGCTCGATCCACCCGGAGTCGGACGACACGCACCGTCTGTCGGCACGCATCTGGGACGAAGGCGACGTGCGCAATCTGCGCGCGATGACGGAAGAGGTTCACAAATACGGCGCGCTGGCGGGCATCGAGATGTGGTACGGCGGCGCGCACGCCCCCTGCATGGAAAGCCGCGCGACGCCTCGCGGTCCGAGCCAGTACGCGTCCGAGTTCGAGACGCTCACGTACTGCAAGGAGATGGATCTCGACGACATTCGCGACGTCCAGCAGTTCTACGTCGATGCGGCGCTGCGCGCCCGCGATGCCGGCTTCGATATCGTCTATGTGTACGGCGCGCACTCCTACCTGCCGCTGCAATTCCTCTCGCCGTACTACAACAAGCGCACCGACGGCTACGGCGGCTCGCTCGAAAACCGCGCGCGCTTCTGGCTCGAAACGCTGGAAAAAGTGCGCCGCGCAGTGGGCAGCGACTGCGCGATCGCGACGCGCTTCGCGGTCGACTCGCTGTACGGCAGCGGCGGCATCGAAGTCGAGAAGGACGGCATGAAGTTCGTCGAGATGGCCGATTCGCTCGTCGACCTGTGGGACGTCGATGTGGGCGACATCGCCGAATGGGGTGAAGATGCCGGCCCGTCGCGCTTCAATTTGCAGGGCCACCAGATTCCGTGGACACGCTTTATCAAGCAGGTTTCGAAGAAGCCCGTGCTCGGCGTCGGCCGTTTCACCGACCCTGAAAAGATGACGGAGATCGTCACCAAGGGAATCGCCGACATCATCGGCGCGGCCCGTCCGTCGATTGCCGATCCGTTCCTGCCGAAGAAAGTCGACGAAGGCCGCATCGACGATATCCGTGTCTGCATTGGCTGCAATGTGTGCATCTCCCGCTGGGAAATCGGCGGCCCGCCGATGATCTGCACGCAGAACGCGACGGCCGGCGAAGAGTACCGCCGCGGCTGGCATCCGGAAAAATTCGCCGAGTGCGGTTCGAACGATTCCGTCCTCGTGGTAGGCGCGGGCCCCTCCGGCTCCGAATGCGCGCGCGTGCTGATGCAACGCGGCTACACGGTTCACCTCGTCGATCAGGCCGACAAGATCGGCGGCCATCTGAACAGCGTGGTCACGTTGCCGGGACTCGGCGAATGGGGTTATCACCGCGACTACCGCGAGACGCAAATCGCCAAGCTCCTGAAGAAGAACCGCCACAGCCAGCTTGCGCTGGGTCAGAAGCCGCTCACGGCCGACGACGTGCTCGATTACGGCGCCGAGAAGGTGGTGATCGCAACGGGCGCGCATTGGGTGGGCGACGGCACCAACTGCCTCACGCACGACCCGATTCCGGGCGCCGATGCGTCACAGCCGGACCAGCTGACGCCGGAACAGGTGATTGCCGGCAAGAAGCCGATCGGCAAGCGCGTCGTGATCCTGAATGCCGACACGTACTTCATGGCGCCGAGTCTGGCCGAAAAGCTCGCGGCGGCCGGTCACGAAGTGACGATCGTCAGTGGCGTGCATCTCGCGAACTACATGCACTTCACGCTCGAATATCCGAACATGATGCGTCGCCTGCATGAACTGGGCGTGCATGAACTCGGCGATCACTTCGCGACCCGCATCGAGCCAGGCCGCATCCAGATCTACAACATCTGGGGCGATGGCTCCCGCCGCACCTACAAGGGCGCGGGCCAACTGCCGCGCGACGAGAACAAGACCCACCGCTGGCTCGAATTCGATTCGCTCGTGCTCGTGACGGGCCGCCGCTCCAACGACGGGCTGTATCGCGAACTGAAGCAACGCCAGGGCGAATGGGACGGCAAGGGTATCAAGGCCGTGTACCTGATCGGCGATGCCGAAGCGCCGCGCCTGATTGCGGACGCAACCTTCACGGGCCACCGCGTCGCACGCGAAATCGAAGAGAAGAACGCCCAGATCCCGCTGCCGTACCGGCGTGAAGTGGCCGTCTGGGGCACGCCGCACAACCCCGGCGGCAACTTCGAGATCGTCTACAAGAAGTAACCGGCTGCACACGGCAGTCTGAACGCCACGCGCATCGCGCTGCGCGGGTCACCCGGATCGGGTGGCCCGCATGGCGGGTGCCGTGGTGCGCGATCCCCTTTACTCTTTCAACGGACGAGCCCATGTCGAGCGCAGCGACTTTCGACCCCGCCAACGTCACCCGGATCCTCTTCGAGGGCTTCCCCACGTTCGCGATCGTGCTGTTCTATCTGGCCGGCGTCGCCGCGATGGCCGCGTTCGCATGGGGCGTCTACATCCAGGTGCGCAAGTATCGGCGCGGCAAGCCCGTAGCCGGCCCCATCGATCTGCGCGCGCGTGTTGGCGCAATGGTGCAAGTCGTGCTGAATCACCGCACGATCGCCCGCCGCGACCCGGCGGCAGGCCGCGCGCACCGCTTCATTTTCTATGGCTTCGCGGTCCTGTTTGCCGGCACGGCCACCGTCACGGTCGACTACGACATCACGGCGCGCTTTCTCGGCTTTCACTTCTGGAACGGCAACTTCTATCTGTTTTTCAAACTGGCGATGAACCTCGCCGGCCTGTCGCTGGTTGGCGGCCTGATCTACATGATGGTGCGGCGCGGCTGGATCAAGCCACCGAAACTCAATTACGCGCGCCCCGATCGGCAGCCCGGCGACCCCGACTATGACCGCAGCGGATATCGCCGCGAAGACTGGGCGTTCCTGTGGTCGCTCGTGCTGATCGGCATCACGGGCTTCGTGCTGAGCGCGTTGCGGCTGGTGTGGCTGCAGGACCGCGCCATCGTGTGGGAGACGCGCTGGTGGTCGCCCGTCGCAGCCCTGCTCGCCGAAATCATGCACGGCGCGGGACTTAGCGCTTCGGCCGCCTACGTGCTGCGCACGGGCCTGTGGTGGTTCCACGGCGCGCTCGCGCTCACGTTCATTGCGCTGATTCCGTACACGAAGGTCAAGCACATTTTCACCGCAAGCGGGTCGCTTCTGATGCGCGATCCGCTCGCTGCGCAGCGCCTGCCGAAAGTCGAACCGGACGCCGAGCGCGCCGGCTACAAGACCATCACCGACTTCACGTGGAAGCATCTGCTCAATCTCGATGCCTGCACCAAATGCGGCCGCTGTCATGAAGCCTGCCCCGCCCGCGCAGTCGGCGCGCCGCTGTCGCCGCGCGACGTGATCCTGTCGCTGCGCGAATTCGCGAACGATGCGCTGGAGAAAAACACCCTGCCCGAAGAAGTGAAGCTCGACGTGCATGGCAAGGACATCGGCCAGGTGTTCATGGAAACGATCTGGTCGTGCCGGACCTGCATGGCCTGCGTCGAGATCTGCCCCGTTGCCGTCGAGCACGTGCCCATCATCGTGCAGTTGCGCCGCAAGCTGGTTGAAGACGGTGAAATGGAACCGCAAGTGCAAAAGACGCTGCAGGCGATCCACAAGAACGGCAACTCGTTCAACGAATCGAAGCGCAAACGCGCCGCGTGGACCAAGACCCTGCCGTTCACGATCAAAGATGCACGCAAGGAGCCCGTCGATCTGCTGTGGTTCGTCGGCGACTACGCGTCGTTCGATCCGCGCAACCAGCGCGTCACGCAGGCCTTCGCGACGCTGCTGCACGATTCAGGCGTGGACTTCGGCCTGCTGTTCGAAGGCGAAGCGAATGCGGGCAACGACGTACGGCGCGTCGGCGAAGAAGGTCTGTATGAATTGCTCGCCGCGCAGAACATCGCGACGCTCGGCACCTCGCAATTCGGACGCATCATCACGACGGACCCGCACTCGTACAACACGATCCGCAACGAGTACCCGGACTTCGGCGGAAATTACGAAATCGAGCACTACACGAGTGTGGTGGCCCGCATGCTGGCCGAAGGCAAGATGCGCCCGAAGCGCAAGCTCGGCTATCGCGTGACCTTCCATGATCCGTGCCATCTTGGCCGCTTCAACAAGGGTTATGACGCGCCGCGCCAGATCATCGAAGCACTCGGATGCGAACTGGTCGAGATGGGCCGCTCCCGCGACAACTCGTTCTGCTGCGGCGCAGGCGGCGGACGTATCTGGATGAACGATCCCGTCGGCCAGGAAAAGCCTTCACAGAACCGCATGAAGGAAGCGGCCGCCATCGAGGGGCTGGAGGTATTCGTCGTGTGCTGCCCGAAAGACCTCACGATGTTCGAGGACGCACTCAAGACGAGCGGCTACGAAGGACGCTTCATCGTGCGCGAACTGATCGAGCTGATTGCCGAGAGTCTGACGGAAGTCGACGGCAATGCCCCGCCTGCGGACGATGTCCGCGTGACGGCCGACGTCTGATCACCGCCGCGCGATAGCCGCCATGACGACCTTTCCCCGCCCTGTCGACGAAGAACCCTGCGCCGCGAACGCGGCGCGCGAGGGTGCGCGGCTGCGTCGCCACTGGCGGGAACTGGTGCGGCTCGCGCTCGACGCCTCTGATGTATTCACGTCCGCAATGCTTTACCCACACGCGGCAAGCGCGGATCGCAAGCGGCTCGAAGCCCGCATGTTCGGTTCGCGCAGCGATCGGCTCGCGCTCGCGGCGTTCCCACACGCGCCGCCCGTGGCGCTCGCGCGGCTTGCCACGCTCGCCGCAGCGGATGCGGATGTCACGCTCGCGACGCGTCTCGCCCGCAACGCCGCGACGCCTGCCGAGGCGTTGCAAACACTCGCCGCTTCGTTCGTCATGAATCGCCCCGAAGACGAAGCCAACTATCGACGTGCCGTGCAACGCGTCGCGCAACTGATCGCGCGACATCCGCTGGCGCCGCCCGCGCTGCTTGCGACGCTCGCCGCGAGCGCCGACAGCATCGAGACGTTGCGCTCGTTGTGCGAGAACGTGGGCGTGCAGACCGATCTGCTCGCGCAACTGGCCGGCCGCGGCATTGAACCGCTGCAACGGCTGCTCGCCATTCACTTCGCGACCGATGCGCACACGCTGCATCAGCTGTGGCGGAGTACGCGCGAAAGCGCAGTCCGCGCTCAGGTACTGCGCCACGCCGCGTGCCCGCACGAGCTGTTGCGCAGAATCCCGGCGTCCAGTCCGGAGCGGCGCAGTCTCGCGTTGAACGTGCGGACCACGGGCGAAATCCTGACTGCACTTGCGCGCGACGACGACCCCGCCGTACGGCGCGCTGCCGCCACCAATCCCGCCACACCCGCAGGCGCACTCGTTCTGCTGTGCTTCGATGCCGACACGCTGGTCCGCCGTGCCGTCGCCGTGCGTGACGACCTGCCGCTCAAGGTCGTGGACTGGCTTGCCGAAGACGGCGACGTGTGGGTGCGCAGCGGTCTCGCGCGCAATCGCGCATGCCCGCGTATCTGGCTCGACCGGCTCGCGCGTGATCACGAAGCGGATGTGCGCCGTTCGGTGACGCGTCACCCCTTGTGCCCGGCGCCACTGCTCGCGCTGCTCGCCAGCGACGAGGTCGCGTGGGTACGCGCGGGCGTCGCGCTGCGCGACGAGCTGCCGGGTGCCGTGCTGCACCGGCTGATGCAGGACACCGATATCGACGTGCTGGCGGGCGTTGCACGCCATCGCGGCACGCCACAGGCGACGCTCTCGCGTCTTGCCGAACATGCGTCGCCCGATGTGCGGCGCGCCGTCATCCTGAACTGTCATGCGCATCGGCGGGTGTTGCTGCCGTTGCGCGATGAATCGTATCCGCTGCACCGCGTGCTGGTGTTCATGCATTCCAGCCTGACCGACGCGGACCGCTGGCGCATGCGCTTCGAACCTGACACGGAGGCCCGCGCGCGCATGTTCGGCCATCTCGCCGGCTCACTTGCCAACTCACTCGCCGCAGCACTCGATCGCCAGCGCCAGCACAGCGTGCCCGCTGACGCAGCCGATACACCTGAGACATGCACACATCAACTGACCACATCAGTGGAGGAGGCAGGATGAAGATACTCGTCACCATCAAGCAGGTCGCGTCACTCGATGAAGATTTCGAGCTGCGCGACGACGACCGCGATGTCGAAGCAGATTTTCATGTTTTCGACCTCAACGAATGGGACCACTACGCGCTCGAAGAAGCACTGCGTCTGAAGGAGAGCGGCAATAGCGACGCCATCGAGGTCGTAGTCGTCACCGTCGGTCCCGACCGGGCCGACGAAGAACTGCGCAAGTGCCTGGCCAAAGGCGCGGATCGCGCGATCCGCGTCTGGAGCGACGATCTCGAAGAGGCGGACCCGATCGGCATCGCCCGCGCGCTCGCGGTGCTGGCGCGCCGCGAAGCACCCGACATGATCTTCGCCGGCGTGCAAGCCTCCGACCATGCCTATGGTGCAACGGGCATGGCGCTCGCGGGCCTGCTCGACTGGCCGCACGCGGCTGTCGTGGCGGGTCTGGAGTACACGCCCGGCGCGGGCACAGCGAGCGCGCGTCGCGAGCTGGAAGGCGGTGCGTACGCGAATGTCACCGTGCAATGCCCTGCCGTCCTGACGCTGCAACTCGGTATCAACACGCCGCGCTACGCGTCGCTGCGCGGCATCAAGCAGGCGGCGTCGCGGCCGATCGAAACCATTGCGCCGGACGCGCTCGGCTTGCCCGCCGACGAAACGGGCAAGCAAGGCTCGCTCTCGCGCATCAGGCGCGTGTATGTGCCCGAACTCGGCCGCGCGCAGATGATCGAGGGCACGCCAGCCGAACAGGCCGCCCGCCTCGCGGGCATCATCAAGGAATTTCGGGGGGAAGCGTAATGAGCGGGATTCTGGTTATTGCTGAACATCGTCAGGGGCAGTTGCGCCCTGTGAGCGTCGAAGTGATCGGCGCAGCCGTCGCTGCGCGGGAAGCGGGCGGCGAACGCGTGACGGTCGCCGTGCTGGGCGCGACGCCCGCCACGTTCGTCGACGCGCTCAAGCTCGCGGGTGTCGACGAGATCGTCACCGTGCAGACCGCGAACGATGCGTTCGATCCTGATACCTATCAGGCTGTTGCGCACGCACTGATCGAGGCACGCAAGCCGTCGCTCGTGCTGCTGCCCCATACGATCGATACGCTGGGTTACGCCGCGCCCCTCGCGGTCAAAGGGAACTACGGCTTCACCACCGACGCCTTCGGACTGGCGCGCGACGGTGAAGGCTGGATCGCAACGCGCTCCGGTTATGGGCAAAAGGTCAACATGGAGATCGAGTTTCCTGGCCGCGCCACGGTGATCGTGACCGTCCGGCCCGGCGCCTTCAAGGCCCCCGACAGCGCGGCGACGCCCGAAGTCAGCCAGTTCGACGCACCTGCCGTCACGCCACGCAGCCATCACATTTCGTTCGAAGAGCCCGCCGCGAGCAGCGACGTGGATATTGCCGGCGCGGAATTCATCACATCGATTGGCCGTGGCATCGGCGAAGAAACCCACGTCGAACAGTTCCGCGAGCTGGCCAGTTCGCTGGGCGCGACGCTCGGCTGCTCGCGTCCCATCGCCGACTCCGGCTGGCTGCCCAAGGCTCATCAGGTCGGCCAGTCCGGCAAGACGGCGGCGAACTGCAAGCTCTACCTCGCCCTGGGCATCTCCGGCTCCGTGCAGCACATGGCCGGGATGAAGCACGTCGAGAACATCATCGCCGTCAACACCGACCCAGAGGCGTCGATCTTCTCGATTGCGAAGTACGGCATCGTGGGTGACATCTTCGACATTGCAGAAGAACTGCGCGGACACTTCTAGTCCCGCACTATGGAAAACCCGGAATGTGCCTGCATTCCGGGTACAAAATTTTTTTTCAATTGGTTTAAGTTGTTAAACTCAGGCTCGCAACAATTGGCAACAAAAACAATAAGCCACCGCTCGCACGTTCAAGACATCGCACTGCGCCGCACCGCGCAGTTTATGCAGCCATGAGCCCAGGAAGAGCAGATGGTCCCTCACACAGTACTTCTCATCGACGACCACGCGTTGTTTCGCAAGGGCGTCGCGCAACTGATCCAGATGAACCCGGCGTTCGAGATCGCGGGCGAAGCGACCTCGGGCCACGATGGCATCGAGATGGCCGTCCGGCTCAAGCCGGACGTCGTCCTGATCGACCTGAACATGCCGCGCATGAACGGTATCGAAACGCTCGAAGGCATGCGCGAAGCAGGCGTTGACGCGCGTTTCATCATGCTGACGGTGTCCGACAATGAGCGCGACGTGGTGGCCGCGTTGCGCGCGGGCGCGCACGGCTATCTGTTGAAGGACATGGACCCCGAAGACCTGTGCATATCGCTGCAAAAGGCGCTCAAGGGCACGGCCGTCCTCAGCGAGTCCGTCACGGGCAGTCTCGTTCATGCGCTCTCGGGCGGCCAGCGCATTCCCGCGGCGCAGAACGATCTGACGGCACGCGAGGTCGAGGTGTTCGACCATCTGGTGGCGGGTCTGTGCAACAAGGCCATCGCGCGCAAGCTCGATATCAGCGTGGGGACCGTGAAGGTGCACGTCAAGCACGTGCTGCGCAAGCTCGACCTTCACTCGCGTCTTGAAGCCGTCCTGTGGCAGCAGGAGCACGGCTCGCGTTCGCACCACTGATACAGCGGCGCACTTTCGCGCCGCCCGGTTTTCCTTTCGTTTTACCGCTCCGGCCGCGTTCGCCACGCACGCGGCCGCGACGTGCTGCGCGCTCGCCCGCCATGTCGCATCGTCACTCTCGTTTACCTCTACTCCCCGGGAGGTAGTCCATCAGGGCTGATTGTCACGCCAGATTGGATTGCCAATAATGGGCTTCAATGTGGCGCGCATGTCCGCATGCATGATCGCCCACGATTCCCCGGAGATGTCCACCATGTCGTCATGCCAGCCGCTCGCGGAAAAGGATAAACAGGTCGAAGCCATCATGCGCGAGCGTCTTCTTGGCGGATTCGCCCCGAGCGCGCCCGTGGTCCGCTCATGGACGCGCTGCATCGAAGACTATGGACTCGATCCTGACGTGTGCGTGGCGCCCCCCGTGATGACAAGCGCGGAACTTGCGCTGCGCCGCGAGCAGAGCACCGATCTGATCGATTGCGCGAAGCTCGAAATGGCGACGCTCTATCAGCAGCTCGGCGATCCCGAACTCGCCGTCGTGATGACCGACGCGGATGGCGTCATCCTGCATCTCGCGTCGTCGCCCGAATTCGCAGGCGAAGTCGAAGACTGGGGATTGTGCGCGGGCGCTATATGGAACGAACGGGCAGCTGGCACCAACGGCATGGGCACCTGTCTCGCCGAAGGCAAAAGCATCGCCGTGCGCCAGCACGAACACTTCTACCGGCGCTACACCACGCTGACGTGCGCGGCCGCGCCCGTATTCGACGAACGCGGCACGATCGCGGGCGTGCTCGACGTCACGAGCCGCTCACCGCTATTGCAGCAACATTCGCTCGTGCTCGTCGGCATGTCCCGGCAGATGATCGAAAACCGCTTGCTCGATGCACGTCATACGCAGGCCTACCGGATCCAGTTTCACAGCCGCCCCGAGTTCGTCGGCACGCTGCACGCGGGCAAGCTCACTGTCGACGAGGATGGCACGATACTCGGCGCCAATCGCAGCGCACTCGTGCAACTGGGTTTCGTGACGCTCGATGAGATCGCAGGCCAATCCGTCACCGAAATCTTCAATGCATCGCTGAGTGAAATCGTGGCGCGCAGCGCGCGCAGTTCGTTTTATCCCGTCGCGATCTATCGCACGCATGGGTCGAGCCGCTTTTTTGTCGTCGCGCAGGAACCGCGCGATCGCGCCGCGCGCGACGCGGTCGCGCCGGCACCTGCTGCCGCTTCCTTCGACGACGCAGCGCCCGATCAACCCGCGACGCCCGCACCCGCCCGACGGCCAACGCGTATCACTCGGCCCACAGGCGCATCGCGTGTCGAATTCGGCGACGCGCAGATTGCCAGCCAGTTCGATCTAGGCGCACGCGTGATCGATCGCGGCATTTCCGTGCTGGTTCACGGCGAGACGGGCAGCGGCAAGGAAGTGTTCGCCAATGCGCTGCATGCGGCAAGCGAGCGCAACAGCGGTCCGTTTGTCGCCGTCAACTGTGCTTCGTTGCCGGAACATCTGATCGAGAGCGAACTGTTCGGCTACCGGGCCGGCGCCTTTACAGGCGCGCAGCGCGAAGGGCGACGCGGCAAGATCCTGCAAGCCGATGGCGGCACGCTCTTTCTCGACGAGATCGGCGACATGCCGCTCGCCTTGCAGGCGCGCCTGTTGCGAGTGCTGGAAGAACGCGAAGTCACGCCACTCGGTTCCGAAACCGTCGTCAAGGTGGACTTCCAGCTCGTGAGCGCAAGCCACCGTGATCTGGCGGAACTGGTTGAAAGCGGTCAGTTTCGCGAGGATCTGTACTACCGCCTGAACGGCGTGATGCTCGAACTGCCTCCGCTGCGCGCGCGCAAGGACAAGCTTGCGTTGATCCGCCATCTGCTCGAAAAAGAGAACACCCCTGCCCTGCGGATTTCAGCGGACGTGCGCCAGATTCTGCTCGATAGCGACTGGCCCGGGAATATCCGCCAGCTTCGCAACGTGCTGCGCACGGCGGTCGCCCTTTGCGATGGCGATGAACTCACCACGGCCCATCTGCCCGCCTGGCTCGTGCATCGGGAGAAGAACCTGCACCGTCAGCAAGCTGCCAGCACGGCATCGGTGCCGCAAGAATCCGACGATGCCGACGATGCAGAAGGCGAAGCAAGCATCGCCGCGCCGCTCAATGCGATCCTGCTGGCCGAACGCAAAGCACTGCTCGCGCTGCTGGACAAGCATCGCTGGAACGTGAGCCAGGTCGCGATTGCACTCGGCATCACGCGCAATACGCTGTACCGCAAAATGAGGCGCGTGAACATCAAGACGTGACGCGCCTTTGCTTCACTCAATTCAGCTGGCTTGCGGATATCTCCTGCCCGGCGATGCCGTGATCGATACGCGTTGAGCCGTGCCATTTGCGCGGGCCGCCTATCAGCTCCGTCAACTCGGCGATCGTGTCGATCACGCGCATGCACGGCAATTTGCTCACCGGGTGGTCGCTGCTGTATCCATAGCTGACACACACCATCGGCATGCCTGCCGCCTGCGCCGCGAGCGCATCCGTCACGCAATCGCCGACAAAAAGCGTATGCGCGGGATCGACACCCAGCGCCTCGCAGGCATGCAGAAGCGGATCGGGATCGGGCTTGTGCGGCAAGCGCGCGTCTCCGTCGACGATCATGTCGAACCATGCGTGCAAACCAAAGCGCCACATCAGCGGCTCGACGAAGCGCGACTCCTTGTTGGTGACGACGCCGAGCTTGAGGCCCATGCCGCGCAAGCTGTCGAGCGTCGACTCGATGCCGGGATACAGCTGCGTCTGTTGATCTTCGTGGCGGCAGAGCTGGTGGTAGCACGTCTCATAGCGGCGCAGAACGAGATCGAGCGTCGAAGCGCGCGCCTCCACACCCAACAGCGTCAACGCGCGGTCGATCAGTATCGCGGAGCCGCCGCCAATCAAGGTCTGCGCAACGCCGGGCGCGAGCAAGGGAAAACCGTTTTCGGTCAGCGCCCGGTTGAGCGCATTGCCGATGTCCGGCGAGGTATGCAACAGCGTGCCATCGAGATCGAACAGCACGGCATCAATCGGCAGATTGCGCGGCATGACTTGCATGTGTGTCTCCTGTAGACAGCTAAGGGGTACTTTCCGGCAGACCGTTCAGGCCGCCCGCTTCTGGCGGTCGATCATCTGCAGGATCATGGGCGTGAAGATCAGTTGCATGGCGAGCCCCATCTTGCCGCCCGGCACGACGATGACATTGGGCCGGCTCATGAAGGAGTCGTGCAGCATCGTCAGCAGATAGGGAAAGTCGATCCCCTTCGGGTTGGTAAAGCGGATGACGACAAAGCTTTCGTCGGCGCTCGGAATGTCGCGGGCGGTAAAGGGGTTTGACGTGTCCACCGTCGGCACGCGCTGAAAGTTGACATGCGTGCGGCTGAACTGAGGACAGATATGGTGAGCGTAGTCCGGCATCCGGCGCAAGATCGTGTCCATCACGGCTTCCTGCGAATAGCCACGCAGTGTCTTGTCCCGATGCAGCTTCTGGATCCATTCGAGGTTGATGATGGGGACGACGCCCACGAGCAGATCGGCGTGTTGCGCCACATCGATTCCGCGGCCGATGAATCCGCCGTGCAGTCCCTCGTAGAAAAGCAGATCGGTAGGCGGCTCGATGTCCGTCCACGGTCCGAACATGCCGGGTTCGAGATCGTATTCCGCCGCTTCCGCCTCGTCGTGCAGATACTTGCGCACCCGCCCTCCCCCCGTTGCCGCGTACTCGCAAAACAACGCCGCGAGTTCCTCCAGCAGGTTCGCTTCCGGGCCGAAGTGGCTGAACTGACGGCGGGTTTCCTCCGCCTCTTTCATCGCGACGCGCATCGCGGCACGGTCAAAGCGATGGAACGCATCGCCTTCGACAATCTGCGCATTGAGCTTCTCGCGCCGGAAGATGTGCTGAAAGCTGTTCATCACGGTCGTCGTCCCAGCCCCACTCGAACCCGTTACCGCGACAATCGGATGTTTGATCGACATGCTCTCACTCCATCTTGCAGCGCTTCGCGCATGAACATCCGGCGGCCCACTGCGCGACGCGTCGGCCCGTCATCGACATGGAAACGGACGCGCGCTACACGCGCGCCTCGGGACGAAACAACGAGCGCTCGTTGAAGAGCGGCGACGTGAAGGGCGCATCCTCGCCTCGCTCGTGCTCGCGGTGGTAACGCTCGATCCGCTCGACTTCGCGCTGCGTGCCGAGAAACATCGGCGTACAGCCATGCGTATCGGCCGCGACGTCGAGCACCCGCACGCGTCCGGTGCTGGCGCATCCCCCCGCCTGCTCGACGAGCCATGCCAGCGCCTGCGCCTGATACAGGAGCGGCTGGCGCGAGGCGCGCGGCGCGCAGCGGCTTGCGCGCGGATAAAGACACAGGCCGCCGCGCAACAGCGTGCGATGCGTATCGGCGACCAGCGACGCAATCCAGCGCGTGTCGATGTCGCGCTGGCGCACGCCCGCGCTGCCGTCCCTGCACTCGCTCACATAGCGCTGCACGGGCGGCTCCCAGAAGCGCTCGTTGCCGCCGTTGATCGCCAGTTCGACTCCGTGTTCGGGAATGCGGATCGCCTCGTGCGTCAGCACGAATTCGCCGCGTTCGCGGCACAGCGTGAAGCCATGCGTGCCGCGCCCGACAGTGATGACGAGGAGCGTTGCCGGTCCATAGAGCGCGTAGGCGGCCGCAAGCTGCTTCGTGCCTGTGATTACACATCCGCCGTCGGCGGTGCCGGCGCCCGCGTGCCTTATCGAGAAAATGCTGCCGAGCGCCGCGTTCGAATCGGCATTGGCTGCGCCGTCGAGGGGATCGGCGAACAGCACGTACCGGCCCGCCGACGTCGCGCACGCGCACTGCATGAACGGCGAAACCATGCCCGCGATCTCCACGCTGCGCTCGCACATCGACGTCATCACATCGTTTGCGGCAACGCTCAACGCATCGTGAATCGAGGGCGTGGGTCCGTGCACGACCGTCTGCGCCGCGCCAATCGCGCCCTGCGCAATGCGCGCCGCGATGGCTTCTACTGCCTGCGCGACCTCGTCGATCACGGTGCACAGTCCGGCGGCGTCAGTGGCATGCAAGCCGCCCGGTGCCGCCGCGCGACGGGAAGCAAGATGGTCGGCGAGGAAACTCGACAGTGTTACTTGTGCAGGGTTCACGGTTGCCTCGTGTCGCGTTGATTGAACGGGAAGCCTGGTGCAATTCGTGCATTCATCGTGACTCCTCGATCGTCGGTTGCTTGCGATGACCCTCTGGAAAACACGGTAAGCCAGTGGACCTTCAAGAGAAACTCAGTAATTCTTATCTGGGCTGTAAGCGATGCTTATCTGCTGCGGCATGGAGTCCTGATCATGCTTAACCTGCTCCGTAACCTCACGCTGCGCCAGTTGCAGATCTTCTCGGCGGCATCCCAGTACGAGAACTTCGCCCGGGCCGCCGAAGACCTGCACCTGACGCAGCCTGCCGTCTCGATGCAGATCAAACAGCTCGAAGAGGCCATCGGGCTGCCGCTGTTCGAACGCATCGGCCGGCGGCTCACGCTCACGGAAGCGGGAGCCACGCTCTCGCACCATGCGAAGCGGATTCTCGGCGACATCAAGGACGCCGAAGATGCGATGCGTTCGCTCTCTTCGGCGGATGGCGGCACCATTTCCATCGGCCTCGTCAGCACCGCCCGCTACTTCATGCCTCGGCAAATCTCGCGCTATGCGGAGCGTTATCCGAAAGTCGATATCCGCTTTTCGATTGGCAACCGCGATGCGCTGCTGCGCCAGTTGCAAGACAACGCGATCGATCTCGCCGTGATGGGACGCCCACCCGCCGAACTCGACGCGCACTGCGAACCGCTCGCCTACAACCCGCACGTGATCGCAGCGAGCACGACGCATCCGTTCGTCGATGCACCGCGCTTCGACTTGCACGAATTGCGCCATGACACCTTCCTGATGCGTGAGCCAGGGTCCGACACGGCAGCCGTCGCGATGGAAATGTTCCAGCATCATTTGTTCACACCTGCTCGAAGGCTCGCGCTCGACAGCCACGAAACCGTCAAGCAGGCCGTGGTTGCGGGCATGGGCGTGAGCGTGTTGCCGCTGCACACGCTGCGGCTCGAACTGCTGGCGCGCGAGGTGTCGATCCTGCAAGTGAACGGCACGCCCATCGATCGCGTCTGGCACGTGGTGCATATGAACGCGAAGCAGATGTCGCCCGCCTGCGTCGCCTTCCGGCGCTTCCTGATCGAGAAGACGGGCGCGTATCTGGAAGGACAGTTCGCCGACCTCACATCCCACGCCCACGCCGCGAGTCCATTCGCGCAGACATGAAGCAAAGTGTCACCGATTCTGCACAAGGTTCGACAGTGCAACTCGCTGCCCGCCCGGCGTCCTGCTGGAAATTCACGCTGCGTGCGCGCACAGCGCACAGGCGCTTGAAGTCGATAGCGGCACACATGGCATAACGCTTGCGTTGAAGGCCCCGGAACGATCACCCGTCAAGGGATTGGGGAACGCGCATATGAGCCGACATGCGATGGCTGAATCGACTGCGAAGCACACCAGCATCGTCACCGTGAATGCGCCCGGCCGGCTGCATCTGGGATTTCTCGATCCCGGTGCGTCGTTGGGACGACGCTTCGGCAGTCTGGGGCTCGTGATCGGCGGCATCAGCACGACGCTCGACGCACGGCTCTCCGCCGACGACGACGATCACTACACCGCCGAGCCTTCCGCTCGCGATGAACTGCCGCGCGTGCGCGCCCACATCGAGACGCTGCGTAACCTGACGGGCAACGATGCCCCGATCGACGTGCGGCTGCGGCGTACGTTGCCCGCGCATGCGGGCCTCGGCTCCGGCACGCAGATCGCGCTCACTGTCGGGCACGCGTTTGCTCGCCTGCATGGGCTCGACATGAGCGCAACACAACTGGCGCCCGCGCTCGCGCGCGGCGCGCGCTCGGGCGTGGGTATCGCCGGGTTCGAACGCGGCGGTCTGATCGTCGATGGCGGTCCGCGCGGGCCGGGCGTGTTGCCACCCGTCCTCTCGCGATTCGACTTCCCGTCTTCGTGGCGCGTGATGCTCGTGTTCGACGAATCGCGCACCGGGCTCTCGGGGCCGGCCGAACACCAGGCGCTCGCCGCCTTGCCGCCGTTTCCCCAGGCGCTCGCTGCACACGCCTGTCACCTGACGTTGATGCAAATCCTGCCCGCCGTCGCGGAACGCGAGTTCGCGCCGTTCGCGCAAGGCGTGAGCGCGCTGCAGGACGGCATCGGCCGATACTTCGCCAAGTCGCAAGGCGGTATCTATACGAGCCCCGCAGTCGGGCGCGTACTCGACTGGATCGGCGCGCGCTACTGCGCGGGCGTGGGTCAGAGTTCGTGGGGGCCGACGGGCTTCGCCATCATGGAATCGCAGGAAGAAGCCGAACACGCCTTGCGCTCGGCGCGCGAGGCGGCGGCGATCGACCCCGGGCTGCGAGTCGAGATAGTCAGCGGACTCAACTCGGGGGCCACCGTCACCTGGGCGTCGGCCCAGGATTGATCCACCCTGTTTGACGAGGAAACATGGAACGCCAACACATTCTCCACATGTTCACGCCCGGTCGGCAGATGAGCCCGTTCGATGTGAACATGGCCGTCGATGCCGGATACCAGGTCGTCGTGCCGTACACCGACGTCGATGCCAGGATGATCGGTCCGCTCACCCAGGATGCCATTTTTTCGCGCGGCCCCAAAGGGGTCGCGCATACGGGCATCTTTATCGGTGGACGCGATGTGATGCTGGCCGTGGACATGCTGCGCCTGTCGCGCGAGGCCATGGTGCCGCCGTTCGAAGTCTCCGTGTTCGCCGACCCGAGCGGATCGTTCACGACGGCGGCGGCGCTCGTGGCGAGTGTCGAATGGCAATTGCGCAGCACCTTCGACACGGGTCTCGACGGCAAACGTATTCTCGTTTTCGGTGGAACGGGGCCCGTGGGGCTCATCGCCGGCGTGCTCGCCGCGCAGGCAGGCGCGCGCGTCGCGCTGGCCAGCAGCCGCGGGCTCGATGCCGCGCGCGAAGCATGCGAGCGTGCCAGCGCACGCTTTGGCGCGCAACTCGAAGGCGCGGATGCGAGCAGTGCGGACGCGCTCGACGCGACCTTGAGTTCCGTCGACGTCGTATTCGCCACGGCCGCCGCTGGTGTCGAAGTGATGAGCGCGCAGCAGGTGAACCGCGCTGCCCGCCTGCTCGTGGCCGCCGATGTGAACGCCGTGCCGCCCGCAGGGATCGCAGGCGTCGGCGTGATGGACAACGGCAAGCGCGTCGGTCAGCACGACGCGCTCGGCATCGGCGCGCTCGCGATCGGCAACGTCAAGTACGAAGTGCAGCAACGGCTCTTCATGCAGATGCTTGCCGCGAAAGAGAAGGTCTATCTGGGCTTCGACGACGCGCTCGACATGGCCCGCCGCGTGGTCACCGAGCGCTCGTCGCTCGCCACGGCCTGAGGGCATCATGTCGCCCCCTGTCGTCGTCGTTGCCGCGCTGTGCGCGCGCATGCTGGCCGAATCGGCGCGGCGCGCGGGCTGGCGCGTGATCGTGCTGGATCTGTTCGGCGACACCGACACGCGTCGCGCGTCGGGTATGTGGCATCCCATCGGCGACGCGGCGTCGTTGTCGATCGATCCGCAGCGCACGCGCGATGCGCTCGACGCCGCAAGTCGAACGCCGAATGTGATTGGCTGGATCGCGGGTGCGGGTTTCGAAGCGCATCGCGATCTGCTCGACGACACACGCATCGCACTTGCAACGATCGGCAATACTCGTGAATCGTATGATGCCGTGCGCGACCCGGCGCGATTCTTTGCGCTGCTGGACGATGCAGGGATCCCTCATCCCGAGATGCAGTTGCAAGCGCCTGTCGACGTGGCGGGTTGGCTCGAAAAGGATGCCAATGGGACGGGCGGCATGCATATTCGCCATGCCGCGCAGTGGCATGCAACCGACGCATCGCGCGGTGGCCGGTATTTTCAGCGTCAGCAGCCTGGCCGTTCGATGTCGGCGCTTTTCATTGCCGATACGCGCAAGGCCACGATCATCGGATTCAACGAACAACTGATCGTCTCGCATGGCGGGCAGCCGTTCGTTTATGGCGGCGCAATCGGTCCTGTCGACGTGCCTGATCCCGTTCGCCAGCAGATCACAGTCGCCGTGAATGCAATCGTTTCGCGCACGCGGCTCAAGGGGCTCAACAGCCTCGACTTCATTGTCGATGGCGAGCGTTGCTTCGTGCTCGAAGTCAACGCGAGGCCGTCGGCCACGATGTCCCTGTATGAGCGCGGCTCCAATCGTTCGCTACTGTCGCTGCATGTGCGTGCGTGCGCAGGCGCATCACTCGACGTCGACATGTCGAGCGCCGCCGCGCAGACGGCATCGCTATGCGGGGAGCAGATCGTCTTCGCCGATCGCGACCGCACGGTGTCGCCCGAATTCGTCCAGCGCGCGCTGAATCTCGGCTGGTGCCACGATATCCCCGTCACCGGCAGTTTCATTGCGGCAGGCGCGCCGTTGTGCAGCGTATCGGCTGTTTGTGCGCACGGCACCCAGACGGCCACCGTGCGCGCAGAACTCGCCGCCCGCGCGGCAACCATCGCCTCCATCGACACCACCAGGAAACCTGGCCATGCAGACCTCATCCTCCCTCGTTGATGTTTCGACATCGGCGGCAGCGTCCTCTTCGACCCTGAGCGTCAACACACTGGTGCAGCCTTTGATCGCCAGTCTGCTGGAACGGCATGCGGAACTGGGCATCGCAGTCCGGCGCGACGCACACGGTGTCACGATCGTCGATGCCGGTATCGACACGCCCGGCAGCGTCGCCGCCGGTATCGCGATCGGCGAAATATGCATGGGCGGCCTGGGCCGGGTCACGCTGCGTGCCGCCGCGTCACGCAACGCGGCGGACGAATGGCCGACCTTCGTCGACATCGCCAGTGCGCAACCCGTGCTGGCCTGCCTCGCCTCGCAGTACGCGGGCTGGAGTCTCGCGGCCAGCAAGGAGGAAACGGGCGGCAAGAAGTTCTTTGCGCTCGGCTCGGGACCGGCGCGCGCGCTCGCCTGCAAGGAGGCGCTGTTCGATGAGCTGGCGTATCGCGACGTCGTGGCGACGGGCTGTCTCGTGCTCGAAGTGGACCGCGCGCCACCCGCAGTCGTCATCGAGAAGATCCTGCGCGACTGCAAGCTGCAGCCGCGCAATCTCACGCTGATTCTCACGCCGACAGCGAGCCGCGCAGGCACCACGCAAGTGGTCGCGCGCGCACTTGAAGTCGCGCTGCACAAGGCGCATGAACTGGGTTTCGCGCTCAACGACATTGGCGAAGGTTCCGCCAGCGCGCCGTTGCCGCCGCCCGCCCAGGACCCCGTCGAAGCCATGGGCCGCACCAACGATGCCATCCTGTACGGCGGCCGTGTCCATCTCACCGTGACGGGCAGTGACGAAGCCGCCCGCGATCTCGCGCGAGCGCTGCCCTCGTCGGCGTCGAAAGATTTTGGCCGCCCGTTTGCGGATGTATTCAAGGAGTACGAATACGATTTCTACAAGATCGATCCCGCGCTCTTCGCGCCCGCCGAAGTCTGGGTGAGCAATCTCGTCACGGGGCGCACCTTCCACGCGGGCACAACGCGTTTCGATCTTCTGCGTCCGCTCTGGCTCGAAGAGGTCTGAGATGACAGGCACCGCGCTCGCCGTCGCGATCATGACGGACGAAACCGGCTGGCATACGTCTCGCCTCAAGCGTGCACTGCGCGCACGCGGCGCGACGGGCCGCTGCATCGATCTTGCCGATTGCCGCTTCGACACCACGCACGCACCGCACGGACTCGCGATTCCCGGCTATGGGCGCGGACTGCCCGATGCCGTCATCGTGCGCGGCATCGCGGGTGGAACGTTCGAACAGGTCACCGTGCGGCTTGGCATCCTGCACGCGCTGCGGGAACTCGGCGTGCCTGTCTACAACGATGCGCGCGCGATCGAACGAAGCGTCGACAAATCGATGACCACGTTTCTGCTGCATCGGGCGGGCATTCCGACGCCGCCGACCTGGGTTACCGAATCCGCCCCGTTCGCACAACGCGTGCTGATGCGCGAAAGCGCCAGAGGTCATGATCTCGTGATAAAGCCGCTATTCGGCTCGCAAGGCAAAGGCATTGCACGGATCGGCGCGAATAGCGAGGGTTGTGAACCGCTGCCCGCACTGAAAGCGTATGGGCAGCTCGCGTATTTGCAGCGTCTGGTGAAGCCCATCAGCACACCCGGCTATGACTGGCGCGTGATGGTGATCGGCGGCAAGGCCGTGACTGCCATGCGCAGGGTCAGCGAGCATTGGGTGCATAACGTCGCGCAAGGCGCCCGCTGCGAAGCGGCCGAACTCGACGAACCGCTCGCCACGCTCGCCGAGCGCGCCAGCGCCGCGCTCGGGCTCGACTACGCGGGCGTCGACCTGATTCCGTGTGACGACAATCCATACGGCGCGACCGTCATCGAAGTCAATGGCGTCGCGGCGTGGCGCGGGCTGCAAACAGTGACGCCGTTCGATATCGCGGGCTGTATCGTCGATGACCTGTTGAATCGCCGGATGGCGCTTGCGGATCAAGCAAGCCACGTCAAGGAAGTCGCGTGATGTTCGATGCCCGCCCGCATCTGATCGAGGAAGCGTTCGTGTGGGCGTGCACGCTCGACGTCGCCTGCGCGAAACCCGGCAACGTCAGCATCGGCGCGCCGGGTCACCGGATGACGGCAGACCTCTTCATCGCCAGCGCACAAGCGGCTCGTGCTGCGTTGACGGGTCGAGGTACTTCGGTGGGTGAGCGGATCGAACGCGCGGTGAGTCTGTCGATGGGCGCCGCCGGCTGCAATACCAACATGGGTATCGTGTTGCTGTGCGCGCCGCTCGCGCACGCGTTCGAAGCGATGCTGCCAGCGCATGCAACACCCACCGCGCACGATGCCCGCCTCGCGCTACAGGCTACCCTCTCCCGTCTGGATATCGCGGACGCATGCGCCGCCTATCGCGCGATTGCGCTCGCCAATCCGGGCGGTCTCGGCGACGCGCCCAGCCAGAACGTCGGCACCGAACCGACGGTTGATCTGCTCAGCGCGATGACGCTCGCGAGCGACCGCGACAGCATCGCGCGGCAATACGCGAACGGTTTCGCCGATGTGCTCGGATTTGGGCTCGCGCAGTTTCGCGCGGCATTGGACGATGGACCCGTCGATCAACCGCGTCTGTTGCGTGCGGTGCTCAGAACCTGGCTTGGCTTTCTATCGCGCTGGCCCGACTCGCATATCGCGCGCAAGCACGGTATCGCGCTTGCGCGGCAGGTCAGCCACGATGCCCGTGCATGGCACGCTCAGGCTGAGTTGGACCCTGTCAAGCTCGCCGCATGGGACGACGCGCTGAAACGCGACGGCATCAATCCGGGCACGAGCGCGGATCTCACGGTCGCGACGTTGTTTGCTGCCGCTTGCCTCGACCCGTCACTCCTGAGCGTTTCCTGCACGCCCGCCGCAAGCTGCATGTAGGGTGCAGGCACGCGAAGCCCGTGCATGCCGCACGTGCTTCGCGCATGCAGTCCTCACGGCCATCGCACGGTCCGTTCAATCGTCACGCCCACCGCTTTCACGTTCGCGAACTTGTTCGGCTTGGCAAGCGACACGCGAACCCAGTGCGCGCCAAAGTCGACGAGCAGCATCTGCGCGACCGACTCCGCCAGCGCCTCCAGCAATTGCATCTTGTGCGCGGCGAGCAGCGACTCCAACGCAGCGTGGACTTTGCTGTAGTCGATCGTATCGCCGATCCGGTCCGTGTCGCAGGCGTGACTGTGCGGCACGCCTGCCCACAGATCGATGCGCACGGGTTGCCGGTCATGAAGTTCGTCGGGATCGATGCCGATCACCGTCTCACCCTCAAAGCCTTCGATAAAGATGAGGTCCATCTCGGATGAAGCGAGATGCGGCCGCTCAATCACATTCCTGTCGATCACGTTCATTGGGGTTCCTCATAGACTGTCCGTCGCGTGTTCTCATGCAAGAAGCGGCCCAGGCACGAATGTCGCAAGCGATTGGCATGAACGCCCTCGCAGGAACCCACGCGCATCGCGCAAGCAGGCCACGCCGCCACATCAGGCACGAGTCCCGGCTGGCAAGGCAGCGCGTCACATGGCAAGAGGTTGATGACGAGGGGTCGCAATATGTATCGCAAACTGAACAACCTGGCTGCCGGACCGACCATGACCCACACGCGCTCCTTGCCCTACGACATCGATTCCGCTCCAGCCCGTTTTGCGTGGGCGGTGACGGGCTCCGGTCACGGGCTGGTCGAATCGCTGGAGATCGCGGCCACGCTTCTGCCGCACGTCGATCTGTTCCTGTCGCGCGCGGCGCAAGAGGTACTGCCGCTGTACCAGATCGACCTCGCGCAACTCAAGCAGCGCTTCCGGGTATTCCGCGACAACAGCGCGAGCGCCGTGCCCGTCGGGATGCTATACGACGAGACGCGCTATCACACAGTCGTCGTCGCGCCCGCCACCAGCAACACCGTCGCCAAATGCGCGTTCGGCATCTCCGATACGCTGCCGACCAACATGTTCGCGCAGGCGGGCAAGCTGGGCATCCCGGGCATCGTGTTCGCATGCGATACCCAGCCCGTCGTCGTCACGAAGAGTCCGCTCGACTGGGTAGAACTGCGGCCACGCAATATCGAACTCGACAACGTGGCGCGCTTGAGGCAGATCGATCATTGCCACGTCGTGTGCTCGCTCGACGAACTGCGCGCCGCGATCGACGCACGCATCGCCGACATTCGCATGCCAGCGCCTGAAGCCGAATCGACTTGCACGAGCGCCTGATGGAACACATCGTCTTCCTCACCGGCCGCCTTGCGCAACCCGGACTGGAGCGCGTGTTGCGCAGTCTCGCGCCCGCGCCATTCAGCTGGGAGATTCGGGAGATCGGCCTTCAGGTCGCGGCGCTCATGACAGCGGATATGATCCGCCGCCGCGTCGCTGCCCCTATTGCTGCCGACCGCTTGATCGTTCCCGGCCGATGCCGCGGCGATCTCGACGCGCTGTCCGCGCACTACGGCATCC
Organism: Paraburkholderia hospita; assembly: GCF_002902965.1. Taxonomy (GTDB): domain Bacteria; phylum Pseudomonadota; class Gammaproteobacteria; order Burkholderiales; family Burkholderiaceae; genus Paraburkholderia; species Paraburkholderia hospita. The sequence goes on along the minus strand of NZ_CP026106.1, from coordinate 751,387 downwards.
CCGTGCAGCGCGGCCCCGAAGAGCTGAAGGATCTCCCCGCATGGTTCGATTGCACGGCACGCCCCGTGGACCTGTCGAAACACGATATCGCGATTTTCGCGGAGATCGTCGATGCGCCGCGCCTAAGCGTCGATGCAATCTGCGCGCGCGCAGCGCAGCTACGGGCCGACGGTGCCGACGTGATCGACCTCGGCTGTCTGCCGTCCACGCCGTTCCCGCATCTCGCCGATGCCGTCCATGCGCTGAAGGCACAAGGGTTCAAGGTCAGCGTGGACTCGATGGATGTGAAGGAACTGGTGCGCGGCGGCCGCGCAGGCGCGGACTTTTTGCTGAGCCTGACAGCCGACACCCTCTGGGTCCTCAACGAAGTCGGCTCGACACCCGTGCTGATTCCGCGCAAGCCCGGCGACGAAGCATCGTTACACGACGCCATCGACATGATGGTGCAACAGGGCCGGCCCTTTCTCGCCGACCCGATACTCGACCCGCTGCCCTTCGGGCTTTTGAAATCGCTCACACGCTATCAGCGGCTGCGTGAACGCTATCCCGACGCGCCGCTGCTGATGGGCACGGGCAACGTCACGGAACTCACGGAAGCCGACACCAGCGGTATCCACGCGATCCTGCTCGGCATCGGCGTTGAATTGAACATCGCGGGCATTCTCACCACACAGGTGAGCGGCCATGCGCGCTGCGCGATACGCGAAGCCGACGTCGCCCGACGCATGATGTATGCGGCCCGCGAACTCCACACGCTGCCCAAAGGCCTCACCGACCAGTTGATGACGGTGCACGCAAAGCGCCCTTTTCCCGATACGCCCGAAGAAATCGCGGCGACGGCAGCGGCCATCCGCGACCCGAACTTCCGCGTGCAGGTATCGACTCACGGCGTGCACGTGTACAACCGCGACGGCCATCATCTCGCCACGGATGCGTTCGCCCTGTGGCCACATCTGCATCTGGAAGCAGACGGCGCGCACGCGTTCTACATGGGTGTCGAACTCGCGCGCGCCGAACTCGCCTGGCGGCTTGGGAAGCGCTATAGCCAGGATCAGCCGCTGGAATGGGGATGCGCGAGCGAGCGCGGCGCGAGCGATCTGCTCGCGCAATGCGCCCCCGGCACGACACGCAGAAAGGAAGCCTGACGATGATCCACGAAACCATAGTCACGACGGTATCGCCCGGCGGCAAGCCGCATAGCGCGCCGATGGGCGTGCGCCACGAGGGCGATACGTTCATCCTGATGCCGTTTCTGCCATCCGCGACATTCGACAATATCGTTTCGACGGGCTGTGCCGTCGTCAACTTTACGACCGACGTACGCGTGTTTGCCGGCTGCGTCACAGGCCGCCGTACGTGGTCTACGCTGCCTGTCCATCACGTGCCGTGCGTGCGACTCGCCGACACGCTCGCGCACGCTGAACTGCGTCTGGTCTCGGTCGGCGGCGATCCGCAACGCCCCACGCTGGTCATGGAACGCGTCGCCATGTGCACGGATGCGCCGTTCACCGGATTTAACCGCGCGCAGGCCGCTGTCATCGAAGGCGCGGTGCTGGTCAGCCGGCTCTCCATGCTGCCGCGCGAGAAAGTGGAATCGGAAATCGCGTACCTCTCCATCGCCATCGACAAGACGGCTGGCCCGAGCGAACAGCAGGCCTGGCAGTGGCTGATGGAAGCGGTCGATGTCTTTTACGTGCGGTCGGCTGCCACCGCTCAAGTCTTTCCAGAGGAGGCCCTATGATTCGTATGCTCGCCAGTGTGCGCGACCTCGACGAGGCGCGCGACGCCGCTCAGGCCGGCGCGGATCTGATCGATCTGAAGGAGCCTGGCGCGGGCGCGCTCGGCGCCGTCGCAGCGCCCCGGATCGCGCACATCGTGCAGTCGCTGCGCGCCGAGCATCCCGGTCTGCCCATCAGCGCCGCCGTCGGTGATCTGCGTCCGGGAGACCACGCATCGCTCGAATATCGCGCGTCGCAGGTCGGACGCTGCGGCGTCGACTATGTGAAAGCAGGCATACCGGCCGACAGCGCTTCGTTCGATCTCGCGCTCCGAAGCCTCACGTATATGCGAAGCCTGCACTGGAACATGATCCCCGTGCTGCTGGTGGACAACGGCCTCGATCTGCGGATCGTCGAACAGGCATGCGAACTGCGTTTTGCGGGCGTGATGGTGGATACGGCCAGCAAGCGACGCGGCGATCTGTTTCAATGCGTCCCGCTTGCCGTGCTCGACAGCATGGTGCAGATCGCGCGCGCCCACAATGTGATGGCGGGGCTGGCGGGCGCGCTGCTCAGCAAGCACGTGCCGTTGATCCGCGCGCTCGGTCCCGACATCGCCGGTTTCCGGACGGCGCTGTGCGACGGGTCGCGCACCGGCCGGCTCAATGCGGCACGCGTGCGCGATCTGCGCGCGCAACTCCTGGGCTCCGCTCGCGCGGCCAACGATACCGGCTTCGAGGTACGGGCTCAGTCGGCTGTCGCGTGAAGCAGGCGGTCGCGCACGCGCGACCCGTCGTTCCGGTTCACGATGTCGACGGGATACGGCGCGTCGCGCGTGAAGCCAGCGAACGAGCGGTCGACGATGCCCTGCGCCGCATAGGCTTCGATCGTGCATGCCGGTTCGACCTCACACGACTTCACGATCACAAGCCGTTCGGCGTTCAGCCGGTTGGCGAGCCATGCGGCGAGACTGTCCGAGCTGACATCCCACGTGGTCAGCCGGTTGGGTTCCTGAAACAGCAGGTCGAGCGGCGCCCACACGGCGACGCGCCCGGCGCGCAACGCCTCGCGAATCTGCGCATCCGTCGCGGCGATCACGAGACGACGGCACAGGCCCTGCATCATCAGCGCGTATTGCGCCATCCCGAGCACGGCCATGTTGTGCGCGGCGACATCGTCGAAACGCCAGACGGCCTGATGCTCGCGTGCCTGGTCGGCAAATTCGCCACCGCCCGGCACGATCACGACCCGCCCACCGCCGAATTCGCTCAGGTGCTGCAGCCATTCTTTGAGCAACGGGTCACGGCTCAGACTGCCGCCAATCTTCACCACCCACATAGGCGCTCCGTGTGCGGAGATGATAGTTGTTCAGACCGTTGCGTCGGCCATGTGCGCTTCGTCGACGCGCAGAAGGGCGACAGCGACGGCTGGCGCACAGACCTGCGCCCAGCCAGCAGTTGTTCCGTCTGCTTTCGTTAGCGACGAGAAGGCGATCACATCGCGCCCGAACTGCGCCGCGAGTTCATCCGCGAGGAACGCACCGCAGCCCGCCGACACCAGCACCACATCGTGCCCCAGCCCGACACGCCCGAGCACCTGGGCGAGATTCGTCGACAGATGCGCAAGCTGTGCTTTGCGCCATTCGCGAGCGAAGCTCTCCCAGTCGGCCATCGATGCATCGCGCGCATCGCGCCCGATCATGCGTGCGAGACGCTGGCAGCTTGCCATGCGATCCTTCGCGCCGCCGTCGGCCGTGGGATGCTGGTCATGCAGCGGGTCGAGTTCGCCCGTCAGACGGTAGACGTCGGCCGTCGTGGCAAACAGTTCGTTCATCACGTTGTGCTGTTCGCCGCGAAAGCGGATGCGCTGCGAGAGCGCGCACAGCGGCGTACGCACGACACCCTGATAAACAAGCTCGCCGGACCTGAGCCGCCCCGCGTCATCCATCCCGCGCGAAGCGAGCACGCCTTCGCGGATCGCAATGAAATCCGTGGTCGTGCTGCCGATGTCGACGAGCACGGCGGCGGGTACACGCGAAGCAATCAGTGCCGCCGTCGCATGCCAGTTCGCGGACGCCACATCGGCCCAGTATTCGAGAACGGATTCGTGCGGCTGCCATCCTGACCGGCCGGCATAGAACGAAGCGTCTCGCCCGAAGCGGCTCGCCAGTCTGCCCGCGAGCGCGGCGACGCCCGCCTCACGGTTGGAAAAGATGTCCGCCATCTCGCCGCTCATCGTCACGGCATGCTCGGCATCACCGTGATCGGGCCAACGCTGCACCGCTGCTTCGAATACGGCGTCGAGGTGCGCCATGCCCTGCCAGAGCGGGCAGACCCATTGCATCACATCGGATACGCGCCCCGCCTCGATGCGTGCTGCCTTCACATGCGCGCCGCCGATGTCCCAGCCGATCACGAGATCACGCGGCATAGCGCCTCCGGTTGAAGTCGTCGTCCAGATCGAAGTGCTGCGCGACGATGCTTGCTGCGATATTGGATTCCACCGCGCCGGCAAGCGCCGTGTAAGCGCACGTCACGCGCGGATTGACTTCGATCACGACGGGGCCGCGTTCCCGATGCCACACGAAATCGATGCCTACGAAACCGGCCAGGCCCGGAAGCGCGCGAGCCACGCGCGCTGCGAGCGAGCGGCACGTCCCCGCCATTTCGCTCGACAGAGGAATCGCGTTCGCCGTCAGGCCTTCATAGGCGAGTTGGCCGTCACGCACGCCGATGTGTTGCCGGTTGATGCTGAGTAGCTCCGCATGGCCTCGCGTGCAAAGCAGCGAGAGACTGAACGCATCGCCGCTGATCCATTCTTCCAGCGTGACGCGCTCGTGCGCTGCAGCGCGACGCAGGAACACGTATTCCGCCATCCGGTAGTCGTGAAAAACGCGGGTATCGACGGCGCCCGCGCCGTCGTCGGGCTTCACGACCCAGGCGCTCGCGTTGCACGCGGGTTCGAGCGGCGCGTCCACCGACCATGCACGCGGCGTGGCGATGCCGGCCAGAGCGAGATACCGCGCCGTGCGGCGTTTGCTGCTCGCGATGCGCACGGCCGCCGCGTCGCAGCCGATCCATCGGTCAGGTCCGACGGCTTCGCATAGCGCGCTCAGCACGCCGCCCGTCTCCGGCGCGATCACCCATACGGCGTCGTGACGGCGCGCTTCGGCTGCGATGAAGCGCGTCGGCGAAATCGCAAACGGCGCGGGACACCATTCGATTGCGCGCGACGTATCCGCTGTGTCGTGGACTTCGTCATGACCCGCGACGCAGGTCAGCGCGATATGGCCTGAACGCGCGAGATCGCGTGCGACGGCATCGCGCATCGCCCTGCCCTGCATCCGCAGTTCCGGTGCGATCCATTCGTCCACGCAGCCATCGGCGCTGAGATATTCGTATAACAGGACCTTTTTCATCGCTCGCTTCCCGTGCAGGTGATTGCGCTTCCCATCTGCCGTATTCATGTTCCATGCCATCCGTCGATGCGCTGCGTGCGAGCAATGGTGTCCATGGTATCGAGCCATGCGCGAACGAACGACGCGTGACAGTCTGCATCGCGCGCGGCGCAAAACACATCGAATGCGCGCCACGCATGCGTGTCGCCCAATTCGTGTTTGTCCGCTAAAGCGAAGGCGCTTCGCAGAACCACAACGGATGGCATATGAGTTGCTGATAGCCGGACATGACCTCTATCAGTTCCCCCACGTCCTGGACGTGTCCGTTCTGCCCGCTGTTATGCGATCGCCTTTCGATCGCAGCGGGCGAGACGTTGACCCTGACGGGCACCGACTGTCCGCGTGCGACGCGGGCTCTCGCGCAGTTCAGCGCGCGCCCCGCACACGCACAGCCGATGCACGACGGCAAGCCGATCGCGTTCGACGATGCCATTGGCCTCGCGGCCCAATGGCTCGCGCAAGCGAAGCAACCGTTATTCGCGGGCATGGCCACCGATGTAGCCGGCACGCGAGCGCTGTATCGCCTGGCCAACGCGAGCGCCGCCATCATCGATCACGCCCACGGCCGCTCGTTGATGCACGGCCTGACGGCGATGCAGGACCGCGGCGCGTTCACGACCACGCTTTCCGAAGTGCGCGCGCGCTCGGACCTCATCGTCTGTTTCGCGTCGACGCCCACGGCGAGATATCCGGCGTTCTTCAAACGCTGCGGGGTCGGTGCGAAGCCGGCCGATGCAACAGGCCCGGCCCGGCGCGACGTGATCTTCGTCGGCAGCGGGATCGACGCGAGCCTCGAATCTATGGCGCAGCCCGGCACGGTTTCGCAACGCGCCATCCCGTTGCAGGGCGATCTGTACGAGACCATTGCGCTGCTGAACGCGCGGATCGATTCGCTTTTGAAAGGCCAGCCGATGCCAGGCAATGCGCCTGCACTCGAGTCGCTGGCCGTGGACATGCTCGCGGCGCGCTACGTCACGCTCGTCTGGAGCACGGCCGACTTGCCTGGCAGCCATGCGACGCTGCTGGTCGAAGGGCTCGACCGTCTGACCAAGTCGATCAACCTGAAGACCCGCGCAGGCTGCCTCTCGCTCGGCGGAGACGACGGCGCCGCGACCGTCAACCAGACGCTCACGTGGATGTCTGGTCTACCGCTACGCACAGGCGTGCATCGAACCGGTCTCGAACACGATCCGCATCGCTACGACACACAACGGTTGCTCGAAGACCGTGCTGTCGATGCTCTCGTCTGGGTCGCAAGCTTCGGCGCCGACCTGCCGCCGCCAGAGAACGACATGCCGACGATCGTACTGGGCCATCCCGGCCTAGCGGCATCGTCCACGGATCGCCACGGGCCGACGCTCTTCATGCCAGTCTCGACACCCGGCATCGGTTCTGCTGGTCATCTGTTCCGCACGGACGGCGGCGTCGTGCTGCCGCTCGTGCCTGTTTATGACGACAGCTTGCCCACCGTCGCGCATGTGGCCGCGCAAATCGCGCATGCGCTGGCAGCACCGCATTCGACCGCACAATCAACCGCAAAGGAGCCCGCCCGATGAGCACGTTCCGGTTGCGCGGTGGCCGCGTGTACGATCCAGCCTCACGCATCGCCGGGCAGATCAGCGACATCTGCGTGCGTGACGGCCGGATCGTCGATCTGCCCGAACAGGAATCCGTCGATTGCGAATACGACGCCTCGGGCATGGTCATCATGGCGGGTGGCATCGACATGCATTCGCATATCGGCGGCGGCAAGGTCAATCTCGCGCGCCTGCTGATGCCGGAGGATCATCGCGGCCGCCGCGCTTCCGACAATCCACTCGAACTCGCCTCGTGCGGCGACTGCACGCCCGGCACGCTCGCGACGGGCTACCGGTATGCCGAGATGGGTTACACGGCGGCATTCGAGCCGGCGATGATCGCATCGAACGCGCGCCACACGCACCTCGAAATGGGCGACACGCCGATCATCGATCACGGCGCCTACGTGATGCTCGGCAACGACGAATTGTTCTTGCGCATGCTGGCCGGGCATACCGACTACGAACGCCTGCGCGACTACGTCGGATGGTCGATTCACGCGACCCGCGCGCTTGGTGTGAAGGTCGTCAATCCGGGCGGCATTTCGGCATTCAAGTTCAACCAGCGCAGTCTCGATGTCGACGAGCACCATACGCACTACGGCATCACGCCTCGCGACGTGCTGCATGTACTCGCTCGCGCGCTCACCGATCTCGGCGTGCCGCATCCGCTGCATATTCACGCAAGCAATCTGGGCGTGCCGGGCAATATCGATTCGACGCTCGTCACCATCGATGCGCTCGAAGGTCTGCCCGGCCATCTCACGCATATTCAGTTTCATAGCTACGGCAACGACGGTCCCCGGAAGTTTTCGTCGGCGGCGCACCGGATCGCGGAGGCCGTCAACGCGAACCCGAACATCTCGATCGATGTCGGCCAGATCATGTTCGGCCAGACGGTGACGGCGTCGGGCGATATCATGAAGCAGGTCAAGCAGGCCGCCTTCGCGTCGCCGCGCAAATGGATCGCGGGTGATATCGAATGCGATGCGGGCTGCGGTGTGGTCCCGTTTCGCTACCGTGAAACCAGCTACGTCAACGCGCTGCAGTGGACGATCGGCCTGGAGCTTTTCCTGCTGGTGAACAACCCCTGGCAAATCACGCTCACGACCGATCATCCGAACGGCGGCCCGTTCACGAGCTATCCCCATCTGATCCGCCTGCTGATGGACAAATCGTTCCGCGACGAGCAACTGGCGAAGCTTCATCCCGACGTTGCCGCGCAATCGCCGCTTGTCAGCCTGAAACGGGAACTCGACCTCAACGAGATCGCCATCCTGACCCGCGCCGCGCCCGCCCGGCTGCTTGGGCTCAAAGATCGTGGCCGGCTCGATGCGGGCGCGGCCGCCGATATCGCCGTGTACCGCGAACATGCCGACCGCGAAGCGATGTTCCGCGCGCCCGTCTACGTGTTCAAGGACGGTGAACTGGTCGCGCGCGACGGCCGCATCGTCGCGACGCCAGTGGGCGGCACGCACTATGTCGAACCCGAATTCGACCGCTCGATCGAAAAGGTGGTCGAGGAGTACGGGGACGCCTATCTCGCGACCAACATGCGGCGCGCGCCCATCAGCCGCGATGAACTCTGCCTGTGCGGCAACGGCGGGCGTCTGCTGCCTGCAGCGTGCGGCGTACATCGCCAACAGCGTGCGGAGTCCCCGTCATGAGCGATATCACTTCGAGCGCGGCGCCTGTAGTCGAGCGTCCGGCGGCACCGCGCAGCGTGCGCGGCGTCGCGATCGACGACACGTTTGCCGAAGCGTTTCCGATGAAAGCGACGCGCCTGATCGTGACGGCGCGTAACGCCACCTGGGCACGCAACGCAGCCATCGCGGCAACCGGCTTTGCGACATCCGTGATCGCGTGTGGCTGCGAAGCGGGCATCGAGCGCGAACTGTCACCCGACGAGACACCCGACGGCCGGCCAGGCGTCGCCCTGCTGCTATTTTCGATGTCCGGCAAGGAACTCGCGAAACAGGTCGAGCGCCGCGTCGGACAGTGCGTGCTGACATGTCCGACGACGGCCGTTTTCGGTGGCATCGCGAATGGCGAGCCCATCGCGCTCGGCAAGAATCTGCGCTTCTTCGGCGACGGCTGGCAGATTTCGAAACTGATCGACGGCAAGCGCTATTGGCGCGTGCCCGTGATGGACGGCGAATTCGTCGCCGAGGAAACGACAGCCGTCGTCAAAGGCGTCGGCGGCGGCAACCTGCTCTTTCTTGCGCGCGACACCGACGCGGCACTCAATGCAGCGCAGACGGCCGTTGACGCGATGCGCGCGGTGCCGAACGTGATCCTGCCGTTTCCGGGCGGCGTCGTGCGCTCGGGCTCGAAGGTCGGCTCGAAATATTCGGCACTGCCTGCCTCGACCAACGATGCGTTCTGCCCCGGCCTCAGCGAACTTGCACTACGCACCGAACTGACGGGCGATGTGCAGAGCGTGCTCGAAATCGTCATCGACGGATTGAGCGATACGGATGTGGCCGAAGCCATGCGTGTCGGCATCGCGGCGGCGACGGGCGCGGACGCTGGCGTGGAAAAGGGACTGGTGCGGATCTCCGCAGGCAACTATGGCGGCAAGCTCGGGCCGTTTCACTTTCATCTGCATCAATTGTGCGACGCGCCGGAGAACCGATGAAGCGCATCACGTTACGTCTGAAGCACGCGCCCAGCCTGCGCATCGACGCGCGCGAACTCCTGCCCGCGCGACTCGCGGAACTGAGCGCCGTCGAAATCGGCAAGATGGCGCTTTGGCACGGCAGCGAGCCGATCAACGTGGGCGATCTGTTCGCTGTCGAGATCGCTGATGAAGCATCGCTCGACCTGCCTCAACTCAGGTTCGAGGGCGATATGCAACGCTTCGACCGGCTTGGCTCGCGCATGGACGCGGGCCATCTCGTCATCGATGGCAATGCAGGGGATTTTCTCGGCGCGCAGATGAGCGCGGGGACGATCGTCGTCGAAGGTCATTGCGGGAGCTTCGCCGCGTGTGAGCTATCGGGCGGCCGCGTCGAGATTCGCGGCAATGCCGGGGATTTTGCAGGCGCCGCGCTGCCGGGCGACATGGACGGCATGCGCGGGGGCACGCTCGTGATTCATGGCGATGCGGGCGCGCGTCTGGGTGACCGCATGCGTCGCGGCACGATGATCGTATTCGGATCGGCGGGCGCGTTCGTGGCGTCGCGCATGGTCGCGGGGACGATCGCCGTTGCAGGCCGTGTCGGCGAACATCCGGCGTATGGAATGCGGCGCGGCTCGCTGCTGCTGCTCGATTCCGCGTGGCCTGCAACGCAACGCTTCGCGGAAAACGCCAGCGATATCGACGTATTCTGGCGGCTGCTGGTGCCGACGCTCGCGCGAGAAGGCGGCGCGTTTGCCATGTTGTCGCGTGCGCAACCTCCACGGCGGCTACGCGGCGATGTATCGGTGCAAGGCAAGGGCGAAATATTGCTGGCTGGGTAAGCGCTAAAAGCCATCCGTCACGCAAGCGCGTTCATCATTCGCCCGACACCCGCTCACCCGCCTCATGGGCTCCGTTGATCAGACTGTCCCTGAACGCCGACGCGGCAGCCGAAAGCTGCTTGCTCTCGCGATGCACCAGATACAGATACCGGACGATCGGAAAGTGCTCGACATCGAGCACCTTGAGCCGAAGGGTTTCGAGTTCGGCCATGATCGTCGCGAGGGGCACGACTGACAGGCCCATACCCGCCTGCACGGCCCATTTCACAGCCTCGTTGCTGCTCACTTCCATGCCTGGCCGAAAGCTGGTCCGGTGCTCGGCAAAGAAGCGCTCCATCGCGCGGCGCGTGCCGGAGCCGGATTCGCGCACCAGAAACGTTTCGCGCTCGAGCGCGCCCAGCGCAATGCGGCGCTCGCGCACGAGCGAGTGATCGGGCGGCGCGATCATCACGAGGGGATTCTTCGCCACGCGCACGGCAGCGAGACCTTGCCCTTCGGGCGGCATCCCCATGATGGCGAGATCGGTCTCGTTGTTCGCCAGTTCGTTCAGCACGCACTCCCGGTTACCGACGGAGAGACTCACGTTCACGCCTGGAAAAGCCCGCGTGAACTTCGCGATCAACTGAAGCGCGAGCGGGTTGGTCATCCCGCTCACCACCGACACCTTCAGCTTGCCCTGCTTCATGTCGCGCAGCTGATCGAGCGACGCTTCGAGAAGCGACAACTGTTGCTGCAACAGCCGCGTATGGCTGTACAACTCCTTGCCCGCCGCTGTCAGGAAGACGCGCCGTCCGACCTGTTCGAACAGCGGCATACCGATGCCCGTTTCGAGCTGCTTCAGTTGCGACGACACGCCGGGCTGCGTCAGATGAAGCTCCTCCGCTGCGCGCGAAAAACTCAGATGACGCGCACTCGCCTCGAACACCTTTAGCTGGCGCAATGTCAGGTGCAGCATCTCGCTCCCTACCCTCCCACGCACGCGGCAAAAACGCCTTGATTTCACGCCTCAACTGTACCAGCGGAGGAAGCGTCCGCAATGCCCAAGAAGAGGTACTCCGCGAGGCGCGAGGTCCGACAGGCAAGGCTCACACGCAAGGTTATGGATCGGATAAGTAACGCGAATGAGTGTTTTCGGCGGCACGCCACTACCATCGGTTCAACAGGAATGCGAAGGGGATACGGAGGGGACGAGCAGCGACGTCCAGCCTGTCTGGTTCATTAAAGAGAGGTTCATACATGTTCAGCTACAAAAACACGATTGCCGTCACCGACCCGGAATTGCGGCAGGCCATCTCGGCGGAGACGCAGCGTCAACAGGATCACATCGAGCTGATCGCATCCGAAAATTATGCGTCGCCCGCTGTGCTGGAAGCGCAGGGATCGCAGCTGACCAACAAATACGCTGAGGGTTATCCGGGCCGCCGCTACTACGGCGGCTGCGAACACGTCGACGTCGTCGAGCAGCTCGCCATCGATCGCGCGAAGCAGTTGTTCCATGCCGAGTATGCCAACGTGCAGCCACATTCGGGATCGCAGGCAAATCAGGCCGTGTATCTGTCCGTGCTCAAGCCGGGCGACACGATTCTCGGCATGTCGCTCGCGCACGGCGGACACCTCACGCATGGCGCGTCCGTGAACGTGAGCGGCAAGCTGTTCAATGCCGTGTCATACGGTCTCAATCCCGATACGGAAGAAATCGACTACGAGCAGGTCCAGCAACTCGCGCAGACTCACAAGCCACGCATGATCGTCGCGGGTGCTTCCGCCTACTCGCTCGTGATCGACTGGCAGCGTTTTCGTGCGATCGCCGATAGCGTTGGCGCGTCGTTGCTCGTCGATATGGCGCACTATGCGGGTCTCGTGGCGGCGGGGCTTTACCCGAGCCCCGTTGGCATCGCCGATTACGTCACGACGACCACCCACAAGACGTTGCGTGGTCCGCGCGGCGGCATGATTCTCGCGGGCGCGCAGGCTGCGAAGGCAATCGACTCGACGATCTTCCCCGGCATCCAGGGCGGCCCGCTGATGCATGTGATCGCGGGCAAGGCGGCTGCGCTGCGCGAAGCGATGACCGACGAGTTTCGCGAGTACCAGCAACAGGTGCTTATCAACGCACGGACCATGGCGCAGACGCTCCAGCAACGCGGCTTGCGGATCGTGTCGGGCCGCACGGATTCACACGTGTTCCTCGTCGATCTGCGCGCGAAAAACGTCACGGGCAAAGAGGCGGAAGCCGCACTTGGCCGCGCCTTCATCACGGTCAACAAGAACGCGATTCCGAACGATCCGCAAAAGCCCTTTGTCACGAGCGGCGTGCGTATCGGTTCGCCCGCTATCACGACACGCGGCATGCGCGAAACGGAAGCGCAACAGCTTGCGCATCTGATGGCCGATGTGCTCGACGCACCGGCCAACGATCTCGTGATCCGCCGCACAGCGGACGCTGTGCTCGCACTGACCGCGAAGTTCCCTGTGTATCGCGACGCACCCGACGCACTGCGCCACAACGCACCCGTGACACGGGACGACAGCACGGCCGCCGGTCACGCGGCGCACTGAACCACCCGAACGACATCATCCAAACGACAGATCAGGATCATCACCCAAGGAGACAAACCATGTCGAATACTTCTGCCGCGCGCATCCCTGGACGCAACATTCTCGCCGTCCCCGGTCCGACCAATGTTCCCGACGCCGTGCAACGCGCGATGGTGGTGTCGATGGAAGACCACCGTTCGACAAAATTCCCCGAACTCACGCATGGCCTGCTCTCCGATCTGAAGAAGATCTACCGGACGGCGGAAGGCCAGCCCTTTATTTTTCCGTCGTCGGGTACGGGCGCATGGGAAGCGGCGCTCACCAACACGTTGTCGCCGGGTGACCGGGTCCTGGTGCCGCGCTTTGGCCAGTTCAGCCATCTGTGGGCCGACATGGCGCAGCGCCTGGGCTTCGATGTGGAAATTCTCGACGTCGATTGGGGCGAAGGCGTGCCCGTCGAGCGGATCGGCGAGATCCTGAAGGCGGACCGTCAGCACACCATCAAGGGCATTCTGGCCTGCCACAACGAAACGGCGACGGGCGTGACGAGCGATATCGGCGCACTGCGCCGCGCGATGGATGCGGCGGGCCACCCGGCCTTGCTGTTCGTCGACGGCGTGAGCTCGATTGGCTGCATCGATTTCCGCATGGACGAATGGGGCGTCGATCTGGCCGTGACGGGCTCGCAGAAAGGTCTGATGCTGCCGGCGGGCCTCGGCATCCTGTGCGTGAGCCAGAAGGCGTTGAAGACGATCGGACACGCGAAATCGCGCCGCTGCTACTTCGATCTCGCCGACATGGTGCGGACCAACGCTACCGGTTATTTCCCGTACACGCCTGCGCTTTCGCTGCTGTACGGGCTGCGCGCCGCGCTCGACCTGCTGTTCCAGGAGGGCCTCGACAACGTGTTCGCGCGGCATCACTACCTGGCTTCGGGTGTGCGCGCCGCCATCACGGAAGGCTGGGGACTCGAAGTGTGCGCGAAGGCGCCGAAGTGGCACTCCGATACGGTGTCCGCGATCGTCGTGCCAGAAGGATTCAACGCCGCGCAGGTCATCGACACCGCTTATCGCCGCTACAACCTCGCGCTCGGCGCGGGACTCTCGAAGGTCGCGGGCAAGGTGTTCCGCATCGGCCACCTCGGCGACCTGAACGAGCTGATGCTGGTGAGCGCGATTGCAGGCGCCGAAATGGCCATGCTCGATGCCGGGATCGACGTGCGGCCAGGCAGCGGCGTAGGCGCAGCCGGACAGTACTGGCGCACGCACACGCCGGGTGCGCAGACCGCGACGCATGCCGCGACGCAGCGGGTGGCAGAGCCCGTCGCGCGCCGCGCCGCAAATGCGTGAACACAGCGGCATGAGCACGGCTCTATGAGCGCGACCGCCTGAACGCGCCTGCCTGAAGCAGGCGCGGCGGGTCGCATCCTTCCCGCCCACACTACGGAACGCACGACACCATGCGACACGAAATCGTTTTTCTCGACCGTTCCACGCTGAATGCCGATGTCAGGCGCCCAACGTTCGACCACCACTGGGTCCAGTACGCGTCGACCTCTGAACAAGAGGTCATGCGGCGGCTCGAAGGCGCCACCATCGCGATCACCAACAAGGTGCCGCTGCGAGCCGACATGCTCGACAGGCACCCGTCGATCAAGATGATTGCCGTGGCGGCGACAGGCTATGACGTCGTCGATACGGCGTACTGCCGCGAGCGTGGCATCGCCGTCGCCAACATTCGCGGCTATGCGTCTCACGCGGTGCCCGAGCACACGTTCGCGCTGATCCTCGCGTTGCGGCGCAACCTGCTCGCTTACCGCAACGACGTGCTGAGCGGACGCTGGCAGCAGACCAAGCAGTTCTGCTTCTTCGATCATCAGATCCGCGATCTGCATGGCTCGACGCTTGGCATCATCGGCGGCGGCGCGCTGGGCCAGGGCACGGCGCAGATTGCGCGCGGCTTCGGCATGCGCCCGGTGTTCGCCGCTCACGACGCGCAGCGCGCGCGGGTGCCTGGCCTCGAATACGCCGAACTCGACACGGTGCTGCGCGCGTCGGACGTGATCTCGCTGCACGCGCCGCTCACGCCTGCCACACGCAACCTGATCGGGCTCGACGAGTTGCGCAGCATGAAGCGCAACTGCCTGCTGATCAACACGGCGCGCGGCGGGCTGGTGTGCGAAGCCTCGCTCGCCACGGCGCTCAAGGAAGGACTGATCGCTGGAGCAGGCTTCGACGTGCTGAGCCAGGAGCCACCCGTCGCGGGCAATCCGCTGCTCGAGCTCGATCTGCCCAACTTCATTCTGACACCTCACGTTGCATGGGCGTCCGACGACGCCATGCAGTCGCTGGCCGACCAGCTGATCGAGAACATCGAGGCATTCGCGCGCGGCGTACCGCGCAATCTCGTGACCTGACGGTTCGCAAACCACGCAATCAAACGGAGACATCGACATGGACATTCACGAGTATCAGGCCAAAGACCTGCTGTCTGGCTTCGGCGTGCCGATCCAGCGCGGCGCGGTCGCCTACACGCCGGATCAGGCCGTCTACTGCGCCACGGAACTCGGCGGCTGGCACTGGGCCGTCAAGGCGCAGATTCATTCGGGCGCGCGCGGCAAGGCGGGCGGCATCAAGCTGTGCGAGACCTATCACGATGTGCACGAGGCGGCGACCGCGCTGTTCGGCAAGCAGCTCGTGACGATCCAGACGGGACCGGAAGGCAAAGTCGTCGAGCGTGTGTACGTGGAGGTCGCCGAGAAATTCGAGCGCGAGATCTATCTCGGCATCGTGCTCGACCGCAAGGCGGAACGCGTGCGCGTGATCGCTTCCGCACAGGGCGGCATGGATATCGAAGAAGTGGTGCGCACCAACCCGGGCGCCGTTCTTCAGACAGTGGTCGAGCCAGCCGTCGGCTTGCAGCCCTTCCAGGCGCGCGAGATCGCCTTCGGCCTTGGCTTGAACATCAAGCAGGTGAGCCGCGCCGTCAACGCGATCATGGGCGCGTATCGCGCGTTTCGCGACCTCGACGCGACGATGGTCGAGATCAATCCCCTCGTCGTCACCGATGACGACCGCGTGATCGCCCTCGACGCGAAGATTTCGTTCGACGACAACGGCCTGTTTCGCCACCCGCACGTGTCCGAGATGCGCGACGCGGCGCAGGAAGATCCGCGCGAAGCGGAAGCGGCGCAGTTCGGGCTGAACTACGTGGGGCTCGACGGCGATATCGGCTGCATCATCAATGGCGCCGGCCTCGCGATGGCCACCATGGACACGATCAAGTACGCAGGCGGCGAGCCGGCAAACTTCCTCGACGTCGGCGGAGGCGCATCGCCCGAGCGCGTGGCGGCCGCGTTTCGCCTCGTGCTGTCGGACCAGAATGTTTCGGCCGTGCTCGTCAATATTTTCGCCGGCATCAATCGCTGCGACTGGGTTGCCGAGGGAGTCGTGCAGGCTGCCCGCGGCCTGAGGGTGCCTCTCGTCGTGCGTCTGGCGGGTACCAACGTCGAAGAAGGACGACGCATCATCAAGGAAAGCGGCTTGCCCATCATCGCGGCGCAATCGCTGCTGGAAGCGGCGCAAAAGGCCGTCGAGGCCTCCAAGGCGCACCGCGCCCGCCAGGCCGGCAACCCCAGATAAGGAGAACGGACATGAGTATCCTGATCGACGAAAACACCCGCGTCATCGTGCAGGGCTTCACGGGCGACAAGGCGTCGTTCCATGCGAAAGAGATGATCGAATACGGCACCAACGTGGTCGGCGGCGTCACGCCGGGCAAGGGCGGACAGCTTCATCTCGAACGCCCCGTGTTCGACACCGTGAAAGACGCCGTGCGCGAAACGGGCGCCACCGCGAGCCTCGTGTTCGTGCCGCCGCCCTACTGTGCCGACGCCATCATGGAAGCCGCCGACGCCGGCCTGCAACTCGTCTGCGTGATTACCGACGGCATCCCGGCGCAGGACATGATGCGCGTCAAACGCTATCTGCTGCGTTATCCGAAGGAAACCCGCACGATGGTGGTCGGCCCGAACTGCGCGGGCATCATCAGCGCCGGACGCGCGATGCTCGGCATCATGCCGGGCAACATCTACCGGCGCGGCAATATCGGCATCGTGTCGCGCTCGGGCACGCTCGGCTATGAAGCCGCCGCGCAGCTCAATGCGCTCGGCCTCGGCGTCACGACGAGCGTCGGCATCGGCGGCGATCCCATCAACGGCAGCTCGTTCCTCGATCATCTGAAACTGTTCGAGCAGGACCCCGAGACCGAGGCTGTCGTGATGATCGGCGAGATTGGCGGCCCGCAGGAAGCCGAAGCCGCCAAGTGGGTCAGCGAGCATATGACGAAACCCGTCGTCGGCTATGTGGCCGGTCTGACGGCGCCCAAGGGACGGCGCATGGGACACGCGGGCGCGATTATCTCGGCAGCGGGCGACAGCGCGGCGGAGAAAGCGGAAATCATGATGTCCTACGGCCTCTCGGTGGCGCCCAGCGCGTCCGAGCTGGGTTCCACGGTTGCCTCTGTGCTCGAAGACCATGTCACGCGCCGCGTTGCCTGATTGGGGCTACGGCCCAGAACCACAACCCGACCCGCCGCGCGTCGAGGTTGTGCGCCCCTTCCCCGCGAGCAGGCACGCCGACGCTGAAGTTGGCGGGCTGCACGAGCTCGCGATCGCGTCGGCTGCCCTGCCCGCGCTCAGCGCGGAAGATTACGAATACGCTGTCATCGAGTTGCTTTCAGAACTGTTGCGCGACATTGCGCGCAGCCGCCAGCCGGAGGTTGAACGCACGCTGATGGGCGAGTCGGCGCATGAATCGATGACGGAACTGATGCGCGAGCGGATGGATGATCGTACCGCGCGCGTCATCCTGAGGCGCATGCTGCAGGCGCAAGGCATGTGGTTCCAGCTGCTCAGCATCGCCGAGCAGAGTACCGCGATGCGCCGCCGCCGGGAGATCGAGATCGAAGGCGGCTACGACTGGTTGCCCGATTCGTTTGCGCGGGTGATTGCCGAAGCGGCCGAGGCGGGCATTCCTGCCGCCGAAGTGCGTGACGCGCTGAGTCAGATGAAGGTGCGCCCCGTACTGACGGCCCACCCAACGGAAGCCAAGCGTGTCACGGTGCTCGAAATCCATCGGCGCATCTACCGGCGTCTGATGGAACTCGAATCGCCGCGCTGGACACCGCGCGAACGCCACACGCTCATCCTCGCGCTCAGGAACGATATCGAGCTGTTGTGGATGAGCGGCGAGCTGCGGCTCGAAAAACCCACGGTCGCACAGGAAGTCGCGTGGGGTCTGCACTTTTTCAGCGAGACGCTGTTCGAAGCCGTGCCACTGCTGTTCGACAAGCTGGAGAGCGCGCTCGCGCGTCACTATCCGGGCGAGCGCTTCGACATGCCGCGTTTTTTCCAGTTTGGTTCGTGGATAGGCGGAGACCGCGACGGCAATCCCTTCGTCGACGACAGCGTCACGCGCGCCACGCTGCATGAGAACCGGCTTGCGTGCCTGAAGCGCTACCGGCTGCGTCTCGTCGAACTGACGCAGATGCTGAGTATCACGTCCGAGGCATTGCCTGTGCCGGACAGTTTCCACGAAGCGCTGGCGCGCGCGCTGATGCGCAGCGGCGAGGCCACGTCGGTCGCGTCGCGCAATCCGGGCGAACTGTTCCGTCAATACCTGACGTGCATCTTGCGCCGGCTCGACGGGTCGCTTGCCAACGCAAGCCGGCCCGCCGACGGCACGCCCGTTCAAGGTGGCTACACGAGCGCCGACGAGCTTGCCGCTGATCTGCTGGTGATCGAGCAGACGCTCTTTGCGACGGGCAGCGCGCAACTGGCGCATATGCTCGTACGACCGTTGCGGCAAGAAGTGGAGACGTTTCGCTTCAGCACCGTGCAGCTCGACCTGCGTCAGAACACGACGGTGATCGAGCAGGCGCTGCGCGCGTTGTGGCGCGCGACCTGTGGCACATCCGGCGAGCCGCCCGCCAGCGACTCGCCCGAATGGAAAGCGTGGCTGCTCAGCGAACTGGCCCAACCCTCGGACAGCGAGCAGGAGCGGGAACGCCGCTTCGATTCGCTGCCATTCGACGAGGCACAGACGCTGCAGATTTTCCGCACGGCGCGCGAGATGCGCCAGCAGGTGGATCGCAATGCATTCGGCGCGTTCATTCTGAGCATGACGCATCGGGCGAGCGATGTGCTCGGGGTCTATCTGCTTGCCAAGGAGGCCGGTCTCTTTTCCGACGCAGCCGGGACGGAAAGCTGCACGTTACCCGTCGTGCCCCTGCTCGAAACCATCGACGACTTGCGCCGCGCGCCCGAAATCCTGCGCGAACTGCTGGCCGTGCCGATGGTCCGCCGCAGCATTCGCGCACAGGGCGGCGTGCAGGAAATCATGATCGGCTATTCGGATTCGAACAAGGACGGCGGATTTTTCGCGAGCAACTGGGAATTGTCGAAAGCGCAGACGAAGATCAAGCGGCTCGGCGATGAACTGGGCGTCACGATCGCGTTCTTCCACGGACGCGGCGGGTCGGTGAGCCGGGGCGGCATACCGGCTGGCCGCGCCGTCGCCGCTTTGCCCGCCGGCTCGGTCAAAGGACGTTTTCGCGTGACCGAACAGGGCGAAGTGGTGTCGTTCAAATACGCGAATCGCGGCACGGCGCAGTATCACGTCGAGTTGCTTGCGTCGAGCGTACTCGAACATACGCTGAAGTCGGAGCGCGAAGAAGCGTTGCTGCCGAAGGGCGAATTCGATGAAGCCATGGAAGCGCTCTCGGGCGCGTCGCGGGCCGCGTATGCGAAGTTCATCGAGCAGCCGGGCATGCTCGCGTATTTCCAGGCGGCCAGCCCGCTCGAAGAACTGTCGATGCTCAACATGGGCTCGCGCCCTGCCCGCCGCTTCGGCGCAACGAGCTTGCAGGATCTGCGCGCGATTCCGTGGGTGTTCGCATGGTCGCAGAACCGGCACGCGCTGACGGGCTGGTACGGCGTGGGCAGCGCGATCGAAGGCTTCCTTTCGGTGCGGCAGGAACGCGGGATCGACCTGCTGCGGCGAATGTTCGACGAATCGCGGCTGTTCCGGCTCGTCATCGACGAGGTCGAAAAGACGCTGGCCCAGGTCAATCTCGACATTGCACGCGAGTACGCGAGCCTCGTGCCCGATGAAGCGATCCGCGACACGATCTTCGCGCAGATCGAAGCCGAATTCAGGCTCACGGTGAAGATGGTGCAAACGCTCACGGGCTCGTCCGGACTGGGCACCCGCTTTCCGAAGTTCCATGCGCGTCTGCAGCGCCGTTTGCCCGCTATCGATCTCGTTAGCCGCCAGCAGATCGAACTGCTACGTCTCTACCGTTCGTCACAAACGGAACGACAGCGGCGCGCGTATCAGGTGCCGCTGCTGCTGTCCATCAACTGCATCGCATCGGGCTTCGGCGCGACGGGCTAGGCGCCCGTTGCCGTCATGCCTTCAATGAAATGACTTCAGGAGAACCCGTATGAGCTTCACTGTCATCGAGCAAGCCAAAGCGCGGTTGCACCGTTCCGAGCTGGCCGTGCCCGGCTCGAATCCCGCGATGTTCGAAAAAGCCGCGCGCTCGGCCGCGGACATCATCTTCCTCGACTGCGAAGACGCCGTCGCCCCGGACGACAAGGAGCAGGCACGCAAGAACATCGTCGAAGGGCTTAACGATATCGATTGGGGAAGCAAGACGATGATGGTCCGTATCAACGGACTCGATACGCACTACATGTATCGCGATGTCGTCGATATCGTCGAAGCGTGTCCGCGTCTCGACATGATCCTGATTCCGAAGGTCGGCGTGGCCGCGGACGTGTACGCCGTCGATATGCTCGTCACGCAGATCGAGGCAGCCCGCCAGCGCACCCGCCGGATCGGCTTCGAAGTGCTGATCGAAACCGCGCTCGGCATGGCGAACGTCGAGAGCATCGCGCAGTCGAGCCGCCGTCTCGAAGCCATGTCGTTCGGCGTCGCGGACTATGCGGCATCGACGCGCGCGCGCACGACGGTGATCGGCGGCGTGAATCGCGACTACGGTGTGCTCACGGACAAGAATGAGCGCGGCGAGCGCGATTACTACTGGGGTGATCAGTGGCACGCCGCGCAAACGCGGATGATGGTGGCCTGCCGCGCCTATGGGCTGCGTCCCATCGACGGACCGTTCGGTGATTTCAGCGATCCCGATGGCTACGATGCCGCCGCGCGCCGCGCAGCCGTGCTGGGTTATGAGGGGAAATGGGCGATCCATCCGTCGCAGATCGAACTCGCCAACCGCGTGTTCACGCCCGCCGAAGCGGAAGTGACCAAGGCGCGCCGCATCATGGAGGCGATGGCGCAGGCCGCGAAGGAAGGCAAAGGGGCTGTCTCGCTGGATGGCCGGCTGATCGACGCAGCGAGCATCCGCATGGCCGAGGCGCTGCTCGCAACGGCAGATGCGATCGGCGGCGGCAACAAGCGATAAATGCGAAAAGCGGGCGGCCCGTCGAAGTTGACGGACCGCCCGCAAAAGTACAGCGCTTGAGCAACGCTTATCCGAATGCCAATGCCATCGCTTCCCGTTCCTGACACAGGTAGTCGCCATGCACCTGATCCCATGCCGACAGAATCGCATCGGCGGCACGATCCGCGTCGTGCTCCGTCGTGGCCCACGAGATGACCGACAGACGCATCACCGCGCGCCCTTGCCAGCGCGCCGCGCGCACATCGCAGATGCCCTGCGCCCGGATACGTTCGATCGCGCGCAGCGTCAGTTCGTCGGCGAGCGAGACGTCATAGGCCGAACCGAAGCGCACGATCACCTGGTTCAACTCGACCTCGTTGAGCAGCGCGACACCGGGACCCAACGCAAGCCGGCGTGCCATGCGCCGCGCGAGCGCGCAATGGCGTTCGACCATCGCCGCGATGCCCTGCCTGCCGAGCGAGCGCACGAGCGCCCAGAGCGCAAAGCCGCGTGCGCGGCGCGACAGCTCCGGCGTGTAGTGCACAGGGTCGCGAACGCCTTCATCTGCTTGCGGCAGATAGCTCGCGTTAATCGACATCGCGCGACGGTGAGCGGCGGCATCGCGTACGAACGCGCAGCCGGTTTCATAGGGTGCTTGCAGCCACTTGTGCGCGTCGGCAGCCCATGAATCCGCGTCTTCGATGCCGGCTGCAAGATCCCTGTGCTGCGGGCTTGCTCTGACCCACAGCCCGAACGCCGCATCGACGTGAACCCATCCGCCATGCTCGTGCGTACACGCCGCGATCTCGCCGACGGGATCGAACGCGCCTGTCATCATGTGTCCCGCCTGGGCGATCACGATGAGCGGTCCCGAATGTTGCGCGAGCGCCTCCCGCAACGCGGAGACCTGCATGCGGCCCGACTCGTCGGCGGCGATCCGGATGACACGCCGCTCGCCGATGCCCAGATAGCGCAGCGCGGCCAACACGCCCGCGTGTACGCCTTCGCCGACGTACACGGAGATGGGCGGCGCGCCGCACAGACCGTCGGCCTCGACGTCCCAGGCCGCCTGCCGCAGCACGGCGTCGCGAGCCGCCGCGAGGCAAACGAAATTGCTCATCGTCGCGCCCGTGGTGAAACCGACCGAGCAGTCGCGCGGCAGATCCAGCATATCGAGGAACCAGCCCGCCACCACCTGTTCCGCGACGGCAGCCGCAGGCGCGCCGTGCCAGGTCGCGGCATTTTGTCCCCAGATGCTCGTGAGCCAGTCCGCCGCGACGGCGGCGGGATGCGAGCCGCCCGCAACCCAGCCGAAAAAGCGCGGCCCCGCCGTGCCGAGCAAACCTGGCTCAGCAATGGCCGAGAGCCGCGCGATGACGGCATCGGCGGGCTCGCCTTGTTCCGGCGTCGGGCCGCCGAACGCTGCGCTCAACTCGTGGAAGCTCGCTATCGGACCCGTTGGGCGCGACGCGCGCGAGTCGTGAAATGCGAGCGCGAGCCGCGCAGCGGTTTCGAGTGCGTTGCGTGTATCGTCAGCCATTAGAGGTCTCCTGCAATCGTCAACGCCGTATCGCTTTGTTCTTTGTCCCTACCCTGCTGGCACCTGCCAGAAGGGCTGCGGCGGATGAAACGCTTCCCCATCCGCAAACCGCTCGGCCGATCGCAGCGTGTTCTCGATCAGCATCGTGACCGTCATCGGTCCCACGCCGCCCGGCACGGGCGTAATCCATGATGCCCGCTCGCGCACGGGCTCGAAATCGACATCGCCGACGATGCGCCCATCCGACGTGCGATTGATCCCGACGTCGATCACGATCGCGCCTTCCTTCACCATCTCCGCCTTGATGAGACCCGGCTTGCCTGCGGCGACGACCAGAATGTCAGCGTGAATCGTGTGTTGCGCAAGGTCGCGCGTTTTCACGTGACACACGGTGACGGTGGCTTCCTTCTGCAGCAGCATCAACGCCATCGGCTTGCCGACGATGTTGCTCGCGCCGACCACCACGACGTTCTTCCCCGCCACGTCGATACCCGTCGTCTCCAGCAGAAGCTGAACGCCATACGGCGTGCACGGCGGAAAGATCGAATTGCCGACCACCAGCGCGCCCACGTTGTAAAGATGGAAACCGTCGACGTCCTTGTCGACGACGATGCTTTCCAGCACGCGCCGCACGTTGATCTGCGGCGGCAACGGCAGTTGCACCAGAATGCCGTGCGTGCTGCGCTCGACGTTGAGCGCGGCAATACGATCGAGGAGTTCCGTTTCCCGGCAATCCGCGTGGAACCTGTGCATGAACGAGCGCACGCCGCAATCCTCGCAGGCTCGCACCTTGTTCGCGACGTACAGCTCCGACGCAGGGTTGTCGCCGACCAGCACCACGGCGAGACCGGGCACGACACCTCGCGCGGACAGGGCCGCGACGCGCTCGCGAAAGCGCGCGCGCAGCCGTCGCGCAAGGTGCCGGCCGTCGATGATCTGCGCTGTCATCGGGCGCCGTTCAGGCCGGGAATCCAGTTGGTCCCGGCGAGCGGCACACGCGCCATCGCCGCGGCTTCGACCGTGAGCGCCACGAGGTCTTCCGGCTCCAAGTGGTGAACGTTCTGCTTGCCGCAAGCACGCGCGATCGTCGTCAGCTCCATGTTCAGCGTCTTCAGATAGTTCTTCAGACGCTTCGCACCGACATCGGGCTTCAGACGTTCTTGCAGCACCGGGTTCTGGGTCGTGATGCCAACGGGGCACTTGCCCGTGTGGCAATGGTGACAGAAGCCCGGCGCGGTGCCGAGGCTCGCGTAGTCGTCGAGCGCGCTCACATGCTGGCCGTTCTCGATATACGAGCCGCTATTGCAGCCCAGCGACACCAGCACGCCCTGGCCGATGGCCACGGCATCGGCGCCCATCGCCAGCGCCTTCGCGACGTCGGCCCCGCTGCGGATGCCGCCCGAGATGATCAACTGCACCTGCCCCTTCATGTTGAGGTCTTCGAGCGCGTCGACGGCCTGGCGCAACGCGGCGAGCGTCGGAATGCCGACGTTCTCGATGAAGCAGGTCTGCGTCGCGGCCGTGCCGCCCTGCATCCCATCGACGACGATCACGTCCGCGCCCGCGTGTACCGCGAGCTTGACGTCATTGAACGTGCGGGTCGCGCCGACCTTGACGTAGATCGGGGTCTGCCAGTCGGTCATCTCGCGCAATTCGAGAATCTTGATCTGCAGGTCGTCAGGGCCTGTCCAGTCGGGATGGCGAGATGCCGAACGCTGATCGATTCCTTCCGGCAGCGTGCGCATTTTGGCCACGCGCGGCGAAATCTTCTGGCCGAGCAACATGCCGCCCCCACCCGGCTTGGCCCCTTGTCCGATCACGACCTCGATCGCGTCGGCCTTGCGCACGTCGTCGGGATTGAAGCCGTAACGCGACGGCAGGCACTGATAGACGAGCGTCTTCGACGATTGCCGTTCTTCGGGCGTCATGCCACCGTCGCCCGTCGTCGTCGAGGTGCCGAGTTCGGTGGCGGCGCGGCCGAGCGATTCCTTCACGTTCGCCGACAGCGCGCCGAAGCTCATGCCCGCGACGGTGATGGGGATGGCGAGCTCGATCGGCTTCTTCGCGAAGCGCGTGCCGAGCACGGTCTTGGTCACGCACTTTTCGCGGTATCCCTCAAGCGGATAGCGCGACAGCGATGCGCCGAGAAACAGTAGATCGTCGAAGTGCGGCACGCGCCGCTTCGCCCCAAGGCCACGGATCTCATACAGTCCGTGTGCCGCAGCGTTCTGGATGTAGTCGATCGTCTTGCGGTCGAAGCCCCAGGACTCTTCGGTGGCGATATGTTTCATGTGTACGGGCTTGATTTCCATGGCGGGGTCCCCGGTTCAATATTCCTGATTCGCGTCGGCATTCCAGTGATACAGCGAGCGGGCCGACGAGACGCGTCTGAATTCCTTGGGATCGAATTCCGCGAATGCGGGGCCCGCTGCGCGCAGCAGTTGCGCGACGGCTTCCACATCGGCAGGTTGCATCGGCTCTTCACGCGCGTCGGCACCCAGCGACTTGACCTTGCCGCGCACATAGATCACCGCCTCGTACAGCGAGTCGCCGAGCGCATCGCCGGCGTCGCCGCAGATCACGATCCGGCCCGCCTGGGCCATGAACGCGGAAAAGCTGCCAACCGATCCCTTCACGACGATGTCCGCGCCCTTCAGCGAGATTCCGCAGCGCAGGCCCGCGTCGCCCTCGATGACGAGCAGCCCGCCGTGCGCCGATGCGCCCGCCGCGTTCGAAGCGAAACCCTTCACGTGCACGCGGCCGCTCATCATGTTCTCGGCCACACCCGTGCTGGCGCTGCCCGAGATCGTCACTTTCGCTTCCTTGTTCATGCCGGCGGCGTAATAGCCTGCATGGCCGTCGATCTCGATTTCGATGGGAAGATCGAGCCCCACCGCAATGTTGTGCGCGCCATCGGGATTCGAGATCAGCACCCTGCGCGTTCCCGCTTTCGCGGCCTCGCGGTGCAGGAAGCCATTCACGTCCGTCACCGAGGCGGACGCCAGGTCGAAGTTCACACTGTCCATACGTACATCTCCTCGGGAGCCGGTTCAAAAACGCGGGCGTGCTTGATGTCGGGCAGATGCGCGAGCGAACGGAACTCGGAGGCAATCGCGACGAAATCGTCCGTCTCGGCGACCACAGCCGGCTTGCAGGCGAACGGATCGCGGATCAGCGCGAGTTTGTCGGGCGTGCCCATCAGAAACGTGAAGAAGCCGTCGAGCTGCTCGAAGCCCTTCTGCAACGCCGCTTCGAGATCGTCGCCTTCGCGCAGCCGGTATTCGAGGAAACGGCAGGCGGCTTCCGTGTCATTGTCGGTGTCGAAGCGAATGCCGTGCGGTTCGAGCATGCGTCTCACGCCGAATGGATTCGACAGCGAGCCGTTGTGCACCAGACAGAAATCCTCGCCCGCCGTGAAGGGATGCGCACGATCGGGCGTCACGGCGGATTCGGTCGCCATCCGCGTATGCCCCACCAGATGCGTGCCCGTCAGCCCGCTGAACGCGTAACGGTCCGCGACTTGGCCGGGCGTGCCCGTGTCCTTGTACAGATCGATCATGCGTCCCGTCGACAGCACGTGCAGCCCCGGGTGCGTTTCGCGGATCCAGTGCTTGACCGTTTCGGGATCAACGGCAACGGTCAATACGGCGTGGTTGTCCTTCACCTGCACCGATGCCTTGGCGCCGAGATGCGCGTTCAGTTCATGAACCAGCCCCTGCCAGTTGAAGTCGGCGCCCTCTTCTGTCAGGCCCGAGTAAAGGCTGATCTTGCGCACGCCGTCAGCGACAGGCTCCGTGAACACTGCAAGGCCCGCCGAGTCCGGGCCGCGCTCCGTCATACCCAACAACATGGGCACCATCAATTCGCCGAGCCGCTCGCGCAACTCGGGTTTCTTGACGAGTAGTCCGACAATTCCACACATCGTTATCTCCTCGCGCTTAAATTCAAGCGAAAAGCTGTTTAGGATTCTTGATCAGAAAAATTCGAGGTAGGTCTTCTGTTCCCAGTCCGACACATGGCGCATGTACTCGATCCACTCCATGTGCTTGAGACGGAGAAACTCGCCGCCCGCCGGCCCCAGCGCTTCGAGCATCACTTCGTCGCGCTCCAGCGCATGCAACGCGGCTTCGAGGTTCTGCGGCAAGATGCTGATGCCGTTCTCCTTGAGATCACGCTGCGACATCTCGTAGAGGTTGGCATTGCAGGGTTCGCCCGGGTCCAGACGGTTTTCGACGCCATCGAGCCCGGCCGCAATCACGGCGGCCGTCGCGAGATATGCGTTACACGCGGCATCGGGCAGGCGCAGTTCGATCCGGCCACCCGGAATGCGCACCATCGACGAGCGGTTGTTGTCGCCATAGCTCACATAGGCGGGCGCCCATGTCGCGCCTGTCAACGAACGGCCCACGACGAGACGCTTGTACGAATTCACCGTCGGCGCGCAGATCGCCGCGAGCGCCCCGGCATGCTTCAGAAGGCCCGCCGTCCAGTGGTAGGCGAGCTTCGAGAGGCCGAGGCCGCGCTCGTCGTGATCGTCGGCGAACAGGTTCTTCTTGCCGTCGGAAATCGACATGTGCATGTGCATGCCGTTGCCGGGCCGGTTCGCGAACGGCTTCGGCATGAACGAGCAGACGAGGCCCAGTTCGTTGGCGATTTCCGCCGCCGCCATCTTGAAGAAGACGTAGTGATCGCAGGACTTCAGACAGTCGGTGTACGTGTAGTTGATCTCGAACTGGCCGTTCGCGTCTTCGTGATCGATCTGATAGACGTCGATGCCCGCCTTGATCAGCGCATCCGTCAAACGCTCCAGGAATTCGCGCGAGCGGGAAAGACCCTTGTAGTCGTAGCACGGCTTCGGCAATGCATCGGTGTGGTCGCAGGGTGCGATCGTGCCGTCCGCCCCCTTGCGCAGCAGCGAGAACTCCGGCTCGAGCCCTGTGTTGAGAATCCAGCCGTGTTCTTCGAGGCGGCGAATCTGTTTTTTCAGCGTCACACGGCTTTCGAATGGCCACGGCTCGCGCTTCACATGTCCGTCGCAGACGACGCGCGCATAGCCCGGTTGCCAGGGCACGAGTTGCAGGGTATTGATGTCGCCGACGGCCATGAAGTCGGGCCCTTGCGGATCGATACCCAGGCCCCACACGGCAAAGCCCGCGAAGCCGGCTCCCGCCGTGAGAATGCTGTTCAGATGCGCCGCAGGCACGGATTTGGTCTTCGCGACTCCGTGGATATCGACGAACTGCGCGAGGATGTATTTCACCTCGTTTTCTGCGAGAAATTTTCGGGCGTCTTCGGGGGTCATCTGAATGTCCTTGAACGTGATAAATCCAGGTTTCTGAAAACGCCGGCCCGAGTGCGCGCCCGCGTCGACTACTTGCTCGCTACGGGGTTGCCGACTGGTCGATATCCGTGATCGCAGCGACCCCGACTGGCCCGCCGCCCAGTTCACCGGCGATGCCCGCCAGCGTCTCCCACAGATACAAGCCGTATGTGCCGTCGGCCCATACCCGGTAGTAAGGCTTGCCTGCCCGGGCGCCTGGCATGACGGTGACGGCGACACCCGCCATCGATGTCAGCACGACTGGCCGGGCAGCCAGATCGAGCGCGCCAAAATTGACATTGCAGGTTTGCAGCAGCAGTTCGTTCACGGCTTCGCCGCACAGCACGAGTGCCGCATCCTGATGAAGCACGGGGTACACGTGCACGGGCGTCTCGAGATGCGCCATCCTTGCCGAGCTACCTTGCGTCAGTCCGTCTTCGATCAGGTATTCGGAGACGCCGAGCCGCAACACGACGCCGCCACCTGCGAGGGGTGCCCAGCTGTTGGGCTGCGGCGGCACAGGGATGTCCTGCGCCTGCAGCCAGGCGGCTACGCCCTGCCCCTTGAAGCCGGTGCGAAACAGGAAGGAGACGTCGGCGATGCCAAGCGTCGCGGCACGGGTGCTGTCGGCGGCATCGACGCGCTCCTCGACGCGCATGTTCTCCCGCACGCTCCACTGCGCGTTGCCCGTCTTCCAGGCGTTGCATACGGGGCTCATCCGAAGTGGTGCGTTCATGCTGTCTCCTTCCTCGGCGTGGCAGCCTTTGTTGTTACGGCGTCTTTTTGACGCTCGCTCTCAGGGTCATAGAACGGTGTCGGCACCACCGTCGCGGGCACCATCCGGCCGCCGCTCGCGCGGAAACTGATGCGCGTGCCGGGCTCGGCCTGCTCGGGCCGCACGAACGCAAGACCAATCGTTTTTTGCAGCGTCGCGCTCCACGCGACGCTCGTCACGCGGCCCGCTATCTCGCCGCGTTCGATCACGAGATGACACTCGCGCAGGCCCGCGTCGCGCACGCCCGCATCGAGCGCGAAACCGACCAGACGCTGTTTGGCAGGCAGCTTGTCGATGATCTGCAGGCTGCGTTTGCCGACGAAGAACGGCTTGTCCATCTTCACGGCCCATTCCATGCCGGCGTCGCGCGGTGTCGTCAGCCCGTCGGTATCCTGGCTCACGATCACGTGTCCCTTTTCGAGCCGCAACAGACGCTGCGCTTCGACGCCGAACGGGCGAATGCCGTGTTCATGACCCGCTTCGAGCAGCGTGCACCACAGTGCCGCGCCGTACTCGGCGGGAATATGGATTTCGTATCCCCATTCGCCGACGAAACCCACGCGCATCAGACGCGCCGGCACACGGTTCTGACCGAGGGCGACGCCCGTCACGCGCACGCCGAGATACGGGAAGGCCGCCGGCGACAGATCGAGATCGACGAGCTTGCCGAGCACGGCACGCGATGCGGGCCCCGCGAGATTCACCGCTGCGAACGCGCCCGTCACGTTGACGATGCCGCAGTCGAGCCGCCAGATCGTGTTGAGCCGCGACAGCTCGCGATAGATGGCCGCCGCGCCCGACGTCGTGGTCGTGAAGTAGAAGTGGTCGTCGGCGAGACGCGCGATCACGCCATCGTCGATCACCACGCCGGACTCATCGCACATCACGGCGTAACGGGTCATGCCAGGCTTCAGGCCCGCGTACTTCGACACGTACACGCGTTCGAGAAACTCCGCGGCCTGTGGCCCCCGCACTTCGATCTTCCCGAGCGTGCCCACATCGATGATGCCCACGCCGTTGCGCACGGAGAGCGCCTCTTCCTCGATGCAGACCGCGCGCTCCTTGCCCGCGACCGCGTAGTACTCCGGGCGCTGCCAGACGCCCGCCGGCATCCACACTGCGCCGAGCAACTGGTGCTGCGCGTGCAGCGGCGTGCGCCGTTCCGGGTTGAAGCCGCGCCCGGCGAGATGCGACATCGGCACGGGATGGAAGAACGGCCGCGCCGTCGTCGTGCCGACCTCCTGGGGCTCCTTGCCCGTCAGCCGCGCGAGGATGCGCAGGCCGTTCATGTTCGAATGCTTGCCCTGGCTCGGCCCCATGCCGTTGGTCGAGAAGCGCTTCAACAGTTCGATGTTGTCGAAGCCTTCCTGCACCGCGTTTTCGAAGTCCTTCAGTTGCAGGTCCTCGTCGAAATCGACGAAGTTCTTGCCGGACGTATGGCCCACGATCGGCCAGGGATGCGATGGCGATTCCCGTTCCAGGAGACGCAGTTGCGCGGCTTCGCCTGCCTTGCCGTTGCCGCTATGCGCTGCCGCCTGCACGCCTGCGCGCGCGCCGTCGCGCAGCTTGCTGCCGAGCGTGTACACGCCGTTCACGCGGCCGCATGCGAACACACCGGCTGGCAATTGCTCCGGCACGAACTGCTGCACATCGTGATCGAAGTGCATCTTCGTGCCCGCCTGGTACAGCAGGTTCGCGGCAGGCGACCAGCCGACGCTCATCAGCAGCGTGTCGCATTCGATCAGACGGGTCGTTGCCGTCGAATAGCGAAGGCCGCTGTTCGTTGAAAACGCGCCGACACGCACGCCCGTCAGCCGTTCGCCCGATCGGTCCGGCACGGCCTCGACGACACAGCTCGAAGGCAATACATCGACGCCCTTCGCCCTGAGATCGCGCTCGAGGTCATCGCTTGCATGCGATGCGCGCAGATCCACCACGGCAACGACTTCGATACCGCGCGCCAGCATGTCGAGCGCCGCACGGTAGCCGTCGGCATTGGCGGCGAGCACGACGGCCCGCTTGCCGGGCGCAACGGCATAACGATAGGCAAGGCGCTGCGCCGCCGACGCCAGCATCACGCCCGGCAGGTCGTTGTTGCGAAACACGGCGGGTTGCTCGAACGCGCCACTCGCGACGATCACGGCTTTCGCGCGCATCTTCGTAATACACGTCGCGTTCACGAGCGGCACCCACAGGTCCGCGTAATAGGCTGCCGCGAGCGTGCCCGTCATCACGCGGATGCGCGGATGGCCGAGCACGGCGTTCTCCAGTTCACGGATGGTGTCGAAGCACTTCTCGTCGCCGCCCAGCTGATAACCACCGCTGCCGCCGATGCGCGCATTCTCATCGACGATCACGACGTCAGTGCCTTCCCCGGCCGCCGCGAGCGCCGCCGACAAACCGGATGGACCCGCGCCGATCACCAGCACGTCGCAAAAGCCATAACGCTTCGGTGTGCGGATATGCGGCGCGTCGAAATCGACCTTGCCGAGACCCGTCATCGTGCGGAACATGCGCTCCCAGCGCGGAAACCAGCGCTTGCTATAAAACGCCTTGTAGTAGAAGCCGACGGGCAGGAACGCCGCGAGCTTGCCGACGACGCGCGCACGATCGCCTTCCACGCCGCCGAAGGTATTCACCGAATACCAGTTGCCGCCCGGCGTCAACGCGGTCACATCGGCGCGCACGTTCAGCCGTGCGCCGTCCTGCAGCATCACATTGACATCGTGATTGGCGAGCGAAAGGACGCCACGCGGGCGGTGATACTTGAAGCTGCGGCCGAGCACACGCAGGCCCGAGTCCCACAGTGCGCTCGAGATCGTGTCGCCAATGAGGCCGCTGTATTGCTTGCCTTCATACGAGAAATCGATGCGTGTATCGCGCTCGATCCATTCGCCGCGGTGAGGAGTCAGACGCATTCAGGCCTCCTCGCCGGCAAGCCACGTGCGCAGCACGAGATCTTTCGCGGTGTCGCGCTCGGCAATGAACCATGTATTGCTCGGCGTATGGCACCACCACTCCTGCTTCACGCCCGGCGCGCCGTTGCGGCAAAACACATAGTCAGCCCATTGCGCATCGCTCGCCTGGGTCGGATCAGGCTCGTGACGAATCTCGCCCCAGTAGGCGAACTCCGACACCGGCCGCGCGCCATTTACCGGACAGGTCATGATTTTCATCGTCGTTCTCCAGCTTAGTGGCCAACGGATGCCGCGCCCTTTTCGCCCGTGAGCGAGAAGCGGCGGAACCTGTCGAGCGAGAAGCTCTCGATCAGCGGGTGGGTGGCGTCGTTCGCGACCGTGTGGGACATCGTCTTGCCGCACACAGGTGTGGCCTTGAAACCCCAGGTGCCCCAGCCCGAATCCAGATAGAAGCCTTCGACAGGCGTCTTGCCCATGATCGGCGCGAAGTCGGGTGTCATGTCGGCCATCCCCGCCCATTGGCGCATCACCTTGGCCTGCGACAGGAACGGGAACATCTCGAGCATGTGCGAGGTGAGTCCTTCGACGAAGTCGAGCGTCGAGCGTGTCGAATGCAGTTCGTAGGGATCGAGCGAAGCGCCCATCACGAGTTCGCCCCGCGCCGACTGGCTGATGTAGACGTGCAGGCTGCCCGAGACGAGAATCGGATCGAGCCAGGGCTTGAGCGGCTCGCTCACCATCGCCTGAAGCGGATGGATGTAGATGGGCGTGCGCAAGCCGACCATATCCGTCACGCGGGGCGTCGAACCTGCCACCGCGCACAGCACCTTGTTCGTCGAGATATAGCCGCGCGAGGTCTTCACGCCCTTGACCTTGCCGCCCACCACGTCGATGCCGAGCACCTCCGTCTGCTGATGGATTTCGACGCCGCGCTGGTCCGCGCCCCGCCCGTAGCCCCAGGCAACGGCATCGTGCCGCGCAACCGCGCCCGGTGCGTGATACAGCGCGCCCATGATGGGCGCGACGCCGCCGCACGAGATATCGATCATCGGCGCGGCCTTTTTCACCTCGTTCGGACCCACGACCTCGGAGTCCACCCCGTAGTGCTTGTTGACCTCTGCGCGCCAGCGCATCGTACGCATCGCCGAATCGGTATGGGCAAGCGTGTAGTGACCGCGCGTCGAATAGAACAGGTTCAGATCGAAGTCCTGCGACAGGTCCTGCCACAGCTTCACGGACTCGTCATAGAACTGCACGCCCTCGGGCGTCAGATAGTTCGAGCGGATGATCGTGGTGTTACGCCCGGTATTACCTCCTCCGATATACCCCTTCTCCAGCACGGCCACATTCGTGATGCCGTGCTCTTTCGCGAGATAGTAGGCCGACGCGAGACCGTGGCCCCCTGCGCCGATGATCACAACGTCATATGAACGACGCAAAGTGTCGTGTCTCGTGAACATCCTCGGTTCGGGATGTTTCTTTGAGAGAGCGAAGCGGACGAGACGCCATGGCATAAAACGCTCCTTTGGCCTGCCCCGCTGGGGGCGGCTTAACGACCTGTTCGATGGAAGACGGCTACGCGATTACCGCAGCACGATGGTCTTGTTGCCGTGGATCAGCACGCGATCCTCAAGGTGATAACGCAAGCCTCGCGCCAATACCGCTTTCTCGATATCGCGGCCCAGGCGCACGAGGTCATCCGGGCGGTCCGAGTGGCGTATGCGAATCACGTCCTGCTCGATGATCGGCCCTTGGTCGAGCTCTTCCGTCACGTAGTGGCAGGTCGCGCCCGTCAGCTTCACGCCGCGCCCGTAGGCCTGGTGATAAGGCTTCGCACCAACGAAGCTCGGCAGGAACGAATGGTGGATGTTGATGATTCGCCCCGGATAAGCCGCGCACAGTTTCGGAGAAAGAACCTGCATGTACCGCGCGAGCACCATCGTGTCGGCGCGCGCATCCTCGAACAGCCGTTGCACCTCGTCATACGCCTGCGCCTTGTTATCAGGCGTGACGGGCACGTGATGGAACGGGATGCCGTGCCATTCGACAAAGCTGCGCCATGTGTCGTGGTTCGAGATCACGCACGGAATCTCGATGTCGAGTTCGCCCGCTTTCCAGCGCGCGAGCAGGTCGTAGAGACAGTGTTCGAGCTTCGACACGAGTATCACGACCCGCTTCTTGACTGAGTTGTCAGAGATCTTCCAGTCCATCGCAAACTCTCTCGCGATGTGGGCGAAGCGATCCCGGAACCCGTTGATGCCGAAGGGCAGCGACTCCGCGACGATCTCGTGGCGCATGAAGAAGCGCTTCTCGATTTCGTCGGCATGATGGGTGGCCTCGATGATCCAGGCCCGATGCTCGGCAAGGAATGTGCTTACAGCAGACACAATCCCGATGCGATCGGGGCAGGACAGAGTCAGCGTGAAGCGGTGTGTATTGGAGGACATGTTGTGCATTGATTCGAAGAGGAACCATTGGTGACAACAGTAGCCAGCCGAAACTTGTGTGTCAATGGCAATAAACTTTTTTTCCTGTCAGGAAACACCCGTACACCTTCGGGAGTATCGCCAGGCGCGTATCACCTGATTGCCCAGGCGATGGCCGCGACTATCCCTGCACGTGTCTGCATGTCGACGGAAGTGACGGGGGAGGCAACGTCTTTCGAGGACGGTTGCGAGGCGGGGAATCGATAGCGCAATCGGCGCGCATGGATGCGCGCGCAGCTATCGCAGGGTTAGCCAGCTCAGACGGGCGTTCAGGTATCCAGGTCCGGCGACTGGCCGTACATGATCACGGTGATGAAGCGGATCGGCAGCTTGATCAGACGCTCGGGGCCATGCGCGACGGAGCCACGAAAGGTCAGCGCGTCGCCGGGCTGCAGCAGATAGCTGCGATTGCCATGGCGATACTCCATCTTGCCTTGCAGCATGTAGATGAACTCTGTGCCGGGATGCTCGAAGGTCGGGAACACCTCGGCTTCATCGTCCATGGTGATGAGAAACGGCTCGAACAGCTTGACGGGCCCCTGGTCATAGGCCAGCAAATGGTATGTATGTCCCTTCGTGGTGCCGCGCCGCACGACCTCCATGCCCTTGCCGGATTTGACATGCTGCGCATTGCCCTCGCGATGCTCGAAGTTCTTGAACATCGCGGAAATCGAAATGCCCAGTGCGCGCGCAATGCTCACGATCGAATCGAGGCTGGTCGACACCTGCCCGTTCTCGATCTTCGACACCATGCTTCGCGACAGGCCGCTTTGCTCTGCCAGGTCGGCAATCGTCAGCCCCTGATTCGTACGGTGTTCTTTGACGACCTTGCCCAGGAATGACTCAATCGACCTTCCATCGCCCGACTCGTCCACGGGACCGCTGGGCAGTTCGTCGTTTATCTCGCTCTTCATCGCTCGGCTCTACACTTGACTATCGACTATCGGCAACGGGATTCGCGGCATGACTCCGCCGCGAGGGTTCCGCAGTGCGAATAGTATCAGTGGCTGGCGAGGAAGAGGACTCACGCCCGCGGCGGATTGCGGCGCGCGTGGCGCTCGTGATGCCACACGACGGCTTCGACTCTGGAATGAAGGTCGAGTTTGTGCAGCAGATGTTTGACGTGCACCTTGACAGTCCCGACGCTGATATCGAGCTTTCGGGCGATCTCCTTGTTGCATAGCCCTTCCACCAGATAGTCCAGTACCTCCTGCTCACGCCCGGAAAGGCCCGACTCGTTGGCGGGGAGAGACTGCCCGGCGGACAGTGCATGAAACAGCTTGCCCGTGATCGCCTCGCTGAGCACGGCCGTTCCCTGCAGCGCCTTCTGCAAATTGATGCACAGTTCTTCCGGCTCCATGTCCTTGAGCAGATAGCCGCTTGCGCCGGCGCGTAGTGCGGCCACCACATCGCGTTCGTTGTCCGACACCGTCAGCATCAGAAAGCGTGCGTCGACGTTGTGCTGTTTCATCATCTCGAGCGTCTCGATACCGCTCATTTCCGGCATGTTGAGGTCGATCAGAACGACGTCGGGTTTGAGCCGAACCGCGAGGTCGACACCCACCCGTCCCGACGACGCTTCGCCGACGACGCGAAACGCCGGGTTCATCTGGATCAATTGCGCGACGCCCTTGCGGAACAGCGCGTGATCGTCGATCAGCAGTACGGTGTTGACAGGCTCCACGTCCTATTCCTCATACCTGGATCGGCCTGAAGGCGGCTGGCCGACAGTTTCATCATAGGTCAAGCACGGCGGCGCTGCGCGCGTCATGCTGCTTTCTGGAAGGCCATTGCCGGGCCCTCGCGGCGAGGCGGAAATACGCGCCACGCGCCATCGGCATGCCGAAAGAACATGATGGCCACCAGGCACGCCGGCCGCGCCACTTCGACACAGACGTAGCGCCTGTTGCTATCTCGCGTGCGGCTGAACCGGGTCACTCGAAAGGGCGTTGCCGGAGTCGGCGCCAGCCATTTCTCGACGAGTTCGCGTAAAGACTGTTGCTGCATGTTCATGATCGTCACCTCACTCGCCCGTACATGATTTCCGTGTTCCGCCAGCTCTGGCAATCAGGCCGCCGCCTTGACCAGTTCGGCCGACAGACCAAACTGTCGGGCGATCGACTGAAGCCGCTCACGCCATTCCCATTTGCCGAACACGTCATGCACGTTCTGCAAAGTGCTGAGCAACTCGATCGTCACGGGATCGTAGACATTGACATGGGCACGAAGCAGCGCCCTTCTCAATGCCGCGATGCCGACATCCATATAAGGGGGTATCGCGTCCGATGACGCTTTGCCGATATAGCGGACGGGCACGCCTTCCATTGCGGTCATGTAGTCGCGTGGCTTGATGAAGCTGCCAACGGGACACCCGCCGCAATAGCCGCGATAAGCACCGCCCCCATGTGGCAGCAGCGCAGCGCGGCCCTGGCCGAAAAGATGGTCGACAGCGCGGTCGAATATCTGCTGGTGGGTCAGGAAATTCCGGCTTTCCATGATGCGGCTCCGCTGCAAGGTTTTGACGATTCGTGTCTCTAGTATGGTCCGTCAACTGCGCCTTGCAATCTGCCAGAGGGGGCTCCCTCTCTGTGGGTATTGGGAGCCATCACGGTGGCAAGCAAGCGCATTCGCGCGATCCTCCCAGGTCGCGCCAGACGTGAAAAACCCGTGTCGGGTGCCATGCAGGTCTGCCTTTAGCGGGACATATTCCGGGCGACTTTTGTTGAGACCGGATGTCATGGCGAGACCTCCCATGTTTTCTGTTGACGAACGTTGATTGATAGTGCGGCGCCGACGTCGAGCGGCGCAGCGCTACCGGGAAGGTCGCGGCCGAAAACAGGATCGCCGGGAGGCGCGGCACTATCAATGCCCCGCGCGAGGTGTAGCGACGGTTGAGTACTACCTACAGAGTGGTATATCCCCGAGAGGGATTGCCGCGCTTTTGCGTGAAACCGATACTGTCCGCCGACTGGATGCATATCCTGAGTTGGCCACGAATTGCCGTGACCGCCGTCTCACGCGTCCTCGATCACAGCACCGTTCCCAATGAAACGATCTGACACGAGAACTTTAGTCGAGGATGTCGGGAAGAAGCGCGACGCAATGGCGGCGCTGGCGCTATATGACCATAGCATTCAATGCGGGCACAAAAGAATTGCGCTGCTTCGGTACCTGGATGCCAAAGACCTGGCGGCACCACTGACGAGACAGCACCACGCTTATGCACAGACTATTGCCAGTTCGCTAAGCGTCGGTGACATGGAATCCATTGCAAAGCAGGCCATTGAACGGAGCCGGCAACGGTGGTCCGCAGGGGCGAAAAAGAAATGCGCGTGCAGAGAACATAGGCGTACCTGAAACTGGCCCGGTGTCATTGGGCATCGACGGACACCCATCTGTTCATCCCGTCACGATGAACTGCGCAACGCTGGCGGCTTCATGGGAAACCAAGGGTCATCGTCATCTGCCGTTGGAGATGGGCTGTCTCCGCAACGGTCGGTCAGGGTGGCGATGTTTGCGGCCTCGACTTCGTTCAGGAAGTCGGGGCCATTTTTTTGCTTTGCTTGCTGCCGCCCGCCAGTGACTGGTCGATGCCACCGCCCGTGCGACACCAGGAAACCCAGAGCTTCGTCAAGGAAGGTATCCCCATGCAGGTAGTCCCCGTTCTCGATCTGTTCGACGACCAGGCGGCGAATCGCCTGGGTTTCGCGTGTATGGAACGGAGCCGGACGCGCTGCGCATCGACGGCGTGTTTCATGACGACGATCTGATGGTGCGGTTCATCTGAACTCGCAGCGAATGAGAGAGCAAGTCCCGGGGTGTGCGAACGCCGCCGCTTGCGTAGAGTGGGTGGCATCGAAAAGACCGAAGCCGATACGGAGCCGCTCATGCAAGATTTCGCATTCGACGCTCAAGCCACGCTGTTCAGCGGCGATGAACCACTGCGCAAAGGCCAGCGTGGGCCAGCGCCCGCGATCGCTACGCCTCAGTCGATCGAACGACGCGTCGATGCGATCGACTGGACGCATGCTTCAGTCGAACTGGACGCGCAAGGCTGCGCAACGCTCGAAGGCCTGCTGAGCGCCGAAGCGTGCGACGCCCTAAGCGCGCTCTATCCGCGCGACGACCTGTATCGCAGCCGCGTCGTGATGGCGCGGCATGGCTTCGGGCGCGGCGAGTACAAGTACTTCGACTACCCGCTGCCCGACGTGATCGGCGCGTTGCGCGCAGCCGTCTATCCGCATCTCGCGCCTCTTGCGAATGCCTGGAACGAAGCCATGCGCATCGACGTCCGGTTTCCGCCGACGCACGCCGCCTTCCTGCGCCGCTGTCATCAGGCCGGGCAATCGCGTCCGACGCCGCTGATCCTTCAATACGCGGCTGGCGATTACAACTGCCTGCATCAGGACCTGTATGGCGAGCACGTTTTTCCTTTGCAGCTCGCGATCCTGCTGTCCGAACCAGGCAAGGATTTCACGGGCGGTGAGTTCGTACTGACGGAGCAGCGTCCACGCATGCAGTCGCGCGCGGAAGTCGTGCCGCTGCATAAGGGCGATGCGGTGATCTTCGCGGTGCATCATCGGCCCGCGCAGGGCGCGCGCGGCGCGTATCGCGTGAACATGCGGCATGGCGTGAGCCGGTTGCGCTCGGGGCATCGGCATACGCTTGGGGTGATTTTTCACGACGCAAAATAGGTCTTACGACTCCGCGACACGCATCGAGCGCACCACGAACCGCCCCGACACGTGGCCAGCAAGCGCGCCACGCCCGGCATCATCCGTCACAACGTGCTATGTTGTTTGACAGGCTTCCGGTTGCAAATCTGCACCCGAAACCGCATACCTCAACCATCCGATCGCGGACACGCCCGCACGGCACGCTCCGTCGCCGTGCTCACGCGCGCCGCGCCATCTACCCGCTCCACACGCTCGCACAACGTTCGTCATGTCCGATCTCGCTACACCGCTTCCGCGCCGCTTCGACATCAATCCGAAGCCGCTCACCTTCTCGCTCCTTCTGATCGCACTCGGCGCGGTTTATCTCGCGCAAACCGTCAGCGGCCGGCAGGCGGCGCTCTACGTGGTCGGCGCGCTGCTCGGCATGTCGCTGTATCACGCGGCGTTCGGCTTCACGTCCGCGTGGCGCGTGTTCATCGCCGATGGCCGCGGCGCCGGCCTGCGCGCGCAAATGCTAATGCTCGGCATCGGCGTGTTGCTGTTCTTTCCGGCGCTGTCAGCAGGCTCGCTGTTCGGCCATCCCGTCGCGGGGCTGGTGTCACCCGCGGGCACGTCGGTGATCGTCGGCGCGTTCATGTTCGGGATCGGCATGCAGCTCGGCGGCGGCTGCGCGTCGGGCACGCTGTACACGGTCGGCGGCGGCAGCACGCGGATGCTGGTGACGCTCGCGGCGTTTATCGTGGGCTCGGTGATCGCCACCGCGCATATGCCGTTCTGGACCGCGCTGCCGTCGCTTAAACCGGTTTCGCTTGTTACAACTCTGGGCGCCGGCTGGGCGATCGCGGTCAATCTTGCCGTGTTCGCGGCGATTGCCGCGCTGACGGTCGTGATCGAAAAGCGCCGTCACGGGCGCCTCGTCGACGACGCCCCGCGCGCCGCTAACGCGTCGCCGTGGCTGCACGGACCGTGGCCGCTGTTCGCCGGCGCAGTCGCGCTCGCGCTGCTCAACTTCGCGACGCTCGCACTGTCGGGCCGTCCGTGGGGCGTAACTTCGGCCTTTGCGCTGTGGGGGGCGAAACTCTTCTCGCTGGCGGGCATCGACGTCGCCAGTTGGCCTTACTGGAGTTCTCACACGAATGCCACCGCCCTGACATCGTCCGTTACACGCGATGTCACCAGCGTAATGGATGCGGGCATCGTGCTCGGCGCGATGGCTGCGGCCGCTTTAGCGGGCCGCTACGCGCCTTTATGGCGCGTGCCCATGCGATCCCTCGTCGCGGCTGTCGTGGGCGGCCTGATGCTCGGCTACGGCGCCCGGCTGGCCTATGGTTGTAACATCGGCGCGTATTTCAGCGGCATCGTGTCAGGCAGCCTGCATGGCTGGCTGTGGCTCGTCGCAGCGTTCGCCGGCAATGTCATCGGCACGCGGCTGCGCCCCCTTTTCGGACTGGAAGTCGAACGTATCCGCCAAACCGGCTGCTGACCCGTTACAAACTCCGGCTGAGTCTGTAACAACTGCGGCCGCACTCGTTACACTTTCTTCCCTGTTTGTAACTCCTTTTCGTTACATCTCGGGTTATCCCTCATCCGCTAACCGGCAGCGTATTTTTTACCTGCCGGTTTTTTGTTTTCTTTCTCCCAGCTTTCTGAACTCATATGATTTTCGCATAAGCAAAGTTACGTGCGTAAATCGGAAACTCTTGCGTGAAGCCTTATCTGACAAGGGTTTATCCGGAGCCCGTTGCAAACGTTTTCCGCCTGCCTGGCGATTATGACGTCGCCGTGAAAGAGTTACCGAAACGACTGTTGTTTTGTCGTATCTTTTTTTTGAGAAAGGTATTGATTTCTGGAAATCCTGTTCATACAATTCCGCCCAAGCTGTTACGAAATGTAACGGGTTGTATCAAAGGTTGGCTGGTTGTATCTGTGCACCAACTTGACGCCGGAAATCTTCAGTGTCCGGCGGGGCATAAGACCATAACGGCAGAAAATGCCGATATAAGTAATTCGGGGCTTCGGAAAAGAGAAAATGGACCGTAGCAGCGAGACGCTGGATTCAATCCGCGAAATCAATTTGTCTTACATCATGCTCGCACAACGCATGTTGCGCGAGGACAAGGCAGTCGGCATGTTCCGCCTGGGCTTGTCATCGGAGCTGGCTGATATTCTTGCCGGGCTATCGCTCGCGCAGATCGTCAAGCTGGCCAGCTCCGATCAGCTTTTATGCTTCTTCCGCTTCAACGACCACACGATGCTGTCGGCGTTGACGCACACGTCCCGTCACGCGGAGGTGGCATCGACGCATGCCGCGATCCTGCTGGCAGGACAGCCCGCAGAGCAGTTCGCTTAAGACCGGAGAGGACTGCCATGCTGAAAAAGAGCCTTACCGAAGACGCGCAGGAAGTGTTCCGCGCGATCGCGCTGATTGAACTGGGCGCGCGCATGCAGGTGCTCGAAAGCGAGCTGACGCTGTCGCGCGACCGGATGATCCGCCTGTACCGCGAGGTCAAGGGCGTATCGCCGCCGAAGGGCATGCTGCCGTTCTCGGCGGACTGGTACATGACGTGGCTCGCGAACATTCACGCATCGCTGTTCTACAACACGTACCTGTTCCTGAAGAACGAAGCGCGGTGCTCGCACCTGGACGCGCTGACCAAGGGTTATCGTCTGTATCTGGAACATTGCCGTCATAGCGAGACCGAGCCGGTGCTCGACCTGACGCGCGCATGGACGCTCGTGCGTTTCTTCGACGCCGAGATCCTGCAACTGACGCCCTGCTGCCGTTGCAGCGGCAAGTTCGTCGCGCACAAGCACGACCTGCAGCACAACGTCGTGTGCGGCGCCTGCCAGCCGCCGTCGCGCGCCGGCAAGACGAAGAAGGCCGCCGCCGCGAAGCGCGAGGCGGAGAAGGACATCGTATCCGTGCCGCAAGTCGCGGAAGAAATCGAAGTACTCGAAGAACAGATGCTCGAGGAAACTGCGTTGGCGGCCTAGCGCCGCGCATCACTCAGTCCATCCGAAGCTATGCATTATTTTGAAGCCGGTCTCGCGAGACCGGCTTTTTTTCGTCCGCGTTTTATTCGCGCTTTGAAGCTCAGCCTGCGAACCCGAACGTCTGCACCACCAGCCAGATATTCGCCGCGCTGATCACGACGAACAGCGACCACGCGAGGATACGCGTCGGCAGCCGGTTCGCGAATTCGCCCATCAGCGCGCGGTCGTCCGTCATGCGGATCAGCGGATAGAGCGCGAACGGCAACTGCAGGCTCAGCACCACCTGGCTCGCGACGAGCAACTGCCCGACGGCGCCATTGCCGAGCATCTGCACACCGATGAGCGCGGGAATCAACGCGAGCGCACGCGTGATGAAGCGCCGCTGGTAGCACGGAATCTTTAGCTGCAGAAAGCCTTCCATGATGACCTGCCCGGCCACCGTGCCCGTGAACGTCGAGCTTTGCCCCGACGCCAGCAGCGTGATCGCGAACAGCACGGCCGCGAAGCCCGTGCCGACGATGGGCGCGAGCAGCCGGTAGGCGTCCTCGATTTCGGTGACCTGGGTATGCCCCGTCGAATGGAACGCGGCCGCCGCGAGAATCAGGATCGCCGCATTGATCAGCAGCGCGAGAATGAGCGCGACGATGGTGTCGATACGCGACAGCGAGATCGCGTCGGCGATGCCCTCGCGATCTCGCTTGATCGCGCGCGTCTGCACGATGGACGAATGCAGATACAGGTTATGCGGCATCACTGTCGCGCCGAGAATGCCAATCGCGAGATATAGCGGCTCGCGTTCGCTGATGGCTTGCCACGACGGCACGAGCCCCGCCGCGACGGACGGCCAGTGCGGATGAACCAGCGCCAGTTCGATCACGTATCCGACGCCGATGGTCGCGACCAGACCGAGCATGATCGCTTCGAGGTCGCGGAAATTTTTGCCCTTCAGGCCGAGCACGATCAGCGTGTCGAACGCGGTGAGGATCACGCCGACCGTCAGCGAGCATTTGAACAGCAGATGAAACGCGAGCGCGCCGCCCAGCACTTCGGCAAGATCGCAGGCGATGATCGACAGTTCGGCGAGCAGCCATTGAATACGCGCGATGCCCGGCGAGTAACGCGTGCGCGATAGTTCCGCGAGATTGCGGCCCGTCGCGATGCCAAGACGCATGCTGAGGCACTGCAGCACCATTGCTGCTAGGCTCGACAGCACCACTACGAACAGCAGGCTATAACCGTAGCGCGAGCCGGCTTCGATGTCGGTGGCCCAGTTGCCCGGGTCCATGTAACCGATCGACACCAGTAGGCCGGGACCTGCGAACTGAAGGATTTTTTTCCAGAATGGGGCGGACTGCGTGACGGCGACGGAGCCCTGCACCTCGGATGGGCAGAACGGCGCGGTAGCTGTGGTTGGAAGTTTGAACTGCAAAGCCGGTGACCTCGAGGTGGGGGTGAAGTCGCAGTGCGATAGATGGATCGCTGCCGCGAAACGGCTCTAAGTGTACAAAGAAATATGGGGACGTGTCCCGGGAGGGGCGTGCAGGGGTGCACGGGGGTGATTGGTTTTTTGGTTTTGCTTTTGGTGGCATCCGCGTGGCGCCTGCGCGGCGCTAGCGGTTTGGTTGCTTTAGCCGATGCACTGGCATCCGCGTTGTGCCTTCGTGCTTCACGCGTCGCCCCTGTGCGGGGCGGCACCTACTTTTCTTTGCCGCCGCAAAGAAAAGTAGGCAAAAGAAAGCGGCTCACACCGCCAATCCTTGTTCTTGCCTGCGGGCCCCCAAAGGGTCTTGCGCTTCACACGGCAGCATTTCTGTTCGCGTTCGTTGCCAACGCTTCGAATGAGCGCCTCACCCGCTTCGAATACCCGTACTCGGGCAAGCGGCAGCGAATGGTATGTGCCGCCCAGGTGGCAAACTGTGTGTAGGTTGTCGCGGCGTATAGCTTGGCGCTCTTACAGGGTGGAGCGTGCGCTATCGGTCCGAAGTGAGGTGTGTGTAGCACTACGGCCTACACACAGTTTGCCACCTGGGCGGCGGTGGACTATCTGGCGCGGCCGGGGTGCAGCGCGGGCGCGTGAAGTGGGTGAGGCGCACCGCAAGAACGTTGGCAACGAACATGGGTCACGTGATTGCCGTGTGAAGCGTAAGACCCTTTGGGGGCCCTCAGGCAATGAGAGATGTTGGCGGTGTTAGCCGCTTTCTTTTGCCTACTTTTCTTTGCGGCGGCAAAGAAAAGTAGGTGCCGCCCCGCACAGGGGCGACGCTTGAAGCGCGAAGGCAAATCGCGGATGCCCGCGCAAGAGCAAACCGCGGATGCCACCGCAAAAAAAACTTACTGCTTCGCCACCTGCTGCGATTGCGCGCCGTCGGCGCTGCCGATATCCGCCTTCACATCACCCCACCCCCCGCCGAGCGCACGAATCAAGTTGACCGTCGCGACCGCCTGCGTGCCGGCAAGATGGCTCAACTGCAACTGCGACTGCAGCGTCTGCCGTTCCGCATCGATCACATCCAGATAGGCGACCTGCCCTTCCTGATACTGCGTCTGCGACAGATGCTCCGCCCGCTTCGACGCGTTGACAGCATCGTTCTGCTCGCGCGTCTGATCGCCAAGCAAACGCAGATCGGACAAGTTGTCCTCAACTTCACGAAACGCCACGAGCACCTGCTGACGATACTGCGCCACATCCTCGTCATACTTCGCGCGCGCATTCGCGAGATTCGCCTTGCGACGTCCGCCATCGAAGAGCGGCACCGTGAGCGCCGTGCCCGCAAACGGACCAAGCAGGAACGCGCGGCTCGACCACTGGAACAGATCGCCGAGCGTCGTCGACTCGTAGCCAAACGCACCCGTGATATCGAGCTTCGGGAAGAACGCCGATTTGGCCAGGCCGATCCGCGCATTCGCGCCCGCCATCGCGCGCTCCGCCGCTGCGATATCCGGCCGACGCTCGAGCAGCGCAGACGGCAATCCAGCAGGCACGCGCGCCGTTACAGGCGCAAGCGGCGTCTCGGGGAACGAGAAGTCCGCAGGCGCCTTGCCGAGCAAAATCGCGAGGCCGTGCTC
Organism: Paraburkholderia hospita; assembly: GCF_002902965.1. Lineage (GTDB taxonomy): Bacteria > Pseudomonadota > Gammaproteobacteria > Burkholderiales > Burkholderiaceae > Paraburkholderia > Paraburkholderia hospita. The sequence goes on along the minus strand of NZ_CP026106.1, from coordinate 706,394 downwards.
GGACGCCGCGCGCTGACGCGCCACGCCGACGGCATCGGCGCGCGCCGTCGCCAGTTCATTGCGGGCGCGCGACACATCGAGTTCGTTGATGTCGCCTTCGTTGAAGCGGCGCTCGACGAGTTTCAATGCGTTCTCACGCAACGTCACCGTCTGACGATACAGGCTCAACTGCGTGTCGAACTCACGCAACTGAAAGTAGTTCTGCGCGACGTCCGCCTGCAACGCGAGCTGCACCGAGCGGAACAACGCTTCGCTCTGCGCCTGGTCGGCACGTGCGGCGTTCACGTTCGAACTGACGCGGCCAAACAGATCGACTTCATACGCAGCCGTCACCTGTGCGCGCCACAGCGTTTGCGTCGGCACATGCGTGTCGTTCGGCAGGAACTGCGAAGCGGGCGACAGACGCTCGCGCGTCGGCCCGAAGCCCGCATCGAACGACGGGAACCAGTCGGCGCGCGCCTGCTGCGTCAGCGCACGCGATTCCTGCACGCGCGCCGCGGCTGCTTTCAGGTTCTGGTTCGCATCGCCAGCCTGCTTTTCCAGATCGTTGAGCGTCGAATCGCCGAAAATCGTCCACCATTCGCCGCGATGCGCGTCTTCTGCGGGCTCAGCCGTCTTCCACGTGCCCGCTTCGCTCGCCGGCAGCGGCGTGGCCGCCGCATCCGCCGTCGTTGCCGACACGGGCGCTTCCTTGAAGGCCGCGGGCGTCGCCGAATCGGGACGCTTGTACGTCGGCTCGAGCGAGCACGCCGCGAGCAGCAACATCAGCAGCGTGCTCGCCGCCGCGCGACCCAGGCCGCTCATCTGTTCAAAGCTTTTCATTGTCATTTTCTCCATCAGGCGTCCGTCGTATGCGCGACGAGATGCGGCGAGTCCTTTTGCGCGACGTGAATCTTGCCGCCCGCCAACGTACGCAGCACCACGTAGAACACCGGCGTCAGCATCAGGCCGAACAGCGTCACACCCAGCATCCCGAAGAACACGGCCACACCCATCGCGTGACGCATTTCGGAACCCGCGCCGCTCGACACCACCAGCGGCACCACGCCCATGATGAACGCGATCGACGTCATCAGAATCGGCCGCAAACGCATGCGGCTCGCTTCGATGGCGGCCTGCAGCGGCGTGCGTCCGTCGTGCTCCAGTTCACGCGCAAACTCGACGATCAGAATCGCGTTCTTCGACGCCAGCCCCACCAGCACCATCAAACCGATCTGCGTGAAGATGTTGTTGTCGCCCTGCGTCAGCCATACACCCGCCAGCGCGGACAACACGCTCATCGGCACGATCAGGATCACCGCGAGCGGCAGCGTCAGGCTCTCGTACAGCGCAGCGAGCACGAGGAACACGAGCAGCACGCTGATCGGGAACACCCACATGCCCGCGTTGCCCGCGATGATCTGCTGATACGTCAGATCGGTCCATTCGAGCTTCACACCCTTCGGCAACACTTGCGCCGCGATGCGCTCGGCCGCTGCCTGCGCTTCACCCGACGAGAATCCTGGCGCCGGGCCGCCGTTGATATCGGCCGCCGTGTAGCCGTTGTAGCGCACGACCATTTCCGGACCATACGTCGGCGTCACCGTCACCAGCGACGACAACGGCACCATGTCGCCATTCGCGTTGCGCGTCTTCAGTTGCAGGATGTCGTCGGCCTGCTGACGGTACGGCGCGTCCGCCTGCACACGCACCTGGTACACACGGCCGAAACGGTTGAAGTCGTTCACGTACAGCGAGCCGAGATACACCTGCATCGTGCTGAACACGTCCGTCACGGGCACGCCCAGTTGCTTCGCCTTCACACGGTCGAGATCGACGTTCACTTGCGGCACGTTGATCTGATAGCTGGAGAACGTCGGGCCGAGTTCGGGAGTCGTTGCAGCCTTCTTGACGAACGCTTCCGTCGCTTTGTTCAGCTCTGTGTATCCGACTGCACCGTGGTCCTCCAGCTGCATCTTGAAGCCGCCGAGCGTACCGAGACCGAGCACGGGTGGCGGCGGAAAGACGGCAACGAACGAATCCTTGATCGCGCCGTATTGCTGGTTCAGCGCGCCCGCAATCGCACCCGCCGACAGCGCTTTGCCCTTGCGTTCATGGAACGGCTTGAGCGTGACGAACACGATGCCCGCGCTCGAACTGTTCGTGAAGCCGTTCACCGACAGACCCGGGAACGCCACCGCGCTTTCCACGCCAGGCTGCTTCAGCGCGATCGTGCCCATGTCGCGGATCACCTTCTCGGTGCGATCGAGCGATGCGCCGTTAGGCAACTGCGCAAACGCGATCAGATACTCCTTGTCCTGCGCCGGCACGAAACCGCCCGGCACGGCACGCGACACGAGCACCGTCAGGCCCAGCAGCACCGCGTACACGACGAGCATCGCGCCCTTACGCTTGAGCACGCCGTTCACGCCACGCCCATAGCTTTCCGAGCCGCGATGGAACACCTTGTTGAAGCCCCTGAAAAACGGGCCCAACACGCGGTTCATGCCGCGCGTCAGCCAGTCTTCCTTCGCGCCATGACCACGCAGCAACAGCGCAGACAATGCGGGCGACAGGGTCAGCGAGTTGAATGCCGAGATCACCGTCGAGATCGCGATGGTCATCGCGAACTGCTTGTAGAACTGGCCCGTCAGACCCGTCATGAACGCGAGCGGCACGAACACGGCGACCAGCGTCAGCGCGATGGCGATAATTGGCCCGCTCACTTCCTGCATGGCCTTGTAGGTCGCATCTCTCGCGCTCAGCCCGCTTTCGATGTTCCGCTCGACGTTCTCCACCACCACGATCGCATCGTCAACCACGATACCGATGGCCAGCACCATCCCGAACAGCGACAGCGCGTTGATCGAGAAACCGAAAGCGAGCAGCAGCGAGAAGGTGCCGACAATGGACACAGGCACCGCGATAAGCGGAATGATCGACGCGCGCCACGTTTGCAGGAACACGATCACCACGATCACGACCAGCGCAATCGCTTCGAGCAGCGTGTGCACGACGGCTTCGATACTCGAACGCACGAACTGCGTCGGGTCATAGACGATCTTGTACTCGACACCCGCCGGGAAGTCTGCGGCGAGTTCTTTCATCGTCGCGCGCACTTCGTCGGAAATCTGCAGCGAATTCGCGCCCGGCGACTGGTTGATCGCCATTGCAACAGCCGGCTTGTTGTCGAGCAGCGAGCGCAAGCCGTATTCCGAAGCCGCGAGTTCGACACGCGCGATATCCTTCAGGTACGTGACGGCCCCATCCGGCGCCGTCTTCACGACGATGTCGCCGAACTCCGCTTCTGTTTTCAGACGGCCGCGCGCATTCACCGACAGCTGCAGCGGCGTGCCCGGCACGGAAGGCGATGCACCGATCACGCCCGCCGCCACCTGAATGTTCTGCTCGCGAATCGCGTTGACGACTTCCATCGCCGTCAGATTGCGTTGCGCGACCTTCGCCGGATCGAGCCACACGCGCATTGCGTAGTCGCCCGCGCCCCACAACTGCACCTGCCCGACGCCCTTGATCCGCTCCAGGCGGTCTTTCACGTTGAGCAGCGCGTAGTTGCGCAGATACGTCATGTCGTAACGGTCGTTCGGCGAGATCAAATGCACGACCATCGTCAGCGTCGGCGAGCTCTTGATCGTCGTCACGCCGAGACGCTGCACGTCTTCCGGCAGACGCGGCAGTGCCTGATTCACGCGGTTCTGCACGAGCTGCGTCGCGAGATCGGGATTCGTGCCGAGCTTGAACGTGACCGTCAACGTCAGATTGCCGTCGCTATTGGCCTGCGACTGCATGTACAGCATGTTCTCGACGCCGTTGATCTGCTCTTCGAGCGGCGACGCAACGGCCTCGGCGATCACCTTCGGGTTCGCGCCCGGATATTGCGCGTGCACCACCACGGAAGGCGGCACCACTTCGGGGTATTCGGAGATCGGCAGCTGGAACAGTGCGATCAGCCCCCCGAGCAGAATCAGGACCGATAGCACGCCAGCGAAGATCGGCCGGTCGATGAAGAATTTGGATATGTTCATGTGAAGCTCTTGATGTTGGAGCGCTTACGTCTTCTGCGCATGCATCGAAGGATGGGTGCCGGTTGGTCGACCGATCACGAATCCTTGCGCGCCTTCGTGCGCGGCTGCGCCTGTGCCTGCGTTTGCGTACCCTTCTGCGCTTGCGGTTCGGTGTGCTTCTGCTTCGCTCCGTCGAGCTGCGCCTGCTTGTCTGCCTGCGCGTCGTCCGCGACGGGCGCGCTGTTCGCGTCGCCCTCGCCCATCGGTACCATGTGCGCGCGGACCTGCGCGCCCGGGCGCACGCGCTGCGTGCCGTTCACGACGATGCGGTCGCCCGCGTGCAAGCCGCTCTTCACGACGCGCAGATTGCCTTGCAGGTCGCCAGGCTGGATCTCGCGATACGCGACGTGATCGTCCTTGTCGACCACGAACACGAACTTCTTGTCCTGGTCCGTGCCGATTGCGGCATCGTCGATCAGCAGCGCGCCATGCGGCTCGCTGCCACCCACTTTCACGCGTGCAAAGAGACCCGGCACCAGCGAGCCGTCGCTATTGTCGAAACGCGCGCGCACGCGGATCGTGCCCGACGACGTATCGAGGCGGTTATCGACCGACTGAATCGTGCCCTTGCGCGAATAGCCCGTCTCATTGGCGAGGCCGAGTTCGACGGGCACCTTGCTGTCGCCCTTCACCTGGCTGATGTACTGAAGGTATGTCTGCTCGTCGGCGTCGAACTCCGCGTAGATCGGCGAGACGGACACGAGCGTCGTCAGCGGCGCAGCGCTTGCGCCCGCGTTCACGACGTTGCCGAGCGTGATCTCCGCGCGCGACACGCGGCCCGCCACGGGCGCGACGATCTTCGTATAGCCGAGATTGATCTGCGCGGTTTCGAGCGCGGCCTGCGCGGCCTTCACGTTCGCGCTCGCTTCGCGCGCGGCGTTCTGCTTCTCGTCGTAGTCGCGTTTTGCGATTGCGCTATCGCCGATCAGCCGTTGCGCGCGCTCCCAGTCGCTTTGCGAGTAACCCGCGCGCGACTGCGCGGCCGCCAGTTGCGCGGCAGCACGATCGACTTCCGCCTGATACGGACGCGGATCGATGACGAACAGCACGTCGCCCTTCTTCACGAGCGCGCCGTCCTGGAAGTTCACGGACACGATCGTGCCCGATACGAGCGGCCGCACGTCGACCTTTTCTACAGCCTGAAGACGGCCCGAATAGGTTTGCCAGTCGGTGATGGTTTTCTGCACGACAGTGGCGACGTCGACTTCCGGCACGATGGTCGGCGCGGACTGCGCCGGCGAGCGCGCATCGACGCGAATCGCGCCGAACGTGCCGAGGCCCGCAATCACAAGCACCGCTAGCGCCGCAACCGCCAGCTTCGAACGCGAGAGAGGAAAAACAGACATGACAGACTCCGGATTTAATTTAGTTAATAGAAGTTTGTTTATCGGAGTGCGCGCTCATCGAAGCGCCACTGGAAGAATCGGACCGCCTCGAGCAGCGCCGCCGGATGCTGGGCCAGCGCCGCGTGCGATACGCTCGGGTAACGGACCACCTGCGTCTGCACGCCCGCATCGATGAGATTGCTGGCGTACTTCTCCGCTTCGACGTGCAGCACGTCGTTTTGCGCGGTGGCAATCAGCGTCGCGGGCAAGCCGGCGAGCCGCACCGATTCGAGCGGCGCCGCATACGGGTGAATGCGTTGCGCTGCCTGCGGCAGATACGCGCGATAACAGGCCGCGCATTCGCTCGCCGTGATGTCCGAGCTCAGGCGCTTCTCGTCGCCAAGACGCGTGAGGCTCGGATCGAGCATCGGTCCGAACAAAGCCTGCGCATCGATCCGCACATCCCCGCGATCGCGGCCGATGAACGCAAGGCAATTGGCGAGCGAGCCACCTGCATCGTGGCCCGCCACGCCGATTTTTTTCGTGTTGCCGCCAAACGCCCGTGCGCGCGTCTGCACCCACAGTGCTGCACGGTGCGCATCTTCGGGCGCGGCGGGAAACGGAAACTGCGGCGCGAGCGAATAACCGACGGACACGACGAGCGCCGGCGTGTGCTGCGCGAAATAGCGCGCGGCGTAGTCGGCTTCCTCGATCGAGCCGCGCACGAAACCGCCGCCGTGAAAATAGAGCAGGATCGGCAGACCGTTTTTGGCGGCGGCTCGCCGGTAAAGGCGCAGTGTGATGTCCTGTGCGTACCCTTCGATCCGCACGTCGGTGACGTCGAGTAACGCGGCGTTTTCGCCGAGGCTCGCGCCAGACGGGACAAAGGTGTGACGCGGGTTGAATGCATCCATGTCGGAACAGCGCAATGCGCGAAGCTATCGAATGGTGCGAATTGTGGGACCAGCAGACTTCCAAATAAATGCCTATAATCCGGCAACACAATTCGGTGCACCTGAACAATCGAATGACTTTATTCGGCGCCTTAGCCAATCGTTAAATGGCTGATGCGGCTGCTTCACCAGTGCTCCGGCTCTTTCGGAGGTTTGCAATGGACCGACTTCAGGCCATGCAAGTGTTCACCCGGGTCGTCGATACGAACAGCTTCACCCGGGCTGCGGAAACGCTCGATCTACCCCGCGCTTCCGTCACGACGATCATCCAGAATCTCGAAGCGTTTCTCGGCACGCGCCTCTTGCATCGCACGACACGCCGTCTGTCGCTGACGCCGGACGGCGCTGCGTACTACGAGCGTTGCGTGCGCATTCTCGCGGACGTCGAAGAAACGGAAGCGAGTTTCCAGAGCGGCAACAAGAAGCCGAGTGGCAAGCTGCGCATCGATATGCCGGGATCGATCGGACGTCTGCTCGTGATTCCCGCGCTGTGCGAATTCCACACGAAGTACCCGGATATCGATCTGCAACTCGGCTTGTCCGACCGCCCGGTCGATCTTTTGCAGGAAGGCGTCGATTGCGTGGTGCGGGTCGGCGCGCTGCAGGATTCGTCATTGGTCGCACGCAGAATAGGGTTATTCGAAGGCGTGTCGTGCGCGGCGCCTGCGTATCTGGAACGCGCGGGCATTCCTCAGACGCTCGAAGACCTCGACCAGCACAAGGCGGTGAATTATTTTTCGAGCCGCACGGGCCGGGTTATGGACTGGTCGTTTCTCGTCGACGGCAAGGAAGTCGAGGTGAAAATGAAGAGCGTAGTGTCCGTCAACGACGCGGATGCGTACGTGACGTGCGGCCTCGAAGCCTTTGGCCTGATCCAGCCGCCGCTCTTCATGGTGCTGCCGCATCTGCGTTCGGGCCAGCTCGTCGAAGTGCTGCCTGAGATGAAGCCACTGCCGATGCCGATTTCCGCGGTGTATCCGCATAGCCGGCATCTGTCGTCGAAAGTGCGCGTATTCGTCGACTGGATTGCGGAGATTTTCGATCGCTGCCCGCTGCTCAGCGGCCGCGCAAGCCTCGACAAGACCTGCACGCAACGCACGCTCGAGCAGAAAGAGACGGCGCCGGAATTCAAGACGCCTGTGATGTCGGAGTGGGTTGCATAGGCTGCCAGGCCTTTGTTTAAGGGACGATCGCGGCATCGCGCCGCGATTGTTCTGAAATTGCGACAATTCATTTCATGAAAGCCGGGTTTATCGCCCGCGCGTCAAAGCCTACATTTCACCCTGTCGCAACGCCGGACCACGACGGCGAAGCAAACGATAGGAGTGAATGAATCATGAAACGCAATCTGCTGGCAGGTCTTGCTCTCTCGCTGCTCGTCAGCGCACCGGCATTTGCCGGCGGCGGTGGTGGCATTGGCCACGCTGGGTCGTACAACGATCAATGGTGGCAACACTCGGCGGATGCATCGGCACCGAAGTCTCGCGCAGAAGTGCGCGCGGAAGTGACCGACGCGTATCGCGACGGCACGCTGCCGTCGCTGAACAAGACCTCGTATCCCGAACAAGGCCTGATTGGCCGCACGCAAGCTGCACGCCTCGAAGCGCAAAGCGACGGCAGCGTGCGAGTCGCTCGCGGCCAGTAATCGTCATTCTATTTTTAGTCGCAGGAGTCGAACATGAGCCCATCGGAACTCGATGACTGGGCGGCGGATATTCCCGTCTGGACGCCCTATCGCTCGCATTAAGTGCGCGTTGGAAGATAGCGAAGTGTGTGTACCGCGCTCAATCGCATGAAAGCGATTGAGCGCTTTGCGTTGGTGCCGATTTAACGTTCTGCGCTATGCGATCAGCGATGCGGCACGCCGTTGCGCCATTCGCCCCAATGCGACACGATGTCCTGAACGAGTGGATTGCCCGCGCGGTACAGGTTCTCGAGCGCAATAGTGAAGCCACCTTGCGCGGCGTAATTGAGCAGGTTGTCGGCGCTCGTCTGTCCATCATAAGGACGATCGAAATCCGAGCCCGCGCGCAATACCGCAACGCGGTTCAAATCGACGCGATGCACGCTTGCGGCGCGCTTTAACGCTTCATAGGTCGAGTTGTCTTCCTGTTGCGTCGTGCAATAGACGCCCTTGCCGTCCGTGAGAATCTTCGTCCAGTCGCGCGCGCGTTCGCCCAGCTTCGTACCGGACCACCACGTATCGCCTGCTAGTGTGTCGCACTGAATGACAGTAGGCGCACGATTGGCAGGTGCATAGCTGTATTTGGAGCGCGCCGCTTGCGCCTGCGCGTTGTCAGACAGCACGACGTTGCGCGACAACGCAAAAGCCGCATCGGCAAGGCGTGTATTCAACTGGAACACTTCCGTGCGGTAGTCGAGTGGCGGCTTCTCCGAAGGGCTTTTCGTATTGATGCCGAGATAGCCGGTGTTCCAGCCCGGCGGAATTTCGCGTCCGTCGATTTCCCATTGAATACCGAAGTCGACAAGGTACTTGGCCCACGCAGCGGAGCCGACCGTACCTTGAATCGGATCGATACCCGCAATGCCCGCGATCATGAAGTACGTATGCCGCAAATCGAAACGCGACGAGAATGCGAGCGCCATGGTCGACGCGGCGGCATTCGTGTGGCCCATGCCCGTCGTCATCACGCAGATGTCCTGTCTGTTGCAATGGATATTCGGATAATCCGGCGAGAGACCCGCGACAGGAATGTCTTGCCACGGCCCGAGTTTATCGAGCCACACCTGCCCTTCCGGTCCGAACATCGAAATGATCATCACCTTGACGGGCCGGCCGTGCGATTCGCCGTTGCCTTGCGCAAAGTTGTCGTCCTGCGCATTCGCCAATGGCGAGACTGCCGTGCATGCAGCCAGTGCCAGAGCCGTCAATGCGCCTACCGTGCGAGTTACCATGACAAGTCCTTTCTTTAAGCTTGCTAAAGGATTGGGAATGGAATGCATGCCCTCGCGTAACAGGGCGGAGCTAAGTATAGGCGGCGTCGAATTGTTTTCCATTAGCTAATTCCACTTGTCATTTCAAATAGCTGATTCGCATAAATCGAAAAAGAACTGCAATACGAAAAGTGAATCAGAAACGAAAAGACCCGCGAACGTTGCACCGAGTGCATCATTCGCGGGCCTTTGAATAAGGTATCGGCGCTTAATCGAGCGACGCCTCGGTTCTCACTCTCGGCACATCCGGCTCGAAGAACACCCACCGCACTTGCGGAAACGTCGCCTGCAAATCGGCTTCGACGATATTGATTGCGTCGACCATTGCACGGCCGCTGTCGTAGTCGATCATCTCGGCCTGCACCGCGACGACCACATGACGTCCCCACTGCAGCGTAATCAGATTGATGATGCTGCGTATCTCCGTGCGCGTGTGCAAATGCGCTTCGATTGCGCGCCGCACTTCCGGGCTCGCGGATTCGCCGATAATCATCGACTTCACCTCGCGCGCCACCAGAACCGCAATCACCATCAGCAACACACCGACGCCGACGGAACCCCACGCGTCAAACACGGGATTGCCAGTGATCATCGTCATCAGCACGGCGACGAAGGCAATCGCGAGACCGAGCAGCGCGGCCACGTCTTCGCCCGTGACGACGAGCAATTCCGATTCGCGCGTTTCGCGAAACCATCGCCACATCGATTTGTCGGGATTGGTCTTGCGGATTTCCCGGACCGCGCCCATCAGCGAAAAAGTTTCGAGCACCACCGAAACCCCCAGCACGCCAAGCGCGATATACGCATGCGACAACGGCTCATGCGCCATCAGACGATGCACACCCTCATAAACAGAAAACACGCCGCCGACGAAGAACAGCAGCAGCGCGACGATCAGCGAATAGAAATAGATTACGCGCCCCGCGCCGAGCGGATGCAACAGGCTTGCGGGACGTCGCGCCTGCTTGAGGCCGAACAGCAGCAATATCTGGTTGCCGCAATCGGCCGTCGAGTGAATCGCCTCGGCGAACATCGAACCGGAACCCGTGAATGCAGCAGCCGCGAACTTGCAAACCGCAATGCCGAGGTTCGCTGCCAGCGCGTAAAAAATGGCCTTCGGTGATTCTTCTTTCATAGGCTCTTCGAGTTGTCGTGATGCAATTGGAGTGAGAAAGAATTAAACGACTTCGACGCGCGGTGCGCCATCGTGCAATTCGCCGATTACCACCGCGCGATCGAAGCCGTCCGCGCGGAAAATCGCGAGCACGTCGTCGACGGCAGCGGGCGAACACGATACCAGCAGCCCGCCCGACGTCTGCGGATCGGTCAGCAACGCGCGTGCCGTGTCGGGCAGCGAATCCGCGAGACGCATGTCTTCGCCATACGAAGCCCAGTTGCGGCCCGACGCGCCCGTGATGACGCCCGCCGCCGCGAACGCGTCGACACCCGCAATCCACGGCAGATCCGCGTAACGCAATCGCGCGGTCAGTTGCGCGCCGCGCGCGAGTTCCAGCGTATGGCCGAGCAGGCCGAAACCCGTCACGTCCGTCATCGCGTGCACGCCTTCGAGTGCGGCCAGTTCTGTGCCCGGGCGATTGAGCTTGGTGGTGGCCGCGATCATCGCGGCATAGCCTGCCGCGTCGAGCTGATTCTTCTTGAGCGCCGCCGACAGCACGCCGACGCCGAGCGGCTTGCCGAGCACGAGCACGTCGCCGGCTTGCGCGGACGCGTTGCGCTTCACGCGTTTCGGATGCACGACGCCGAGTGCGGCAAGACCGTAGATCGGCTCGACGGAGTCGATCGAATGGCCGCCCGCGACGGGAATGCCCGCCTGCGCACACACATCCTCGCCGCCGCGCAGCACGGCTGCGATCACGTCGTGCGGCAACACGTTGATCGGCATGCCGACCAGCGCGAGCGCGAGAATCGGCTTGCCACCCATTGCATAGACATCGGAGAGCGCGTTGGTCGCGGCGATGCGGCCGAAGTCGTACGGATCGTCGACGATCGGCATGAAGAAGTCGGTCGTCGCGATGATCGCCTGCTCGTCGTTCAGGCGATACACGGCAGCGTCATCCGAGGTTTCCGTGCCGACCAGCAGGTCCGGAAACGACGGCATCGGCACGCTGCGCTTCAAAAGATCGGACAACACGCCCGGCGCGATCTTGCAGCCGCAGCCGCCGCCGTGCGAAAGGCTCGTGAGTCGTGGGACGTTGGAACTGACAGCGGATTCGCTCATGATGGTGAGGTGCCGGAGGGTCGATAAGGGCTATTATCCGGCAATCCGCGAAAGCGCTGTCGAACAGGTCGCGCAAAGAGAAACGCGCCCTCGCCTGTGTGACGACAGCGCGTTCCTTTGAAGGCAACCGTGCGCGTTTAGCGGCGTTCGAGCGTCGCCATATCCCGCACGATCACGAGCAGCATCGACAGGGTCGCGCCGCCCGCCGCGCGCAAATCCGTCAGCAGTTGCGCATAGCGCGCGAGCGCGTTCTCGCGTTTTGCGCGCCACGCTTCCACGACGCCTTCCGCGGTCGTCGCCTCGGGCGCTTCCGTGAGCGCACTCGTCGTCAGCACGCGCTTGAGTCGCGCAAGCTCGGCGAGCGCAGCGGCCCGCGCCATCACGTCCCAATGCGTCGATGTCGGCAGCGCCTCGGCGCGCTCGCCGATCCAGCCGTAGTTCAGTTGCGTACCCAACGCGAAGTACACGCCCGCGACGAGTTCGAGCCCGCGATCGGTCGTCGCCGACACTTCCGCGATATCGAGCAGCGCAGCAGGTATGTCGCCGCTCGCGACACGCACCGCCAGCTCGCTGTCAACGCCTGCATCGACGAGCACGCGCTGCCGCTCGGACAAGGCTTCGAGTTCCGCGCCGGGCAACAGCATCGGCAATTGCGGCGCGAGCCGTTGCGCCGCGTCGCGACAGCGCGCAATCAGTTCCGCCACGCCGCCGTCCTTCACTTCGCCCGACTGCAGATGCCGCAGGAACCACAGCGCGGCGCGCTCCAGCAGCTTCGTGATCTCGACGAACATGCGCGCCTGCACGTCGTCGGCGACCCGATTGTCGAGCGCGTCGATATTGCGCCACACCTCGTTGAGATCGAACACATCACGCGCAATCATGCACGCGCGCACGATGTCGCCGGGCTTCCCGTCAGTCTCTTCCATCATCCGGTGCACGAACGCACAGCCAACACGATTCACCAGCGCATTCGTCAAATGCGTCGCCAGAATCTCGCGGCGCAGCGGATGATGATGCATCGGCTCGCTGAAGCGCTGGCGCAGCGGCTTCGGGAAGTACTCGGTCAGCATGCCCGCCACCAGCGCATCTTCCGGCACGTCGGTTTCGAGCAGCGCATCGTAGAGCCACATCTTGCTGTACGCGAGCAGCACCGCGCGTTCGGGTGAAGTCAAACCCTGCTTCGCGGCAAGACGTTCGTTGATTTCGTCTTCGGATGGGAGAAATTCGATCACGCGATTCAAACGGCCCGCGCGTTCGAGATAACGCATCATGCGCATTTCGGCGTCGAACAGTTCGGCCGCATAGCGGCCTGCAATCGACAACGCCTGCGTTTGATAGTAGTTGTCCTGCAACACGAGCAGGCCCACTTCCTCCGTCATTTCCGCGAGCAATGCATTGCGCTGCTTGTCCGTCATCTCGCCATCCGCGACGACGAGGCCGAGCAGAATCTTGATGTTCACTTCGTGGTCCGAGCAGTCGACGCCCGCGGAATTATCGATTGCATCGGTATTCATGCGGCCGCCGCGTTGCGCGAACTCGATGCGCCCGAGTTGCGTGAGGCCCAGATTGCCGCCTTCCGCGACCACCTTGCAACGCAGATCGCAGCCGTTCACACGCACCGCATCGTTGGCCTTGTCGCCGACCTGCGCATGCGTTTCGCGGCTCGCCTTCACATAGGTGCCGATGCCGCCGTTGTACAGCAGATCGACGGGCGCCTGAAGAATCGCGCGCACCAGTTCCGAGGGCGCGAGCGCGGCGGCCGTGATGCCGAGCATCGACTGCACGGCGGGCGAAAGCGGGATCGTCTTCGCAGTGCGCGCGAACACGCCACCGCCTTGCGAGATCAGCGCAGGGTCGTAATCGGCCCAGCTCGAACGGTCCAGATTGAAGAGCCGTTGACGCTCAGCGAAGCTCGTCGCGGGATCGGGATTCGGATCGAGGAACACATGCCGGTGATCGAACGCGGCGATCAGGCGAATATGCTGCGACAGCAGCATGCCATTGCCGAACACGTCGCCCGACATGTCGCCGACGCCGACCACGGAGAAGTCCATCGTTTGCGTATCGACGCTCATTTCGCGGAAGTGGCGCTTCACCGACTCCCACGCACCGCGCGCGGTGATGCCCATTTTCTTGTGGTCGTAGCCGACCGAGCCGCCCGAGGCAAATGCGTCGTCGAGCCAGAAGCCGTATTCCTGCGAGATCGCGTTCGCGAAATCGGAGAACGTGGCGGTGCCCTTGTCGGCGGCGACGACGAGATACGGATCGTCGGGATCATGCCGCACGACGCCGGGCGGCGGCACGATCTGGCTACCCACCCGGTTATCGGTGAGGTCGAGCAGCCCGCGCAGGAACGTCTGATAGCACGCAACGCCCTCGCGCATCCAGGATTCGCGATCGGTCGGTGGCGGCGGATTCTTCACGACGAAACCGCCCTTCGATCCCACCGGCACGATCACGACGTTCTTCACCATCTGCGCCTTCATCAGACCGAGCACTTCCGTGCGGAAATCCTCGCGGCGGTCGGACCAGCGCAAGCCGCCGCGCGCGACACGCCCGCCGCGCAGATGCACGCCTTCGACACGCGGCGAATACACCCAGATTTCGAACATCGGCTTCGGCTCGGGCAGGCCCGGCACTTTCGCGGGATCGAACTTGAACGACAGATAAGGTTTCGGCTTGCCGCTCTCGTCGCGCCGGTAGTAGTTCGTGCGCTGCGTCGCGTTGATCACGCCGAGGAACTGGCGCAGGATGCGGTCTTCGTCGAGGTTCGGCACTTCGTCGAGCGCGCCTTCGATCGTCTTCAGCAGCCGCTCGACGCGTGTCTCGCGCGTCGTGGCAGGGGCCGGATCGGACCGCGCAATGAACAGTTCGACCAGCATCCGCGCGATGGCGGGATTGCCCGTCAACGCACGCTCGATATACGCGTCGCTGAACGTCGAGCCCACCTGGCGCAGATACTTCGCGTAGGCCCGCAAGATGATCACTTCGCGCGCGCTCAGTTGCGCGCGCAGCACGAGGCGGTTGAAGTTGTCGTCTTCGATATCGCCTGTCCAGACCCGCTCGAATGCGTCTTCGAACAGGCCCTTCACGCGCTCGATGTCGAACTCGGTGTCGTCGGCCAGTTCGAGGCCGAAGTCGTGAATCCACGCGGGCGCGGCACCCGGCGCCTCGATCAGGTAAGGCCGCTCTTCATCGACGCGCACGCCCAGATGTTCGAGCATCGGCAGGCTGCGCGACAGCGCGATCGGATCGCCCACGCGATACACCTTGAAACGGAACGCGCGCGGCCCCGCTTCGATGGGCCGGTACAGGTTCATCGCGATCTGCTCGGTGCCCTGCACGCGCTCGATCAGCTCGATATCGCGCACCGCCGTGCGCGCCGGATAGTCGTCGCGATAGCCGGCCGGAAACGAATCCGCATAGTGCTGCAACAGGCGGTTGCCTTGCTCTTCACCGAACGCATCGAGCAAGGCATCTGCGAGATCGTCCTGCCAGCGGCGCGACACCTGGATGAGCCGCTGTTCGAGTTCGCGCGTATCGACATCCGTCATCGCGCCCGGCTCCGCGTGCACGACGAAATGAATGCGCGCGAGCGTCGATTCGGACAGCAGCGGCGTGAACTCGACGTTCGTGCCGTTGAACGCGCTCATCAGCAGCCTGGCGATACGCCGGCGCAAGTCGGTGTTGTATTTATCGCGCGGTACGAATGCGAGGCACGACACGAAGCGGTCGAAGCGGTCGCGCCGCACGAACATCCGCGTGCGCTGATGCTCCTGCAAGCGCAGCACGCCCATCGCTGTGTCGTAGAGTTCGTTCTCGTCGGCCTGGAAGAGTTCATCGCGTGGATACGTTTCCAGCACCGTCACCAGCGATTTGCCGAGATGCCCCTTCGGCAGAAAACCCGCGCGCCGCACGATGTTCGCGCATTTACGCCGCACGATCGGAATTTCCGAAGCGGACGTTGTATAAGCCGTCGACGTATACAGCCCGATAAAGCGCCGCTCGCCGTTGATCTTGCCGTCCGGCCCGACGAGCTTCACGCCGACATAGTCGAGATAGCCGGGCCGATGCACCGTCGCGCGCGAATTGGCCTTGGTCAGAAAGATGGGCGTCGCGCCCGCGATGATATCGGCGGCGGCGGCCGGCAACGGTGTCACTTCGGACGTGCCCTGAGCCCGCAAGGATTCGCGCAAGAGGCCGAAGCCCGAGCCCGGCACACCGCGCAAGCCGTACTGGCCGTCATGCGTAACGAGTTCGTAATCGCGCTGGCCGAGAAACGTGAAGTGGTCCGCGACCATCCATTCGACGAACGCGCGCGCTTCGACGCCTTCCGGGCTCGTTTCGCGCGTGGCCATGTCGCGGATCGTCGTGCGCGCTATCTCGACGATCTTCGGCCAGTCTTCGACGGAGGCGCGCACATCGCCCAGTACCTTCGCGATCTCGTTGCGTAATGCATCGAGCTTCGCGGCATCGCCGCAGCGGTCCACTTCGAAATGAATGAACGACGCGAGTTGCGAATGGCCATCGTCGCTCGATGCGCCGCCGGGCGCGATGCGCTCGATGCCGCCGTCCTTGCCGCGCCATATGCGAAATACGGGGTGCAACACGGAGTGCAGCGACAGACCGAGACGGTTGACGGCCATTGAAACCGAGTCCACCAGAAACGGCATGTCGTCGTTGACGATCTCGATGACGGTGTGATCCGAGTGCCAGCCGTGCTGTTCGAGAATCGGGTTGTAGACGCGCAAACGTTCGCTGCCCGGCACGAAACGTTGCGCCGTTTGCCAGTGCGCCATCGCGGCGCCGTAGAGATCGGCGATGCCGCGGCTTTGCAGATCGTCCGCGTCCGCGAAGTCGTAGTAGTGACGCAGGAATGGCTCGACAGCTGCGAAAGCGGGCTCGGGCAATCGTCCTCGCGCGAATTCGACGACATCGTTGAGCAGATGGGCAACGGCTTCTTCGTTCTTCGCTTGCATGACGTCCTCCGCGACGGGCGACAATCGATTGCATAGACTGAAGCGCATTATGCACCCGTTGAGCAGAAACGGATTGTGCATGCGCACATCGCGCATGCTTGCTCGCGCCTGTGACAGAAGCGTGTCGATTGAAAGTACGCACAGCGGATCACGCGTTGCGAAGCCCCATGCGAAATGCTTCGTTCTGTTGGCTAACCATCACAGGCCAGGGTTCTTCTTATTAGCGTAGGCAGCACCGATGCGTTAGGCTTTTATGGTCCGCGATAAAGCCATAGACGGTCATTTTTTAAAGATTTTATTGCGGATGCATGAACACAAGTTGGAAATAGATACCAATAGCGAATCACGGTTCCAATACCGATTCCATTCGCGAGCATGGAGACGCTCTTGTGTCGCGTAAAGCGGTCATACGAAGGGGTTGCTTCATGCCCAGCACAACGACTCGACGTGTCGATGCCGCTGGCCTGTTGTCGAGGTGTACCGGGGTAGAACCTGCAAGCCTGACATGGAGAACAGACCCATGAAGCGCGAGCCATTTCGACATGTGCGGACGATCAGTTACGCAACGATGCTTCTCTTTTACGTTGAAGCTCATGCGCAATCGCTTCAAGATCAAACCGCACAAGAAAATATCGCAACCCTTCGCCAGGAACTGAACAACCGTATCAAGGAACTCGATGTACTAAAGCGCAAAATCGCGGAAGAAGAAGCGCAATTCCAGCAGTTGAGCAAGGCACTCGATTCACGCATGCTCGACGTGACGCGCGGCACGGGCCAACCCGGCTCGGGCGCAGCCCCCGCCACGGGTGTTGCGCAGAGCGCGGCACCAGGCGGCAATGCAGACGCAGCGCCCAATACCGCCGACGCCGCAACGGCGGGCGCAGCAACGGGTGCAACAGCCGGCGCCGCGACGGGCGCGGCACCCGCGCCTGTGATCAACATGGCGCAAAACGCAGGCGGCGAGCAACAGGTCCAGCCTGTCGGCCAGGCGCCCATCCCCGACACCGCGCCGCCTGCCGTCGCGCCGATCTTCGATCAGCCCGGTGTGCTCACGCCGAAGAACAAGTTCGTGCTCGAACCTTCGTTCCAGTTCGGCTATTCTTCGTCGAACCGTGTCGCGCTGGTTGGCTACACGATCATTCCCGCCTTGCTGATCGGCCTGATCGACGTGCGTGAGATCAAGTCGAACGTGCTGACGGGCGGTGTTGCCGCGCGTTACGGCATTACGAACCGGATGGAAGTCGAAGTGCGCGTGCCGTATGTCTATTCGACCAACGACACCGTCAGCCGCGAGATCTTCACGGGCTCGGCGCAGGACAACGTCTTCGGTAGCAGCGGCCACGGCATCGGCGACGTCGAAATGACGATGCGCTACCAGCTGAACGAGGGCGGCCCGGACAAGTTCTATTACATCGGCTGGCTGCGCTTCAAGACGGCCACGGGCAAGAGCCCGTTCGACGTCGTGACCGATTGCGTGACGCGCTGCATCGGCAATACGACAGGCACGGGCCTGCCGCTCGAACAGCCGACGGGCACCGGTTTCTATGCGATCCAGCCGGGTCTCACGTGGCTGTTCCCGAGCGACCCGGTCGTGTTCTTCGGCAACTTCAGCTACTTGCACAGCTTTGCCCGCAGCGACCTGAGCCTGCACATCCTGAACGGCGAGACCGATTTCGTCGGCAAGATCCAGCCCGGCGATATCTATGGCTTCAATATCGGCATGGGCCTCGCGCTGAACGAAAAGGCTTCGTTCAGTATCGGCTATGACCAGAGCATCGTGCTGCCGACCAAGCAGAACGGATCGACCGTTCCAGGTTCGGTGCGCGTGATACTCGGCACGCTGCTCGTCGGCTACTCGTACCGCCTCACGCCGAAGACGACGCTCAACTTCTCGCTCGGCGCCGGCCTCACGCGCGACACGCCGGATCTCACGCTGACGTTCCGCATGCCGATCCAGTTCTAACCTGGTTCGCTCGCAACGCCTCTATCGAAACAAAAACTCGCGACGCCTCCCCAGCGTCGCGAGTTTCTTTTTTCAGGCTTCTATCTGGGCCGGACTGAATTCATCAATGCATTGTTCAAGGTCGCGCCCAGATTCATGCTCTTGAATAGCCCCAACGAATTGACCGAGGCATTGATCGTCGTCAGCGCCTGAATGTTCTGGTTGCTGAGCGTGTTCTGGATCACCGCGCCCGACAGGCCCTGCACCGAGCCCTGCTGCGCGATATTGCCGCCACCGTTTTGCAGCAGCGACCCGATGTTCGCCGCGGCGAGCGATTGCGCCTGCTGCGTCGTCATGTTGCTCAGGTCCGGAATGTTGAAGCTGGTCTGCGTGACGAGATTGCCGTTCACGACTGCCATCCTCGACACCCCGAACGAGACCTTCAGGCCGTTTGCCACATCGAAGCCGCCGCGCATCGTGTCGAGTTTTTCTTCGCTGATGGCGACTGTCGTTTTCGATGACCAGTTCGGATCTTCTGAGTCCGCTCTTGCTTTGACTTCGTGACCGCGTTCGGGGGGCGTGTCGTTGCGCGACGCTTGAGGCACGGCAATGGGCGCCGCATAGGAAAGCGGCGCTTTGACCTGTGCCTGCGCGGGCGGCGCGGCGCGTTCTTTGATCTGCGGTTGCCCGGCTGTTGTTTGCACCGATGTATTCGTCGACGCCGTCGAATCGTTCTGCACGCTCTTTGCCGTCTGCGAAACAGGCACGGCAACCGGTCGCGCATAGGAAACGGGCGGCTTGACGATTACGCGTTCATTCGCAACCGGCGCTTCATGCGCGGGCGACACGGGGGGCGGTGTCGGCGTTGCATCGAGAGTCAGTTGTTCATTCCGCATCAATTGCGCTTGCGCGCGTTCTTCTACCTGCTGTGCGCGTGGCGCTTCGGCCTTTTCGGTCTTTTCAGTGCTTTCACCTTTGCGCGCGGCAACCGCGATCGGCGCCGCATACGACACCGGAAGTGGTTTGGCGGGCGCTTCGGCTTCTTGCGCGAGTGCGGGCGCTATGGGCGCTATGGGCGTTGCGGCCGCGGTTACGTCGGCCGCATCCTGGTGCTCAACCGCATCGCGCTGTGCGAGCACATCGTTTTCTTGTGGAGACGAAGACGAAGACGGCGTCGACGAAGCATCGACTGCATACAGCGCTTCGTTGATGACGGCTTCGTTCGTTACGCGACTCGCTTCGTCATTCGCATCCGGCTTCGCCGCGCTATCCGCTTCGTCAGCAGCGTCCCGGCGCGGTGTCGCAACGGCAATCGGCGCCGCGTACGACACGGGCACGTGACGCATGCCGTCGGCGTCCCCATCGTCGGAAAATGCGCGCGGCTTTTGCGTGGACAATGCATCGACGACAGCCTGCGTAATGGCATCCGTCGCATCCGCCGCAGACGCGGCGTCGCGCAACACCAGCGGCTCGACCGCTGCGCCCGCGACATCCGGCGCGACCACCGGCGCCGCAGCAGGCGCGCCCTGTTCGAACGCGTGTGCGCCGAACGTCACCATCGAACCACATACCATCGTGGCAATGCCGGCGAGTTTTCGGGTCTCGGTTCTCATGATGGCCCTCAGAAATCACTCGCGCCATGCTTCGGCATGACGGTGAAGAACAGACCATCGCGATTGACGCCCGTATAGAGCGGCGCGGGCGGCGCGACTCGCCAGTCGACGGGATCGTTGAAGATCCCGACGCCAGGTTTGTTATGGATGACGAACAGGACCTGGTCTTCCCATTTCGTCTCGAAGCTCTTCACCGGCAGGGGACGCGTGCCCGTTGCGGGATCGCCGATCAGTACGCGGTCGTTCTTCAACCCTTTCACCACGACAAAATGGTGATAGCCGCTTTCGCTGATCAGCACGATCGCGGGCGTGTTGGTTTCGACGAGCTTTTGCAGCGGCAGCTCATAACCGTCCGCGATGAACCCGCGCCGCTCGAGAAAGCGCTTGATGTCGAGCAACGAGAAGCCCTCAGTGCGGATCTTCGCCTGATCGCCGTTCTCGAACATCTCCTGGAATGCGGTCTGCTCGCTCACCGGATAGTTGTATTGAAACGTAAGCAGCGTCGCCACGGCAGCGGACCCGCAACTGAAGTCGAACTGCTGCTTGATGGTGCGCTTGAAGCGAGCCTCTTTCAGGCTCGTGACGTGCATCGCGTAACCGGCGCCCGACGGTTCGTAGATCGTAATGGGGTCGGCGCGCGCCGGGGTTGCCGCCGTCAACGCGCACGCGAGCAGCCACACGGCTCCATGAAAGGCTCCCTGAAGGGCTCCATGAAGTTTCATCGCTCATTCCCCGAAGCGCACGTTGACGATCGTCGCGTTCTGGATCAGCACGTTCGCGCCCGTGTTCTGTATCACGGTCGGCAAGCCGCTCGCGTTCGAGAACGAGCCGCCCGTGATCATGTTCGACCCGGTGTCCACGTTGCGCGCGGTATTGTTCGCGACCGTGCCGCGCAGGTTCATGTCGTTGAAGACGGCTTCGCCGCCGCGATGCGCATCGAGCTGCTCGGCCGACATCGCGACACCGAAGGTCGCGTCGGCGGCGGGCGCCGGTGCAGGGGATGCAGCAGCTGTCGGGGCCTTCAGCGCACTCACGCCTGGAGCGGCTGTCACAACGGGGGCGATCGACGTATCCGCTTGCACGGGAGAACGCAGTTCGCCGGCAGAAACATAGGCTGCAAAGCAAGGCAGTCCGATAACGACAGGCAGTACCACCTTCGCAATGCGTTTGAACGCCTGCATGGTTGTCTCCTGGTGCTTCGCCGATCCGTGCTGCAACGGCCTTGCGGCGCGTGCGGCAGCGTCCTGCGAAGTGCAATTTGTGCGACCTTCGCCCGGCGCGCTTACCCCGTACGCCGGAACGATGGAACAGGAGCCGTGGAGCGCGAACGCCCCACGGCACATCACACAACGACTTATCGACGCTAACTGTCCTTCACGTCAGTTAGCGACCGACAGCCAGGTTTGCCTGCACAGTGACAGCCTGCTGTACGAGCGACGCCATACCGCTGTTCTGGTTCAGAACCATCACGCCAGCTGCCGACTGAGCCGCGCTCGCCATGTTGTTCGACATGTCGAATGAGCCCGTCGTCATCGTGACTGTTCCACCAGCGCCGCCTGCACCGCCTGCGCCACCCGAACCTGCTGCGCCTGCTCCAGCCGAAGCCGTTGCCGCGCCGCCTGCTGCGCCTGCTGCACCAGCACCGCCTGTTGCCGAGCCGCCAGCGCCTGCCGTCGACGTCGCTGCGCCACCGTCACCCGCTGACGCGGTGGCTGCGCCGCCTGCACCTGCCGTCGACGTCGCCGCGCCGCCCGTGCCCGTGCCTGCGCCGCCCGATGCCGTCGCTGCGCCGCCCGTCGCGGTCGCCGCGCCTGCCGTGGCTGCGCCGCCCGTGCCGCTACCCGAAGCGGTTGCCGTGCCGCTGCCCGAGCCGCTGCCCGAGCCCGACGCTGCGCCGCTGTTCGAGGTGGCCGTGCCGCCGCCGCCGCCCGCACGTGAGGACAGATCGCCGCTGCCGGCTGCGCCAAGCCCGAGACCAGCTCCAGCGCCGAGTGCCGCGCCCTTGCCGCTGCCGTAGCCGCCATAGGCAAGCGTGCCTGCTCCTGCACTGCCGCCCTTCGCGCCAGCGTCACCGCCGCTCCCGTAGCCCTTGCCGCCGGATGCCTTCGACCAGCCGCCATCGCCGCCCGACGCCTTCGCGTAGCCGCCATCGCCACCCGATGCCTTCGACCAGCCGCCGTCGCCGGCAATGGCACGACCGCCATTGCCGCCGTCGCCGCCATAGCCACCGACAGCGCCGGCGCTTCCGCCTTTGCCGCCGATGCCCTTGGCGCCGTCGCCGCCCTTGCCGCCATTGACGTTGCCGTAGTTGGTCGCGACATTGCCGATGCCAGTGACCCTCACATGGCTCACGGTGCCGTCAAGCTTGCTGACGGCCACGGTCTTCGTGTTGTTCCATGAGTCCTGCGAGACCTTCGAGTGTCCCGTCACTTCGTTGACGTTGTTGCCCGTCGTGCTGCCTTGGGTCGACGACGCCGTGTTCGACAGGGAGTTATCGCCACTGCCCGACTTCTGGTTGCACGAGTAGTCGCCATTCGCGCAGGGGTTGGCCATCGCATAGCCGCTAAAGCCCAGCGCGACGATGGCTGCTGATGCCAAAAGTGTCTTACGCATGAAAGCCTCCTATTGGATTAGCGGCCAACGCTCAGATTTGCCTGAACGGTGACGGCCTGTTGCACCAGCGAAGCCATACCGCTGTTCTGGTTGGCGACCAGGATGCCCGCTGCCGACTGAGCGACGCTCGTCATGGTGTTGGCCATGCTGAAGTCACCCGTGCCGACGCCGATCGCGCCACCTGCACCGCCTGCACCGCCTGAGCCGCCCGAGCCCGCGCCGCCGGCTGCTGCCGTCGCCGCGGCTGCTGCGCCTGCACCGCCTGCACCGCCTGCGCCGCCCGTCGCACTGCCGCCGTTACCGGCCGTCGAGCCTGCCGTGCCGCCTGCGCCTGCCGTAGCCGTCGCTGCGCCGCCTGCACCTGCCGCCGACGTCGCTGCGCCGCCTGAGCCTGTGCCTGCGCCGCCCGTAGCGGTGCCCGTTCCAGCCGTAGCCGTTGCTGCGCCAGACGTGCCTGCGCCGCCCGTGCCCGTACCCGTGCCCGAGCCGCTCGCCGTTGCCGTGCCCGTACCCGTGCCAGTCGCTGCGCCGCTCGCCGACGATGCGCTACCGCCACCGCCATTGGCCTTCGAGTGCACATCGCCGCTACCTGCGAGCCCAGCGCCCGCACCGAGCGCGAGACCTGCGCCCTTGCCGGAGCCGTGTCCGTCGCCGCCTGCCGCTGCCGATCCAGCGTACGCGCTGCCGCCCTTGGCCCATGCGTCGCCGCCACTGCCAGAGCCCTTGCCACCGTAGGCCTTGGAATTGCCGCCGTCGCCGGCATAGGCCTTGGCGTTGCCGCCATCGCCAGCCGATGCCCTGGAGTTGCCGCCGTCGCCAGCTATGGCCTTGCCGCCATTGCCGCCGTAGCCGCCGTCACCGCCGATCGCCAATGCGCTGCCACCCTTGCCGCCTATGCCTTTCGCGCCGCTGCCGCCGCGTCCGCCGTTCGCATTGCCGTCGTTATAGGCATGGTTGCCAATGCCATAAACGCTTACGCCCGATACAGACCCGGACAGACGGCTCACTGCGACGATCTTGGTGCTGTTGAACGAATCTTGCGCGACCCTCGCACCCGTCGTAATTTCATTTGCGTTGTTGCCCGTGGTGCTGGTTTGAGCGGATGTCGCCGAGTTTGTCGATGTGTTGCTCCCGCTGTATGACTTCTGGTTGCAGGATGAATCGCTATCACTGCATGGGTTTGCCATTGCGTAGCCGCTGCAGCCCAAGGCGATGACTGCTGCGGACGCCAGTAGAGTTTTGCGCATGGAATCCTCCTGGAGGAGATGGGGGGCGGGCTGGCAGACTGCACCAATCCGGCTCGCCGTGTCGCATAGGCGATGCCATGCATGTAAGGCATTGAAATTTAAAGAAATTTCACATTTCCCGTGATGCGGAATGGAAAAATGAGGGTAATTACCTACGTTTTATGTTTCGCGTTTGAAACGCATAAACCGGCATTGCGCCGGTTTCCCAAAATGAGGGGTTTTACAATCGCTTTTAATTCAAACAATTAGCGAATATTGCTAAGAAGAAACCCGAGATTTTAAAAACGTTTCTTTTTTGACGGGCGCGATTCTTGAGTGCCAGGATAATCCACCCCGGAACCCCCGCGATTCTTCGATAAAGGCCGTTAGTGGCCTTGCGCACCATGGGTTTGCGCCAGATTGGCGCTGGCGACACACAGCGCATCAGTGGCGTAAAAAAACGTATCGTTTACGACGCTGCAAGCCGCATGCAGCCTTCATCCGCAAGTATTTCCGCACTCTCGAACGGTATGCGGAATTATTTTACAATTTCAGTATGTGCCTAATGCACCGAACCCCAATCTATTATCACGTGCTAATGGCGCGTAGCACCAATTTGCCATTAATCATGACGCATGTCCACCAAAATAAAAGTCCGCACACCATTACTGCTAAAGGTAATGCGGCGATATTGCATTGCACTAATGCAGTGCATCAATGATGCGCATTTTCTTCGTGTTTAAAACTTAATGAGACATTTAATTATTGATTATTCGTCGGTTAAATCGGATTGCTCATTTTCGAGGTCTGGATCGACGGTCGGCTGCACGAGCCAGGCGCCAATGCGTTCGACGGTCCACACGGGATCGTCGTGCGGCAGATCGTGGCCGGCCCATGCGTGCCGCCAGTGATCGGCGCTCCACGCCGCGGCCAGCGCCGCTGAGCACGCGGGATCAACTAGCCCGTCTTCCCGCGACGACAACACCAGCGTCGCGCACGCCGGCCGCTGCCGCCCGGCGCTGAAGCGCGCGGCCGCGAGCAACTGACGCAGCGCGTTCGCCCGGCTGACGGGCGCGCTCTCGCGGATCGCGATCCAGTCCTTCAGATCGGCGTCGACCGCGTCGCGGTGATTGCAGGTCAGGCGATGAATCGCCTCTTCCGCGGCACGCGCGTCGCGCCAATGCGAAGCAATGTGCGCCAGCCCCGGCCACGCCTGCGTGCGCAGCCGTTCGTCGAAGCGGCTGAACGGCCGCATGCTGGTGTTGATCAGCACGAGCCGCGCGATCTCGGCGGGATGACGCTGCGCCCAGCAGGTCGCGACCATGCCGCCCAGCGACATCGCCAGCACGCAATACGGTCCCGCCGCGCCGCTGGCGCGCGCCGCCGCGCGCACGAAGTCGACCATCCCGGCGACATCCAGCGGCGCGCGCAGGTTCGCATATTCGCCGTTGCCGGGCAGGTCGATGGTCAGCACGCGAGTGGGCGCAGCGTGCGTGACTGACGCGCCTTGCGGCGTGCCGTCCAGCGCCCCGCGCAACATGTCGGGCAATGCGCCCCAGTGCCGTGCCTCGCGCGTCAGACCGCGCAACAGGATCCACGTACTCATTTTTTGCCTGGCTCGTACCAGAGTTCCGTCGCGCTTTCGAGCAACTCCTCGCGGCGGCTGCCTTGCGGCAGCCAGCGCTGCGACGCGTAGGCCGCGCGCGTCAGGAAATCGAGCAGGTTCGCGTGGCGCCGCAATACGCGCGCGGTGCGGTGCGCTTTCAGCGGGTTGAACATGCCCTGGCGTGAAAAGATCTGCCGGGGGTTTTTCTTGATCCATAGCCATGAGCCCAGTTCGAGCGTCATCGGCAGAAAAATGTTGGGCGGCGGCGCGCGGTCGTACGCGCAGTCCCACAGGTCGCCGTGCAGCAGATACTGATGGCTCTGCGGCTCGAACATGTAGCCGTGGTGCGGATGCGCGCGCTCGAACATCGTCTTCAGCGCGTACATTTCCGGCAGATGCGGCATCGGGCGACGTGTCTTCGCGTACGGGAACCAGATGCTGTCGCTCCAGCCGTAGCCCGAATGACAATCGAGCGCGAACGACAGCGGCCGTGCCGCCAGCTCATCCGCGACGACGCGTAACAGCGCCTCCGCCTCCGCTTCCATCGGCGCGCCGCGCCGCCCGCGATACCACGGCAGCCACGAGCCGACGCGCTGTCCACCCGCGAGCAAAGGCACGCGCTCTTCAGCGTCCTGCGGCGCGTTACGCATCAGGTCGACGCCGTTCGGATTGGCGCGCGTCGCGGACCACATTCCGCCTGGATTGACAATGGGGACAAAAATCAGGCGGATCGACTGAAGCTGGCGCACCAGCAGTTCGTCCCATTCGAGCCGCCCGAGCAGCGCGCGCATGTAGTCGAGCACGAGCTGCGTGCCGATCCGCTCGAGCCCGTGTATGCCGCCGAAGAAACCGATCGCGGGCGCCCGCGGATCCCGCGAGCCGATGCTCGCCGTCTGCACGGCAAACGTCCTGCCGCGCACCTGCGTTTCGCACACGGAATGAATCTCGAAGCTGCCGCTGCCGACCTCGAGAATCGCCTGCAGTTCTTCGTACTCCGTAAACGTATCGGGCAAAAAGCTCAGAGCCTGCATGGGCTGCGCCGGTTGTGGTGTGAGGTTATTGGAGACGGCTCACGCGTGACGTTTCGAACTATAGCGGTTCGTGCTTGCCAATGGATGACAGTGGTCCGCGCCGTTGCGTTTGTCACATCGATGACACACTGCGCGATCCGGCACTGCGGCGCGCCGCACGCTGCCGTGCGAATCGGCGAAAGATGTAGTCGTCTAGATGTTGCGACGCCTTCACTCAACCGTCACAGACGCTTTCTAGAATGTCCCACAACTTCCGGCTTGCACCGGAGTCATCGACAGGACACACATGGAAGCAATCCGCATCGAACGCCTGAGCAAGACATTCGGCAACGGCCGCAAGGCGCTCGACGAAATCGACCTGCGCGTCGAGCAGGGCGAAATGGTCGCGCTGATCGGCGCGTCGGGCTCGGGCAAGTCGACGCTGCTTCGGCATATCGCGGGCTTCACGGTGTCGGATGCGCAGCCTTCGCAGATTGCGATACTTGGGCGTCCGATCCAGCAGAACGGCCGCATCGTGCGCGAAGTGCGCAGCATTCGCCGCGACATCGGCTTTGTTTTCCAGCAGTTCAATCTCGTGAACCGGCTGACGGTCGAAGCGAACGTGCTGATCGGCGCGCTCGCGCGCCTGCCGCTGTGGCGCCGTCTCACGGGCTGCTTTCCGCGCAGCGAGCGCGCGCTGTCGATGTCGGCATTGAACGAAGTCGGCATCGGCGAGCATGCGCGTGAGCGCGCCTCGACCCTGTCGGGCGGTCAGCAGCAGCGCGCCGCGCTGGCGCGCGCACTCGTGCAGCAGGCGCGCATCATCCTCGCCGACGAGCCGATTGCGTCGCTCGACCCCGAATCATCGCGCCGCGTGATGGAGATGCTGAGCACGCTGAACATCGAGCATGGGTTGACGGTGCTGGTCTCGCTGCATCAGGTCGACATCGCGATGCAGTACTGCCAGCGCACGATCGCGATGCGGCGCGGCAAGGTCGTGTACGACGGGCCGTCTGCGGCGCTCACGCCCACGCTGTTGCAGAAACTCTATGGCGACGATGCGCGCGAGTTGCTCGACGACAGTCAGCAGCCCGATAGCGCTGATAGTGCTGATAGTGCCGGGAGCGCCGCGCCCCGCGCGCGTGTGCTGCCGCTCAACGCGGCGCGCTCGGCCTGATCCACTTTCCGGAAAGAAACGCTGTACCCGACTCACTCACCTGGAACAGAACTCATGAAATTTCTGCGCTCACTGCTCGCCGGCGTCGCCGCCGTGTCGGCATTCGCGAGCTTCGCCGCCCATGCCGAAGATCTGAATCTCGGCATCATCTCGACCGATTCATCGGCCGTGCTCAAGCAGCGCTGGCAGCCGCTCATCGATGACATGAACAAGCAGACGGGGCTGAACATCAAGGCGTTCTTCGCAACCGACTACGCGGGTATCATCGAAGGCATGCGCTTCAACAAGGTGCAGGTCGCGTATCTCGGCAATGCGTCGGCGATCGAAGCCGTCGATCGTTCGAATGGCGAAGTATTCGGCAAGACGACCTACGCGAATGGCGACGCCGGTTACTACTCGGTGCTGATCACGAACGTCAACAGCCGCTTCAAGACGCTCGACGACGTGTTCAAGAACACGAAGGACGTGACGGTGGGCTTCGGCGATCCGAACTCGACGTCGGGCACGCTGGTCCCCGGCTACTACCTGTTCGCGCAGCACAACGCGCCCGTGCGCACGTCGTTCAAGACGGTGCTGCCGTCGAGCCACGAAGCGAACCTGCTCGCCGTCGTGAACAACAAGATCGACATCGCGACGAACAACACCGAGATGCTCGAGACGCTGAAGAAGCAGCACCCCGACCGCTTCGCGCAGGTGCGCGTGCTGTGGCAATCGCCGCTGATTCCGTCGGACCCGCTCGTGTGGCGCAAGGATCTGCCCGACGCGACGAAGGAAAAGCTGCGCCAGTTCTTCTACAACTATGCAAAGACCGACCCGCGTGAAAAGGCCGTGATGGCGAACATCTTCAGTTATGGCGGCTTTGCGCCGTCGACGGATGCGCAGTTGCAGCCCATTCGCCAGATCAAGCTGTTCGAGCAGAAGCAGAAGATCGAAGCGGACGCGTCGCTGTCTGATTCGGATCGCAAGACGCAGACGGCCGCCATCGACGCGAAGCTGTCCGCGCTGAACGCGCAAAAACAATGAGCGCAGCCGACCTGAGCGCCGACCGCTCGACGCCGCCGGCCACGCCTTCGCGCGAGGTGCTGGCCGCGGCGGCGGGCAAGCGGAGCTGGATTTCGTTGCTTGGCTGGATCGCTGTGATCGGCATGCTCGGCTTGTCATGGCAAGCCGCCGACATGCGGCCGCTCGATCTGCTCACTGACTCGGGCAACATGGGGCAGTTCGCGAAGGACTTCTTCCCGCCCGACTTCACGGAATGGCGCACCTATTTGCAGGAAATGGGCGTGACGCTCGCGGTCGCGGTGTGGGGTACCGCGCTGTCGATCGTGTGCGCGATTCCGTTTGGGCTGATGTCGGCGCATAACATGGCGCCTGCGTGGGTTGTGCAGCCCGTGCGGCGGTTGATGGATGCGTGCCGCGCGATCAATGAGATGGTGTTCGCGATGCTGTTCATTGTCGCGGTTGGGCTTGGGCCGTTTGCTGGCGTGCTTGCTTTGTGGGTGCATACCACGGGCGTGCTGGCGAAGCTGTTCGCCGAAGCCGTCGAGGCCATCGATCCGCGTCCCGCTGAAGGTGTGCGGGCTACGGGGGCTACCAGTCTTGATGAGATCGTGTATGGGGTGCTGCCGCAGGTTTTGCCGTTGTGGATTTCTTATGCGTTGTATCGGTTTGAATCGAATGTGCGGTCGGCGATGGTTGTTGGGATGGTGGGCGCCGGGGGCATCGGGGTTGTGCTTTATGAGTCGATTCGGTCGTTTAATTATTCGCAGACGGCGGCCGTTATGTTGATGGTCATCGTTGTTGTTACTGTTATTGATGTGGTGTCGGCGAGGTTGCGGGAGCGGGTGATTTAGTTTGCCTCTGGCGGTTTGTTCTGCTTTGGTTTTTTGGCCTTTGCGCTGGCATTCGCGTTTGCGCCTTTGCGGCGCGGGCGCTTTCGTTGGTCTGGCCTTTGCGCTGGCATCCGCGCTACGGTGTTTGCTGTTCAAGCGTCGCCCCTGTGCGGGGCGACGCTTGAAGCAAGCTAACAAATCGCGGATGCCAGCGTAAGAGCGAACAAATCGAAACGCCCGCGCCGCGAACGCGCAAACGCGAATGCCCGCGCAAAGGCCAAAACACCAAACGGAGACGCTGAAAGCACAAAGGCATAACGCAGACGCCAGCGAAAACGAAAGCAAACCACCCCAGCGTCGCAGACAAAAAAACCAAAAATCCCCCACATCAACACAAAAAACCACATCTGCGGAATAATGTCGGCTTTAGCCCGACACCCATGGAATCCCTCATCGTCCTGCTCGTTCTTGTATCCGCCATGCTCCACGCGAGCTGGAACGCATTCCTGCGCCTCGCGGAAGACCGCATCTGGCTGCTCGGCATGATGTCGATCCCCTACCTCGCCGTCAGCGCGATCGGCGTGATCATCCTGCCCCTACCCGCGCCCGCCGCATGGCCCTACATAGCGGCATCGGTGGTGCTGGAATTCGGCTATTGCCTCGCGCTCGTGCGCGCCTACCGCAGCGGTGACTTCGGACAGATCTATCCGATCGCGCGCGGACTCTCGCCCTTACTGGTGTTCGCCGGCGCACTCGTGTTCGCGCACGAAACCTTGAAACCGCTCGCCGCAACAGGCGTCGCGCTGGTGTCGCTCGGCATCGTGTCGCTCGCGTTTCGCCGCAACATGCGCTTCTCCGGTGAAAGCGTGCCCTACGCATTGCTCACGGGTCTTTTCATCTCGGCATACTCCGTCGTCGATGGAATCGGCGCGCGCGTCGCGGGTAATGGACTCAGCTACATCATGTGGGTCTATCTGCTGTGGAACGTGCCGCAGTTTCTGCTCGTGTGGCATTGGCGCGGCGGCGCAGAAGGACTCTTCACGTCGCGCGCGACGATGATGAAAGGCATGCTGTCGGGCGTGATCGCGTTGGTCGCGTATTGCCTCATCATCGAGGCGTATCGCTATCTGCCCATCGCCATGGTGTCCGCGCTGCGCGAGCTCAGCTCGATTTTCGCGGTGCTGATCGGCTTCTCGTTCATGCACGAAAAGCTGACGGCGCGCCGCGTGTTCGCATGCACACTGGTCACGCTCGGCGCGGTGCTGATTCGCTTCTAACGTCCGCTCGCATCGCTCACGCGAAAAGCGGCAACGTCGCGTCGATCGCATCGGCGAGCGTGTCGAATGCGGGCGCGATCTCCTCGTCGGGCACGCACGCATAGCCGATCAACAGCCCCGACTGCGAGCTGGACGGTTGCGCGTAGTACCCCGACAACGGACGCACAACGATATTGCGTTCGAGCGCAGCCGCCGCGACGGCGCGGTCGTCCGTGCCCTCGGGCAGTTGCATCACGAGATGCAGGCCCGCGTCGCCGCCAACAGCCGGCAACGCATCGCCATAACGCCGCGCGGCGGCGTCGAGCAAGGTCGAGCGGCGCTGCCCGTATAGCGTGCGCATCTTGCGGATGTGCGACGTGAAATGCCCCTCGGCGATGAACTCCGCGAGCATCGCCTGCTGCAGCAGTTGTCCTTCCCGATACAACTCGGCGCTAGCCGTCGCGAAGCTCTCGGCCAGTGCCTCTGGCACCACGAGATAGCCGATCCGCAGCCCCGGAAACAGCGTCTTGCCGAAGCTGCCGACATAAATCACCTGCCCCGCCGTGTCGAGCCCTTGCAGCGAAGCGAGCGGCCGGCTCCCATAGCGATACTCGCTGTCGTAGTCGTCCTCGATGATCCAGCACTGGTTCTGCCTCGCGTATTCGAGCAGCATCCGCCGGCGCGCGAGGCTCATCACCATGCCGAGTGGGTATTGATGCGACGGCGTCACGAGAATCAGCTTCGGCGGATGGGCGAGATCGTCGGGCGACGGGTTGATGCCTTCTTCATCGACGGGAATCGGGCGCGATTTGAGACCGGATACGTGCATCACGCTGCGCACGCCCCAATAGCACGGGTCTTCCGTCCAGATGACGTCGCCGGGATCGGATAGCAGACGCACGGCGAGATCGACGGATTGATGGATGCCCGTCGTGATGATGATCTGCTCGGGCGTGCAGCGCACCGAGCGCGACGTGCGCAGATAGTCCGCCAGCGCGTGGCGCAGCAGTGACAGGCCGCCGCCGGGCGCGTAGGTCAGCAGATCGGGGCGCAGACGCCGCCAGTACTTGTTGTGCAGCCGGCTCCAGACGCGCGCCGGAAAGCGCGTGACATCGGGCACGCCGGGCATGAACGCGCCCCACTGCCGCTTCGACACGCCCGCGCCCGCGATCAGCCGCGCGCCGCGCTGCGACAGCGCGCGCGCGGCGGGCTGTTGCGCGTGCAGAAGCGATTTCGAATGCGGCGGCAACAACGCCTGCTGCAACTGCTGCACGGGAGCGGAAACAGGCGCAGTCTGTCCATCTGGCGAGCCAACGATTTCATCCGGCGACGTATCGGCGACGAATGTGCCGCGCCCGGTCGCAGATGTCACGTAGCCCTCCAGCGCCAGCTGCTCGTAGACCTGCGTGACGGTATTGCGCGCGATGCCCAGCTCATTGGCGAGCAGCCGCGACGACGGCACCTTGCTGCCAGCTGGCAATTCGCGCGTCAGAATGGCCTGTTGCAGCAGCCGATGCAGTTGCCGGTAGATCGGCAGACCATTGCCGCGGTCCAGACGCTGGGCCAGCCAGTCGGACAAAACACTCGCGCGCATGAATTGGCTCCTGATTTTTTACCGAAATGGCTCTGAAATTTGGAGCCAAATCTGATTATAGTCGCTGCATGTGCCGCGATGGACGCGAGCGCCCGAACGAACCCCAAACAGGAGATCTCCGTGAAGAATGCTGAACTGAAGAGCCGCAAGGACGCCGCCACCCCGCGCGGCGTGGGCGTGATGTGCGATTTCTACGCTGCGCGCGCCGAGAATGCGGAACTGTGGGACGTCGAGGGCCGCCGCTACATCGATTTCGCGGCGGGCATCGCGGTGTGCAACACGGGGCATCGTCATCCGAAGATCGTCGAGGCTGTGCGCGCGCAACTGGACAACTTCACGCACACGGCTTATCAGATCGTGCCGTACGCGTCGTATGTCGAGCTGGCTGAGAAGATCAACCAGCGCGCGCCGGGCGACTATCCGAAGAAGACGGCGTTCTTCACGACGGGCGCCGAGGCTGTCGAAAACGCGATCAAGATCGCGCGCGCCGCGACGGGCCGTCCGGGTGTGATCGCGTTCACGGGCGGCTTTCATGGCCGCACGATGATGGGCATGGCGCTGACGGGCAAGGTCGCACCGTACAAGCTGAACTTCGGCCCGTTCCCGGGCGATGTGTTCCACGCGCCGTTCCCGAATCCGCTGCACGGCGTGACGACGGCGGATTCGCTGAAGGCGATCGAATTCCTGTTCAAGGCAGACATCGATCCGAAGCGCGTCGCGGCGATCATTTTCGAGCCGGTGCAAGGCGAAGGCGGTTTTTATCCGGCGCCGGCCGAGTTCGTGCGCGCGCTGCGCAAGCTGTGCAACGAGCACGGCATTCTGCTGATTGCTGATGAAGTGCAAACGGGGTTTGCGCGTACGGGCGAGCTGTTTGCGATGCATCACTACGACGTCGTGCCCGATTTGATGACGATGGCCAAGAGCCTGGCGGGTGGCATGCCGCTGTCGGGCGTCGTCGGACGTGCGGATGTGATGGATGCTGCTGCGCCCGGCGGGCTGGGCGGCACGTATGCGGGTAATCCGTTGGCGGTGGCTTCGGCGCTTGCCGTGCTCGATATCATCGATGAAGAGAAGCTCTGCGAGCGGGCTGTTTTGCTTGGCGATCGGTTGAAGGCGCGGCTGACCGCGTTGCAGGCGGAAGTGCCGCAGATTGCCGATGTGCGGGGGCCGGGCGGTATGGTTGCTGTTGAGTTCTGTAAGCCTGGTACTTCCGATGCGGATGCTGATTTTACCAAGCGGGTGCAGACGCGGGCTCTTGAGCGTGGTTTGTTGCTGCTCGTTTGTGGGGTTTATTCGAACGTTGTTCGGTTCCTGTTCCCGCTGACTGTGCAGGATGCTGTTTTTGATGAGGCGCTTTCTATTCTTGAGGAAGTGCTCAAGGAAACTGTGGGCGTGACTGTCTGATCTTTTTTTGCCTGCGGCGGCTTTTTTGAAGTCGCCGTTTTTGTTTGTGGTTGGTCTGCGACGCTGAGTGGTTTGCTTTGGTTTTTGCTGGCATCCGCGTTTTGTTAGCTTGCTTCAAGCGTCGCCCCTGTGCGGGGCGGCACCTACTTTTCTTTGCCGCCGCAAAGAAAAGTAGGCAAAAGAAAGCGGCTCACACCGCTAACTCTTCTTGTTGCCTGAGGGCCCCCAACCGGTCCCACGCTTCACACGGCAGCGCCCCCGATTCACGTTCGTTGCCAACGCTTTGAATAAACGCATCACCCGCTTCAACCGCCCGCACAAGTGCTAGCGGCAGCGAATGGTTACCGCCGCCCAGGTGGCAAACTGTGTGTAGGTAGCCGCGACGTATAGGGTAGCGCTCTTACAGGGTGGAACGCGTGCGTTACCGGTCCGAAGTGAGGCGTGTGAGGTGCTACGGCCTACACACAGTTTGCCACCTGGGCGGCAGTGGAATATCTGGCACGGCATGTGGCGACGCGGGCGCATGAAGCGGGTGAGGCGCACCGCAAGAGCGTTGGCAACGAACATGAGTCACGTGGTCGCCGTGTGAAGTGTGGGACCCTTTGGGGGCCCTCAGGCAAGAATAAGGATTGGCGGTGTGAGCCGCTTTCTTTTGCCTACTTTTCTTTGCGGCGGCAAAGAAAAGTAGGTGCCGCCCCGCACAGGGGCGACGCTTGAAGCAAGCTAACAAAACGCGGATGCCAGCGCAAAGGCCGAAACAACCAAACCAGCGTCGCAGACATCAAAGCCCAAAGGACGAATCAAAATGACCGACTTGCGTAGCAAACTAAAAGACCCTTCCCTGCTGCAAAGCAAGGCGTATCTCAATGGCGAATGGCAAGACGCCGACAACAAGGAAACGTTCGAGGTCTTGAACCCGGCAACGGGCGAACTGATCTCGCAGGTGCCGCGAATGGGCGCACAGGAAACCCGCCGCGCCATCGAAGCGGCAAACAAAGCCTGGCCAGCATGGAAAGCAAAAACCGGCAAACAGCGTGCAGAAATCCTCCGCAAGTGGAATGACCTGATGCTGACCAACGCCGACGACCTGGCGTTAATCCTGACCACAGAACAAGGCAAGCCCCTCGCCGAGGCAAAAGGCGAAATCTCCTACGCAGCCTCGTTCCTCGAATGGTTCGGCGAAGAAGCCAAACGCGTCTACGGCGATACGATCCCCACCGTCGCGAACGACAAACGCATCGTCGTCACGAAGGAACCCGTCGGCGTCTGTGCCGCCATCACGCCGTGGAATTTCCCCGCTGCGATGATCACCCGCAAGGTCGGACCCGCTCTCGCCGCAGGCTGCCCGATCGTCGTCAAGCCCGCTGAAGCGACGCCGCTCTCCGCGCTCGCGCTCGCCGTGCTGGCAGAACGCGCAGGCGTGCCCGCCGGCATCTTCAGCATCGTCACCGGCGACCCGAAACCGATCGGCGGCGAAATGACCAGCAACGCGACCGTACGCAAGCTGTCGTTCACGGGTTCGACGGCGGTGGGACGTCTGCTGATGGCGCAGTGCGCGCCGACCGTCAAGAAGGTGTCGCTGGAACTGGGCGGCAACGCGCCCTTCATCGTGTTCGACGACGCCGATCTCGACGCAGCCGTCGAAGGCGCTATCGTGTCGAAGTACCGCAACAGCGGTCAAACCTGCGTCTGCACGAACCGCTTCTACGTGCACGACAGCGTCTACGATGCGTTCGCCGAAAAACTCGCCGCAGCCGTGACCAAGCTCAAGGTCGGCTTCGGCACCGAGCAAGGCGTGCAGCAAGGCCCGCTCATCAACGAGGCGGCCGTGCTCAAGGTCGAATCGCATATCGAGGACGCACTCGGCAAAGGCGCGCGCGTCGTCACGGGCGGCAAGCGTCATGCGCTCGGCCACGGCTTTTTCGAGCCGACCGTGCTCGCCGATGTCACGCCGGACATGAAAGTCGCACGCGATGAAACCTTTGGCCCGCTCGCGCCGCTGTTCCGCTTCTCGTCGGATGCGGAAGTGGTCGAGATGGCGAACAGCACGGAATTCGGGCTGGCGTCGTATTTCTATAGCCGCGATATCGGTCGTATCTGGCGCGTGGCAGAAGCGCTCGAGTTCGGCATGGTTGGCATCAACACGGGAGCGATCTCGAACGAGGTTGCGCCGTTCGGCGGCGTCAAGCAGTCAGGGCTTGGGCGCGAAGGCTCGCATTACGGCATCGATGAGTATGTCGTGATCAAGTACATGTGCATGGGCGGGGTTTGATTTTTTTGTCTGCGACGCTTTTTGGTTTTTGGTCTTCGGCCGGCGTCGCAGGCATCCGCGTTTTGTTATCGTGCTTCATGCGTTGCCCCTGTGCGGGGCGGCACCTACTTTTCTTTGCCGCCGCAAAGAAAAGTAGGCAAAAGAAAGCGGCTCACACCGCCAATCCTTGTTATTGCCTGAGGGCCCCCAAAGGTTCTTACGCTCCACATGGCAACGCGCCTGTTCGCGTGCGTTGCCAACATTCTCTCTATTCGCCTCACCCACTTCATCTGCCCGCGTCGTGGCACGCCACGCCAGATAGTCCGCCGCCGCCCAGGTGGCAAACTGTGTGTAGGCTTGCGCGCCTTATACGCATCACTCCGGACTAGATAGCAAGGTTGGTGTTTCTGGTAAGAGCGCTAACCTGTACGGTACGACAACCTACACACAGTTTGCCGCCTGGGCGGCAGAAACCATTCGCTGACGCCTGCCCGTGTGCGGGTGTCTGAAGCGGGTGAGGCATCCGTTCGAAGCGTTGGCAACGAGCGTCGATTAGCGTGTTGCCGTGTGAAGTGTGGGGACGTTGAGTGCCCGTGGATAAGAACATGGGCTGGCGGTGTTAGCCGCTTTCTTTTGCCTACTTTTCTTTGCGGCGGCAAAGAAAAGTAGGTGCCGCCCCGCACAGGGGCGACGCGTGAAGCAAGCTAACAAAACGCGGATGCCAGCCACAAAATCAAGTAAGAACAGTATCCCCCGCATGATAAGAAGACCGCACCAGCGGCCCCGCTACGACCTCGCGAAACCCCAACTTCAACCCCTCCTCTCTATAAACAGAAAAAGTCTCCGGCGCGACATAGCGCTTAACCGCCATATGAAACCTCGAAGGCGCGAGATACTGCCCAATCGTCAGCACATCCACATCATGCGCACGAATATCCCGCATCGTCTCCAGAAGTTCGTCATCACTTTCGCCAAGCCCGACCATCAAGCCCGACTTCGTGACCACTGAAGCATTCGCCTCCTTCACCCGCCGAAGCAACGTCAAAGACCCGTGATAATCCGCGCCCGCACGCGCCGCACGATACAACGAAGGCACCGTTTCGATGTTGTGATTGAAGACATCCGGCCACGCCGCCGACAACGCATCGAGCGCCCGCTCGACACGCCCGCGAAAATCCGGCGTCAACACCTCGACGCGAATTCCCGGCACGCGCTCACGCAATAGCGCAACGCAGCGCGCAAAATGCGCCGCGCCGCCATCGCGCAGATCGTCGCGATCCACCGACGTAATCACCACATACCGCAACCCCAACGCAGCAACGGCATCGGCAAGCCGCGCCGGTTCTTCGTCGTCGAGTGGCAGCGGGCGACCGTGCGCGACGTCGCAGAACGCGCAACGCCGCGTGCAGATGCCGCCCATGATCATGAACGTCGCCGTGCGCTGCGCGAAGCATTCGCCGATATTCGGGCACATTGCTTCCTCGCACACCGAATGCAGACGATGCTCGCGCAGTATCGACGCCATGCCCGCCACCGTCTCGCTCATCATCGGCCTTGCACGCAGCCATGCGGGCTTCGGCAGCGCGCTGCCCGGTTCGGGCGGCACGACCTTCACGGGAATGCGCGCGAGCTTGTCGCGGCTCCTCAAGCCGTGCTGTCCTAGCGCGGTGACGCTGTCGTGGGTGGACGTCTGCGGCGCGGCTTCCATCGTCAGGCTCCGAAGAAGTCGTTGAGCAGGCGGTTCACCTCCGATGCCGACTCCATCTGCACCATATGCCCCTTGCCCGGCAGCACATGCACGCGGATATCGCCGGGCAGCCCTTGCGCGTGGCTCGCGGGAATGATCTGGTCCAGCTCGCCCCAGATCACCAGCGTGCGCGGCGCGAGCTTGTCGATGCGATCGCGATAGCTGCGCTGCTGCGCGCCATCCTTGAACGCCGACGCCGCGATCTTCTGCAAGCTCTCGCCCACACCTTCGAGCCGCTTGTACTTGACGATATCCTCGACCAGTTGCCGCGTGACGAGCGAACCGTCGGCGAACAGTTTCGTCAGATGCGGCTTCAGCGTATTGCGGCTGTTGCCCGACACGAATCCGTCGATGTACTCGCGGTTGATCTCGTCGCCGAGACCCGCACCCGCGATCAGCGAAAGCGACGCCACACGCTGCGGCGCTTTCGCTGCAACCGTCATCGCGACGAGACTACCCATCGAATGCCCGACGAAATGCGCGCGTTCGATACCACGATCGTCGAGAAACGCGATCACGCTGTCGGCCAGTTCATCGGCGCTGCCCGACTCCACTGCTTTCGTCGATTCGCCATGCCCCGGCAAATCCAGCGCATACACCGTGCGATGCTCAGCCAGGTCCGCGTGATTGAACAGCCAGTTGTTCAGATCGCCGCCGAAACCGTGGATCAGCACAGCCGGCGTGCCGCCGTCGCCGATTTTCAGGTAGCGAATGGTGCGCCCGCCGATCTGCGCTTTCTCCGGCTGCGGTCCTGCATCTGCGGAATCGGCGGCGAGCGGCACGAAGTCGCGCTGGAACGCTTCGACGGCTGCATCGATGTCCGCGTCCGCCTCCTGTTCATCGGCGACCACGCCGAGCAACGCGCCGACGGGCAGCGTGTCGCCTTCCTGCGCGACCTGCCGGCGCAGCGTGCCGTTGAACGCGCACTCGACACCCGAAGCGATCTTGTCGCTTTCGACGTCGAGCACTTCGTCGCCTTTCCCCACCGTATCGCCAATCGACTTCAACCAGCCGTTGACCTGCCCCTGCTGCATGGACAGGCCCCACTTGGGCATCGTGATCATGTGAATCGACATTGCTCAGTTCCTCGCTCAGTGTCGCGTTGCTTTGACGGCTGCGGCAATCTTGTCCGCCGACGGGATATACAGGTCTTCCAGCACGCCCGAGAAAGGCGTGGGCGTATGCGGCGCGGTGACGATCCCGACGGGCGCCTTCAGCGAATGAAACGCCTTCTGCGCGGCGAGCGCAGCGATATCGGTGGCGATCGAACAGCGCGGATTCGCTTCATCGACGACGACCAGGCGGCCCGTGCGCTCCAGGCTTTCCAGAATCGTTTCTTCGTCGAGCGGCGACGTGGTGCGCAGATCGATCACCTCGGCCTTGATGCCTTCTTTCGCGAGGCGGTCGGCGGCGTCCGTGGCGTAGTGCACCATGCGGCCATACGTGACGATGGTCACGTCGTCGCCTTCGCGCACCACGTTCGCTTCGCCGAACGGAATCGCGTACAGCTCTTCGGGCACGTCGCCTTCGCGGGTGTACAGCAGCTTGTGCTCGCAGAAGATGACGGGGTCGTTGTCGCGGATCGCCTGGATCATCAGGCCTTTCGCGTCATAGGGCGTCGATGGGCACACCACCTTGAGACCGGGCACATGCGTGAATAGCGACGTCAGCATCTGCGAGTGCTGCGCGGCAGCGCGCAACCCGGCGCCCTGCATCGTGCGGATCACGACGGGCGTGACGGCATTGCCGCCGAACATGTAACGGAATTTCGCGGCCTGATTGAAGATCTGATCGAAGCACACGCCCATGAAGTCGATGAACATCAGTTCCGCGACGGGGCGCATGCCCGCCGCCGCCGCGCCGACTGCTGCGCCGATGAAGCCGCCTTCCGAAATCGGCGTGTCGAGCACGCGGCCCGGGTACTTGTGAAAAAGCCCTTTCGTGACGCCGAGCACGCCGCCCCATGCGTCCTGTTCACCCGGCGAGCCGGCGCCGCCCGCGTTGTCCTCGCCCATTACGATGACGCTTTCGTCGCGCGCCATTTCCTGACTCAGTGCTTCGTTGATTGCCTGAGAGTATGTGATCTTGCGTGCCATGTCTGTCTCCTTGTTTGCCTAAAGGTGATCGCAATGAAATTACGGATACGACACGTACACGTCTGTCAGCAGATCGGCTTCCGTCGGCAGCGGCGCGGCTTTCGCCTTCTGGACGGAATCGTCGATCAGCACTTTCACATCCGCATCGATCTTGCTCAGATCGTCGGATGACAGCATCTCCGCGCGCACCACGCGCTCTGCGAAACGCTTCAGGCAATCCTTCTCGTCGCGCAGCTTCTGCACTTCGCCC
This sequence comes from Paraburkholderia hospita, assembly GCF_002902965.1. Taxonomy (GTDB): domain Bacteria; phylum Pseudomonadota; class Gammaproteobacteria; order Burkholderiales; family Burkholderiaceae; genus Paraburkholderia; species Paraburkholderia hospita. The sequence continues at coordinate 666,265 of NZ_CP026106.1, read as the reverse complement.
GGCGCGCGATACGTCTGCGCATCGCCTTCGAAGTGGCCGAAGTAACGCGACAGCTTCACTTCGACGAGCGTCGGCCCACCGCCGCCGCGCGCGCGTTCGATCGCTTCGCCCAGCGCTTCGTGCACCGCGAAGAAATCGAAGCCATCGACGATCACGCCCGGCATGCCGAAGCCGCTCGCGCGGTCCGCGATGTTGTCGGAGGCGACGGACCATGTCGACGACGTCGCTTCCGCATAGCCGTTGTTCTCCGCGACGAAGATGGCCGGCAAGCGCCACACGCTCGCGAGGTTCATCGATTCGAAGATCGTCCCCTGGTTTGACGCACCGTCGCCGAAGAAGCACACGCCCACGCCGCCCGTTTTCTTCAGCTTCGCCGCGAGCGCCGCGCCGCACACGAGCGGACCGCCCGCGCCGACGATTCCGTTCGCGCCGAGCATGCCCTTCGACAGATCGGCAATGTGCATCGAGCCGCCCTTGCCCTTGCACACGCCCGTCTGCCGGCCGTAAATCTCGGCCATCATCCCGTGCACGTCGACGCCCTTCGCGATGCAGTGGCCGTGGCCACGGTGCGTGGTCGCTACGTAATCACGGTCGTTCAGATGCAGGATCGTGCCGACGGCCGATGCTTCTTCACCTGCATACAGATGTACGAAGCCGGGAATCTCGCCCGTCGCGAACTCGACGTGCAGGCGCTCTTCGAACTCGCGAATGGTGCGCATCAGCCGGTACGCTTCCAGCAGTTTTTCCCTGCTCAACTGATTTGACATGGTGTGTCTCCTTGATGATGTCGATCGTTACAGCAACGGGTGCGGATGGGCTCCGCGTGATTGAATGAACTCCCTTTATTTCACGTGTGCTTGTGTGTGCATAAGGGTTCGCATCGAAGCGCCCGCCATCTCGCGCATCAACTGACGCGACGCTGAGAAGCGAAGCGTGCGGCTCACGTCTACGGTCAACGGGCCACTCCAGTCGAGCGAGATTTCATAGCGGTCGTCACGCTCGATTTCGATCTCGCGCTCGCCGTCGAATGCGAGCGTGCCGTGGCGCGCGTCGATGGGCAGCCAGTCGCCGAGTTCGAAGCGCTCGCAGGTCCGCATCGTCACCTGATCGATTCGGCCGGGCGCGATGGGCGCGAAGATAGGCACCCCGTCGGGAACACCGTCGCCATTTGCAAAGCCATGCTCGTCGCGCAGCGCGAACGTGAGATGCAAGCCATGCGGCGCCGTGCGCTCGACGGGCGCCCACGCGCCGCCTATCGACGACAGCCCGATGCCATCGGGTGCAGCGAAGGTGAGAAACAGCGACTCGATATCCGACGGCTCCGACACGGCCCGCGCGCCGACGAAGCGCTGACGGCTCACGCACACATCGACGAGCGCGATCTCTTCGCGTCCGCGATTCGGCCCCGCGACGCAACGCACGACGAGCCGTTTGTTGCGCGTCAATGCGACATCGGGCGGCACGACGCCCGACGCGACCAGGGCGCCCGCCATGCCCGCAACGGTCGCCTCGCGCATGTCGGGAAATGCGTTGTTGGTGCCCGTCGAAAGCGTCAGCAGCGGCACGCCACCGCAATGCGCAGCCACCGCGCGATGCGTGCCGTCGCCGCCGAGCACGGCAATCAGTTCGACACCTTCGCGCACCATATGCGCGGTGCCGGTGTGCGTATCGGTGACGCTATCGGTGATGGGCAGATCGACGAATTCGACTTCGGGCCAGCGCTCGGCCGTGCCCGTCGCCGCGTGGATGTCGATTGCGCGCAGCAGCAGCGCAGCAACGCCCGTGCGATCGCGCAGCGTCAGCACGCGATCGACGCCAAGCGCGCCGAGTCCCGCGATCAGACGCACGACCATGTTGGCCTTTTCGGCTGTCGGAAACACGGACGCGTGCGTCGTGAGGCGGCGAATGTCGCGACCCGACGCGGGGTTCGCAATCACGCCGACGGTGATGGACGATGCCACTGGCTTGTCTCCGTTGTGTTTGTCGAGAGCGGTTTGCGTGTCGCATGCAAAGCCGTTTCGTGTGACGAGCATTACTGCAACAGCCATGCCAATCGCTCGACGAGCACGCGAAGAACGCGGAAAGCCTTGTGTGGAAAGCTTTGCGCGGCATGGGCAACGCGCCGTCGCAAGCACGGCTCGTGTCGCATGACGCAGTGCACATGGCGCACATCGCGCCTTTCACCGCACTCACGGCGCGGTGACGCGACGCGCATGCATTGCGGCATCGAACGAAGCGCGTCTCACGGCTGTCTCACGCATAGGTGAGACGATCGTCTCAGGTGTCTCGCGTGTTGCAATGCAGTGTGATTACGCGGGCGGGATGTGCTACAAGAAGGTCCGGCAGAAGGCATCACCACAGGGACCAGCGCGATTCATCCACCGGTATCGTCCGTTATAGACGGGAGCCGACCATGCCTTACGTCTCTCAAACGCAGCACGTCGACCGCGTGCGCGGCGCCATCGAAGGACGCCTGCCCGCGCCCGCCAATTCGTCGCGTCTCGTGTCGTCGTGGCAGCGTTCGTATGAGCAATACCAGCTCGATCCCAGCTCGGTGATCGGGCCGCGCGTGCTGACCACGTCCGAGCTGCGCGAAGTGCAAGGCAAGGAAGAAGCGTTTCTGCGCGCGTCGGGCCAATGCCTCACGCGTCTGCACGACATGATCCGCGTGGCCGACTACTGCGTGATGCTCACCGACGCGCACGGCGTCACGATCGATTACCGCATCGACCGGGACCGGCGCGGCGATTTCAAGCATGCAGGTCTTTACATCGGCTCGTGCTGGTCGGAACGCGAGGAAGGCACGTGCGGCGTCGCGAACGTGCTGACAGATCTCGCGGCCATCACCGTGCACAAGACCGATCACTTTCGCGCGGCGTTTACGACGCTCACCTGCAGCGCATCGCCGATCTTCTCGCTGACGGGCGAACTGATCGGCGTGCTCGATGCGTCCGCCGTGCAATCACCCGACAACCGGGACAGCCAGCGGCTCGTGTTTCAACTGGTGCGCCAGAGCGCGGCGCTGATCGAAGACGGCTACTTCCTCAATCAGACCACGCAGCATTGGGTGATCTTCGGTCACCAGAGCCGCAATTTTGTCGAGGCGCAACCGGAAGTGCTGATCGCATTCGACGAATGCGGCAACATCGCCGCGTCGAATCGCAAGGCGCAGGAGTGCATCGCAGGCTTGAGCGGGCCGCGTCACGTCGACGAAATCTTCGATACGTCCGCCGTCCATCTACACGATGTAGCACGCACCGATACGATCGTGCCGCTGCGTCTGCGCGCGACCGGCGCCGTGCTGTACGCGCGGATTCGCGCGCCGTTGAAGCGCACTTCGCGCGTCGCGCCCGTCGTGTCTTCGGCGAGCGCCGTCAACGCGTCGTCCGATGCGCACGCCGACACGAGTCTCGATGCGATCAGCCGTTTTCTGCACAGCCGCGACTCGCGCATCGCGCGCAATGCGGAAGTCGCACTGCGCATCGCGGGCAAGCATCTGCCAATTCTGATTCTCGGCGAAACAGGTGTCGGCAAGGAAGTGTTCGCGCAGGCGCTGCATGCGTCGGGCGCGCGACGCGCCAAGCCGTTCGTCGCCGTGAACTGCGGCGCGATCCCCGATTCGCTGATCGAAAGCGAGTTGTTCGGCTATGCGCCCGGCGCGTTCACGGGCGCGCGCAGCCGCGGCGCGCGCGGCAAGATCGCGCAGGCGAACGGCGGCACGCTGTTCCTCGATGAAATCGGCGACATGCCGCTCAATCTGCAAACGCGCCTGTTGCGTGTGCTCGCCGAAGGCGAAGTGCTGCCGCTTGGCAGCGATGCGCCTGTGCGCGTCGATATCGACGTAATCTGCGCAACGCACCGCGATCTCGCGCGCATGGTCGACGAAGGCACGTTCCGCGAAGACCTGTTCTACCGGCTGAGCGGCGCGACGCTGCACATGCCGCCGCTGCGCGAGCGCGCCGATGTGCTGGATGTCGTGCGTGCCGTGTTCGATGAAGAAGCGCAAAGCGCGGGACATGTGCTCACGCTCGATGCGCGTCTCGCCGAGCGGCTTGCGCATTTTTCGTGGCCGGGCAATATCCGGCAACTGCGCAACGTGCTGCGCTATGCGTGCGCGGTGTGCGATGCGACGCGCGTCGAGTTGCGGCACGTGTCGCCCGATGTGGCGGCGTTGCTCGCGCCGGATGAAGCCGCGCCGCGCCCTGCGCTCGCCGGCCTCGACGACGAGCGGGCGCGTATTGTCGATGCGCTCACGCGGCATCAATGGCGACCGAACGCCGCGGCCGAAGCGCTCGGCATGTCGCGCGCGACGCTGTATCGGCGGATTGCGAAACTGGGGATCGTCGGGCCGCATCGGAGTTGATGCGTTCGAACGGTCGTAGTCAACCCGCGTTGAGCGTCGCTATCTGCTCGCCGAGCTTGCGCAAGCGCTCGCGCAATTCCGGCGGATCGAGCACTTCGACATGACCGGCCAGGCCGAGCAATTGCTCGGCCGCGTAGCCGAGCTGCTCGACGGGCAAGGTTACTTCCTGCCAGCCGTCCTGCTCCGAGGGCGGCGCGATCTGCGCCTGTTCGACGGCAGCCGCGCCGAGGCGATGCAGACGCGTCATGCCTTCCGGCGACAGCCGCAATCGCGCGGTGTGCTTCAGCAGGCTCGTCTCGAATGAAGCAACGGCCGCTGTCCACTCGTCGCGCAGATCGAAATCTTCCGGGCGTTCGAACGTTTCGTCATGCACCGTGAGCTGCGCGATGCTCGATACGCGATAGGTGCGCAACTGCGTGCGCACGCGCGTGACCAGATACCATTCGCCGCCCTTGAGCACCAGCCCGAGCGGATCGCGCACGCGCACGCCCTCGTTTTCGCCGCTGGCGTTCCACGTGCGGTATTGCATCGATATGCGCTTCTGCTCCCACACGGCGCCCGCGAGCATCGTCAGCCACGGTGTCGGCGAGGGCCGCTGATACCAGCCGACGGGATCGATATGCAGCCGCGAGCCGATGCGCGACGTATCGGGCGCGGCATCGGGCAGCGCGGTGACGAGCTTTAGCTGCGCGGCTCGCAGCTGCTCCGACAGACCGAGATCGGACGCCGCGCCCGTCAGCCCGGCAATCGACAGCGTTTCCGCTTCGACCCTCGTGATGCCCGTCAGTTTCGCGCGATATCCGTCGAGCAATGCGAAGCCGCCGCCCGGCCCGCGATCCGCGTAAACGGGCACGCCCGCCGCGCTCAACTGGTCGATATCGCGATACACGGTGCGGATCGACACGTCGAATTCGTCGGCGAGGGCCTGCGCGGTCACACGGCCTTTCACCTGGAGCATCAACAGCATCGAAACGAGTCGGCTCGTCGCCAATTTTTGCGCTCCTTTTAATTCATGACATAGGTTGTCAGTTATTGACGAGTATAAAGGTAGTTATAGACCAAGATCATCCGGAGTGTGCGGAATGCACGTGACCTACGTAGTTCGCTTTCAGGTGTTGCCCGACAAGCTCGAACGCTTCATGTCGCTGCTCGACGGTGTGCTCGACGCGATGCGCGGCGAGGCGGATTTTCGTGAGGCCGTGCTGCATCGCGATCCCGATTCGCCGTGTCGGCTGATGCTCTATGAGACGTGGGAAAGCCCTGACGATGCGAGCGCAGAGCAGATTCATCGCCCGTACCGTCGCGCCTATCACGAGGCGCTTGCTGACCTGCTCGCGCGACCGCGCGAAGTCACGCAATGGCACACGTTGCGCGCAGACCGGCGCGACGCGCGGCTCGAATCTCGCCTTGCCGAAGAACTGGCCGAGGCGCGCGCATGAGCACGCGAACGTTCGTTTCCCGCGAGAGGGCAATGCCATGACGATGCAACGCGTGCGACAAAACTGGTTGACAACACATCGACGTCAGGACAAACTCGAATGCATGCTGACCTTCATCACCAACGCCTACGTCATTAAAAACCGTATGGCACGCCGTCGCGGCGGGCCTATGGGAGCGTGCGTGCGTTAGCATCTGCAGCAGTCAGCAAAACGATCCCAAGGCCCCGCCGGAAACGGAAGGGGCCTTTTGTTTTGGGTAAGCCTTCCGGCCTCTGGCTCAATTGACGGAGTGCATGATGGACAAGGCTTGCCAGCAGTTCACTGATGACGAATCACTCTGCTTTCCGCGCTCACATGAAGAGCGTTTGCCGAGAGTCGTCGTCCATTTTGAAGTGCAGCCCGGCGCGACGATGTCGTGGCGCGTCGACGCGAACACAGAGCTTCTCGTGCAAGGCACACGCGTGTGGTTGACGCGCGCGGCGTCGCCGTACGACCACTGGTTGCAGATCGGCGAGACGTTCCGGTTGCATCGCGGCGAGCGCGTGTGGATTAGTGCGGACGGCAATGTGCCGGCGAGGCTTTCGCTGACGACGCATCCCGTGGCATTGCAGGGCAGGCTTGCGCGCCTGCTTGAACGCTGTTCTTCGCTGGGCGCGGATATTTTTGCGCCGCGGTCGCGGTGAATGGGTTTGGTTTTTTTGCTGCGCAAGCGGTGCTGGTGTGTTTTTGCTTTTTGCTCTTACGCTGGCATCCGCGTTTTGTTAGCTTGCTTCAAGCGTCGCCCCTGTGCGGGGCGACGCGTGAAGCACGAAGGCATAGCGCGGATGCCGACGCAGAGGCAAACACCGTAACGCGGATGCCACCGCAACAACAAGCAAACCACCGCATCATCCCGACCAAACCACGCACAACATCTGCGCGAGCCGATACATCCGAAGCCGAGCCCCCAAACAATCCCTGATAAAAACCATAAAAAAAGGCCCGCACACAGTACGAGCCTTCACGCGTCGCGTGACAAACCGCTTCAACGGCGCGTCACGCGATGCCTACACGCGTTGTGTCAAACCTCACTCAAACCCGTTCAATCGCAATCGCAATCCCCTGCCCCACACCAATGCACATCGTGCACAGTGCGAAGCGCCCTTGCGTGCGTTGCAACTGATACATCGCCGTCGTCACGAGTCGCGCGCCACTCATGCCCAGAGGATGGCCTAGCGCAATCGCACCGCCATTCGGATTAACGCGAGCGTCATCATCGGCAACGCCGAGCGCACGCAGCACAGCCAGACCTTGCGACGCAAACGCCTCATTCAACTCGATCACGTCGAACTGGTTGATGTTCATGTTCAGGCGCGCGAGCAGCTTTTGCGTCGCAGGTGCGGGACCAATACCCATCACGCGCGGATCGACGCCCGCCGTCGCGATGCCGAGCACGCGCGCGCGCGGCGTCAGACCGAAACGCTTCGCGGTCTCCGCGTTGGCGAGCAGCAAGGCCGCCGCGCCATCGTTGACGCCCGACGCGTTGCCCGCCGTCACCGTGCCGTCCGGGCGCACGACGCCCTTCAGCTTCGCGAGCGCTTCGAGGCTCGTCTCGCGCGGATGCTCGTCCTTCGACACGACGATTGCATCGCCCTTCTTCTGCGGGATCGTCACGGAGACGATTTCCTGCGCGAGCGTGCCGTCCTGCTGCGCACGCGCCGCCTTCAGCTGGCTGCGCACCGCGAACGCGTCCTGGTCGGCGCGGCTGACGTTATAGTCGGTCGCGACGTTTTCGCCCGTCTCCGGCATCGAATCGACGCCGTACAGCTGCTTCATCAGCGGGTTGACGAAGCGCCAACCGATCGTCGTGTCGTAGATGTCAGCCTGGCGCGAGAACGCGCTCGTCGCCTTGCCCATCACGAACGGCGCGCGGCTCATGCTTTCGACGCCGCCCGCGATCATCAACCCAGCCTCGCCGGATTTGATCGCGCGCGCCGCGATGCCGACGGCATCCATGCCCGAGCCGCACAGCCGGTTGACCGTCGAGCCCGGCACGTCTTTCGGCAGACCCGCCAGCAGCAGCGACATGCGCGCGACGTTGCGGTTATCTTCGCCGGCCTGGTTCGCGCAGCCGTAGATCACATCCGCGACCGCGCTCCAGTCGACGTCCTTGTTGCGCTCCATCAGCGCCTTGAGCGGCACGGCGCCCAGATCGTCGGCGCGCACCGACGACAGCGAACCCGCGTAGCGGCCAATCGGCGTGCGAATCGCGTCGCACAGGAAAGCTTCCGTCATGAGATGTCTCCAGTAATGGCGGGGCCGGCGTATCGTTGAAGGCGCCAGCGTCGGCGCATTGGGTAGCGCCAGAAAAACGTGCCGATAAAGCAAGATTTGTTCTATACTCGAACAAACGATCATCTATCGAACATTTCAGGTTCGATAATAGGCGGGGCGCGGAAAGACTGTCAAGCGCGCCGGCGGGTGGGTGGGTCGTCGAAAACGGCAATAAGGTGCGGCGGAAACGGCAGGAATGCGTGCTCCGCCTGGCTTTCGCACGGCCAACACGCCTACACACGCGCCCAGCGGCACGGCCGCCGCAAAGTTGGCGAATCCTGGCGCTTGCGCTATCGTCACGGCTTTCCGCAGACTAACGAACGCCCGTCCCGACGTCCGGACGTTTTGCACCGATTTCACATAGTCCCATGAGCAAAGTACCCGCCGCGTCACAAGCCGTTCCCGCCAACGAGACGGACGCCCCGGACAAACCGGGCGACTCGTACGTGCAGTCGTTCGCGCGCGGCCTCGCGGTGATTCGCGCGTTCAACGCCGACCGGCCCGAGCAGACGCTGACGGATGTCGCGTCGGCGACGGGTCTCACGCGCGCGGGCGCACGCCGCATTCTGTTGACGCTGCAGACGCTCGGCTATGTCGAAGCGGAAGGCCGCCTGTTTCGCCTGACGCCGAAGATTCTCGACCTCGGCTTCGCCTATCTGACCTCGATGCCGTTCTGGAATCTCGCTGAGCCGTTCATGGAAGAACTGTCGGCGGAAGTTCACGAAAGCTGCTCGGCGGCCGTGCTCGACCGCACGGAGATCGTCTACGTGCTGCGCGTGCCGACCCACAAGATCATGACGATCAATCTGTCGATCGGCAGCCGCTTGCCGGCGTATTGCACGTCGATGGGCCGGGTGCTGCTCTCGGCGCTCGACCCGGCGACGCTCGACGCGACCCTCGACGCGTCGCCCATCGTCGCGCACACGCCGCGCACGATCACCGACAAGGACGAGCTAAAGAAAGTGATCGCGCAGGTGCGCAGCCAGGGCTGGTCCATCGTCGATCAGGAACTGGAGGGCGGGCTGATCTCGCTGTCCGCGCCGATCCGCAACCGGCGCGGGCAGATCATCGCCGCGATGAACATCAGCGGAAACGCGCAGCGCAATTCCGCGAAGCAGATGGTGAAGGCGTTTCTAGAGCCGCTGCAGAAAGCCGCGCAGTCGGTGTCGGACATGGTCGCGTTGCGCGGCTGACGTCGCTTGACGCTCGCGCGCAACGCTCCTGCGTTCAACGCACTCGATCAACGACCCAGATAACGCTCCACGAGACGCGCCCAGTACGCCGCGCCAACAGGCAGATTGCGGTCGTTGAAATCGTAGTGCGGGTTGTGCACCATGCAGCCGTCTTCGCCGACGCCGTTGCCCAGGCGCAGGAACGAACCCGGCCGCTGTTCGAGCATGAACGCGAAGTCCTCGCTGCCCATCAGGATGTCCGCGTTCGGCTCGACGTTCTCCGCGCCGACCAGTTCGCGCGCCACCTCGATCGCGAACTCCGTTTCCGCGTCCGTGTTCACGACGACGGGATAGCCCTCGACATACTCGACGTGCGCCTTGCCGCCATAACTCGCAGCCTGGCTTTCCGCGAGTTCCGCAATGCGCTCTTTCAACAGCGCGCGCACTTCCGGGCTGAACGAGCGCACGCTCAATTCCAGCTTCGCGCTCGACGGAATTACGTTGTTCGCCACGCCCGAATGCATCGTGCCAACGGTCACCACGGCGGGCTGCGAAGGGTTCACGTTGCGCGCGACGATGGTCTGCAGCGCCATCACGATGCTCGACGCGATCACGATGGGATCGACGGTCAGATGCGGGCGCGCCGCGTGGCCACCGACGCCTTCGATCGTGATCGTCGCCTTGTCGCCCGCCGCCATGAACGCGCCCTTGCGGAACAGAAACTTGCCCGGCTCCGCGCCCGGATGGTTGTGCACGCCGAACACTGCGTCGCACGGAAAACGCTCGAACAGGCCATCTTCGATCATCTTCTTCGCGCCGCTGTCGATGCCGCTTTCCTCGGCCGGCTGAAAATACAGATGCACGGTGCCCGAAAAACGGCGCGTCTTCGCGAGATGCTGCGCGGCGCCGAGCAGCATCGTCGTGTGGCCGTCGTGGCCGCATGCGTGCATCTTGCCGTGCGTGCCGCTCGCGTACGGCAGCCCCGTCTGCTCGGTGATGGGCAGCGCGTCCATATCCGCGCGCAGGCCGATGCTGCGCGTACCGTCGCCGACCTTCAACGTACCAACCACGCCCGTCTTGCCGACCTCGCGCGTCACCTGCCAGCCCCACGCTTCCAGCTTTTCCGCGACGAGCGCCGCCGTCGCGACCTCTTCGTACGCGAGTTCCGGATGGTGGTGAATGTGATGGCGAATGTCGCGCAGCGCGGCGGCGGCGGGTTCGAGGTCGGTGATTTCGGTGAGGCGGGTGGCGTCGGTCATCGGGTGTACTCCGGGGTTTGCCCGCTGCGTCTCGTGCGCAGCGTTAAACCGCAGACTATAGCAATGCGTGGCTCTTCCCGTAAGACGACGACGCTTTCAGCTTACTTGACGCTTTCACTGGAAGCCGACTCGGCGGCATGCTTCTGATCTTGCGTACGCGCAAAGCCCTTCAGCACGTTGACGAATGCCAGACCTGCTTCTTCGAGCGAGCCGGAATTGTCGATATGCGTCAGATGCGCGCCGTCGGGCAGCGCAAACGGCGCCTGACGTGCGAGGCGCGCCGCGACCTGCTCGTGCGTTTCGCGTCCGCGCGCCGACAGACGCGCCGCGAGGATATGCGGCGCAGCATGGATATGCACGACTTCGAGATGCTGATAGCGCTTCAACGCGCGCGACAGATACGCGCGCGAGCCATTGACGACAACCGTGCAGCCCCGCGCAAGCCACGCATCGATCTCGATGCCGATGCCGTAGTGCAATTCGTGACTCGACCATTCGAGCGCAAAGAGGCCTCGCGCCGAGCGCGCCTCGAACTCTTCGCGGGTCAACGAAATGTGATTTTCGTTATGCCCTGTCTCGCGCGTGATGTAGCGATGCGCGAACACGACGGACGTGCCCGCGACATGCTCGCGCGCGAAATGCAGCAGCGAATCCTTGCCCGCGCCCGACGGGCCGACCACATAGATCAAGCGGCCTTTCATGCGTTCTCCTGTCCTTCTTTCGCCGTGAACGCAAGCCGTTGCCACAACATAAACGGCTCGCCCGGCGCAGGCTCGACGAAGATCGCTGCGCCGTCGATGGTCAACGGCCCGAGACGCTGCGCCTCGCGATGCCACCAATCGACTATCGCGGCGCGATCGGCGGCGTTGTCGAGCGAATTGGACACCGTCATATGAAAGCGGAATTCGTCGAGCACATACGGATATCCCCATTCGACGAGCAATTCGCGTTGGCGTTCCGTAAGCGGCGCTTCCATGCGTCTTGCAATATCTGCTTTGGATGGCACGACCCGCAGCGGCGTGAAGGTGCGCAAGGCATCGGCGGCGAGCGCGCGCATCTGTTCGTCGCCGGATGGCGTCGCCGGACGCAGCGCAACGAAGTCGCCCAGCGTCGCCGCTTCGACGGCCAATGCAAACGGCGTCTGTGTTTGCGCCCAGCTTTCCGATACTTCGAGCAGATCCGCGACGCTCACATGCTCCGCGAGATGAAACGGCGCGACCAGCGTGCCGTGCCAGCCATAACGGCGCGGCGATGCCGTCAGTTGCGCTAGCGGTTGCGACAGCGCAGGTGCGTCATGCGGATCGAGTGACGCATCGCTTTCGGCATCGCGCGCGAGCCATATCGAGCCGGCATCCCACCAGCCCGACGCACGCGCAGGCGCGTAGTAAATTGCGAAGCGCGCCTGCGCGCTCCACGCATGCTGAATGGGCGCGCTCATACGTCGTGCTCCACCATCAGTTGCACGCGGTCGGCGGCGAAGTGCGTGAAGCCGTATTTGATCGGCGTGCCTTCCGTATCGACATCGACGTTCTCGACCCACAACACCGGTTGTTGCCGGTTGATGCCAAGACGCCGCGCGACTTCCGGCTCGGGCAGCACGCTGCCGATACGGCTCCACTTGCGCAGATAATCCGTCACGCCGTACTCGGCCATCGCCTTCGTGATGCCACCGACGCGTTCGAGCACATCAGGCAGATCAGTGAAGCGCGCGGCCGGATAGAAGTTGCGCGCATACGTGAGCGGCACGCTGTCCGCTTCA